>CAXHBH010000080.1:0-1534 GCA_964014735.1 uncultured Flavobacteriaceae bacterium | reverse complement strand
ATCTCATCATCACGTGCGGTAATGAAGCTGTTCCCATCATCATCGCTAATGCTAATGAAATAAATGCCCAAGGTGTAGCGTTAACTGCAGAGTGAGCTTTAGTTATTCCTGCTAAGCCTTTAGGTACTGATTTTAGATCAGCAGCTGCGTTTTTAACAAAACCGAACTGTTGTTCTAATTCACCAATTCTAGCTACCTCGTCAGCTAACATAAAGTGAGGGAAGAAACCCGCACCCATTTTGTTACTGATCCAGAATACTGGAAGTAAGTAAGCTATAATTAGTACGATATATTGTGCAACCTGTGTCCAAGTTACCCCTCTCATACCACCTAACATTGAACATAATAAAATACTTATAAGTCCAACATAAACTGCGTATTGGAATGGGATATCAAGTGCAACAGATGCAATAGTACCTGTAGCGTTAATTTGTGCAGTCACATAAGTAAATGAAGCAACAGTTAAAACTACAACTGCGCTAAATCTAGCTAAATTACCACCGTATCTAGTACCTATAAAATCTGGAACTGTATAACAGCCAAATTTTCTTAAGTATGGTGCTAATAAAGATGCAACAAGCACGTAACCACCAGTCCAACCTACAAGTAGAGCCATATATCCGTAACCTTTAAAGTAAATACCACCCGCCATTGCAACGAATGAAGCACCAGACATCCAGTCTGCTGCAGTCGCCATTCCGTTGAAGACTGTTGGTACTTGCCTACCAGCTACGTAATATGCATCTGCTTGGGCTGTTCTTGATAGCCAACCGATTAATGCATAGATGAATATAGTAAATGCAACAAAAGCGATACCAATCGCTTTAGCTGTCATACCCATCTGTTCACCAATTGCCATTACAATTATGAAACCTATAAATCCTCCAGTATAGATCCCATAAACTCTAGGCAAATTATCTATGAAATTACCTTTAATCATTATTCGTCCTCTCTTTCGCTAAAGCCGAACTCTTCATCGATTTTTTCTTGTCTATTCGCAAACCAGAAAATTAGGATTACGAAAGCACCAAGAGATCCTTGGCATGTAAACCAGTATGTCCAAGGATAACCGAAAGGTCCTGTGACCTCGTTCATTTCAGCTCCAAAGAGAAAGATGCCAATTGAGAAAACAAACCAGATTGCCAATGTAATGAATAGCAAACCTCTGGATTTTTCCCAGTGTTTTTCTTGATTTGACATTTATACCTCTCTATTTAGTTATAACTGATTGAAACCATAACCATTATGAGAGCTTTGAAAACCCTAAAAATTGATCATATTAGGTACTTATTTACTTACTTTTTTAAGATATAATTGGCGCACTTACAGATAAACATGGCAAAATATAAATTAACTTGGAAAGATTTAAAACTTGAAGATTTAAAAACATATTTGTTCGCTATGTTTAAAGCGTTCATTCCAAAGAAAAAAATTCAAAATTTAGATGAACTTGAGAAATTTATTCAAACAAAATCTGCCTGGGCCACTCAAGTTACTTTATATAATTATTTAAAAACTAGAATGGGAACAAGAT
>CAXHBH010000079.1:0-1660 GCA_964014735.1 uncultured Flavobacteriaceae bacterium | reverse complement strand
CCATTACTTTGATAAAACTTCCTTTTATTTTTCCAGAAAGCTGTATCGGCATATATTTGTGCAAACTTTCCTTAACATCAGACGGTAAAGACTGGGGCGATCCAGAAACTTTACTTTCAATCTCCTCTAAAACAGATCGCTTCCAAACGAGCCTATCTAACTGCCACTGCCCTAAAAGGAGTAGAACAATAGTCCTAAACTTATAAATAACCATGTAAAAAACTTATGTGGCATAAATTTAAATCCAAAAAAAAGCGCGCGAAAAGCAGCGCGCATTCCTATAAATATTCACTTAGATTAGTAATCCAAAATATCTATACAACGTTTTAGTGAATTGTGGCGCCAACGCTTCCCCATACATAAATAGCTGCAAACAAAAACAGCCATACGACGTCTACAAAGTGCCAGTACCATGCTGCAGCTTCAAAACCAAGGTGCTGATCCTTGGTAAAGTGTCCACGCATTGCTCGTAGCATACAAATCGCAAGGAAAATGGTACCTACTATCACATGAAAACCATGAAACCCTGTTGCCATAAAAAAGTTTGCTCCATATATGTTTCCTGAAAAACCAAACGCCGCATGCTGGTACTCATATACTTGGAAAATTGTAAACAAAACACCCAAGCCAACCGCCACAACAAGACCCTGAACCATAGATTTTCTATCTTCGTCATGAGCAATTGCATGGTGAGCCCAAGTTGCAGCTGCTCCAGAACACAATAAAATCAAAGTATTAATTAGTGGTAAATGCCAAGGATCAAAGACCTCTATTCCCGCAGGAGGGAATTGACCATCCTGCAAGGGACTCATATCACCCATTGGATACATTGCGTGCTTAAAAAAACTCCAGAACCACGCAAGAAAAAACATAACTTCCGACATTATAAAAAGTATGAAGCCGTATCTTAAACCAATCAAAACTACAGGTGTATGATCACCAACTTGGTTTTCTTTTACTGTATCTGACCACCAAACATACATGACAAATAACACACCAACAAAACCTGCAACAAACATCCAAGGGTTATCGCTATGAAACAGAACTACGGCTCCAAAAAGCATTACAAAAGCTGCGATTGAACCAATGAAGGGCCATATAGAAGGGTTTAAAATATGATAATCGTGATTTTTTTCATGCGCCATTTTGTTTCCCCTTATTTAGGAGCTGATTGAATTTACTTCGCGTATTTGAACTGACCTTATCCGGCTCTGATGTGATGTCTTTTTCATAGAAAGTGTAAGACAGCGTGATTACCTTGGTGTGCTTGGCATCGCGATCCTCAACTATCTCGGGATCAACAAAAAATGTTACAGGCATTTGAACACGCTCACCAGGCATTAATACCTGCTCTTCAAAACAGAAACAATCTATTTTGCTGAAAAAGCCCCCAGCCTCGTAAGGGGTCACATTGTAACTAGCCGTTCCAGCAACTGGTTTGTCCGTAGGATTGTACGCTTCATAAAAAGCCAAACCAGTAGCTCCGATTTGAAGTTCGATTTCCCGTTGAACCGGTTTAAATTCCCAAGGCATATCTCGCTCTAACGATGCATCAAATCTAATTTTAACTGTTTCGCTCAACACAATTTCAGAACCGCTATCTGCCACCTGAGTCTGTCTCTTATACACATCTCCGAGCCCACGAGACCTTCACTGATCT
>CAXHBH010000078.1:0-1856 GCA_964014735.1 uncultured Flavobacteriaceae bacterium | reverse complement strand
TTCCGTTTTGCTGGTGTATATGGGGCGCTAATTGTTCCACGTGAAACCATTTTCTGTTATTGACCATCTTGTCAGCAAATCTCAGTTCAAATTGGTTCTGGACAATGAAACAACAGCACTTAAGACTACACCAGAACTTAGCGAAGAGGAGCTAAAACAATACTATCCAACATCTGGATACGCGTCACACCAAACCCGGTCTTATAGCCTAACCGCTAAAATATACACACTCGTCAAGCGCATCAATATCCAGACCAAACTCAACTGGATTTGTAAACACGCACCCAAGGGACGGCTATTAGATTATGGCGCAGGCAATGGAGAATTTGCCCTTGCCGCCCAAAAACAAGGATGGGATACTTGTGTTTATGAGACTTCCTCAGACGCAATTGAAATACTTAACCAAAGACAGCTTAAGACAATAGATAAACCACTTCAAGAAAACCAATTTGACGTTATTACACTGTGGCATGTTTTTGAACACCTAAACAACCCAAAAGATTCACTTGACGCACTTTATAAATCTCTTAAGCCAGGAGGCACTTTGGTTTTGGCCATGCCCAACACAGGGTCATGGGGTGCCAAACATTACAAATCATATTGGGCAGCATATGACGTGCCCCGCCACCGCTGGCATTATAATAAGCACTCCATTTTGCTGCTTGGGCGTAAATCAGGTTTTGCTTTGGCTGAAATAAAAAACATGTATTGGGATGCATTTTATATCTCTTTGCTTTCTGAACAATATCAAAATGCCAAAGTGCCCTGGGTTAAGGCTTTTTGCAAAGGACTATACGCAAACATCAAAGGCGCACAAACTAAAAACACTTCGTCACTTACTTTTTTCTTCCAAAAACCCAAATAAAGCGATTTAAGCGACTTTACTGAGCGCAACATCAACTTACCAACAGGTAATAAAAAACACAAGGCTACCGCCAATAAAAGGAACAAAAACAAATAAGTAAAAACTATAACGAACCACAAACACAATAGACGGGGCCAATTTATGGGTTTGTGTGTAGTAAGCGTGTTAATTTAAAAGAGAGCTCGGTAAAAATCATTTGTGGGCTGCCATTTCGGGAAAGATGGTAAACGCTATTTTCTAGCTCAGTAATGATGGGCAAAATGTTGGCACCATGGATATAAGCAGCAAAGCGCTCAAGTTTAAAACCTGACTTAGGATAAAAGTTTGCAATAGCTTCTAATCCATAATGACTCATTAGGGCAGCGCGAAACATTTGTATGGAAAATGACAAAAATTGCTTTTGTGTTTCAATGCCCTTGGATGCCAACGATATGCTCCAATCAGACAGCTCTATTACCACTGCGTTATTTCCCTTTGCTCGGAAAGCAGCACGTACCCAAGCAACAAACCAATCTTCATATTGTTCAAGTTCATTTTGTTGACCCACCAGCCCCAATGCTTTTCCTAAATTTCCCTTTGATTGAACAGCAGTATCAGCAGACAATGTTTTCGCAACCCCATTTTTTTCCAAATGCTGCGCGATAAGTTTTGGGTCAATACTGCCGAAGCTTGTTCGTTGACACCTCGATCTAATGGTTGCAACAAGCTGAAATGCATCAGGGCATAAAAGCAAAAACAAAGTTTTTTCAGGAGGCTCTTCAATGCTTTTTAATAGTTTGTTAGAAGCAGCAACAGTGAGTTTTTCAGCATGCCAGATAATTACACATCTCCACCCGCCCTCGAACGATTTAAGGCTGACCTTTTGTATGAGTGACAAAGCATCGTTCACATTTATAACCCCTTGCTTTTTCTCAGCGCCAAGGAAGCGCATCCAATCATATAACGACCCATAAGGCTGCTCGCAAACGAAGTCCCGCCATTTTCCAAGAAA
>CAXHBH010000077.1:0-1867 GCA_964014735.1 uncultured Flavobacteriaceae bacterium | reverse complement strand
TGAATAATTTTGGTTTGATTGGTCACTCATATGTTAAAATTATGAATAAAAGCTAATCTCACAAATTTACGTGAAAAGCCGCACTTTAATTCTAATAGTGCGGCTTTTCGTTAGTCAAGTTATCAACAAAAAATGTAAGAATTACTCGTAAGCATCGACGTGTACACTACCTATAGCACGCCCCGAGGGTTCATTAACATTTTGGAAAGATGCATCCCATGCCAATGCGGTTGGTGTGCTACATGCTATTGAAGGAACAGAGGGCACTGTTAGCGCTGCTGCTTGTGATGGAAAATGGTCTTCAAAAATGCTGCGATAAAAATATTCTTCCTTGGTCCTTGGCGGTTGCGCTGAAAACCTATGGCCTACCTGCTCCATTTGCGCATCTGTTACAGACGATTCTACTAATTCTTTGAGGGAATCTATCCAACTGTATCCAACGCCGTCGCTAAACTGCTCTTTTTGACGCCAAGCAACAGACTCTGGTAATTCATCTTCAAATGCTTTACGAAGCACCCATTTTTCCATACGCTTAGGGGTAATCATCTTATCCTTTGGATTAATACGCATGGCGACGTCCATAAATTCTTTATCCAAAAACGGAACACGACCCTCAATACCCCAAGCTGCAAGTGATTTATTGGCTCTTAAGCAATCGTATTGATATAGTTTTTCTAGCTTCCTAACGGTCTCTTTGTGGAATTCTTCTGGGTTGGGTGCTTTGTGGAAATACAAATAACCACCAAATACTTCGTCTGCACCTTCGCCTGAAAGTACCATTTTAATACCCATAGACTTGATAACACGCGCCAGCAAATACATTGGTGTGGAAGCTCGAACAGTTGTAATGTCATAAGTCTCCAAGTGGTAAATAACATCTCGTATGGCATCTAGACCTTCTTGTACAGTAAAAGTTACTTCGTGATGAACCGTACCAATACGGTCTGCAACGACTTTTGCAGCTGCCAAATCAGGCGAACCTTCAAGACCTATAGAAAAAGAGTGTAGCTGTGGCCACCAAGCTTCTTGTTTATCGTCTGCCTCAACACGGTTTTTGGCAAATTTTTTAGCCAATGCTGAAGTAATGGAGGAATCCAAGCCGCCTGAAAGCAAAACACCATAAGGTACATCACTCATAAGCTGACGGTGAACCGCATCTTCAAGTGCTTTGCCCAAGTCCTCTATACTTGTCAGATTGTCTTTTACAGCTTGGTAATCTTCCCAATCACGTGTATACCATTTTTGAGGAGCATCGTCTTTTGAAGTCATATAGTGTCCTGGAGGAAAGACCTCAATAGTATGACAAACACCTTCTAATGCTTTAAGCTCTGAGGCCACATAGCGTGTGCCTGCTTGATCAAATCCGTAATAGAGAGGAATAATACCCATATGATCTCTTGCAATTAAAAAGTCTTTATTTTCGGCGTCATGGAGTGCAAAACCAAAAATACCGTTCAAATCGTCGATAAAATCAGCACCTTTTTGTTGGTATAAGGCCAAAATAACCTCACAATCGGAACCTGTTTGATAGGCATAATCAGGAGTGGTAGCTCGAAGCTTACGATGGTTGTATATTTCCCCATTTGCCGCTAGCACAAGTTTTTTGTCTTGGCTATACAAAGGCTGTTTTCCAGATGCTGGATCGACAATAGCCAAGCGTTCATGGGCAAATATGGCATAATTATCGGCATAGATACCACTCCAGTCTGGTCCGCGGTGACGAATTTTTTTGGACATCCTTAGCAATTGCGGCCGAAGTTCCTCGGCTGATTGTTTTACATTTAAAGCACATACAATTCCACACATTAGTTTTAATTTTGAGGCAAATTTGTTAATTTTATTTTAAATATTAGTTATATATTTATTA
>CAXHBH010000076.1:0-2179 GCA_964014735.1 uncultured Flavobacteriaceae bacterium | reverse complement strand
ATAGCTGATTGTCCAGGCCGTCTTCTGTTAAGATCTTCTTGGATTGCCGCAACATCAATTGCTACACCAGCTGGACAGCCGTCAATAACACCTCCAAGAGCTGCACCATGCGACTCTCCATAGGTGGTAAGCCTAAATATTTTTCCAAAAGTACTTCCTGCCATCTAAATATTTTTTCCAAAAGTACGAATATATAGAGTCAACGTAAAACAATGGTTGTGAATTGTATTTGAATACATTAATGGCGTTAAAGTAAATCCCCAATTTAAATTCCTTTTTTTATAAATTAGCCGAAATATTTTTCCAATGCGAAAGCTTTTCCTAACTACTTTAATAATACTATTTATTTCTTGTCAATCATCTTCCGGAGATTACATCATCAACATATCTGCTGACGTAGAAGATGACCATCAAATATTCCTTGTTAACTTTGATGAGGCTGACCAACCAAATGTTATTGATACGCTTTTGGTAAAAGACGGTCTAACTTCTTATGAGGGTGTTGCTAAAATACCAGATTATCAAACTTTATGGGTAAATGGTATTAGAGGTTCAGTACCAATATTTGTTGAGCCAGGGGAAATTACAGTTGAGATATACAAAGACAGTATTCAAACTTCAAAAGTGAGCGGAACAAAAACCAACGTGGCTTTTAAACGCTACATCGATGAGATAAATCCATTATTTAAGTCTTTTTATGACATTCAAAACGAAATGAGAAATGCGATGATATCTCGCGACAGTTTAGGATATAAAGATTTAGAGGAACAACTCGATGAAATGAAAGATAAGTTTAACAACTTTCAAATAAATTATACCAAATCCAATCCAGACTCTTATATTTCTGCAATGGTATTGATACAATTAATCACAAATAAGGTCATTGAAAATGAAGAGGCCTACGAAATTTATAAAGGCTTTAGTAAAACCATTAAGAAAACAAAATCTGCCATAAAGATTAATCAGCTGGTTTCACCTGTTGAATCTCAGGGTCTAGAAGAGGCTGGTGAAGAAAGCGAAGTTAATGTTGGTGAAAAAGCACCTGATTTCTCTGCGCCAAGCGTCGATAATGAAGCTATTGTATTAAGTGCTTCACTTGGAAAACTAACCATTTTAGATTTTTGGGCATCTTGGTGTGGTCCTTGTCGTATCGACAGTCCTAACCTAGTCAGGGTGCATAATACCTTCAAAAATAATGGCTTAGCCATAGTCGGTATTTCACTTGATAAAAGTAAGGAATCATGGGAAAAAGCAATTGATAATGATAAGTTAGATTGGATACATGTATCTCACCTAAAACGTTGGGATGACCCAATCGCAGCTACATATGGTGTAAACTCCATACCCCAATTATTTCTTTTAGACGAAAACGGTAATGTCATTGCCAAGGAGCGACACGCTAATGATTTCATTCCTACCATTGAGAAAATATTGCTCTAAGCACATATACCTATTTTAGGAGCAATGAAGCGACTCACTTTTATCTTTACATTTCCGTTTTTGTTGCTTATTTCGTTAATGCCTTTTTGGATGTTATATTCTTGCTCTAATGTCCTATACTATTTACTTTATTACCTTACAGGTTATCGTAAAAAGGTAGTTCGTAAAAACATCAAGCTTTCTGGGTTAGCCAAAACAAAAAAAGAAGCTCTTGCAATTGAACGTAAGTTTTACCGCTATTTGTGTGATTTATTTTTAGAAATGATCAAAGTACGAGGCATGTCAAAAAAGACCATGATGCGTCGTTTTACCATAACCAATCCAGAACTTTTAGAAAAGTATGCTAAAAAAGGAAAGTCTGTTTTTGTAATGACTGGTCACTACGGAAATTTTGAATGGTTATTATCAATAGGTCACCATACTCTACACACTCCACACGGAATTTATGCCCCATTACAAAACCCATTTTTTGACAATTATGTAAAAAAGGTGCGTTCAATACACGGCTCTTTTCTAATATCACGAAAGAATTTTGTTCATGATTTTACAGCGATGCAGCGCAAAAAAGAATTAACAGTTATTGGTTTTGCAGCAGATCAATCTCCACAAAACAATAAGAAAAATTATTTCCGTACTTTTTTTGGTCATGAGGTTCCCGTATTTACGGGTGCCGAACGGCTTGGTAAAAGGTTTGACGTTCCCATTTTGATGGCAAAAGTAAGACGCAAAAAAAGAGGGT
>CAXHBH010000075.1:0-2313 GCA_964014735.1 uncultured Flavobacteriaceae bacterium | reverse complement strand
TTTTCTCCTCTTGGTGGTACGGTATATTTTGAAAGAGCACGAATCATTGCCAACGCGGCGCAGGCAAGCAAGGCACCGGGTTGGCAAGCCAATCAAGGTCAGAATGGGCGTTATGACTTAATTGATGCACTGACATCATCCGCTTTTTATGATTTTAGAAACCTTAATTACAATTACCACCGCAATGGCTTGGATGTGATGACAGATGCGCCTAAAGAAGCCAAGGAAATCATCGCCTCACAGTTAATCACACTAGAGAATCTTATGCGTCGACAACCCAATGCATACCTGATTCAATCTTTTTTTGATGCGAAAGCCGAAGAGATAAGCCAGCTTTATAGTGACGGTCCGGAAGTTCAGACCAAAGCACTGCTTAGTTTTTTAAATCAATTTGTACCTAGCATGTCTGGCTACTGGGGCCGTATCACGCGTTAATAACTTGATGTATTTAAGTGATATAAACGCATTATATTTGAAGTATTGACAATATACAACTGTGCTACTTTCTCTCTCTATTAAAAACTTTTCACTCATTGAAGACTTGGAGGTCTCTTTTGATAATGGGTTGTCTATACTGACAGGAGAAACAGGATCTGGAAAATCCATCTTATTACAAGCATTATCTCTTATTTTAGGACAAAGAGCCGATTTGTCTACCATCAGATCAAATGCTTCAAAATGTATAGTGGAAGCTACATTTGATATTGAAAAGCACAAAGTTAAAACCATTTTTGACCAATCTGATTTGGACAATGAAAGACATACTATCATACGTCGGGAATTGAGCGCAACTGGAAAATCACGTGCATTTATAAACGATACGCCTGTTACTTTGGACGCCCTCAGAACAGTAGGCAATGTATTGGTAGATATTCATACCCAACGGCAAACCATTCAACTCACCGATCCAACTTTTTACCTAAGTCTTATTGATGCATTTGGCGATAATCAGAAATCACTTGATGCATACAAGGCCGCATTCAAACATTGGCATACTTCAAATACAGAACTCGAAACTTTAAAAGCGCGTCAGCGTGAGTCCGACGAAGCTTTGGATTATCATAAGTTCTTACTTAATGAACTGGAACAGCTTAGTCTTACTACTGACATGATATCAAATTTAGAGTCGGAGGTACATATTCTTAAAAATGCTACTGGACTTAGATCTGCACTTGCTGAGGTTGTTTCCATAAGTAATCACGAGGATCATGGTGTTCAAGATCAAATGATTAGCATTTCCCAATTATTGGATAAAATAACAAATCTTGGTGCAGCATACCAATCTCTTTATGAACGCATATCTAGCGTTCGAATTGAACTTTCTGATATTATTGCCGAAACACAACAACTCAGTGACGCTATTCAAGACGATCCAGCACGTTTACGAGAGTTAGAGGGGTTGTTAAGCACCCTTCATCGTCTATGTCAAAAGCACCATGTTTCAAATGAAGAGGGACTCATTGAAAAACGCGCAAATTTACAGCAGCTATGCAAAGGTGCAGAGGCTTTGGGTGAACAAATAGAAACCAGATCAAAACAAGCAACACATGCTAAAATTTCGCTAGATAAGGCTGCGAGAACACTTAATATCCAAAGGCAGCAGGCTTGCAATCCTCTTGCCCAAGCACTTGCCATGCGATCACGTGATTTGGGAATGGAGCACGTTCAATTTTCTATATCGCTTAAAAACCTTAATACACCCACAACCAATGGTACTGAAGATGCCATGATTTTGTTCTCTGCCAATAAAGGCGTTGACTTTGCTCCATTGAATAAAGTTGCTTCTGGTGGTGAATTATCTCGCGTAATGCTGGTTATCAAATCAATTATGGCAGAAAAATCCCAACTCCCGACCTTAATTCTAGATGAAATTGATACAGGAGTTTCGGGCGAAATGGCAAAAGCCATGGGAAAGCGTATGCATGAAATGAGTCGCCACATGCAAGTAATTTCCATTACGCACCTCCCACAAATAGCAGCCTTAGCTGATGCCCATTATAAGGTTTATAAAAAGGTGATCGGGGCATCTACACAAACATTTTTAACACCCTTAAACGAAGAAGATAGAATTGAAGAACTTGCTGAAATGCTTAGTGGTAAAGACGTGAAGGCGTCTGCCCGTGTGCATGCACGTGAGCTACGAAACGTATAATTTAAATTACAACATATGAGTTACGGATTACTTAAAGGAAAGAGAGGTATCATTTTTGGCGCATTAGATGAAAATTCTATTGCTTGGAAAACGGCAGAACGTGTGCATGAAGAAGGTGCGAGCTTTGTATTAACAAACGCACCAATAGCCATGCGAATGGG
>CAXHBH010000074.1:0-2410 GCA_964014735.1 uncultured Flavobacteriaceae bacterium | reverse complement strand
TAGAGCATCTCCCTTTTAAGGAGAGGGTCCTGGGTTCGAACCCCAGCCAAGTCACTTCCTCATTTATACGCGCACGTGGCGGAACTGGTAGACGCGCTAGGTTGAGGGCCTAGTGGGAGTTAAATCCCGTGGAGGTTCGATTCCTCTCGTGCGCACATTTGTACATTCCTTTTATTTTCATTCATTTATTGATGTTTTTTTTGTAATTTTGTTTAATATTGTTTATAAAACATTAAACAAATGGACCGCGTTAAAAGTAATTTTAGTATAAAAAACCTTGAACACCTTTCTGGAATCAAGGCACATACCATACGCATTTGGGAAAAGCGATACAACCTGTTTGAGCCCGAACGAACCAACACCAACATACGTCTATATAATCTTGAAAATCTTCAGAAACTCCTAAACGTCACCCTGTTATACAATAATGATTATAAAATTTCGAAGATAGCATTACTCAGTCCGCAAGAGATAAATGAAAATGTACACAAGCTTACTATTAACAAAAATGCAGATGACTGGTCCATAGGTCTGTTTAAGCTTGCCATGATTAATTTCGACCAAAGATTATTTACCAAAACCTTCAACGACTTACTAGAGCAGTTTTCTTTCGGCGAGGTTTTCAAAAATGTATTTGTTCCATTAATGAATGAGTTGGGCGTACTTTGGCAAACAAATTCTATTAGCCCCTCACACGAACATTTTATTACAAGTCTGGTAAAGCAAAAAATTCATGCCATGTGTGAAGACTTACAACAAAAATCTACTCGCAGAACTGATAGGAGATTTGTTTTGTTTCTACCCGATAATGAAATTCACGAGTTGGGTTTGCTGTATTTGCAGTATGAAGTGCTAAACAATGGGTTTCAATGTGTTTTCTTGGGACAGTCAGTTCCAATTGAAAGTCTGAGTAATCTCGCTGACATAGGAGAGCCTATTACCTTCATTTCCTATTTCACCATCGAGCCTGCTCAGGATAAAATAGATTCATATTTAAATACTTTTTCCTCAAAAATCATTGAAAATATTGAAAGTGAATTGTGGATTTTAGGCTATCAAGTTCAATATATTTCAAATAAAATACCTCAAAAGATACGTAAATTCAGTTCTATTGACGATGTGATTTACGCGTTGAATGTTGTTTAGTAAGTATTAAGCATTTTATACTCTTATGGTAAATTGAGACGATAATTATTTTATATTTACATGTGTTAAGTAAAAATATGAAAGCACTATTCGATCAAGTTTCTCATCAAAGTAGTAAATTGGTTACTGATACTTACAGTACGTCATTTTCACTAGCAACAAGAATAATCTCAAACAATATCCGTCAAGACATATATAACATCTACGGTTTTGTACGTTTCGCTGATGAGATTGTTGACACCTTTCACGATTATAATAAAACGGAATTATTTGCACGTTTTCAGCAATCTTTGGACGAAGCATTGGAGAAAAGAATAAGCCTAAACCCAATTTTGAACAGCTTTCAGGAGACGGTTCACCGCTACAATATAGACCGTGACTACATAAATGCTTTTATGCAAAGCATGTATTGGGATTTATCTAAGAAAGTATACTTGAATGATGAAGAGTACAAGGCTTACATATACGGCTCTGCAGACGTAGTAGGATTGATGTGTCTTAAGGTTTTTGTTAAAGGAGATGTTGACTTATTTGAATCTTTGAAAGCTTCTGCCATGCGTCTGGGCTCGGCTTTCCAAAAAGTTAATTTCTTGAGAGATTTAAAAACTGATCATGAACAATTAGAGCGTTCATATTTCCCTAACGTAGATATGAATGCCTTTGATGAAGATTCAAAACAGGCCATAATTAATGAAATTGAAGCTGACTTTAACGCAGGCCTGGATGGAATCTTTCAATTACCAGACGAAGCCAAATTTGGTGTCTATACGGCATACAAATACTATCTACGCTTACTCAAAAAACTTAAAAAAACCCCATCTACTCAAATAAAATCTAAAAGAATACGAGTGCCTAATTATCAAAAGATTGATGTATTAGCTCGTTCTTTTATTCGTTATCAGTTTAATTTGTTATAAGCAAATACCATGTCCCTAATTACCCAATTTGCTATATTCTTTCTAACATTTTTTTTTATGGAATTTATGGCATGGTTTAGTCACAAATATATCATGCATGGTTTTTTGTGGTCTCTTCACAAAGATCACCACCAAAAAGATCACAACTCTTGGTTTGAACGCAATGACTTATTTTTCATTTTCTACGCAGTTGTAAGCGTGGGCTGTGTCATATTGTGGGGAGAGTATGGGTTTGCACCTGGGCTAGCCATGGGTATAGGCATATTTGCTTATGGATTAGCGTACTTTATAGTACATGACATATTTATTCATCAGCGTTTTAAAATATGGCGCAATGCTAATAACCG
>CAXHBH010000073.1:0-2750 GCA_964014735.1 uncultured Flavobacteriaceae bacterium | reverse complement strand
ACTGGAGTAGCTAAGTCTGGCGTGAAAGGACCGTTGATGTGTGGCATTAGCGTATTTAAATCAATTTTAATGACTTGGTCAAAATACTTTTCTGGATTTAGATATACTTCTGGATCAGCAGTAAGGTGTTCTTTAACCTCATTTGCAGCATCTGCTACATCGTCTCTGTCAGTAGCACGCAAGTAGCGTTCCATTGAGGCATCATAACCAAAAGTCGAGGTCGTTGCACCAACTTCGGCACCCATATTACAAATGGTTCCTTTCCCTGTACAAGACATGGATTCGGCACCATCTCCAAAATATTCGATTATGGCGCCAGTACCTCCTTTTACAGTTAGTATACCAGCTACTTTCAGAATTACATCTTTTGGCGCTGTCCAACCGTTGAGCTTTCCAGTAAGCTTCACTCCGATAAGTTTGGGAAACTTCAACTCCCAGGGCATATCTGCCATAACGTCTACGGCATCTGCACCACCAACTCCAATGGCCAACATCCCCAACCCGCCGGCGTTAACAGTGTGTGAGTCTGTTCCAATCATCATACCACCTGGGAATGCATAGTTTTCCAAAACCACCTGATGGATTATTCCAGCACCGGGCTTCCAAAACCCAATACCATATTTGTTGGATACCGATTGTAAAAAATTAAAAACCTCAGCAGAAGTATTGTTGGCAGACTTTAAGTCGGTAATGGCTCCGTCTTTAGCCTGAATAAGGTGGTCACAATGTACCGTAGTAGGCACAGCAACTTTGGGCTTACCTGCTTGCATAAACTGTAAAAGGGCCATTTGTGCGGTTGCATCTTGGCATGCGATTCGGTCAGGTGCAAAATCAACATAATCAACACCTCTTTTGAAAACTTGGTTTGCTGCGCCTTCCCACAGATGAGAATACAATATTTTTTCAGAGGCAGTGAGCGGTTTGTTAGTTGCTTTTCTAGCTGCTTCTACGCGCTCCGCCAAAAGAGCATAGGTAGCTTTAATCATTGCAATATCAAATGCCATTACGGTTCAGATTTAAAGTTAGCGTAAAAATATAAAATTAACTTATTATTTCTTGATTGGATAGCATGAATTTTGTAAAGGCCCTCAAATGAGCCATGTTAACTCAGAAACGAAAAGATTTGATTGTCCAAAAAAGAACAAATATCAGTAAAAACACACAAAGCGAATTTTTGTTGCTTAATGCTTTGCGAAGCTGTATTTTAGCTTGCAACAATCGAATATAAATAAACGATTTTATGAAAAAAGCAATAATTGTTAGTGGCTATTTTAACCCCATACACAAAGGCCATATAGCATATTTTCACAATGCAAAAAAACACGGCGACGCCTTATTTGTAATTGTGAATTCAGACCATCAACGTGCTTTAAAGGGATCTAAAGAATTTCAAGACGAAAAAGAACGGATGATTATTGTTTCAAATTTTGGCGTTGTCGATAAAGTTATATTATCTGTAGACCTAGACCGAACCGTATGTAAAACACTAGCTAAAATATACACTGACCTTGGTAATGAATATCAACTGGCTTTTGCTAATGGGGGAGATCAAAACAACGACACCATACCTGAACGTCCTGTTTGCAAAAGACTGGGTATTGAACTTATTGATGGTCTCGGCGACAAAATCCAATCCTCTTCTTGGCTGCTCACGAAGTAAGAAATAACCCCGCAACGCGAGGTTTATTTCAAAAAAAATACTGGAAAAACCTTTACTCAGTTTGTTAATGAGTATCGTGTGAACCACGCTGCTAAATTATTAATAGAGAGTGATTTAGATATTCAGTCAGTATGTTATGAATACGGGCTTAATAATTTTTCAAACTTTAGCAGATTTTTCAAATTACACCGCAAACAGACACCTAAGAATTTCAGAAATAGTATGATCAAAAGCCTTATGGAATAAGCCTACAAGACTTTAAAAGGGACTGCTGCTCTAGTATTATCCCAACCCAAATGCAGCTTTGGCGTATCACCCCCAGAAAAAATCATTGAGAAGGCTTCTAAATTATCTTCAACCGTTGTGGTTGTAACTTCAAAACGCAATAGATCCTTATCTCTATCATAAGCGTATGCACCCCAAAGATTTTTAGCCTTGTTGATAACAAATGTCATTTTTTCATATTCAAAAATCGTAAAAATAGCGTAAGTACCTTCTGGAATTTCAACACCACCTATTTCAATGGGCTTAAATATGCGAAGTTCTGTGGCTTCGTTAGCACCCGTTCGCCAAATTTTCCCAAACGGGACGATGTCTTCAAAGGCCCTGCCTTTGAGTTGTGGTCTGCTATATGCAATTGAAACAATTTTGTCTGAAATGCGGTGGCTCGCTGGAAAAGTTGCCTTGTCCATGGGGCTTTTATCAAGTCCCCTAAAATTTTGTGCTAGAACGAAGCTTAGGTTAAAAAGTAGTATGGCAACTATTGATTTTTTCATTCTTTAGGTATTTTAATAATTAATTAAGATAGTGGTTTTGCATGAAACATAAACGCAAAAAAGCCCCCAATTATAAAAACAATTCTTTTTAAGCATGGTTAGGCGTTTACGTTATTACTTTATATATTCCTCTACCACATATGCCGTAAGGGCAAACAATACACAAATGGCAATGCTTCCCCAAAAAACACCTCCTACTCCCATAGTTTAAAATTTTATAATAATTAATGTTTTTAATTAGTGTTGTTTTTGTTGTCAAGCCCCCTTGATAATAAAACTTCACCCGTTTTGAATGCGACCAATAAATATATATA
>CAXHBH010000072.1:0-2770 GCA_964014735.1 uncultured Flavobacteriaceae bacterium | reverse complement strand
GCAGCAGCACCACCAGGAATGGGTTGTAATATGGGTGTTTCAACCTCCAGATAACCACGGTCGTTAAAAAAAGAACGAATGGTATTGGTAATCTTGGTACGTTTGACAAAAGCATCTTTCACCTGTGGATTTACAATCAGATCTACATAGCGTTGACGATAACGTTGCTCAGCATCTGTAAATGCGTCATAGGTGTTGCCTTCACTATCTACTTTGGGCAGGGGTAAAGGACGCAGCGATTTACTTAACACAAAAAGCTGGTGAACCTCAACGGTTTTTTCTCCCACTTGCGTTGTAAACATGCTGCCTTCAATACCTATAATATCACCTATGTCAAGTAGTTTTTTATAAACATCATTGTACCGGGTTTTGTCTTCGTCCGGACATAATATATCTCTGTTGAAGTAGAGCTGTGCCCTGCCTGTGGCATCTTGAAGCTCGGCAAAGCTGGCTTTTCCTTGCACACGTCTTGACATAAGCCTCCCTGCCATGCGTACCTTTAAGCCTTGTTCAAATTTTTCATTTACAGTTGTAGCGTAGTGCGAAACGTCAAAAGCAGCTGCTGGATAAGGGTCAATGCCCAACTCACGAAGTTTAACTAATTTGTCTCTACGGACAAGTTCTTGTTCTGATAGCTCTTGCATCTCAAATTTTTCTTTGGCAAAGATAACCAATGCGTATGAGTTCTCAAGATATCACGAATTTGTATCTTTGAACTACCATGAGTTTATTTAGAGTACTATTGGCCATTTTGTTTCCCCCACTAGCCGTAATTGACAGAGGATGCGGTTCTTTTGTTATCGTTTTTTTACTTACGCTTTGTGCTTGGGTACCTGGAGTTATAGGCGCACTGATTATTCTCAACCGACCGTTTGATTATGAGCTCTAAGCCAAAAGTGCAAGTCCGCCAATTGGGATTGGTGACTTATAAAGCAGCAACTGCCTTGCAGCAGGATTTGTTTCAGCAAACAATAGATCAAAAAATCCATAACCGCCGAAACCCAGATGACCAAACGCCAACCAAACATCACTTGCTTTTTGTTGAACACCCACCTGTATATACCCTTGGCAAAAGTGGGGACAAGAACAACTTATTGGTCAACAACACAACGTTGAAACAAAAAGGCGCAAGTTTTTTTAAAACTAACCGTGGTGGAGATATAACATTTCACGGTCCAGGGCAGTTAGTAGGTTATCCTATTATAGATTTGGAATGCTTTTTTACAGATATACACAAGTACCTGCGCTTTTTGGAAGAATGCATTATTGCAACGCTAGCTGATTATAATATTGAAGCCAGTAGAAGTAAGGGGGAAACGGGTGTTTGGATAGATGTAGACGGGACTAATCCTCGCAAAATATGCGCAATGGGAATTCGCACCAGTCGTTGGGTAACCATGCACGGATTTGCACTAAATGTAAATACAGATTTGTCTTTTTTCGATTACATCATCCCTTGCGGGATAGCCGACAAGTCCATTACCTCAATGAAACAGGAATTAGGTGCAACTATCGATATGCAACAAGTGATAAAGAAATTTAAAGGGCACTTTTCCAAAATTTTTGAGGCTGATTTAGCCTAGGGCATTTTGTAGAAGCGCAACTCTTGCCTGTTGTTTTGTGCCGCTAAGTACACAGCCGACCCTGCAACTGCCTGACCTAGCATTGCCCATTTGCGGCCTATTACAGGGAAGCTGTCCAGTAGTTTCGCATCTCGATCAAACACATAAATTTTATCAGATTGATTGTCCCAAATAATGATATATGTTCTGTTGTTGACTACCTGAATTTGTGGTGGTGCATAGACCCCAAAATCCAACTCGACCAATTGGTTGTTGATGCTTACTTTGTTTTCGGTTACTGTGACCAATGTGTTTCGATTTGCCCCTATGGCATACCGTGTTTCAAAAGGAAGCGCTGTTTTGCTAAGCTTTCCTGTGGTACTGATTTGAACAAGTCTGTTTTTGTCGTCAACACTCACGAAACCATTTTGATAGGTGTAAATGTCTTGGGTTAGTTTGACGTCAGTTGGTATTTTTATGCGTGTTTTGCCAGTACGATGCAGCAGTTCACCTTTTCCCGATTTCTGCACAAGTGCAATATAGTCTCGGTTGCCAATGCGAATGTGTTTGGCAGGGTATTTTAGCTCATTATCGAGCTTTGTCTTACGCCATCCACTTACCTTTTTCATCCGGCTATCATACATGCTCAATGTGTTGCCGCTACTTAACACTAGGCGGTAGTTACGTTGCTTGTCGTAGTCAAATACTGCAAGCGTACTAGAAGTTCGCATACCTTTTTTGGAATATCCCGAAACTGCATTGCCATTGCGGTCTAAAACCTGAAAACTTTTGCCTGTCGTGAAGGCCAGTTGTAGCCTTTTGTTGCGGTATAAATCCACTTGGTATACGGACCCTAAAATAGCACCATCCAGTTGTTTTTTCCAAACAAGTTCTCCAGTAGTGTCTAACAAGTATAGTTGATTTTCCTCATCTTGTACCACCCATTCCAATGCTTGTGTTTTGTGGTTGTGTACGGCATAGGGTCCCCAAACCACAGGCGCATCAAAAGTTGCAGTACCTGCCAATTCAACAGCTTGCGCTTTTTTACCTTCATCATTTGGCTTCTGTAGGCTTAATGCCACATAAAAGACCTCTCCTTCAACAGTACCCACATAGTCTGCCTGTCTAAATGCACCAAGCGCCGTTTTACTCAGTGCTGGCGCTATTTTTTTTACTTGCGTTTCAAAATAGGCTGGAGCAGACCATCC
>CAXHBH010000071.1:0-2781 GCA_964014735.1 uncultured Flavobacteriaceae bacterium | reverse complement strand
TAAAAATTGCGGGATTAAATACATTGGGGTCATTGCTTCCTCCGCCAGACATGAGTACAAAGCCAAATATTATTAGCATAATACCTAAGCCCAAAATACGGTAGGCCCGCTTACCAAATAAAAACCCTTTTTCATTTTTCATATCAATACACAATATCGTAATTCAATTTGAGGTGTCTTTGGGTAGCAAAAAAAGCACTGACAACACTTATCAGTAACGAACAAAGTAAAATACCTGCAGATAACAATGCAATATTTTCAACAGAACCCCACCATTCAATCTGAGGTGCCAATTGAACTAAAAAACTTAAAAGACCAGCAAAACCAGCCAACGCAAATGCTGCACTGACAACACCCAAAAACATATATCTCCACAAAAAAGGACGTCTTATAAATCCTTTCCTAGCTCCTACAAGTAACATGGTTTGAATAATCAACCTTTTGCTATAGATTGATAATTTGATGGAGTGATTAATTAGCAACAGGGCAATCACTACAAATACAGCACTACAAACAAGCAACCAAAAACCAAAACGTTCAATGTTTTTATTTAGTAAAACAATAAGTGGTCTATCGTATAGCACCTCAGAAATAAATGGTTTTTGCTCCATGATATCACTCAGGCTATCCAACACTTCGGTTGTTACAAATTCAGCCTTAAGCCCAATATCCAGCGCATCTTGCAAGGGATTATACCCTAAAAAGTCCATAAAATCTTCACCAATAGTAGCACTGTGCTCAGCAGCAGCAGTTTCTTTGGACACAAAATGAACCGATTTGGTAAACGGTGCCAACCGTATTGTAGTTGTGAGTTGTTCGCGTTCCATTTCTTTGGTATCGTCATCCAAAAAAACAGTCATAGCAACCTGTTCTTTAAAATAATTGGCAATAGACTGACTATTGAGTAGTACATAGCCTAAAATACTTAAAACAAAAAGTACCAATGCAGTGCTGCTTACAACAGAGATATAAGAGGCTAAAAGACGACGTTTGTATATAAGAGCAGCAGACATAGTAGTTCAATGCCATAAAAATAGAAAATATGACGGAACAAATCTCGTTCATTTAAATAAAGCTCATGTTTAAAATGTTATTTTTGTTGCTTAATTGTGCACATGGGGTATCCTTTTCAATACATAGAAAAAAAATGGCAGGCGATTTGGGCAACAAAAGAAACCTATAAAGTTGTTCAACCGTCCGATAATCCAAAGTACTATGTACTTGATATGTTTCCCTATCCGTCAGGAGCTGGTCTTCACGTTGGGCATCCCCTTGGCTATATTGCAAGTGACATTGTAGCGCGTTATAAGCGCCATAGCGGTTTTAATGTATTGCATCCGCAAGGCTATGATTCTTTTGGACTACCTGCTGAACAATATGCTATTCAAACAGGACAACATCCAGCCATAACAACAGAAATCAATATAAGGCGCTATCGAGAACAACTCGATCGCATGGGCTTTTCTTTTGATTGGTCACGAGAAGTGCGCACTTCAGATCCATCTTATTATCGCTGGACACAATGGATTTTTTCGTTGCTTTTTGACGCTTGGTACGATAACAAACAAGACAAAGCACGCAAGATAGCTACACTTGTTGCACATCTCGAAAAAAATGGAACTCAAAATTTAGATGCTGTTTGTGATGCGCAAACGCCATCACTAACTGCAAATGCCTGGCAACAAATGGACGCAACTGCAAGGGAGAAGTTCCTGCTGTATTATCGCTTAACCTATTTGGCAGAAACTGAGGTGAATTGGTGTCCCGCTTTAGGAACTGTACTTGCCAATGATGAGGTAATTCAAGGAGTTTCTGAAAGAGGAGGTCATCCAGTGGAGCGAAAAAAAATGTTACAGTGGAGTATGCGTATCTCTGCCTATGCTGATCGATTGATACAAGGGCTAAACGACATTGATTGGCCCGAGCCACTTAAAGAAATGCAGCGAAATTGGATTGGCAAATCAGTGGGTGCAAACGTTCGTTTTACAATAGAAAACAGTGACAGCCAAATAGAAGTATTTACCACTCGTGCTGACACTCTTTTTGGTGTTACATTCTTGACTTTAGCACCAGAACACGAATTGGTAACTGAAATTACTACCGATGCACAACAGAAAGTTGTTATCGACTATGTAGCTCAAACGGCACAACGTAGTGAACGTGAACGTATGAGCGATGTTTCGTACAAAAGCGGTGTGTTTACAGGAGCCTATGCAATCCACCCTGTTACCAAAGAAAAACTTCCCATTTGGATAGCAGATTATGTATTGGCAGGTTATGGAACTGGGGCAGTTATGGCAGTTCCTTGTGGAGACCAACGAGACTTTGATTTTGCCAAGCACTTTGAGCTGCCTATAAAAAATATTTTCAAAGGCGTTGACATTTCCCATGCGGCTTTTTCAGATAAGCAAAAGACCATCATTACAAATTCAGATTTCTTAAATGGGCTTTCATACGTTGATGCCACCCAAAAAATTATTGAGAATTTAGCTGCAATGGGCATGGGCGAAGGCGCTACTACCTATCGCTTGCGTGATGCAGTTTTTAGCCGTCAACGCTATTGGGGAGAACCCATTCCCATATATTTTGTTAAGGGTCTTCCGAGGCTTATTCCAAATAATTGCTTGCCTTTAGAATTGCCTAAAGTTTCAAAATATTTACCCACTTCAAATGGCGCACCACCACTAGGCAATGCTAAGAATTGGGCATGGGATACAAGACAAAACCAAGTCGTTTCTAACGATTTAATTGATGACAATTATGTATTTCCATTGGAAAAGA
>CAXHBH010000070.1:0-2994 GCA_964014735.1 uncultured Flavobacteriaceae bacterium | reverse complement strand
GGGAAATGCGTACCCGATTATTCTTGCGCACCGCTGAGTTTTTATGGCAAGAGGGACATACTGCCCACGCCACAGAAGAAGAGGCGCTAGCAGAGGCAAAACAGATGAATCAAGTTTATGCTGACTTTGTAGAGCAGCATATGGCCATTCCTGTAATACAAGGAGTTAAATCAGCAGCTGAACGCTTTGCAGGTGCAGTAGAAACCTATTGCATTGAAGCATTGATGCAAGATGGAAAAGCCCTTCAAGCAGGAACTTCACACTTTTTAGGACAAAATTTTGCCACAGCATTTGATGTGAAATACGCCACAAAAGAAGGTGGACTTGAACATGTTTGGGCTACTTCTTGGGGTGTGTCTACTCGATTGATGGGCGCACTTATAATGACGCACAGCGATGATAATGGACTGGTTTTACCGCCAGCATTAGCGCCTAACCAAGTGGTAATCGTACCCATTTATAGAGGCGAGGAGGAGCAAAAAACAGTTTTTGCAGCAGTGGCGCCAATTGTGAAGGCACTACGCAAAGAAGATATCCGTGTCCATTTTGACAATCGAGATACACACAAACCTGGTTTTAAGTTTAACGAATATGAGCTTAAAGGAGTGCCTTTGCGCATTGGTATTGGTCCTAGAGACGTTGCTAATGGTACTGTTGAGCTAGCTCGTAGAGATACACTAAGCAAATCAAGTGTTGCTCAAAAAGATTTGGTAGCTGAAGTAAAGACCACCTTAGTGACAATACAAGATGCTTTGTTGAATCGTGCCAAGGATTTCAGGTCAGAACATACCACGGCAGTAGATGATTTTGACACTTTTAAAGAAGTTTTAGCCACCAAAGGTGGTTTTATTGCCGCGCACTGGGATGGCACCGCTGAGACCGAATCAGCAATTAAAGGAGCCACCAAGGCAACAATACGTTGTATTCCTATTGACGGAAAAATGGAGCAGGGCAGTTGCGTATACTCTGGCAATCCCTCCAATCAGCGGGTTTTATTTGCAAAATCATACTAATCAAAATATAAGTTGCAAGTTTGTTAGGTATCATATAAATTTGCACCTCGTTAATCCGGAAGGCCCGTTCGTCTATCGGCTAGGACGCCAGGTTTTCATCCTGGTAAGAGGGGTTCGATTCCCCTACGGGCTACTAAATATAAACTATGGCAAATCATAAATCCGCCTTAAAGAGAATTCGTTCAAGCGAAACCAAGCGTCAACGTAACCGTTTTCAGCACAAAACAACCCGTAACGCAATTCGTGATTTCAAAGCATTGGAAAAAAAGAAAGAAGCTGCAAAACAGCTCCCACTCGTTGTTTCCATGATTGATAAGTTGGCAAAAAACAACATCATACACGATAATAAAGCAGCTAATTTAAAGTCTAAGCTTACCAAGCATTTGAGTACACTTTAATAAAGCTTTACATATTTAACAAAAAAAGGCGTCCATTTAGACGCCTTTTTACTTTTAGTATAACAAAATGTTTACGCATTCATAGAAATCAAAAACTCCTCGTTGTTGAGTGATTTTTTGATACGATCGCTGATAAATTCCATAGCTTCTACAGGGTTCATGTCAGCCAGGTACTTACGCATAATCCACATGCGTTGAATGGTTTTTTCATCCAATAGCAAGTCGTCACGACGCGTGCTTGAAGATACCAAGTCAATAGCTGGGAAAATACGTCGGTTAGAGATACGGCGGTCAAGCTGCAATTCCATGTTTCCTGTTCCCTTAAATTCTTCGAAAATAACTTCATCCATTTTAGAACCAGTTTCGGTAAGTGCAGTAGCAATAATCGATAGTGAGCCGCCATTTTCAATGTTACGAGCCGCACCAAAGAACCGCTTAGGTTTGTGTAGTGCATTGGCATCTACACCACCACTCAATATCTTACCAGATGCCGGCTGTACCGTGTTATAAGCACGTGCCAGACGTGTAATGGAGTCCAAGAGTATAACCACGTCATGACCACATTCCACCAATCTTTTGGCTTTTTCAAGTACTATATTTGCAACTTTCACGTGACGGTCAGCAGGCTCATCAAAAGTAGAAGCCACAACCTCACCTTTAACGTTACGTTGCATATCAGTAACCTCCTCTGGACGCTCATCAATGAGTAAAATAATTTGGTATACTTCTGGGTGGTTGGCCGCAATGGCGTTGGCCACATCTTTTAGCAACATTGTCTTACCTGTTTTGGGTTGAGAAACAATCATACCGCGTTGCCCTTTACCAATTGGGCAAAACAAGTCCATAACACGTGTTGAGATGGTACTTTGTTTATCAGCAAGGTTGAATTTTTCCTGTGGAAATAGGGGTGTAAGGTGTTCAAATGAAACACGGTCACGTACGATGTCGGGCGATAGACCATTGATTAGCGAAACCTTAATAAGGGGAAAATATTTTTCTCCTTCTTTTGGTGGACGAATATGTCCCAAAACTGTGTCTCCCGTTTTAAGACCAAACAAACGCACTTGTGACTGAGACACATAAATATCATCGGGGGAAGTCAGGTAGTTGTAGTCTGATGAGCGTAAAAAGCCATAACCTTCTTGCATCATCTCCAAAACGCCTTCACTTTCTATAATACCCTCAAACTCATATTCGGGTTGGCGATAGCGGTTACGGTGATCTTTATTATGATTCCCTTTTTCATGGCCATCGTTTCCATTTTGGTGACGATTTTTTTTGTTATTAGTATTATTATTGCCCTTGTTGTGCTTTTGCTTATGCCCAGTATAGTCAGGTTTCCTATCGTTTTTGTGATCCTGTTTATTTTCCTTAGCCACTTTGTTGTCTTTCTTTTCCCTAGCTGACTTTTTGTCGTTAACAACTGCAGGATTAGCAGGCGCATTTTCCTCCTCCTTTTTATCACCCTCATCTGGAAGTGTGGACTGGTGGTCTATGATGCGATATGTAAGTTCAATTTTTTTTAATGCGGTAATTTTTTTAATACCTAGCTCTTTTGCAATTTCCTGCAATTCAGCAAGCTT
>CAXHBH010000069.1:0-3146 GCA_964014735.1 uncultured Flavobacteriaceae bacterium | reverse complement strand
TAGTTTTGTTACTTTACCTGTTGAGTATGACGCAAGCAAGCGTGCATTGGCTTGGCTACAACGTAAAAATATGGTCAACCAACGTGAATTTGCTATGTCAAAAGATGCTTTAAATTGGGCAGCACGAACTTATGTTGTCGCTGCAATAGGCTCACTTGCTACACTCATATATTTTGCATTAAGTGTAGGCGGTTCTAGACGTTAAATATTAATTTGACGATCAATTTGTTGGTGTAAAGAGATAAAAGTTTCTGTTCTAGAAACACCTTCAATAGACTGGACCTTATGGTTGAGTAACTGCATTAAATGTTCGTTGTTTTTACACAAAATTTTTATCAAAATACTCCATTTGCCCGTTGTGTAGTGGCACTCCAACACTTCATTAATTTTTTTTAATTGTGCGACTGCCTCAGGGTTTCTCATCGCTTTGTCTAGGTATACCCCAATGTAGGCGGTTGTGGAGTATCCAAGAGATGCAGGGTTTAGTTTCAAATAGCTACCCGTTATTAGATTGGCATCTTCAAGTTTTTTTAGCCTTTGGTGAACGGCTGAACCAGATAGGTTGAGTTGTCGAGCTATCTCTTGCACAGGAGTTCTTGCGTTTTCCATTAATACACGCAATATGGCTTTATCTATGCCATCTAAAGAAACTTGTTTATCTTCTTTTTTCAATATCTTTATATTGGTTTATAAAACTAGTAAACTATTTTAGAAGAAAATAAAAATGAGGACTAAACTATTGCAACTATGGGGTGTGTTTTTTTGTGGAAGTGCCGTTATTTTAGGTGCTTTTGGTGCGCACTTATTGTCGGATATGTTATCCAATGATGCCATTCAATCATTTGAAGTAGGAGTACGTTATCAGTTTTTTCATGGATTGACATTACTTTTTTTAAGCCTAACATCTAACTTACAAAATTTCACAAGCAGAGCTGCTCGCCTATTTATAGTTGGAACCCTACTATTTTCAATATCTATTTATCTCTTGTCCATTTCAACCATGTATGGCGATACTGGTCTACCAGCTATTTTGGGCCCTGTAACTCCCATTGGTGGGCTAATGCTTATTATAGGATGGATCAGTTTGCTTGTTGGTTTTGCGCGTACCTGACAGCTAGCGTTTGTTTGCTTTTGCGATATAATCGTCCAAAGCTTTTGTCATGGAAGGATTTTCTGGCGTCGGCGCCAAGATGTCTATTCGTAAATTCTTATCTAAAGCTGCTTTTTTTGTTGAGTTTCCAAACACCGCAATGCGGGTGTCTTTTTGATCAAAATCTGGAAAATTATGAAATAAGGATTCTATTCCTGAAGGACTAAAAAACACTAAAATATCGTAGTAAACATTTCTCAAATCCGACAAATTACTGACAACTGTTTTGTAAAAAACACCTTTAGTCCAGTTGATTCCTGTGGCGTCAAGCTTTTCAGGAATACTTGGTTTTAGCCTATCTGAACATGGAAGTAGAAAAGATTCATCTTTGTATTTAATAACTTCTTTTAACAACTCGTCTAGCGTACGTTTTCCCACATAAATTTTACGCTTTCGGTATACTACATATTTCTGTAGATAGTATGCAACTGCCTCAGATTGACAAAAATAGCGCATGGTACTAGGCACAGAGTAGCGTAATTCTTCCGCCAAACGAAAGAAGTGGTCAACTGCATTGCGGCTTGTAAAAATAATGGCACTGAATTGCGTTACATCAATTTTTTGTAAGCGCACTTGCCTTGAAGACACGCCTTCAACGTGAATAAAGGGTCTAAAGTCTATGACAACCTTTCGCTTATAAATAAGCTGGTTATATGGAGAATTTTCAATCGACGGTGCGGGTTGTGATACCAAAATGGTTTTTACTTTCGCAGGTTTTGTTAGAATTTCAGTATTTGTAACACTAGCCATAAAGGGGCAATTTCAGAGGCGCAAATATACATAATAATATAGATATGCCTAGCATTGAGTTGCTCAAAATATAATTTGATCATATTGATATGGATGACTAAGAGTATAATTACATAGCTACAGGCAAAAATAATAGATGTTATTTCACTAAACCCAACGAAAGCCAACCCAAAAAGCAAACAGCCGTAAAGGAAGCTCATTTTTTCTTTGTTTAGTGAGCGGATATAAAAAAGCCTGAAGATCGTTCCTTGCTTTTTAAAAAATGACATAAAAATTCCCTCAATTAATACCCTAAATGCCCAAAAAAACATAAAACCGCTGGCATAATACAATACTTCTTCATCAAAATTTGAAATATAAAAACTCTTAATTTTCATAATTTTCATAATAAGGCCAAAGACCAAGCTTCTTAAAACAAAAGTTAATATTGAAAGACAACGGGATAACTTAAATGGCTTATTGAATTCCTCAGTATTTCCAACCGCATTCCAAAAAAGCATCAATGACTTTAGACGCCAAGGATTAAAGAATTTTAGAGAAGCAAGAAGTATCAAGACCAAAATTAAATAATGGCCAAAATAGTGGTCGCCAAGTTCCCGCAGTTCATACATAACACAAAAGTATCTAATTTTTAAGGGTTATCTACTTTATTTAAATGCGTATTTTAGCTGTTAATGAATTCAGCAGTTGTTATCATCCCAACCTATAATGAAGCAGCAAATATCCAAAGTCTTGTACGCGCCGTTGCAGATTTGCCTGTACACTTTGATATATTGGTTGTTGATGACAATTCACCAGACGGTACTGCAGATTTGGTACGTGAATTGAAAGTAACATTTACCCAACTTCATTTGGAAGTGCGAAAAAGTAAAGAAGGGCTTGGACCAGCATATATCCACGGATTTAAGTGGGCATTGGGAAGGGGTTATGATTATCTTTTTGAGATGGATGCAGACTTTTCTCACCCCCCTAAATCACTACCACCTATGCTAGCTTTACTTAAAGAAAATAGGGCGGATGTTGTAGTGGGCTCAAGATATATAAAAGGCATTCGTATACGCAAATGGCCATTGAGTAGAATTATTCTTTCTTTTAGCGCATCGCTGTATGTTAGAATTATTACCGGGCTTCCCGTTGCTGACCCTACAGCTGGGTTTGTAGGCTATAATAACAAAGCACTCTCCGCGCTAGGCTTTGATAATATTCGATTTAAAGGTTATGCCTTTCAAGTCGCTATTAAGTTTTG
>CAXHBH010000068.1:0-3217 GCA_964014735.1 uncultured Flavobacteriaceae bacterium | reverse complement strand
AGGTGTAAAGGCAGTAATGTCATAGCCGAGTGATACTAATTACCCATAAACCTATCGTAACAACCTTTTCTTTTTATTGTTATTATCAATTGCTATTTATCTGTTTTAATTCTCAATATGATTGTATTGCGCAGTTTGTTGTACACCAACTACTGCGATACACGTCTTCACTTTGAAGTAGCGTGTAAACCGTTAAGGTGACTATTGCATTGGGGCTCACCTCTTCCCATCTCGAACAGAGAAGTTAAGCCCAATAGCGCAGATGGTACTGCCACTGGTGGGAGAGTATGTCGTCGCCTTCTTATTTAAAACCCTCTAAGTTTACTTAGGGGGTTTTTTTATTATATACATGTGGAATTCTTGACAATTCTTTTTTAAATGCCTGTTCTGGTAAAGCCATCTGATTACATCACTAAGAATGACTGAAAGAAATGGAAGAATTATATTTATTTTCTAGCTATCAAAATTAAACGTTCTGAAGTTTCTGTTTCAAATGGATTTAAATTATAGTCTCCAAATATATTTTGAACGCTAAAGCCAACTTTCTCAAACATCTGTTTAAAATCTTCAAGATCAAGCGCTGCTACTCGTTCTTTAAACCCATAAGACACGCCATTATGAATAAAAGTAATATATTTTTGTATCCAGCCTGATTTGAAAGTTCTATTTAATACAAAATTTATACCCCCCTTGGTAACTACTTCATCTGTAATTAGTCCTTCTTTTACCCTTGATGCGTGAAGAAAGTCAATAACAACATGACCACCTTTAACAGTGCTGTCATAAAACGCTTGTATGGCCTTTAGGTTGTCATTTTTATCTTCAAAATACCCGATACTAGTAAATAGATTTAATACCAACGAAGCTTGTTCATTTGTGGGCATTCGCATATCGTGTACATAAAATTTAGCCGATAAGTCTTTAGATTTGGCTTCTTCTTGTGCCGAGGAAATACTGTTAGGACTTAGGTCTGTACCAGTTACTTTATAGCCTTTCGAGGCTAGATATAACGCATGCCTTCCCTTGCCGCAAGCAACGTCTAAAATGCTTTGATGTTGCTCTAGTTTGAGATAAGTTAAGAGATTTTGTAAAAAAAATGTTGCTTCTGCAATGTCTCTGTCTTGATATAGTATGTGGTAATAAGCAGTATCAAACCACGTCTGATACCAAGCAGGATTGTCTTCCATCATAATACAAATTTAAACTATTTTAGCCCTATGAATAAAAACAATTCAGACTTGTTTCCTATGGTAGCCAAAACCCTATTTGGCTTGGAAGAGATATTGGCACTGGAGTTAAAGACTTTGGGAGCACAATCAGTAAAGATTGGCGTACGAAATGTACAGTTTGTGGGTGATACAGGCTTTATGTATAAAGCAAATTTATGTTTGCGTACCGCTTTACGCATTCTAAAACCCATCCATCGAAGAAATATCTTAGAAATAAATGAAGTATATCAGGCTATGTATGGGATTCAATGGGAAGATATCATGAGCGAAAATAGCACTTTTGCCATTCGTGCTACTGTAATGACAAGTAACCCAAAAAACAGTATGTATGTGGCACAAAAAGCAAAAGATGGATTGGTAGACAGATTTTTCAACCATGTGGGTTCACGTCCAAATGTAGACAAGGACTTTCCTGATTTTAGTATTCATTTATATGTTACCGATAAGATAGTTGAAATTTCCCTCGACAGTTCTGGCGCTTCTTTACACCAGCGTGGTTATCGTTCTGCTACCAATATTGCACCCATAAACGAAGTCTTGGCTGCTGGTATACTGATGCTATCAGGTTGGCGCGGCGATTCTGATTTCCTAGACCCAATGTGTGGAAGTGGTACTTTGTTGATTGAAGCGGCCATGATTGCCTGTAATATTCCGCCTAATTTGAACCGTAAAGAATTTGCTTTTCAAAAGTGGTCAGATTGGAACAATGAACTTTATGAAAAAATAGAAGAGTCTGCCCTTAATAAAACTAGAACATTTTCTTACAACATAACGGGTTACGACAAAGCGCCTTCTGCTATTAGAAAGGCAGCACAAAATATCAGTAATGCCAATTTGGAAGATTTTATCAAAATTGATCGAGAAGACTTTTTTAGGACAGAAAAATTAGATTCAGAAAAATCACTTCACATTTTGTTTAACCCGCCCTATGGCGAGCGCCTTCCAATCGATGTGGATGTCTTTTATGGACGTATTGGTGATAAACTAAAACAATCCTATTCAGGGTCGCAAGCGTGGTTTATTACCGCTAATATGGAAGCTTTAAAATTTGTTGGATTAAGACCTTCAAGGCGCATCAAGTTATTTAATGGTAAATTAGAAAGTAAACTTGTAAAATACGAATTATACAGTGGTACGAAGAAAATTCATAAAATCATGTCTGCAAAATGAATATAAACACAAAAGTTTTCTTACTAAACCTGCTGTGCTTTGCAGTGCTTTTTGTCTTCTTTCGCTTTGTTTTGCTATTGTTGGCAGACCTTCCTTATGTACTGATGATACTCATGGCAGCAATCTTAGCTAGTTTGATTACACCAAAATTTTTAGTTAAACAAGGAGTGCTGTGGATGAAACTGGCTTGGCGTAAAACAGCAACTAAGTGCTAATCAATTCTTATAGATAGGCAACTGGTAGCTGATGGTATAGTTTATTCCAGCGCCATACGAGTTATTAGTCAGTACCTTGTTGAACCCTGGAATAAATAAATTCTCAAAGTTCTCAGGGTCCTTATCAGATAATAAACGGTGTATTTGTAGACTAACCCCCATATAAAGGTTACGAAGCAATTCCGCTTTAAACCCAAGATGTAATTCGATCCAATTTCCAGTAAGACCTTCGTAAGTTATAGGTTCACTTAGGTTTATTATATTATCCTCGTCCCAATACCTATAGTTTATTAATCTATTGTAGCTTAGTAATGTCTGCTTGTGTTGGCTCACTCCATATCTAAAACCAACGACGATTAGGTTGTCCATGCCACGCCAGTTGTCATAAACATTATAGTCTGCACCGAGCTTTAGGAAGGATCCAGAAGTTTCAAAATGTACAGCATCTTGACTTACGTTTTTTATTTCATTGCCAAATTCACCAGCTATATAAAAGTTTTTTGTTAGACGATAATCGCCTACTAATTCGAAACCTTTATATCCAGGCTCTATCAACATTCGAATGGGTTTACTGATGTCAATTCCAACACGTAAACCGTAGCG
>CAXHBH010000067.1:0-3234 GCA_964014735.1 uncultured Flavobacteriaceae bacterium | reverse complement strand
CACGACGAACTTCGTCGGCAGCGTCAGATGTGTATAAGAGACAGTTTATAGACAGGCCATAAATATAAAAAATATTTATGAACGTATACATTTTTTATATTGTTCTACCTGGAACATTTCGTTGCTATAATTCATAAAACTGTTACCGTTGCCCTACATAAAACCAATTGTATCAAAGAATTTGGTACGACTTTATGCAACTTGATTAGTGATGTAGGGAGGACATCTCGATGAGAAACTACTTAACCAAACAAGCTATGAAAGCGGTTAAAGCTTCCGTAGTTATGTTAACATTCTTCGGCTTAGCTGGAACTGCTATGGCTGATAAAAAAATTACTTTTAAAACACCTTCGGCTTTTGGAACGAACTTACCTATAACAGGTTCTACATCAGTATATTTTGCTGATGTTCTAGAAAAAGTTTCTGGCGGAAATATGAAAATCAAAATGTTTGAGCCAGGGGAACTTATGCCAGCTTTTGATATCCACCAAGCTGTATCAGACGGACAAGTACAGGCAGGCTACACCTGCGGAGCTTATCTCGGTGGTTCTTTGAAAGAAGCTATTCCATACTGTACAATGCCATTTGGACCAGAACCTCACGTAATGCTAGGTTGGTTATACGAAGGCAACGGCACAAAACTTTGGGAAAAGTTTTATAATGACGCTGGGTATAACGTGAAGGTATGGCCTCTAGCGATCTACGCAAACGAAGGCGCAGGGTGGTTTACCAAGAGAATTGAAAAAGTTGAAGACTGGAAAGGAACTAAAATCCGAATTGGTGGCTTTGCAGGCGGAACTGTAACTAAACTAGGCGCTGTTCCTACACTTATTCCTTTTGGCGAAATTTTCCCAGGACTTGAAAAAGGCGTGATTGACGCTGCTGAAATGGGTCTTCCAGCAAATGACTTAGAAGCTGGATTACATAAAGTTGCTAAGTACTATCATATGCCAAGTTGGCACCAGCCTTATACAATCATTGAAATCGTGATGAATATGGATGTGTGGAACGGTATGAGTGAAGCTCAACAAGCGCAGTGGGAAGCGTCAGTAAGACAAGCAAATGTTTGGTCAATGACACACTCAAATGCAATTCAAAATGCTGCACTTAAGACACTTCAAGAAGAAAAAGGTGTCGAAATTGTTAAATTTGATGACGAAATGCTCAAAGCAATGAGAGCGGCGTTCAATGAAACAATGGACGAGCTTATGGCAACAGACCCTGAGGTCAAAATGTTGATGGATGATCTTACAGCGTTCATGCAAGACTATAAGGCTTGGGAGAATATTGGCTCCATTGGTCGTAATAGTTTATGGGACTAATAGTTCTATTATAACCAACTAGCAATGCAAGCATACGGCTTGCATTGCTAAAACAATTTAATAAACTTCCGTACAACAGGTAAATCTCAAAGTGAATTTTGTTCAGAATATAGAAAAACAAATTATAGCCTTGGGCCACGCAATCAGCTGGCTTGCACTCTTTCTCGTTGCCATTGTATGTTTATCAGTTTTTCTTCGATATGTACTCGGCCTGTCCAGTTTAGGATTTGATGAGTTGCAATGGCACATATACTCTTTTGGATTTATGATGGGTTTTTCATATTGTACATCTATGGAAACACATGTTCGCAACGATCTTTTTTACAGCAAGTTTTCAGAAAAAACAAAGCTTTGGATAGATCTTATAAGCCACGTTGTTGTACTGCTGCCATTTATTATCGTTATTATATATCACTCATGGTTTTTCATGATGAGAGCTTACGTAACTGCAGAGGGTTCGATTGACCCCGGCGGTTTACCGCATAGATGGATTATAAAATCAGTTTTAGTACTGTCATTTGTATTATTTGGAATTGCAACGGTGGCTAGATCAATCGCCATTATTGCAAAACTCAGAAAACTAACAGGAGATGCCAAGTAAATGTTTGTTGAAACCATTCTGCTGACAGCTCTTTTTGTAACCTTTTGCGCTATGCTCCTTGTGGGTTTTCATATTTCCTACACACTTTTTGGCGTTTCAATTTTATTTACCCTAATAGCAATGATCTCCGATCAATATTTTGATACAGCTACCGGCCTGGACTTCTTTTACTTTGGCATTGTTGTGAAGCGTATTTATGCAGTGATGACCAATTGGATTCTAATAGCGGGGACCCTTTTTATTTTTATGGGCTTTATGCTCGAAAAGTCTGGAATCGCTGAGCGTTTGCTTACGTCAACTCAAGAATTGTTTGGTAATGTCAGGGGTGGCATGGCCATAACGGTGGCTTTGATAGGAACATTGCTGGCTGCAAGTACCGGGATTGTTGGAGCCTCGGTGGTTCTACTTGGTGTATTAAGCCTTCCAATTATGATTAAACAAGGCTACTCCAAAGAACTCGCAACGGGAACGGTGGCTGCATCCGGCTGTCTTGGGATCATTATACCGCCGTCAATTATGCTGGTTTTTATGGCAGACCAACTTAACCTTCCAGCTGGTGATTTATTCATGGGCGCTTTTATCCCAGGGTTAATGCTTGCAGCACTTTATGTAATCTACATACTCGGATTTTCATTCCTTAGACCTGAGGCGGCACCCTTGGCAGAAGACAGACAACCGGTAGGATTTAAAACTCTTTTTAGGGTCCTATTGGATGCAGTACCCATTCTGGCTCTTATGTTTTTGGTTTTAGGATCAATCATAGCCGGTATTGCTACAGTAACCGAAGCCAGTGGAGTTGGCGCTTTGAGCGCAATGATCCTTGCGGCGTTTTATCGGAAACTAAATTTAACAATGTTGAAAGAGGCTCTATACGGCACTTTTAATACCATGGGCTACATTTTTTGTATCATAATAGGTGCAACTGTTTTTGCTTTTGTTGTGCGTGCTTTAGGTGGTGATGAAATCATAGAGGATGCGCTAACTTCATTACCTTTCAACGACAATGGTATTATTCTCTTTGTAATATTTTGTGTATTTCTGCTTGGATTTTTCCTCGATTGGATTGAAATAACTTTTATTGTATTGCCATTGCTCGTGCCAGTTATTGGAGCCATGGACTTAGCAATAAGCGGTTATGGTGTGGTAGACAAACCAGTGCTCGTTTGGTTTACAATTTTAGTTGCCGTCACACTACAAACATCTTTTTTGACGCCACCAGTCGGGTATGCCCTCTTTTATATGAGAGGAATCAGCCCCCCTGGTGTCTGTCTCTTATACACATCTGACGCTGCCGACGAAGTTCGTCGTGGT
>CAXHBH010000066.1:0-3561 GCA_964014735.1 uncultured Flavobacteriaceae bacterium | reverse complement strand
GCCGATTTTGCACCAAGCCAACGACGGCAGCAGTTGAAACACTCGTACTATCTATTCCCCTTTGCTTAAGCAATTGATTAAGCGAATCCTCAATAATAGCCGAGTCTGCCTTATGTAGGTGCTGTTCGTTAAACCACCTACATCGTTCGGGATCAAATCGCCCTCCTGCTTTGGTTATCTGTTTTAGCGAAAACAAATCAATTAGTTCATCTAATGAAAAAAGCTCTTTTTCTCCTCCAGGGTTCCATCCCAATAATGCCAAATAATTAGCAAGCGCTTCTGGCAAATACCCTGCTTCTTTAAAGCCGGGTGTTTTAATATCCCATTCCAATGGAAAAACGGGAAACCCGAATTTGTCGCCATCTCGCTTTGATAGTTTTCCTTTTCCAGCGGGCTTCAAAATTAATGGCACATGTGCAAAAACAGGGTTTTTCCAGCTAAAAGCATTGTATAAAAGTACGTGCAGTGCCATTGAGGGAAGCCACTCTTCACCCCGTATCACATGACTAATTTGCATTAAGTGATCATCTACCACGTTTGCCAAGTGGTAAGTTGGCATACCATCTTGTTTAACAATTATTTTGTCATCTAATAAAGAAGTGTCAACAACCAAAGTGCCACGAACCTCGTCAACCATTTTTAACGACTTATTATCTCCTTTTGAATAGCTTTTAAACCGGATAACATAAGGTGTTTTTTTTGCAATTAAGGCGCTGACTTCCTCAGGGCTCATTGACAAGCTATTTTTAAGACCAGCTCTGTTTTCCCAATTATAAACAAATCGCCCCCCCTTTTTTTCTTCTGTTTCACGCAGGCGCTTTAGTTCGGTTGTGGTGTCAAAAGCCAAATAAGCATTATTGTTATTTGCGAGTTTTTGGGCGTGCTTTAGGTATCTCTCTATTCTTTCGCTTTGCCGGTACGGGCCATAATTTCCAGCTGTGTGAGGACCTTCGTCAGGACTTATGCCCAACCAATCAAGCGTTTTTGTGATATAGGCTTCTGCGCCCTTAACAAGGCGGTTTTGATCTGTGTCTTCAAACCGAAGGATGAACGTGCCGCCGTTTTTTTTGGCAAACAAATAATTATATAGTGCAGTTCGGACGCCCCCAATATGTAAGGGGCCTGTAGGGCTAGGTGCAAAACGAACGCGTATAGACATAATAGTTTGTCAAAGATACAACGTCTATTCATCTTTTATTACAACTCTAATTGAATATATTTGCGCAATGGACGCTTCAGTAGATTTTACATATCAAACAGACTTTGTGCTTGTTGACGAACAATTGTTTGCCAAATGGCTTACAATTTGTGCAAAACAACACAAAGCATCATCTTTGTCGTTAGTTTATGCCTTTATGAGCGACGAGTATTTGCTCGATTTAAACGTTAAGTACTTGAGCCACAACACTTTAACTGACGTAATTACTTTTGACGATTCAAGTGGCAAAGACGTTTCAGCCAATATTGCTATTTCCATTGATCGAGTCCGTGAAAATGCAAAAGAGTTGAACATTCCTTTTGATGAAGAGCTGCTCCGTGTGATGTCCCACGGCCTTTTGCATTGCCTTGGCCACAGAGACAAAACAGCTTCCCAAACAGAGCAAATGCGAAAGGCAGAACGCTATTGTATTAAAATGTTTCACGTGGAACAAAATAAAGAGCGCCATGTTTCGTAATATTTACGACGTTATTGTTGTTGGTGGCGGGCATGCGGGTGCAGAGGCGGCTGCCGCGGCTGCCAACATGGGTAGTAAAACTTTGCTAATCACTATGACCCTGCAGAACATTGGCCAAATGTCATGCAACCCCGCTATGGGTGGTATTGCAAAAGGCCAGATCGTAAGAGAAATTGACGCACTTGGTGGGTACAGCGGATTAATTTCAGACTCTTCAGCAATTCAATTCAAAATGCTTAACCGCTCCAAAGGCCCAGCAATGTGGAGCCCACGGGTTCAATCAGATCGCATGATGTTTGCTCGACATTGGCGGAATAAATTAGAACAAACAGAAAACCTTGATTTTTATCAAGAAATGGTTACGGACTTGCTTTTCGATAACGATAAAATTAGCGGTGTAGTTACTTCACTAGGAATAGAGATTATCTCCAAATCAGTCGTGCTAACAAGCGGTACTTTTCTAAACGGTCTAATACACATCGGCGAGAAACAATTTGGCGGTGGCCGTGCTGGTGAAAGCCCATCTTTTGGACTAACCGAGCGACTTGTTGAACGAGGCTTTACATCCGGAAGGATGAAGACAGGTACACCTCCGCGCGTAGACTGCCGATCTTTAGATTACTCTAAAATGATTGAGCAGCCAGGCGACACCAACCCTTCTAAATTCTCTTATTTAGATAACGGCCACACACTTAAGAACCAGCGGTCTTGTCATATGACGTATACCAGCCCAGAAGTACATGACTTATTAAGAGAGGGTTTTGATCGTTCTCCCATGTTCAATGGACGAATCAAAAGCAAAGGCCCTCGTTACTGTCCTTCTGTGGAAGATAAAATTAACCGTTTTGCAGAAAAAGACAGACACCAAATATTTGTTGAACCGGAAGGCTGGGACACAGTAGAAGTCTATGTTAACGGCTTTTCAACATCACTTCCAGAAGAGGTTCAATTTAAGGCGCTTTCTGCTGTTGCAGGCTTTAAGAAAGTTAAATTCTTTCGCCCAGGCTACGCTATAGAGTATGATTATTTTCAGCCAACACAACTAAAACACAGTTTGGAGACAAAGCTAGTTTCGGGCTTATTCCTCGCCGGCCAAATTAATGGTACAACAGGCTATGAGGAGGCCGCATCTCAAGGAATTATGGCCGGAATCAATGCCCACAATTATGTTGCTCAAAAAGACGAATTCATCCTCAGCAGAGAAGAGGCATATATTGGCGTTTTAATCGACGACCTTATTACCAAAGGTACAGAGGAGCCTTACCGTATGTTTACATCTAGGGCAGAATACCGCACCTTATTAAGACAAGACAACGCAGACTTACGGCTCACCCCAAAATCCCACGAAATTGGCCTTGCTTCTGATAAACGCATGCGGCTATTAGAAACTAAATCAAGAAAAGCTTCTTCTTTGTTGCGTTTTTTTGACAAAACAAGCGTTGCTCCAGAAGACATAAACCCTATTTTGACAAGTAAAGCCTCAAACCCAGTCAAGCAATCACTTAAAATGGCTAAGGTTTTGGCTCGCCCGAACGTAAAAATAAAAGATTTTTTGGCACTTTACAATGTACATGATTTTGTAAAAAAAGAATCTATAGATACCGCTACCTTAGAGCAGGTCGAAATCCAAGTAAAGTATGCAGGATATATTGCAAAGGAAAAAGCACAAGCAGACAAACTTTCATCTTTAGAGCATGTGCCAATACCAAAAAACTTTGATTATGAAAAGGTCAAATCCCTTTCTATTGAAGCCCGACAGAAACTCAATAAAATTCAACCCGTATCCATTGCTCAAGCATCAAGAATAAGCGGCGTTTCCCCAAGCGATCTTTCCGTTTTGCTGGTGTATATGGGGCGCTAATTGTTCCACGTGAAACCATTTTCT
>CAXHBH010000065.1:0-3686 GCA_964014735.1 uncultured Flavobacteriaceae bacterium | reverse complement strand
GTGCTGGCGCTATTTTTTTTACTTGCGTTTCAAAATAGGCTGGAGCAGACCATCCCCAAAAACTACTGCGGCTAGGTAACGTTTTGAAATAGGTTTGAAAGCGTTCGTTTTGTGACAAAACATCATCTTTAGTAAGCGCGTAAATGACCGATTCTAGAACAGTCTGCGAAGTTCCTAAATAGAGGTGTTCATTTACAATTGTAGCAAAAGTAAATTTGTTTTGCTTTAGCATTGGCGGCAGCAGATCAGTGATGATATTCTCGTCAGAAAACGCATAGAGTGTTTGTTGTTCTGTGGTGAACTGCGCCCTGGACTTCTTTGCCAAGGTTTGTTTGATATCGTCTGTTGCCATGCTCGATTTAACCAACACTACGGTTTCATTCCCTAGCCTTAGTTGTGCAAGCTGGGTGGCATCTATTAGTAAGGAATCCATAAGTGTATCGGGCAGGTTGTGTGCCGCTTCAAAGCGCAGTGAAGCTTTTTTGTAGGTGTCTAAATCAAAACTAAAGGCTTGAACGGTGTTGATGTTGCTTGGAATATATGCTGCCAATTCTTGCAAGGCAGTGTCTTGGTTTTTGAGGAAAGAAAGGCGTGAGGCTCCGTTGGTATCCGTAATGCCGTAGGCTTGCAAATATACCCCATTACTGTTAACAGATGGAACCATAGCAGTCCACTTGCTCCATTGTACCCAAGGTATAAGATTCATGTCTTTAAAAAGCCTATTGAAATAAGGCGCAATGTCTTTTGACACAAAGAATGTGTGGTCTTCTGTGGTGTTTTTATAAAGCTGCTCGAGTTCAGTATCAATACTGTTTTGCGTTGACCGAAGTCTTATGCTGCTTTCTAGCAACAATTTACTAGGTGAGCTGAAGTGGAGGCTGTCCCAACTGGCGTAGAAGGTTGGCGGATTGGCATTTCTTTTTAGCAACTGCGTTTTGTTGTATTTAAGTGTGTCTACGGAAACCGAGTCGCTGTAAACGGGTTTTTGTAGGCTTATCAACAGCGGAATAAGTTGGTCTTTACCTTCTGGGTGAAAGCTTAATTGTCCAGCAGTGTTGGGCCCAATTTGGCTTAATTCTTCAAAGAAATCAGGCAATAGAGTAGCTGCAGCCGTAGCGGCATCATGTTGGTTCCTATAATCATGTAGCGATTTAAAAGAACTACTTTTCAGTACCACCACCGCATTGTTTGGTAAATAATTCAGTAGGGAGTCTGTTGTATTTTGTTTGGACTGGCAGCCAATCAAAAGAATGCAGACAGTAAGCAGCAACAATCGATTCATAGTGCAAATTTATAAATCTAAAGAGAGTTGTTTTGGTAATAACGCAAAACTTTTACGGTGTATTTCAACAGCTCCGTGTTTGCGAATTCCCTCTCGATGTTTGGGGGTTGGGTAGCCTTTGTTGGTGTCCCAGCCGTAGTTTGGGTGCTTTTTGTGGTATTCGAGCATAAGGTCGTCTCTAGTGGTTTTGGCCAGTATGGATGCTGCGGCTATGTTGAGGTATTTGCCATCACCACCAATGATGCAGTGGTATGGAATGCCTTGGTAGGGCCTGAATTTATTGCCGTCTACAAGGATGGTTTCTGGTACACACTCCATGGCGCTTATGGCAAGCTGCATGGCCTCTATAGAGGCGTTTAATATGTTGATTTCGTCAATTCTTTGGGGCGAAACATGCGCAATGCCATAGGCCAGTGCTACGCTTTTGATTTCTTCTCGCAGGGTAAGTCGTTGTTTTGCGGTGAGCTTTTTGGAGTCGTTGAGTAGTGGATGGGTATAGGATGGAGGTAGGATAACGGCAGCTGCGGTTACGGGACCTGACAAACAGCCTCGCCCGGCTTCATCAGTACCACATTCTAGGGTTTGGGTAAGCTGTGTTTGCATCTAGGTCCTAAAATACAAAACAAATGGGATGGGTAGAGGGATGGTTTTTTTTATTTTAAATACGCATTTAGCTTTTGCACTAAGTAGTTAACTTTTTCGGTTGTTTCTAAAGCATTCTCGTGCATAATTAAAAACGCCTGTTTTAACTTTTCTATCTCTTTTCTGTCTTTCTTTGACTTTTTCTTAATGTAGTCTATAACTTGCTGCGCTGTTACTGTTCTATCTTCTTCTTTTGCCTGTTTGTCTTCTTCTATTTGATTGTATTCTCCAATTCCATATAGCAGCCACTTCTCAGAAATGTCTGGAAAAGTGTTTATAATTTTATCCTCTGCATTTCCGCTAGGTTTTATATTATCTTTTATTATAAGATATATTGTTGTTCATGAAGTAAGTCCAATAATTCTACAAAAATCTGTTACTGATAGGTCTTTTTCTTTTAATATCTTTTTTGTTCTACCAGAGTAGTCTCTCATTTTTTCATTTATTTTCAAATGTTTTGCAACAATTATAAATCCGCCGTATACCGTTTATTTACCCGGACGCACAGCGTTTATTAATAAACTCCCAAGAAAATTATAAAACAGAAAATATAGGTTTAAAAAAGAAGAACAGACTTGGGATTTATTCAATACTGATATACTAAAAATCGTTTAAACGCTAAGCAGCTTTTGTTTTCGAAATCAATACCTTTGCCAAAACGATTGAGCGTGCTGCGAATATTTCTTTTCTTGTGTTTACCAATCTGTGTTTTGGCACAATCCACGCCCCCACCAGCAGCTTTACCATCACCCAAACAACTCAAAACGCCAATAAGTACGCCCAGCCAATTTAATGCAGGCACATTAGATTCGTTGTCAATTCAATCCAGTAATGATGACATCAGCATTAAGGATTATCTTATTATCAGCCAGTCGCGCGATACCATTCATGCGGATACCACACTCACCATGGCCAAATACTATAAGTTCAACAGTCAGCGCAGGGATAACTTTGCCTATCTGCCACTAAATAACTCTGGTCAAGTCTTGAACCCTATGTCATTAGAAGCTTGGCACAAGGAAACGGTGCCAGCTGTTGGTTTTAAGGCCAAAGAAAGCCAGCGTTTTTTATCACATCAGCTTGGGTATTACCACGTACCCACGCCACTGTCTGAGATATTCTTTAAAACTACCCAATCGCAAGGACAATCTACCGATGTGCTTATAACTTCCAACATCCACCCAAGGCTAAACTATGCCATTGGATACCGCGGACACCGCTCTTTAGGGAAATACCAGCACCAAATATCAGGGCGCAGCCAACTACGGTTTAGCACACGTTACGAAAACCCCAATAGGCGCTATCGCTTGCGTTTGCAAATCATGAATCAAAAAATTTCCCAACAAGAAAACGGTGGACTGGACGAAGCTTCTATTCAAGATTTTGAGTCAGGAAACGACGAATTCTTTGACAGAGAACGCCTAGGAGTGAACTATGAAAATGCCACAAACAACTTTATCGGAAAACGTTACTTATTAGAACAAGACTATTTGCTACTTCGCTCAAATGACTCAGTTCAGGCCCCACGTTTGCGCCTTGGATACCGTATGCAAAGTGATATTCAAGACAATCGCTTTAGTCAAGACCAAGCCTATAGCGGTTATGGTGATTTGGCAGCTGGCTTTTCTAAGCCCTATGACCATATCTATTACAGCCTTCGTCAATTTGATGCCTATACCATACTTACAAGCCCTACCATAGGTTGGTTTTCGGGTCATATTCGCCACCATAAATATAGCTATAGGGAAGAAGAACAAGTGGT
>CAXHBH010000064.1:0-3700 GCA_964014735.1 uncultured Flavobacteriaceae bacterium | reverse complement strand
CCGAGTGGCTAGGCAGAGCTCTGCAAAAGCTTGTACAGCGGTTCGAATCCGCTCGGTGCCTCTACTTAATCTTCGCTTCAATAAGGGTTTGTAGTTGCTTCTTTTGTTCTGGGAAACCCCCTTGAAAAATAAAAAACAAGCCGAAACCTAGAATAATAATGTTAACCATTTGTTTGAGTTTGTAAATAACTCGAGGAGTAAGGATTGATTTGAGTTGCTTGGCAAGAAATATTTTAACGATGTCGAAAAGTAAATAAATCAATAAAACATATACAAAAAACCAAAAGTCCGCACCAAAGACAACCAAGCCCAGCCAAAACAAAAAAGTGCCAATATTGATAATATTCAGAACAAAACCTTTAGCTATATAGAAGAAGTGGTTTCCTTTTGGTAGCTTCTCTACCTGAAATGCAACTATTTTTTTTTGCCTCATTAATGATAGCAAAGAGAAAACACCAAATCCACAAAGTACAATTCCACCAATAATAAACCAAAGTGAATTTTCTACTAAGCTATTGCGTAGCGACTGTGCGCTGAACAGGGCAATAAGGATAAAAATAATATCAGCAATTACGGCGCCTATATCGACACAAAACGCTTGTTTGGCTCCCTTCGTTATGCTTGTTTCGACAATCACAAAAAAGACGGGGCCGGTAGAAAAAACAAGCAACAATGATAGGGGAATTGCCGCAATAAATTCATTCATTTCCCCGGGTTTCTGCCGAAGCACTCTTTTGCTCTATTTTTCCTCCTACAGATATAGATTTAATGGTTTTTTTGGGTTCTCCATAAATGCTAACCGATCCACCCAAAGCTACCTTTATCTCTGCTAGCTCACTGGCATTTATGGCGGCTCTACCACCGGCTTTTACTCTAACCTCGACCTGCTCAGAGTCAAGCGTAGCGGCCTCTACTATGCCGCCGGTTACAACGCTGTGGTATTGTACTACGGCCGATCCTTTCAAGTTAACAATCCCGCCAGAAGCTGTTTTGGTTCTTACTTTTTGAACATCAAGCAGGGCATCGATTTCTGCGCCCTCTTGCGCTTTTAGTAAAATGCTGGGTTGAAATAAAACATCTTGAAATGAAATAAAAGCGCCTTCATTAGCATCAATTTCTTCGATTAAGCTAGAGGAGAATAAAGCCACCGAGGTGTTAAAACCTCCTAATCTTTTTTTAATGTCCATGCGCAGGTACAACCTACCATTTTTGTTCTTTACCGATAAAAATTGGTTGTTTTTTCCTTCTGCTACTAAAGAGTCTGCTTCAGAGGGAATGATGGTTACGCGAATTCCATCAAAAACCTTGAGTTCATTGAACTGTCCTAGTTTGATTGCTTGAGCATTAGACAAAGTAGAAATTAATAGAAATAGAAAAAGTTTGCGCATATGAATCCTTTACTCAAAGATACGTATTATTATACATGACCCAATATGTTAAAGTCTAAATGTCTTTTTATTGGGTCGGCGGCGGTTACTTTAATTATTACTCGATCGCCAAGCTGTATGGTTGTTTTCGATTTTTTTCCAACGAAAGCGTAATTAGGTTCGTCAAAAAAGTAAAAGTCGCCAGGTATATCTTGGGGTCTAGCCATCCCTTCGCATTTGTTGCCCTCTATTTCAACATATAGGCCACGTTCCACCACTCCCGAAACAATACCAGTAAACTTTTCTCCAATGCGCTCTTGCATGTATTTAACTTGCATAAACTTAATGGAGTCTCGCTCTGCTTTTGTTGCTAAAATCTCCTTTTCCGTACAGTGTTTCATGACGCTTTCATAAACTTCTGCTTTAGGTGGTTTTTTTGCTTCTAGGTAGTGTTGTAATAATCTATGTGCAACAACGTCTGGATACCTTCTTATGGGTGAGGTAAAGTGTGAGTAATAATCAAACGCCAGACCATAATGACCAATATTTTGTGTGGTGTATTTGGCTTTGCTCATGCTTCTTATTGTTAAAGTGTCAATAAGATTTTGTTCGGGTTTGTTGGTTATGTCTTTGAGTAGTTTGTTTATTGAGTGTGCTGTTGTTTCGGATGAAGTTAAATTTAAAGAATAACCAAAGCCAGATATTACTCTTTTTAATTGCTTTAATTTTTCTTCTTCTGGTTTGTCATGAACCCGAAAAACAAATGTTTTTTTTCCGTCTTCTTTTGCTATAAATTCTGAAACTTTTTTATTTGCCAACAGCATGTATTCCTCTATTAGCTTATTGGCTTCTTTACTGGTTTTAACAAAAACATCTGTGGGGGTTTTTTCTTCGTCAAGCGTAAACCTAACCTCTTCTTTATCAAAAGAAATTGCGCCACTTTGCATGCGTTTTTTGCGAAGGTGTTGTGCTGTTGTGTTAAGTTGTAAAATTGCTTCTTTTACTTTTTCATCAACTTTATACGTTTTAGATGTAAGAGATATTTTGGCTGGTATAGTTGTTGTTTTTGTATCTATAATGTGTTGCGCTTCGTGATAAGCGAAACGGTAGTTAGAATTTATGATTGTTCTTCCAAATTTCTGATCTTTGACATTTCCATAAATATCAAGGGTAAAAATAGCTGCAAAGGTTAGTTTCTCTTCATTAGGCCTTAATGAACATACTTTATTAGATAATTGTTCAGGCAGCATTGGAACCACTCTATCAACGAGGTAAACAGATGTTGCGCGTTTATAAGCCTCGTCGTCTAAAACACTACCTGGTTTGACGTAGTGAGATACATCAGCAATATGGATACCTATTTCAAAGTCTCCATTTTCCTTTTCTTGAAAAGAGAGAGCGTCATCGAAATCTTTTGCGTCAGTTGGATCAATTGTGAATGTTAATACTTTGCGGTAATCCAATCTATTTTGAATATCTTCTCGGTTGATTTGTTCGCTTATGTTGTTTGCTTCTTGCTTTATTTGTGGATCAAAAGTATATGGAAGACCATATTCAGTTAATATGGTATGTATTTCCGTTTCTGCTTCACCAGGAGTGCCTAGAACTTTAATAATTTTTGCTTGTGGTGACTTGGTTTTATCCCAATTTGTAAAAGATATCAAAACCCTGTCGCCGTCTACTGTTTTGATTTCTGTCTCTTTTTCTATATAAAAATCTACGCTAGATATTCTTTGGCTTACACGAACAAACATGGTCCTGTTTTGTTTGTGAAGCGTACCTACAAAGCTTTTATTTTTTCTTTTTAAAACTTCAATTATTTTAGCTTCTCTTTTTCTACTACTTCTTGCCGGGTATGCATAAAAGAGTACTTCATCACCACCAAATGCTTTATGGTGGTGTGTTGAAGAAACTTTTAAATCATCATCAAATCCATCCGATATAATATAACCTGTGCCGTTGTTGGATATATCGAGAATTCCTTGGTGATAATTATTATTTTTCTTTGCTTGAAATGTTCCTTTTGTTGGATTATTTATTTTTTTTAACGCAATAAGCTTCTTCAAGTTTTTTATAATATGATTTCGTCCGCTGGGGTCTTTAATTCCTAAACGACTAGCTATTTGTTTGTAATTATAAGACTGGTTAGGAGATTGTTCTAAAACCTGAAGAATGGATTTTTGTATTGATAAAGCTTTCTTTTTCTTACCCATGTTTTACAAAGGTATGTCTAATAATTTGTCTTTGAAGTTTATCCACAAACAAATATTATATAATATATTTTTAACTTTTTATTTTAATTACAGCCTCTATTTCACCCTTAAATTCATTCA
>CAXHBH010000063.1:0-3793 GCA_964014735.1 uncultured Flavobacteriaceae bacterium | reverse complement strand
AGTGTAAGTACAGCACCCAATCCAGCTAGAATTCCGAAGATAAGAATGATATTTAGGCTTAAGGCAATGTCTGCGTAAAGACCAGCGCGTCCATAGTAAAAAATCATCCAAGCTAGCACAAGTAACAGTGCAATTACAAATGAGTTAACACCACTTTCAATAGCCTCTTGGCCAAGAGATGGACCCACGATTTCAGATTGAATAATTTCAGCAGCAGCTGGCAGCTTACCTGCTCTTAATACGTTAGCCAAGTCAATGGCTTCATTTAGAGAGAATTGCCCTGATATCTCAGATCGACCACCTGAAATAGCGCCTTTGGATACACCAGGAGCAGAATAGACCACATCGTCTAATACAATGGCAATATTACTCTTCTCAGTGTAAGCTTTACCCGTCATTTCTTCCCAGATACGAGCGCCCTTTCCATTCATTTGCATGGAAACGGCAGCACCACCCAATTGGTCATAGGTTTGCGCAGCATCAACAATAACACTTCCACTTAAAGGTGGTTCGTTAGTTCGGTTTGCCTTAATGACATATAAATCAACTAAATTTGTTTTTTCATCTGGTATACCCCATAAAAACTTAGTGTAACGCAAGTCTGCAGGCAACAAGGCACGTACGTCAGTTCGGTTTAAATGTGAATCAACTGTAGGCTGGTCTTTGATGTCAACCTGAATAAGTACAGGACCACTAGCATAACCAGAACCTTTAACGTAGTCATAAATTGGGTTTACTACGCTTGTAATGGAATCTTGAGCAGCTGCTACATCTGAGAGCAAATCATCAATTTCTGATACTTCTGCTTCGGTTTCTGCTTTTTCAGCTTCAACTACAGATTTTAGTAATTCATTTGCTTGCCCCAGAAATGTGCCAAATAACTGATTTGATTTAGTTTCCCAAAACTCAAGCTGGGCAGTACTTTGTAAGAGCTTCTTGACACGTTCAACGTCTCTAGCACCTGGCAATTCGACCAATATACGACCCGAAGTACCCAAACGTTGGATGTTGGGTTGGGTCACCCCAAATTTATCAATACGCTTACGCAATACCTCAAATGCAGAAACAATAGAAGCATCAATTTTTCTTCGTATAATAGGCTTAACCTCATCATCTGTCATATTAAAGTTGATGTCATCGCTTAGGGTGCGGTTGCCAAAAATATCTGGATTTGATAGGTTTTCATCTCCTTTTAGTTCTTCAAAAGCCAAGAAAAAGCTCTCTACATAAGTATCGTCAGAAGATTTCTGCAGTGCATCAGCTCTTGCTAGTGATTGGTTAAACAATGGATTTCGGCTATTTTCGGCCAAACCTTTTAAGATATCCTTTACGGAAACCTGTAAGATTACGTTAATACCCCCTTTTAGGTCTAAACCTTTGTTTAGCTCTCGGTCTTTTGCTGTGGCATAGTTGAAAACGCCAAGTACCTTTTGTTCTGCAATTGAATCAAGGTAGTTACGCTCTTCAATGTCTACGAGAGTAAAATAATCCGCGTCATCTTTATTGACAGAGGCTTGAGCATATGTCTTGGCATCTGATTCAACTTTTGAAGTAACAAAGGTGAACGACAATTGGTAAAGGCTGACAAGGCCAAACAAAACGGTGAAAAATTTGATAAGTCCGTTATTCTGCATGATAAATTGTTTTGTGTCGTATATAAGACGAGCAAATATAGCGTATCCGCCCTGATTAACAAATTACTAAAATTAGCTGTAAATTTTTACGAAAGTATGCTGTCTAAAGCTGCATTCATGTTACGTACTGCAGCAGCGCTTTTATCAAAAGTGGCTTGCTCCTCGGCAGTTAAATTTACATCTTCTATGGATTCTAACCCTGAACTTCCAATAACGCATGGAACCCCAATGCAAATATCTTCTTGGTTATATTCTCCATCTAAATAAACTGAGCATGGTATTATACGCTTTTGATTATTTAAGATACTGTCAACCAAATAGGCAACGGATGCGCCGGGCGCATACCATGCAGATGTCCCAAGTAACTTAGTTAATGTTGCACCACCTAGCATGGTGTCGGCAGCAACTTTTTGTAGTGCTTCCGCTTTCAGCATAGTTGAAACAGGAATACCGTTATAAGAAGCCAATCTTGTCAATGGTATCATGGTAGTGTCTCCGTGTCCACCAATTACCATCCCGTGAATATCATTGGCTGGTTTGTCCAGAGCTTGAGATAAATAGGTTTTAAATCTGGAGCTGTCCAAAGCACCGCCCATCCCGATGATGCGGTTTTTTGGTAATCCTGTTTTCTTTAGCGTAAGGTAGGTCATGGTATCCATCGGGTTGGAAACCACTACAATAATAGCGTCTGGTGAATGCACTAAAATATTTTCAGCAACAGACTGAACAATGCCAGCGTTAATACCAATTAATTCTTCACGTGTCATACCCGGCTTGCGTGGAATCCCAGACGTGATTACAACAACATTGCTATTTGCGGTTTTGGTGTAATCATTAGTTGTACCTACAATTTTGGTGTTAAACCCAAGAGTGGTAGCGGTTTGCATCATGTCAAGGGCTTTACCCTCGGCAAATCCTTTTTTAATATCTAGTAATACGACTTCACTTGCAATGCGTTGTGTGGCAATAGCATCTGCACAAGTAGCGCCAACGTTTCCAGCCCCAACTATGGTAACTCTCATGTTTTTGTTATTTAGGTTTTGTAAAAGTAAGGCTTGAACGCAAATACTAAAAGTTTATGCATCAATATTCGCATAAATTGCATTTTTTTCAATAAACTCACGTCTTGGCGGTACTTCATCGCCCATGAGCATAGAGAATACACGGTCAGCCTCGCCTCCGTTGTCTATGGTTACTTGACGTAATGTTCTAAATTCTGGATTCATGGTTGTATCCCAAAGTTGTTCAGCATTCATTTCTCCCAAACCTTTGTAACGTTGTACTGAAGAGCCTTGTCCAAAATCTTGCATCAAGCGATCACGCTGATCATCATCCCAAGCATATTGCTTCTTTTGACCTTTTTTAATCAAATAAAGTGGTGGTGTTGCAATGTAGATGTAACCATTTTCAATAAGCTCGCGCATGTAACGGAAAAAGAAGGTTAAAATAAGTGTTGAAATGTGACTACCATCAACATCGGCATCACACATAATGACAACTTTGTGGTAACGCAACTTTTCTAAATTCAGTGCTTTGGCATCTTCTTCTGTTCCTATGGTAACTCCAAGAGCGGTATAAATATTTCGGATTTCTTCGTTTTCAAAAACCTTGTGTTGCATGGCTTTTTCAACATTCAATATTTTACCACGAAGAGGTAATATGGCTTGAAAGTTTCGATCCCGCCCTTGCTTTGCAGTACCACCAGCCGAATCACCCTCAACAAGGAATACCTCACAAAGTTGTGGGTCTTGTTCAGAGCAATCTGACAACTTTCCTGGCAATCCACCTCCACTCATCACGGTTTTACGTTGTACCATTTCACGAGCCTTGCGAGCAGCGTGACGTGCCTGGGCAGCTAAAATTACCTTTTGCACTATCGATTTGGCATCGTTTGGATGCTCTTCTAAATAATTCTCAAGCATTTCAGAGACAGACTGCGAAACAGCTGCATTTACTTCTCTATTACCCAATTTGGTCTTGGTCTGTCCTTCAAATTGTGGTTCTGCAACCTTAACAGAAACAATAGCGGTAAGTCCCTCACGGAAATCATCTCCAGAGATTTCGAATTTTAACTTGTCCAACATGCCAGATGCATCAGCATATTTCTTTAGCGTTGTAGTAAGCCCGCGTCTAAATCCTGAAAGATGGGTACCACCTTC
>CAXHBH010000062.1:0-3840 GCA_964014735.1 uncultured Flavobacteriaceae bacterium | reverse complement strand
AACCCAGGACCCTCTCCTTAAAAGGGAGATGCTCTACCAGCTGAGCTACCAAGTCTGTGGTTGTGACTTGGCTGGGGTTCGAACCCAGGACCCTCTCCTTAAAAGGGAGATGCTCTACCAGCTGAGCTACCAAGTCAAAATTTAAAGGTGCAAATATAGGCGCATTTTGACGATTATTCAAAGATTAAATTACCCTAAATTTGTAATCTGCAATACTTTAAAATATGGCGAGTTCTTTTTCTAAATCTAACGTAATCATATTAATAGGATATATGGGCAGCGGTAAGTCTACGGTTGGCCGTATGCTTGCACAAAAGCACAATCTTTCTTTTCAAGACCTTGATGATATAATTGCAAATAATGCAGGTACTACTATATCTAAACTATTCGTTGAAAAGGGTGCCAAAGCCTTTAGATCATTGGAACACGAGGCGCTTAAAAATGCACTTGGTACTACTGCTAAAGAGGTAATTTCATTGGGAGGAGGTGCACCTTGTTATTATGATAATATAAACCTTATTTTGGCTGCCACCCCAAATGTTTTTTACCTCAAAGCATCACACAAAACACTTGCACAACGCCTTTTCGCTGAAAAAAATGAACGCCCTCTTATTTCGCATGCTAAAACAGTATCAGATTTACAATCTTTTATTGCCAAACATTTATTTGAGCGCCAGAGCTTTTACAGCCAGGCAAATCAATTAATAAATGTAGACGACAAATCGATCGAAGAGGTGGTAACAGAAATAGGTAAATTAATTCAATAAGGCGGTAAACCTATCTGCTCTAACCTGAACAATAACATTTTCGTTAAGTGATGTGGATAGTGAAACACCTTTAAAATCTACTTTAATAGGAAATTTTTTATGATTTCTGTCTAGTAAAACTGCTGTTTTACACTGCTTTAGAGGAACATTCAAAAAATGTCTGACTGCATATATTAACGTTGTTCCAGTGTGAAGTACATCATCAACTATCACAACCGATTTATCTGTGTAATCTTTCGCATCAAGCGAAGTCTGAATGGGGGTGCGTGGATTTTTTTTGTCAACCTTAACCTCACAACATAAAATATTTTTTTTAGAGTTGGATTTTAGGTAATATGCAATGCGTTCCGCAACTGCATAACCATTAGAAACGATACCAGCGATAATAATGGTGTTGTTTTCACCATTGGCTTCAAGAATCTGATAAGCAATTCTTTCAAGCTTGTGTTCAATCTGTCCTGATGTCAAAATGATTTCACTCATACAACAAAAATACACAATATACCTTAGGCATCGTCATCTAAAAACTCCTCGAGGTCTCTGCGGTCTTTTTTACTTGGCCTACCCGTTCCTTTGACTCTAGACAACCTTTGGTTCTCATCTGCGGCATCCTTGAGGTCTAATGCATCTTTTGGGGTGATGTCTTTGCGATATTGTGGTACGAGTTTGGCCCCAACACGACTCTTTGGAATATCTAAAACATAAATTTCAATGCTAAGTTGTTGCTGTCGAATAGTAATTTTATCTGATACATAAACTTCTCTTGAAGGTTTGGCATTTTGGCCACCAATTTGTACATAGCCTTTTCTACATGCCGTACTAGCTGCATTTCTTGACTTGTAATAACGGACCGCCCACAGATATTTATCTATTCGCATCTTTTTGATAGGCACGCAATAATACTTGAAAATCGTATCTTGCGCATTAAATCTTATTGATGAACAAACTAACACTTTTTTTTGGAATTTTATGCTTAGTATTTGTAACTGCATGTGATGAAGATCAACGCGGTTTTGGCGTAGTGGACCCACCAAGAGATTATGAAGCTCAACGCGCGGTAGATAACGACTCTCTACTATCTTTTATGAAGAACTGGTCGTATAATCACGAAGACTATGCAGATATGGCTAATGAAAATAAACACATTACATTCACTATTGATAGTTTAAAGCCCGAAGAAGGCAAGCTGTCTATTTTCAGCAATGTTAATGAAATAACAGTGAAAGTAAGAGACACTGATGATGTCTATCACGACCATACCGCTTATATTTTACCGCTTAGAGAGGGAGTAGGAGATTCGCCAACAATTGCTGACAGCGTATTTATTACCTACAAAGGGATGTTATTAGACCGTAACCAGTTTGACGAGAGGACCAGCCCTATTTGGTTTGAATCACTTTCAGTAGTAAAAGGCTTTAGTGCGCTAATGCCACAGATCAAAAGAGCGGCCTCACCCACCATTAATTCAGATGGTACTTATGCCTTTGATGGTTTTGGTTCTGCTGCTATTTTTATGCCTTCTGCCATGGGTTATTATAACGATTCTAGAAGCGTACCAGCTTATTCGCCACTGATTTTTGCTGTTGATTTATATACTTACAACACCACAGATCATGATGGTGATTCTGTTCCTACGCATATTGAAGATTTGAACCAAGATGGGTACTTCGATGAAGATACTGATAGCGATAACATTCCTAATTATAGCGACCAAGATGACGACAATGACGGCATACTAACCCGTGATGAGTACGATGTTAACAATGACGGAGTACCAGACGATACTGATAATGATGGTACGCCAGATTATCTAGATCAAGATTAGGCTTTTTTAGCCAAAACTTCTTTAGCCTTCTTAATAATAGAATCAGCGTTTAGGCCGTATTTTTCCATTAATTGAGCAGGAGTTCCTGATTCTCCAAAAGTATCTTGTGTGGCAACAAAAGCTTGTGGAGTAGGGTGCTGTTTTGCCAAAACACGAGCAATGCTTTCTCCTAGGCCACCGAAGTAGTTATGCTCTTCACAACTTACAACTGCACCTGTTTTTTTAGCAGATTCTAGAATAAGTGCATTGTCCAAAGGTTTGATGGTGTGTATGTTGATAACCTCAGCACTAATGCCTTCCTTGTGTAGACTTTTTGCAGCTTCTACAGCTTCCCAAACGAGGTGTCCAGTAGCCACAATTGAAACATCTGTTCCCTCTTGTAATAGAATTCCTTTCCCTATTTTAAAAGGCAAATCACTAGTGAAATTGGGAACTGCAGGGCGTCCAAAGCGTAAGTATACAGGCCCATTATGCGCTGCTACTGCATGAGTTGCTTTCCGCGTCTGCTCAAAGTCACAAGTATTGATTACAGTCATGCCTGGTAGCATTTTCATCAATCCAAGGTCTTCAAGGATTTGGTGTGTAGCACCGTCCTCACCAAGCGTTATGCCAGCATGCGAAGCACATATTTTTACGTTTTTATGCGAATATGCGATCGATTGACGAATTTGATCATACACGCGGCCTGTTGAGAAGTTGGCAAAAGTTCCTGTAAACGGGATTTTACCCCCTATGGTCATTCCAGCAGCAATTCCAATCATATTAGCTTCTGCAATACCTATCTGAAAAAAACGTTCTGGGTGAGCGTCTTTAAAAGCATTCATTTTTAACGAACCCGTAAGATCGGCACACAATGCTACGACATCTTCATTTAAATCGCCGATTTCGGCTAAACCAACGCCAAATCCAGAGCGTGTGTCAATTTTATCGGTAAATGTGTATTCTCTCAATTCCATCTTAATAATCTCCTAAAGTTTCTTCGTTTTGTGCCAAGCCTATGGCCAATTGCTCATCGTTTGGTGCTTTTCCGTGCCATGCGTGTGTGTGCATCATGAAGTCAACACCATTACCCATAATCGTATGTAATAAAACAGCTACGGGTTTTTGTTGGTCCGAGGCGCTCTTGGCTGCTTCAAGACCTGCTATAATAGCACGGACATCATTGCCTTTTTCTACATTTATAACGGTCCAACCAAAAGCTTCCAGTTTTGCACCAACGTCGCCAAGTGGTAAAACGTCATCTGTGCT
>CAXHBH010000061.1:0-4034 GCA_964014735.1 uncultured Flavobacteriaceae bacterium | reverse complement strand
AGAATTTGTATCTATTTTTATTTGGAAAATAGAATAAAAACCAATTAACAAAATAATTGTAAATCCAACAATTATTATATGCTTATAATCCCAAGTTACACGATTTAACCAGTAAATAAATGCTCTTTGATTCCAATGTTTGAAGCTAATTAGGGGCTTCGTTTTCTCAAAATTTAAATTCATGTAACTAAATCCAATTATAGTAATAATATAAACAAGAATAAAGCTTATGACTAAACCTATACAAGTAAAAACCCCCATATTTTTGAAAGCTGGTAATGGTGATAAATACAACGCAAAGTAACCAACAAATGTGGTAAGGGTTGTATAGAAACATGGTGTTATACTTTTTCGGATAGCGACTGCTAGTAAGTCAATTTTAGCCAATGTATTATTTGCCAATCCCTCTCTATGATAAATATTTATAATATGTACAGCATCGCTAACACTGTACACCATAAGGATTGTTGGAATAAGCATTGATATCATATTTAATGCAAAGCCTAGTGAGGTAATTAGCCCAAAAAGTAAGCTTATTGGGATTGCAACAGATAATAAGGAAATGATTAAATAGCGTTTACTGGGCAACAAAAACAGGAGCATTATAGTGATAACCATAATCGTTAACACCCCAAAAATTAAGCTCTCCTTATAAATTCCTTTGCTATATGCCTCGTTTAAAACTGGAGGTCCAGTTAGATAGTGATGTTCATATATAATTTGAATAATTGCTCTTATTTCATTTACAATAACTTGTCGCTCTTCTTCCACTGTTGATGTCGGGTTAAGTTGAATATAAAAAAACTGATTCTTATAATCTTTGGTAACTAATTGTGAAGAAATATTTGGTAATTTTGAAAATAGACTTTTTAGACCTTTTTCACTTCGCTTAGAATTATATAAGCCATTAAAATAAATGGTGTTATTAGCATATATTGGATACTTGGCTTTAGCTAAACTAAAGGATGTTTGTACATATGGTAATTGGTCAACACGTTGGTGTAACTCTTTCAATAATGAGACTTCTGTTTCGCGAATGGCATTTTCTACCGGTAACATCACTATAAAAATTTCGTCGGAACCAAAATTTTGCTGAAAATCGATATAAGCACGATAGCTTGGTTCATCTTCCAAAAACCAGATACCAAGTGAATTATCAACGCTTAATTTAGTTAACGTATGATATCCAGATAAACATATACCAACTGTCAAAACAGCCATAATTGCTATTCTAAATTTGATAATAGCAGCTATGATTTTTCTTAATTGTTCCATATATGTTATCCTAAGAGCAGCGTAATTGTTGTAGGAAAATTATATAGACCAAATATCCACTAATTTTGGGTTTTGTACTAAAAAATATTCTCTAAAATAAAATTTATTTTTAAAAATAACACCTGTAGTCGGAGGGTTAAATTATATAACTACTGTTATAAGTTTTGATTGCATAAAGAATTAAGTTAATTTTAAAAATAAAAGAGCTAATTCCGCTATTTATTCCACAAAAAAATAAATTGCCTCTTATAAAAATAATCAGGAATTCATTTCTCAATAAAATAAATTTGAAAAACATAACAACTTTTGATGTAATTATAATTGGTGGTGGATTGGCGGGGTTAACAAGCGCCATTCATTTATCAAAATTCAAGCATCGAGTGTTACTTATTGAAAAAAACTCCTATCCAAAACACAAAGTATGCGGAGAGTATATTTCTAATGAAGTACTACCATATTTAAATTCTTTAGGAATTGATCCAATAAAAAAAGGGGCAAAAAAAATTAGTAAAGTACAAGTTAGTACAACAAAAAGTAATTTAATTAAAGGTGAGTTACCTTTAGGAGGTTTTGGAATGAGCCGCTATTTTTTAGACAGCTTATTATTGAAAAAAGCACAATCCAACGGAGTTGAGGTTTTAAAAGATTCCGCAAAATCTGTAGTTTTTAATAAAGGAGTTTTTACAGTTGTAACTAAAGATTCAAAACATTTTCAAAGTAAAATTACAATTGGCGCTTTTGGTAAAAGGTCAGTATTAGACCTAAAGATGAATAGAAAATTCATTACAAAAAAATCACCTTTCCTGGCTGTTAAAATTCATGTAAAAGGTGATTTTCCAGAAAACCTTATAGCTCTACATAATTTTAAAGGGGGGTACTGTGGAGTGTCTAAAGTAGAAAACAATTCGATTAATTTATGTTACATTACAGAATATAATTTATTTAAAAAATATAAAAATATTACAGATTTTCAGCGGCAAGTAGTCTTTAAGAACAAGCACTTAAAAAAAATATTTGAAGAGTCTAACACTGTTTTTAAAAAACCACTAACAATAAGTCAAATTTCTTTTGAAACTAAAAAACCCGTAGAGAATCATATCATTATGTGTGGAGATACTGCAGGTATGATTCATCCATTATGTGGAAATGGAATGGGAATGGCTATTACGAGTGCAAGATTAGCAAGCATACGGATACTAAAGTTTTTAAACGGAGAAATAAAAACAAGAGAGGATTTGGAAAAACAATATTTTAAAGATTGGAATAAAGAGTTTAAAACACGTTTAAAGACCGGACATTTTATAGCTAGGTTATTTAGAAGTCAAACTTTTTCTCAAATTGCATATTCAATTTTAAAAATAATGCCTTTTTTATTACCTAAAACAATCCAATTTACTCATGGAAAATACATCAAACCAATATGAGTTTTTTAGTTGACACTTCCCTTCGATCGTCAGAAATGGAAATTATGGATGATTTTACAATGGAGGGAGTTCTGTTTAGAGACACTCTTGACAAGCTAGAAATCATTAATAGATTTTTGGGTGGTAATTCAGTAACAATTAATGGACTTAAAAAACTGCTTAAAAATCAATCAAAAAACAAAACAATTACAATTATAGATTTAGGGTGTGGAAACGGAGATATCTTACGTAATGTTGCTAAGTTTGGCAGAAAGAACAACTATTCTTTTAAACTCATAGGAATTGATGCAAACCTTGCAGCAATAGAGTATGCCAAGGAATTATCAAAAGAGTGTTCGGAACTGAGTTTTAAAACGATTGATATATTATCGGAAGATTTCAAAAAACTATCGTACGATGTCGTCTTATGTACCCTGTTTTTACATCATTTTAAAAACGAAGAACTTATATCATTTCTAAAAACAACAACTGATAAAGCAACAATTGGAGTAGTTGTTAATGATTTGCATAGACATAAATTGGCCTACTACCTTTTTAAATTTATAGGATTTTTTATAAAAAATAAAATGGTCAGACAAGATGGATTAACTTCTGTTTTAAGAGCTTTTAAAAGAAAAGATTTAGAAAATATTGCAAAAGAAATAAAAGTTCATTTTTCAATTCAGTGGAAATGGGCTTTCCGTTACTTATGGATCCTGAAAAAAGATTTTTTTAATTAAAAAAACTCATTCCCCAGATTGAAAACATTATGAGTGTAAAAATAATATCCGTAGCAAAGCAACTGCCAAAACACGTCAGAGAAACAAAAGAAATTATTCCCTTTGTCAAACAGTGGATGCATGGTCAGGAAACCAGATTTCAAAGAAAAGTTCAAAAACTTTTTGAAGGAGCTGGGGTAGATAGACGCTATTCTATTATGGACGCAGAAGAAGTTTTTTTTAATTCATCCTTTGAAGAAAAAAATAATATTTATGTCAAAGAAGTAACTAAACTTGCAGAACAATCATTATTAAAATCCTTAAAAAAAGCAAGATTACAGCCGACAGATATTGATTACATTATAACCGTTAGCTGCACAGGAATTATGATCCCTTCAGTGGACGCTTATTTGATTAATAGTTTACAAATGAGACAAGATATTGTGAGGCTTCCCGTTACAGAAATGGGATGTGTGGCAGGGATTTCAGGTATAATTTATGCAAAAAACTTTTTAAAATCGAATCCAAATAAACGAGCTGCTGTTATTTCAGTTGAAGCACCTACCGCCACCTTTCAAATTGATGATTATTCTATGGCAAATATTGTAAGTGCTGCAATTTTTGGAGATGGTGCAGC
>CAXHBH010000060.1:0-4190 GCA_964014735.1 uncultured Flavobacteriaceae bacterium | reverse complement strand
TACTTGGAATATCAGTATCGCATACGACATGCAGCCTTGGGCCACTTTTAGCACCTCAAACAAGGAATTTGATATGAAATTCACAAAAATCGGCTTTATTTTTTATATTTTATGATAAAATAATCAGTCAAAATTTCTTTTTCAGCATGAATTAAAAAAACAATATCTTTACAATCATAACAATTAAAACTATAACTATGAAATTTATACTTCAAGTTATGCTGCTTTGTCTATCAACAGCAGTTGTAGCCCAAACACAAATATCAGGTACAGTTGCCGATAACAATGGCCAACCTGTTCCAGGAGCAAGTATTGTCTTAGACACTACAACCGGTACGGTAACTGACTTTGACGGTAATTTTACCTTAAACACTTCTCAAACACCTCCTTTTACCATTACGGTATCGAGTGTTGGTTTGGAAACAAAATCAGTAACAGTGTCATCTGCGGCTCAAGCCTTGAACATTACGCTTGGTGCGTCTTCAACAGAACTTGATGAAATCGTCGTATCTGCATCACGTATTGCACAACGCCTTTTTGAGTCACCTGTAACTGTAGAGAAGTTTAGCACGAGAGACATTCAAGCTACGCCTTCTGCAGATTACTTTAACGGTTTAGCTAACCTTAAATCGGTTAATGTATTAGAAGCAGGTCTTGTTTTTAGCCAAATTAGCCTTAGAGGTTTTACAGATATTTACAATGAGGGCCTTGTAACCTTAGTTGATGGAATGAACAACCAAGCACCTGTATTTGGGTTTGGTGTGGGTAACTTAATTGGACTGCACGATATCGATGTACAAAGTGTTGAGATTCTTCCTGGTGCTGCTTCTGCACTTTATGGTGCTGATGCATACAAAGGAATTGTATTTATAAACAGCAAAAATCCATTTGACCACGAAGGCGTTGATATTTCATACCGAAGAGGTCAGACAGAGCAAGACGCTGCTGGTATCAATATGTTTGAAGATTTTGCTATCCGTATGGGGGGTAAGATAAATGATAAATTAGCAATAAAAGCCACAGTATCTCACAAATGGGGCACAGAATGGGCAGCTGAAGACTATAGACATACTGAAAATAGAAACATTATAGAAGGATACAGCACAAACAATCCAGACTATAATGCTGTAAATGTTGAAGGAGAACAACCTTTTACGTCTCCAATTATATTTGGTGCGATTGCAGGCTTAGCTCAAATGCCATCGCTAATGAGCTTATCTGCATTAGCTCCTAACTACTTCAAGACAGTTTATTCAACCGGTTATAAGTTGGTTGACCTTATGGGTAACGATACTTACAACACCAAAGGTAACTTTGCCATTAACTATCGTCCAAACAGCAATACTGAAATTAGCGTACAGTCTTTAATAGGTACGGGTAAAGCTCCATTATATACAGGAGCAACGGTTTATAACCTAGATGAAGTTCTTGTGCAACAACACAAACTTGAACTTAAGAGTGGTGGTTTAAAAGCTAAATTCTTTTACACACATGAAGATGCTGGAAATACCTCAATTACGGGTTATGATGCAGTTAATTTAGCAAATGCAGCCTATGACCCATCAACTGGCGCTTCTGGTTTGCAAGCCGCATGGGGTGGTGCTTATATTAGAACCCTTCTTGGAGGCATTGCCGCTGCAAATGGCATACCAGCTTCATCTGCACTTCCTTGGGTACTTAATGAAATTGGAACCCATATCCAGACGACAGCTGCAGTTAATCCAGCTGCCTTATCTACGCTAGAACTTAGTGATTTGTTTGGAGATACTACTCCATTTCACGTATTTGCTAGAGGAGCAGCTAATCAAACGCTTCCTCAACCTGGTACTGAAGCCTTTAATCAAGCACTTGCTTCTTCAAGAAGTAACGCTATCGAAATTGGTACGGGATCAATTGTTCAAGACCTTTCTAAAATCTTTAACTACGAAGTAGATTATGATTTCGGTGACAAGCTTGAGTTTGGAAATCTTATTGTTGGTGCTACTTATAGAAACTATGAGCTTGCCACTGGCGGTACGCTTTACACAGATTACGATGCGCCAATTGAGTACAATGAGTATGGTGCCTATGCACAGCTTAAGAAAAGTATGATGGACGACAAGTTAACGGTTACCGCATCTGCTCGTTATGACAAGCAAAGCGTGTTAGAAAGTGGCAACTTTACGCCTAGATTAGGTTTCTTGTTTAACCTTTCTGAAAACCAAAACATCAGACTTACAGCACAAACAGGATTTAGAAACCCAACCAACCAAGATAAGTTTATTGGATTAAACCAAAGATCATTCTTTATTCTAGGTAATGAAAGAGGGAGTATTGACAGATTTAATACTGGCCCAGTACAATTAGCTAACGGATCAATAGGAAGCTTTACAGGGAATTATGTTATGAACAATTCTGTAAACCAGTTGGATAATTCTGTCGCAAACTTAAATTTTGCAAAGCCAGAAACGGTTTCTACGGTTGAATTAGGATATCGTTACAACTCAACTGGCTTTACTTTCGACATCAGTGGGTATTACAATGCATACAAAGACAAAATCGCAGGTGTATATGTTTACACGCCTATGGTTGATGCTACATACACCTCTGCTGCAGCTGCCATGGCAGGCGGAAACTTCTTTGAATTCCAAGTAGATTCTAATATCGATAATGATTTCTCTGCTTACGGTCTAAGTTTTGAAGCGATTAAGACATTAACGCCTTCTTTGACTGCTAATCTTGTTTATGAGTTCAACGACTTAGATTATACGCCAGACCCAATTGTTGAGGTTAACATGTCTTGGAACACGCCTGAGCATCGCGTTAAGGCAGGTCTAAACTATAGATTAGATGATATTATTAACATAAGCGCTAACGGAAGATATAACTCTGAATACTATTACGAGTCTTCTTTCTTTAACACAGATGTTCCTGAGAATGTAGTTTTAGACGCAAAACTGTCTATTGCCATGAAAAATGTAAATTCAGTTCTTGAAATTGGTGGTAACAACATTGGTGGCGAAAATTACATCGCAATCCCAGGATCTGGTCTTGTTGGAACAACATATTACGCTGCACTCAAAATGAGTTTATAGTGTAAATAAATTGATTAATTAAAAAGAGCCCAATTGGGCTCTTTTTTTTGCCCATATCGCCCAATAAAACATATATTTTCTACTATATTTGCACTCAAATTTATGGGTTATTGATGCCCATTTAAAAAACAATTCTTCAACTATGTCACAGAGCACAGGCAATGTTTCCCAAGTAATCGGACCAGTAGTAGACGTATCTTTTGATACAGCAAACACGACACTTCCTAATATTTACGATTCGTTAGAAATCCAAAAATCAGACGGCTCATTGCTTGTATTAGAGGTGCAATCCCACATTGGTGAGGATCAAGTTCGCGCGATTTCGATGGATTCAACAGATGGACTTGAGCGTGGTGCAAAAGTTGTAGCTACAGGAAACCCCATCCAAATGCCCATTGGCGAGGATGTATACGGACGTTTATTTAACGTAATTGGCGATGCGATAGATGGTATTGGCGATTTGCCAAAAACAGGCAAAGACGGCCTTCCTATTCACCGTGAGGCACCTGCCTTTGATCAACTTTCTACCTCAGCAGAGGTTTTGTATACGGGAATTAAAGTAATTGACCTTATTGAGCCTTATGCAAAAGGAGGTAAAATTGGACTATTTGGTGGAGCAGGTGTTGGTAAAACAGTACTTATCCAAGAATTGATTAACAATATTGCAAAAGGCCACGGTGGACTATCCGTGTTTGCTGGAGTAGGTGAGCGTACGCGTGAAGGAAACGATTTGCTACGCGAAATGTTGGAGTCTGGTATTATCAAATACGGCGACGAATTCATGGAATCTATGGAAGCAGGTGGATGGGACTTGTCTAAAATTGACAAGGAATCCATGAAAGAATCTAAAGCAACTTTTGTATTTGGACAAATGAACGAACCTCCAGGAGCTCGTGCTCGTGTAGCACTTTCTGGTCTTACAGTAGCAGAATATTTCCGTGATGGTGCAGGCTCTGACCAAGGTAAAGACGTGCTTTTTTTTGTCGATAACATTTTCCGATTTACACAAGCAGGTTCAGAGGTTTCTGCCCTACTAGGGCGTATGCCTTCTGCAGTAGGATATCAGCCTACGCTAGCAACTGAAATGGGTGCCATGCAAGAACGTATTACTTCTAC
>CAXHBH010000059.1:0-4248 GCA_964014735.1 uncultured Flavobacteriaceae bacterium | reverse complement strand
CTTAAAACACAGCCAAACCAAACAGCAATAATCTTTGAGCCAAACGATCCAAATGAAACTCCGCAACACATTTCATATAAGGAGTTGCATAGCCGTGTATGTCGTGTAGCCAATATGCTGAAGGCTAATGGCGCAAAAAGGGGAGACAGGATATGCCTATATATGCCCATGGTACCAGAACTAGCAATAACTGTTTTGGCTTGTGCGCGTATTGGCGCCATTCACTCTGTCGTATTTGCAGGTTTTTCCGCTGCCGCACTTGCTGCTAGAATGAACGATGCTGAATGCACCATGTTGGTAACTGCTGATGGTGGTTTTCGAGGTGCTAAAGTCACGCCATTAAAATTGATTGCCGACCAGGCATTAACCCATTGTAATAGTATAAAAACTTCTATAGTACTTAAGCGAACGGGTCAAGAAGTGGCTTGGAATGACATTGATGTTTGGTGGCACGAAGCATTAGAAAGAGTAGATGACAACTGTCCTGCTGAAATCATGGATAGCGAAGACCCTTTGTTCATTTTATATACTTCTGGCTCCACCGGAAAACCAAAAGGAATGGTGCATACATGTGGCGGATATATGGTTTATACTGCTTACTCATTTCAAAACGTTTTTCAATATGAAAAAGGCGATGTCTATTGGTGTACTGCCGATATCGGTTGGATAACAGGACATTCTTACATTGTATATGGTCCATTGGCTGTAGGCGCAACCACGGTCATGTTTGAAGGCGTTCCTTCATATCCTGAATTTGGTCGTTTTTGGGAAGTATGTGCCAAACACAAGGTTAATCAATTTTATACCGCACCCACTGCCATTCGCGCTTTGCAGAAGCATCCAGTGGAGTTGGTCAATAAACACGATTTGTCATCACTAAAAGTTTTAGGTTCTGTTGGAGAACCCATCAATGCAGAAGCTTGGCATTGGTATGACGATCACGTGGGTAAGAATAATTGTCCCATTGTGGATACATGGTGGCAAACCGAAACAGGGGGAATTCTAATCACTTCTTTGGCAGGTGTTACAAATCAGAAACCTACCTATGCCACACTCCCAATGCCAGGAGTTCAAACAGTTTTATTGGATAATGAAGGACATGAATTGTCTGGAGAAAGCGAAGGTATTTTAGCTATTAAATACCCATGGCCATCTATTGCTCGTACCATTTGGGGTGATCATCAGCGTTACAAAAATGTTTATTTCAGTGCCTATCCAGGTTATTATTTTCCGGGCGATGGTGCTTTGCGTGATGCAGAAGGTAATTATCGCATAACAGGCAGGGTAGATGATGTAGTAATTGTTTCTGGGCATAACCTTGGAACAGCACCTATTGAAAATGCACTTAATGAGCACCCTAATGTTGTTGAAAGCGCCGTTGTTGGTTTTCCACACGATGTAAAAGGTAATGCACTTCATGCATTTATCATTCTTAGAGACGCAATAGAAGATTCAGAAGCCCTAATTACAGATTTACGTGTTTTGGTGGCTAAAACCATCGGGCCTATAGCAAAACCCGACCGAATCCAGGCGGTAAGCGGACTTCCCAAAACTCGAAGTGGGAAAATTATGCGTCGCATACTGCGTAAACTTGCCGCAGGCGAATACGCCCAATTAGGCGATGTTTCTACTTTGTTAAACCCAGAAGTGGTGGAGGAGATTAAGCGAAATAGCTAAACTTTTCTCCGTTTTTAATCGTTTGTAGTGTTTCGTAAATTAGTTTGATTACGTTTTCTACGTCCTCTTGATGTACCATTTCTACAGTGGTATGCATATACTTCAATGGCAATGAAATTAGGGCAGAAGGGACACCTCCGTTGCTGTAAGCAAATGCATCTGTGTCTGTCCCAGTATATCTTGATGATGCCAAGCGCTGAAAAGGAATCTTCTTTGCTTCCGCAGCATCAATAATGCGATCGCGTAATAATTGCTGTACAGCAGGTGCATAAGAAATTACAGGTCCTTTTCCGATCGTATTGTCTCCTTGTTTTTTTGGATCAATCATAGGTGTGGAAGTGTCGTGACAAACATCTGTTATAATGGCTACATCTGGCTTTATGGTCTGTGTAATCATCTCTGCGCCACGTAGTCCAATTTCTTCTTGTACCGAATTGGTTACATATAGCCCAAAGGGCAAATCAATCTTATTTTCTTTAAGTAAGCGCGCTACTTCGGCAATCATAAATCCGCCTATGCGATTATCAAGTGCACGACATACAAATTTGTTTTTATTCAATACTTGAAAAGTATCGGGGTAGGTAATGACACAACCCACATGGATGCCCATTTTCTCTACTTCTTCTTTTTTCGATGCACCAACATCAATGGTAATATTTTCAAGCTTGGGCGTTTCTTCTTTTCCAGCTGTTCTGGTATGTATAGCAGGCCATCCAAACACACCTTTTACGATGCCTTTATTAGTATGTATGTTTACCCATTTGGATGGAGCAATCATATGGTCGCTACCTCCATTTCTAATGACAGAAATTAAACCCTTATCTGAAATGTAGTTTACATACCAAGAGATTTCATCTGAGTGCGCTTCAATCACCACTTTGAATTTAGCTTTTGGGTTAATAACCCCAACTGCAGTGCCATAAGTGTCAGTTATAAAATCATCAACGTATGGTTTTAGATAATCCATCCAAATTCTTTGACTTTGCCATTCATATCCCGTAGGTGCAGGGTTGTTGAGATATTTTTCTAGAAATGTGTGTGATTTTTTGTTTATTATGCTATCCATTGTGGTATATTAATTAAGTCTGCTAAATTACAACATATAGGTAAAACAATCTTATTACTTTTGAACGCATGTACAAACTAATATGTTTATATGTTTTAATGTTGGGTTGTAGTCTACACGGACAGCAAACACAACCTATATATATAGTTGAGGGAGATACTTTGAACAATCCTCGTATTGATTTGAGTGAAGTAGTGGTGCTACCACGCATAAAATTTAATAGTTATGACGATTATGTTGCTTACTATCATTTGCAAAGACGCACCTTAAAAGTCTATCCTTATGCCAAACTTGCAGCAGAACGGCTAACCGTTTTAAATCAACGGCTGGCCAAAATCAAGCGTAAACGCTCTAAAAAAAGCTACGTAAAACAAGTTGAACACTATTTAGAGGGAGAATTTAAAGATGAGTTAAAGAAGCTTACGCGTACCGAAGGCCGTATTTTAATCAAGCTTATTCATAGGGAAACGGGTTTTACAGTCCATGAATTAATAAAAAACTTACGTAATGGATGGCGTGCTTTCATCTATCAAACTACGGCCAAAATGTTTGATATTAATCTCAAAACTATATATAATCCTGCTGAGGTTGAGGAAGATGCGTTAATAGATTATATTTTGCAAAAAGCTTTTGCAGAGGGCACTTTAAAAACAGTGGATAAAAAAAGTAAAAAAAGTTAGTTTGTGCAGATAAAAGGATTGTATATTTGGAATCCGCAAAAAAGTTGTTGACTACGCTCAAAAAAAAAGAAATTTATTTTTTTTTCACTGTGGGGTTGTGTAAACCGAAAAGCAGCGTATATTTGCAACCGCTTTCAAAAAACGAGAGTAACAAAAAGTTCATTGAATTATTGAGAATGACAGCGCGTATTAATCGCAGATGCGATTATAAATACGAATAGTAAAACAATCATGAGACAGCTCTAATTTGTCAATTTTTTTGTTGTTAATTTTATTTAAAGTTATACAATGAAGAGTTTGATCCTGGCTCAGGATGAACGCTAGCGGCAGGCCTAACACATGCAAGTCGAACGGTAACATAGATTGCTTGCAATCTGATGACGAGTGGCGCACGGGTGCGTAACGCGTATGCAATCTACCTTTTACAGGGGAATAGCCCAGAGAAATTTGGAATAATGCTCCGTAATATCATTTATCAGCATTGATTTATGATTAAAGCTCCGGCGGTAAAAGATGAGCATGCGTTCTATTAGCTAGTAGGTGAGGTAACGGCTCACCTAGGCTACGATAGATAGGGGCCCTGAGAGGGGGATCCCCCACACTGGTACTGAGACACGGACCAGACTCCTACGGGAGGCAGCAGTGAGGAATATTGGACAATGGAGGAAACTCTGATCCAGCCATGCCGCGTGCAGGATGACTGCCCTATGGGTTGTAAACTGCTTTTATATAGGAAGAAAAACTTTCTCGTGAGAAAGCTTGACGGTACTATAAGAATAAGGATCGGCTAACTCCGTGCCAGCAGCCGCGGTAATACGGAGGATC
>CAXHBH010000058.1:0-4264 GCA_964014735.1 uncultured Flavobacteriaceae bacterium | reverse complement strand
CAATTGGTACTATCAATTACTATTGTACGTAGGTAGTATCAATTTCCCATTCCACAGTATCCATGAATTAATTTTGTTCTTATATCTAGCTAGGTCTGATCCAACTAAGGTTGGGCTGTATAACCTTTTAGAAAACCCTTCCTATTAGCAAAATTTATTAGATCAAAAGTAGCTTCTTCATACATCTGGTACTCGCAAAATTTAAGAATTCTTTCCTTGCTATAAAAAAAATTGATCTCAGCCATTATATTCAAATCCCAATATCAAATAACCTAATTTTTTTGCCTAAAAAATGTTGGTTGACGCAGGCTACGTTTCGCTAACTTTTAAAATGAGCGGGATCAAAAGAGATCCGCGAGGAAGAATAAGCAAAGAGGAAAATATAATAAGTGGATAGTCAAACGGTGCTAATCGCAAATTTCACAAATAGAATTAACGCTTAATAATTGATCTTAATTCTTATTTTAGAGTTAAGGTGTAAGCATAAAAAATTCAAAGCCATCTTATATTTGGCTTAACTCAAACATTACTACATGAGTTAATTAAACGGTGAGATCTAATAAATTTTGGTTTTTAAAAGGATATTTTTTGTCTTTTTTTATTATTTGATTGGAGCCGTTATTTGACTTTTCTTTTTGTTGCCTTTTTCTCTGCTCTTTATCTTTATCTTTGGTAATAGAAAGATCTTTACGCCAGTTAAGTACCTGCGTATAATCTGACGTTTTTATATCAAACATAATACCCATTGAAATAACAACGACTGACTTAGGTCGATGTTTAGTTATGTTTTGACTGGGTAATTCTATGCTGATAAAATAAAAAATCTTTTCAATTTTCCATGGCTTCTAATTTTCTAAGGAGAATTTGAAGTCCAAACCCACTTACATACACATGCAGCAATTCTTCTTCTTTTGAAAAAAGATGAATTTCTTGCTATATAGAAATATATTCAGCAGCATTGGGTAAACAGATGATAGAATTGAAAACCTTTGAGCAGTTTGGAAATGTAGAACTTGCAGATTTCAATCCTAAGCCAACTACCAAAACACCTGGACAAGTAGAGGCATCACGAATCCTTTGGTCCTCCGAGGATGACAAAACAAAAATTGGAATATGGGAGTGCTCAGAGGGTACTTTTACCGCCGACAGAACCTCTGCTGCTGAGTTTTGTCACATCCTTTACGGCAAAGCCTCAGTAATCAACTATGACGGAAATGGCCAACGTGACCTGTCTGGGGGAGATCTACTGGTACTTCCTAAAGGCTGGAGAGGCGAATGGACAATACATGAGAAAGTAAAAAAACTTTTTATAATTCAAGAGTAAATATATAAACTTCATACTATAATCCTCGTTTATAGTATTTTTTGAAAGTCACTGGTTCATGAGTGCTAAAATCACCTGCCGCTGTGGAGCCTGCGGATTTGAGATAACGGACAATCAACCTAGCCTAAGCTTGCTATGTGGGTGTATAGATTGTCGTGAAGCATTGGAGTGGTGCGCCAAAAAAGGTGGTTTAAAACCAGTATCTTTGCCTGAATTAATTTACGTAAAATCAGATATTGTTTACACATTTGGTTTAGAATTCATGCAAGCATTCCAGTTAAGACATAACGCACGATCTACTCGCGTATACTGTAAGGAGTGCTTTTCCGTAATTGGCGTAGATCACAAAAGCTACAGAGATAATGTCTTTATGTTCTTTAAAGACCATTGTGTCACGACTTGTGATTTATCCATTAAACCTTCCGCTGCAATTTATTTAAAAGAACTAAAAGATACCAATCAAATTAGTAAATTGAAAAATATTCCATTGATTATGAGTTTTTCTAAGAAAGAAACCCAACAGTTTAGATCTATCGAAGCGGTTTCAGATTCCTTTAATGAAATAAAACGTCCAAGGTATGGGCAAACTCTCAAGTCTGTAATAAAAAACATTTCCAAAATGGAGATTTTAAACAGATAATCAAATAACTTAGGCGTTAGAACGAACTGAGAATCAATAAATATAATCTACTTTATTCTTAGTAAATATTGAGCGATCAATTCTTTATCCATTGCGGTAAGTTGGGAAATGTTTTCCACAACAGAAGCCATTTTACCCCCTACAACATCATAATCGGGTGTAAAACCAGAACTGAGATATTCTACTATTTCGTCCTTAGTCCAGCCTAAATCTTGCGCTGTTATACCTGGTATTCTTCCTCTGCCACTGGGATCCTGTGCACCCTCGAACCACTTAGCATTTTCCAATGCTCCTATAAAATTTCTGGGGGTATGACACTCTGTGCAATGAGCAAGTGCCTCAACCAGATAAGTTGCACGATCATGATCTTCATTGACGAATTCGTCCGACATGTAGAGACTTTTCCAAACACCAATATTACGCCTTAAATCGAAAAAAAATGGTAAATTATGGTCTTCATTCGGTGTCTCCGAACTTGGTAGCGTTTTCCAGAAAGTCCAAAGATCAATAATATCCTGGTCCCTCATTTTATTATATGCGGTGTAAGGAAACGCAGGAAAATAATGTTGCCCATCTGGATTCTGTCCAAGCTTTAAAGCGTTGTAAAAATCTTTGAATTCCCACGACCCAATTCCAAATTCAACACTATTTGAAATATTAGGCGCTCTAAATGTACCGAACGATGTTTCAAATTTCTGCCCACCCGCTAGCAAGTATTTATTCTCCGAGCCCTCTGCTACGTGACAACTACTGCAACCTGCCGCGAGATATATATATTTACCATTATCAGAATCAGAATTTTTGGCAGAATATTCGATTGGGTCAGATGACTTCGGTCTGGACACAAACAAGTACAGTGCAACACCAAAGGCGGTCAGGCAAAACATGAATATAATAGCTTTTAGTCTCATTACAAAATAGTAATGGGTCCCAATAACGGAAGGTCAATAGCCATCAATTACTCTTTACAACTTTTAGAAAATAATCATGCTAAGCTTTTTAAAGGATCTGTTCAGGTTTCCACAAATAAGATAGAAGATTTTTGGAGAATAACTTGTTGAACGAAAATAGTACTGAAGCTCCGGTTCGATATAGCAAGTTTGCTAAAACAATGCATTGGGGGTTTGTCCTACTCTTCGCATATGGTGTTTTTAAACAAGTAGATAACCTCTCCGAATTAGCTGACCCTTCATTATTCAGATTAGAGATTGTATTTGCAGGGATATTTATCCTTTTATTGATTATTCGATTTATTTACGCAAAAAAAACGCAGCAAAGCGCTCTACCAAAAGACACAAGCAAAATACAAAAGACCGCGGCAAAACTTGTTCACCTTGGGATGTATATTAGTCTTGGATCAATAGCGCTTACCGGGCTCTTGATCGGTGGACTTTATTGGTTGGGAATGAGAGAAAATTTTGTAATGGAAGCCGTAATAAGTATTCACGAATTTGCGGTGACATCAACATATTGGTTAGTAGCTATTCACGTATTAGCAGCGATTTTTCACCGTTTTAAAAACGATGGCGTGTGGTCAGCAATGGTTCCGTTTTCAAAAAAGGGCACTTAATTGGTCCCTCTGTCTTCCATTTTCATAAAAACAACTTTTTAATCAGGTTTAGTCTCTTCGCTAAAATTTTCTTTAAAGTATATTGTGTTGGATCTGATCAATTATAAAGGGATGTTTTATTCTGCCAAATTCATATTACCTAGTTGGATCAGCACGCTTATATTAAAGCAAGACTTTGGGTTGCTATAACCGCCAACACTGCCACAACAGAAAGCAAGTGAATTATGGTAACCTTAGAATCCCCCATTTAATAACCTTAATATCAAATTTAAATTTAATCAAATTTTAGCCACCACATCGACAGAAGTGTCGTAAAGTTTGTAAATTTTTGCTTAAGTAATAAATTTGGTAGAAATAAGAGAAACAAGATTAGAAATAGTTGAATACCATTATTGAATTCTAACGCGAAAATTAAAATTTACCACTAAGCGTAGTCACAAACAGGAATAGTAATGATTGATAGTTTGAAAGGAATACTTAAGAATAAACTAGAATTAGCTTCAAACTGTATAACTGTTCAGCCATAATTGTATAAGACAAAAGGTTTTTATGATGTCAGAAGCAAGTCAAAATTTTACCAACCCTGAACCACCGTTGGCTTTCGCCCTTCCATTACTGTTTTGCCCATTACTAGTTCTGGCATGGATTTATGGCGGCGTTGTTTTAATTCTCGCCCCTGCTTTTGGCTATGTCATAATATCAATCGTTGATTTTATAATTGGTGAGAATC
>CAXHBH010000057.1:0-4298 GCA_964014735.1 uncultured Flavobacteriaceae bacterium | reverse complement strand
TGTGGGCGCTGAGGGATTCGAACCCCCGACCCCCTCGGTGTAAACGAGGTGCTCTGAACCAACTGAGCTAAGCGCCCGAGGGCTGCAAATATATAAAATAACAGGCGTTCCAAAACAAGTTAATTTTAATTTTTTAGGTTAATATTTCTGAAACTACAAATAGGCTACCACCAATAAAAATAACATCTCTAGCAGATGCCGCATTTAGTGCTGCATTATAGGCATATTTAACGCTTTTATAAGAAGAATAGTTGCGTTTTTGATTGCTAAAATAGGTTGACAGGGTGGCCACATCCATGGCTCTAGGAACAGCTGCCGCACACAAATAATATGTGGCATCTTTGGGTAAGAGCATCATTAAATCTCCTACATCTTTGTCGTTAACCATGCCAAAGACAATATGCAGATTATCATACTTAAGTGAAGTGAGTTGCTTTAAGACAACTTCTAATCCAGCTTTATTGTGTGCTACATCAGCTATAATATCAGGTTTGTTTCCCAAGACTTCCCAACGACCGCGTATGCCTGTGCTTTTGTAAACTTGTTGAAGACCATCGACGATATCAACTTCTGAAACACTAAAATTGGATAGCGTTTTAAGTAAGGTAATCACTCCATTGATATTTTGCTTCTGGTAGTCTCCAAGTAAATCAGTTTTGTATACGTATTTTTCTGCAACATAAAGTGGGGCATCTAATTGCTTGGCTATTGCGTCAAAAACAGCAAAAGTTTCATTGTCATAGTCACTCAAAACAACGGGGGTGTTTGGTTTTATGATACCGCCCTTTTCTTTGGCTATGGCAGGTCTTGTTGTGCCCAAGAACTGCTGATGGTCTAATGAAATATTAGTGATAAGACATCCCTCCGGTACTATGATGTTAGTAGCATCTAAACGGCCACCCAAGCCAACCTCAATAACGGCAACATCTACTTGTTGATTATCAAAATAATCAAAGGCAAGACCAACGGTCATTTCAAAAAAAGAAAAAGCTTCTTGCTCAAAAAACTTACGATTTGAAACAACAAAATCAAGTGTGTAATCTCGGTCGATGGGAATGCCATTTATGCGAATCCGCTCACTAAAGTCTTTTAAGTGAGGAGAGGTGTACAGGCCTACTTTATAACCTGCTTGTTGTAGTACTGATGCAAGCATATGCGCAGATGAACCTTTACCATTGGTGCCTGCTATATGTACGCTTTTAAATTTTTGATGGGGGTTACCAAGATGTTTAGATAGCTTTGATATACCATCTAAATTGGAGTTGAGGGCAGCTTTTCCCACCCGCTGATACATCGGCAGTTGTGTATATAGCCATTGTATAGCAGATGCATAATTCACTACACTAGAATAAAGTCACGCATCAACATAAAAGTTAGATAACCAGACAGAAAGCCAACAAATGCGAGAATGGAAATCTTTTTAAAGTACCAGAAAAAGTTGATTTTTTCCATGCCCATAGCAACTACGCCAGCGGCAGAACCAAATACCAACATACTACCTCCAGTTCCAGCAGCAAAGGCAATCGCATGCCAAATGGGGTCATCTGGACCTTGTGCAAACATACCCATACTGGCAGCAACAAGAGGAACATTATCAATTATGGCAGATATTGATCCAAACAGTGAAACAACAATATCCATATTTGGAATGGCTTGAGTTAGGTCACCCGCAAAATTGAATAAAAGCCCCAAAGATTCTAAGGCACCTACGGCCATGAGTATGCCGAGGAAAAACAAGATACTGGGTAATTCAATTTTTGTTAAAGCCGCGTGAACAGGACTGTGAATGAGGTGATCACTTGACTCTTTGTCAATATTAGAAATGGAGAATTTGGCGCTGCTATAGGCTTCAGCAAAGGTAGCAACAACAGCCAAAGACAACATCATGCCAACATAAGGTGGTAAATGTGTGATTTGCTTGAAAAAAGGGACAAACAAAATTGAACCCAAGCCTAAGTAAAGCATTCTTGAGCCAAAAGGTGATTTTTTAATTTCTCCTATGTCTTTATTATCAATGTTCCCCCTAAAAGCCTTATGTCGACTGGCAATCAGCGTAGGAACAACCATACAGATCACAGAAGGAATAAAAAGGTATTTTATGAGTTCTGGGGTAGTTACTTTTTTACCTATCCAAAGCATTGTTGTGGTAACATCACCAATTGGAGACCAGGCACCGCCAGCATTAGCAGCAACAATAATAAGTCCTGCAAACCATAGCCGTGTGTTACGATCTTGAATAACCTTTTGCAGTATGGTAATGAGAACGATAGTTGCGGTCAAATTGTCAATAATGGCAGAGAGAATAAAGGCTAGTATGGAAAATATCCAAAGTAGTTTGGCCTTCACGTTAGTACGGATAAACCCTTTAACGGTTGCAAAACCATCAAAATAATCTATGATTTCAACAATAGTCATAGCGCCTACTAAAAAAACCAGGATTTCAGCTGTCTTGCCCAAGTGGTGCAATAAAATCTCTTCAATATGTGTTTCATGTAAACTCCTGGTAATGGTGTCGATATCAAAAACGGGCATATGGGTTAGAGAAATCATTACCCACAAAATTGCCATCATGGCTAGTGCAGGAATGAGTTTGTCAATCTTTAAATTGTGTTCTAGGGTGATGGCGAGGTAGCCTAAAAAAAACACAATAATTATTAGGGTATCCATATAATTATGTTTGGTATTAAGTCGAAAACAAATATAACAATGTAAACTTGCTTAAAAAATATTTAAAACATCCGTTTATACTGCAAAAAAATGCCTAATTAGTTTTAAAATTTTGCTTTTTTTGATTTTATACCCACAAATAAATGGGGTATATTTGTAAAAAATATAATAAACAGCTGTTAATCCATAAAAAATAGGGAGTTGCAATACTCAATATTATTCAAATTTGAGTAATATTAATTATGGCGTGTGTATTTTTCTGATTTCATAATATTTAATTTAAATTTTATGAAAGTTACATTGGGCATACATTAGGTTAGGTCATATTTAATAAAAGATACAGCCAGCTATTATATTTGATAAAAATTGATTTATGTTGCCAAATCAACAAGGTTTATACCATCCTGAAAACGAGCACGACAACTGTGGTGCAGGTTTTATTTGTAGTCTAAAGGGCGAAAGAACCAATGACATTATTGGTAAAGCTTTAGATATATTGTGCAAACTAGAACACAGGGGTGCTGTTAGCTCAGATGGCAAAACAGGAGACGGAGCTGGAATTATGATCGATATTCCTCACGAATATTTAAAGGCAGTTCTTCCTTTCCAAATTCCTGATTCAAAATCATATGCTTTGGGGATGGTTTTTTTACCACAAAAATTGAATCAAAGAAAGCATTGTATTCAAATTTTTGAAGAAGAATTAGGTAGACAGAATTTAAATATAATTGGATGGCGACACGTTCCTACCAACTTTGATATAGTGGGCAAAATAGCATCCAAAACACTTCCGAATATTAAGCAGATTTTTGTAAATGATATTACAGGAAAATTGTCGGAAGATGATATGAATAGAAAAACTTATATAGCCAGAAAGCGTGCAGAACATCGTATTTATGGCAGTAAGATGTCCCAATGTTCATATTTTTATTTGCCAAGTTTCAGTACAAGAACCGTTATTTACAAAGGCCTTTTACTTCCGGAAGACATAGAATCCTTTTACTTAGATCTTAAGGATACCAGAGTTGTAACTCGCTTAGCCCTTGTGCATCAGCGCTTTTCCACCAATACATTCCCTACATGGGATCTGGCACAACCATTTCGTTATATGTGCCACAATGGGGAAATAAATACATATCGTGGTAATGTAATGCGAATGAAAGCCCGTGAGGAACTTTTTGAAAACGAATCTTTTGGTGATAATATGTCGCACATTAAGCCTATCGTACTCCCTGGCAAATCCGACTCCTCCTCTATGGACATGGTCGTTGAATTGTTGACACACTCAGGGCGCTCGCTTCCTGAAGTGATGATGATGCTCGTTCCAGAAGCGTGGGAAAAGCATCAATCAATGAGTTCCAGCAAAAAAGATTTTTATGGATTTAACTCCTGTATTATGGAACCTTGGGACGGACCTGCAAGTGTTCCTTTTACAGATGGAAAATACATTGGCGCAATATTAGATAGAAATGGGTTAAGACCATCTAGGTACACTGTAACTAAAGATGGGTATGTGGTAATGTCATCTGAAACTGGCGTTATTGAAATTGACCCTGCCAACGTTTCCCTTCATGGACGTCTTGAACCAGGAAGAATGTTTTTGGTTGATATGGAAGAAGGCCGCATTATTG
>CAXHBH010000056.1:0-4485 GCA_964014735.1 uncultured Flavobacteriaceae bacterium | reverse complement strand
GTTCAGAACCTTGCAAAAACCTTGCAGATAAAAACTTTATGGAAAAGAAAAAACCCGCCGTTAATGGTGGGCTTTACAAATATATTTTGTAGCGGCGACACTGGTGGAGATAAAAAAAATTCGTTAAAACAGTTAGATTTCATTTCAAATATAAGATATGGTTACGATGAATTTTATGAAGTTTTCCTTTGTATAGTTAGGTATCATTTGAACATAAATAAAAAATTGCAACTTTCGAATTACAATGAACTGAGTAGAAAACTTAATTACCCAATCTTAAACGAAAGTTTCCTGATAAATTATTTCTAAAAAATATTTAAAAGAGGATTTTAATTTATGGTAGCTAAATCCAAAAAGCAACTATAAAATAACATGATTATTTCAATTTGTTGAAAGTTAAAATTACAGAGCTGGATCAATTTACTTTTATCAGATCCTACTCAAAATAGTTCGATTTCACTCCCCTAGCCTCCACGGCATTATTCCCTAAAATAAATTTTATTTTAGGGAATTATCTTTAGTTTTTAATAATCTTCCCTGCTGCAATAATATCCCCGTTATTATCCTCTAACGTAATCATGTAAATGTTATTTTGTAAGTCAGAAAGGTCTAATTCATTGCTTTTGGATTGCAGTAATTCACGTCCAAAAATATCATAAAACCTAACTATTTCAAATTCATTAACAATATAAACTTTTTTTGATGTTGGATTTGGATATAGAATAATACTTTTTAATATTTCTGAAGTCTGAAAACCTAGTGTAGTTCCCAGGTATCGAATTGTATTTCCTTCAATTGAATAGTATCCCATATAAGGTTCTTCCCCCATGTTACCGTTTGGATCAGTAATCTCTAATTTGATTTCAACATATCCTTCGTTCAAACTTGATAGATCTAGTTGAGAAATATTAAATTCTGTAGAATTAATATCACCAGTATAATTTACAGTTTCATATGAGTTTTGTGATCTAAAATTAGATCTGTTTGAAGAGTTAGCACTACCGGTATTAACAGATTTAGCAGTTACGTTATAAGTTCCTCCAACATCAACACTTTCAACAACAACATCAATCAAAAAGTCATCAAGACTTGATACGCCATCGTTCTCAAGGTTTGAACGTGAGTAATACGACTTAGGTCTTACTGTGTCTTTGGTGTATTCAACACTTTTTGTGGCTACCAATTTATCTTCACTATCAGTTACTTGAACGGTTAGCTTAATAATACCATCTAAAACCCCAGTTGTATCAATATCATCAACTTGAATACTGTCTGCAGCAAATATACCTTCTCCACGAACAACATTTCCTCCCATAAGACTGTATATTGTGTAAACATAATTTAGCCCCTCACATGGAGAACAACTCATTGTAGCAGAAATGTTTGAAAGGTTATCTAAATTCACTACTTTATCAATAATTTCTGCTTCTAAAGGATATGTTAGTTCTATATCCGATGGTATAATATCGAATCTAACGTATTCTACAAATGAGTATTGTTCTCTATTACCGGCTCTGTCTTCAACGGAAGCAGATGCCATTCCCCATTGTCCTGGAGGTGAACCTTTAGGTAATAATAAATCAAAATTATATAATCGCCACTCATTATCATTTTGAGGATTAGCATTATGATGATTCAAGTCTGGATTATTCATAGTAGAATTCCCTGTTTGATAACCATGTATACCGCCTAAGGGATCTCTAAGTGTGAAGGAAACTAAATAAACTCCCGATTCATGGCCTCCAAAGTCAGAAAAATCTCTAGCAAAAATATCTATTTCAACACGAGTCTCTCCATCTGGTGCAATAGGATTTGTAGGCTCTGCTGTAATTGAAATATTGTTGATGTCAATTTCTGGCTTTTTATAATCTGGATAAAGTGTTTCTACATAAATACTATCCCTAGTATGCTTAAACATTTTATGTTTATTATCATCTGAAATATGAAAGTCTGTGGTATCCACTACGTGATATACAGTCCCTTTATTTCCAGCAATATCTGTGGCGAATGAATAGGTAGTTGAATACCAGCCAGATTGGTAGTACTCATGAATTGGTAGATATAGCTCAAAGTGCTTATCCGAATCAAAACCATTGTCATAACCTCTTTCATTGTCAATGACAGCTCCACCTTGTTGGATATCTCTGTTATAAACCTCTGAATGATTATTATTTGGCACATTCATTCTTGCATATGATCTACTTATTGGTATCTTATCATAATGGGAAAAATTCAGTTTTATAGCACGCATTTCAACACCATTTTCATTTAAGTCACTACCAAAAGATCCTTCGCTAAACTTTTCAGTGACCACCTCCATAGTGTAATCATTATTGTATTTTGGTGGAATTATATCCTCTAGCGGATTTTCAATGTAAAGCTTCATACCAATTGTAGATCTATTTTCATAACGCATATTACCAACAGGATCAGTTACTTTAAAAGATTGCAGGTTCCAATAACCACTTTTCTCGAATTTATTGAAGGTCGTTGTCCCTACAAGTACTGAATCTGTCTGTTGACCATTCTCTGGTGATAATCTAATATCGTGAAACGTTCCGGACCCAGAAGTAAAACGAATGTATGCGCCAGACGCACCATCTAATTCAGGATCACTTGAATTCAATGTTGCTCTAATGGTCACAAGCTTGTCCTCCTCTGAATCTCCTACTACATCAACTTCTACTTTAGTTACCTTTCCAGGATATGTATAATCTGGGTAAAGATTGTATACGGTAAAAGTCAAATCCTCACGAATTTGTGCAATGTAGCGGGTGCCATGCATAACTCTGTCTCTAATGAATTCAAATTTTTGCATTGAAACGGACATCAACGCGTCAGGATTAGTCAAATAAAACGCAATCGATTCTGCCATATCTTCATTTGGGTTTTTCAAATGAGCATATGCTGATACAGACTCTGTAGTATTTGTAGTTGACCATCCAGATGCAGAAGTTGGATCTTCATACCAACCACCAACTTCTGCCCAATCATTTTTCAAGTCATCATCAAAAGTATATTCCCACAAAAAGTGTGCTTTTTCATGCAAAATCAACCTTCGTGTGTCATGTAAATCAGAAGAAGTAAATGCTTTAGACATAAATTCAATTGTATTGGACTTAGAGCCATCTATAGGAGTTGTATGACCATCCAAGTATTTACTACTGCCTCCAGTCCATGCAATTGCAGCAGCAGTTGGGTATTGTGGATTATCTTGTCCATTAATACGTCTGACCATAAATTTAAGCCCATCTTGCTTGTGAAATCCATCTGGAAGTTCTTCCAGCATAGATAAAATTTCTAATTTTTCAGTATTAAAAAATGCTTGGAAGTTAGATGAATCTTCACCCATTAATTCCTCTGTTTGTTGAGTACTAGATAAAAATTCAATCCCAAACTTTTCTCTTGCAATCCAAGCTAATGCATTGTCATCCTGAGCAAAATTTGTCACAAACTTTACAATACTGTGATATAATCTTTTCGAAAAAAACTTACCCTTTATACCATCTAATTTTCCAATCATAGGTTCAGAATAAACAAAAGCACTTTGACTAAAAGTAGCATGTTTAATACCTTCTTTAACTTCAACATACAAATCATCATCCTGTTCTAAGTCCGTCAAGTAAAACACTCCCCTCACTCCTTCACCCTCTGAGTAATTGTTGTCATCATGTTCTCCATAAGCAGCATAAGGCAGAGACTCAAACATTTGATAAATTCTGTAACTATCCTCACTAGACCATGGCTTTATATTATCTGAAAGAATAACCCCGTATTCGGTTCTAAGCTTTATGGATGAGAAATCATTTGGAACTTTTAATGTATCATTCAATATGACAATATTTGGAGGTTCATTAACATAACGTTGAGTAGCGTGACCAGCAGCACTACCATCGTCCTGCCAAGTATATGAGAAACCACCCCCAGCTAATTCAGTTAACCCAAAGCTTATGGCTGTATCATTGGGAATGCTAACTACTTGTTGAGATGGGTAGGTGTAGCCCGTAGCATCCAATTTTATTGCCCAATCACCATCAGTTAGCGAAAATACAGCAGCAGTTGGTGAATCACTGGCATGGATCCATTTTTTGAAAAGTAGTTCTGAAGATTTTTGAGCAATAACTCTGACTGAATCGCCTTCCTTAATATTGTTAACAGTTACTGTAAAATCGTTTTGTGAAAACGTAAAAGTAGCTAATAGTAAAAATATATATTTTTTCATTTTATAAATCTAAAAATAAATTTTAAAAGTTTAAAAAGAAAACAAAAACCCGCAAACTAGGTTGCATGTTCGACTTGACTAAAATAGTTCGATTTTACAACTCTTGGCTCCACAAATTATTTCCGGAAATAATAATTTATTCTTGGAAATAACTTTTTAATAAAATAGTTAAATCCTCCCCAAAATAGTTCGATTTCACTCCCCTAGCCTCCACGGCATTATTCCCTAAAATAAATTTTATTTTAGGGAATAATTTTTATTTA
>CAXHBH010000055.1:0-4555 GCA_964014735.1 uncultured Flavobacteriaceae bacterium | reverse complement strand
ATAGATAGTACGAGTGTTTCAACTGCTGCCGTCGTTGGCTTGGTGCAAAATCGGCTTACACTTCTTAGCGATATTTGGAAAGAATCTCATTTCTTTTTTATTGCGCCAGGCGAATATGATGAAAAAGACGTGCGCAAGCAGTGGAAAGATGAAACAAAAGACATTTTATCACAAGTGATGTTAATCATCAGGGGGGCTAAAGACACAAGAGCTGAAACGCTAAGTACCTCAATTAAGATGTGGGCGAGTAAAAATGGTGTAAAATTAGGAATGGTTATGGCGCCTTTGCGCATTGCGTTAATTGGTGCGTTGAAAGGGCCTGATATATTTGCTGTTTGTGCTGTTTTAGGCAAGGCCGAATGCACAACTAGAATTTTGGGTGCGATTGAAAAAATGTAGAGAATTTTCCTTATATTATGAATGAACTTTTAAATCAAAACTAAATGGATATAATATTCAATGCTGCTATTGGCTTCGTTGTAGTACTGCTAGTCTTTATGGCAATTTTTATAGTGACCCAACAAAGCGCGGCCGTGGTTGAGCGCTTTGGGCGTTTTCAGAGCATTCGCCAATCAGGGCTTCAAATAAGGATTCCCCTTGTAGACCGAATTGCGGGAAGATTAAGCTTAAAAATTCAACAGCTCGATGTAATTGTCGAGACCAAAACGAAAGACGACGTATTTGTGAAACTAAAGGTCTCCGTACAATATATGGTTATCAAAGACAAGGTGTATGATGCCTTCTACAAGCTTGACTACCCACATGACCAAATTACTTCATACGTGTTTGATGTGGTACGCGCAGAGGTGCCTAAAATGCGCCTAGACGACGTATTTGAACGCAAAGACGACGTTGCAATTGCTGTTAAATCGGAGCTTAACGATGCCATGATTAACTATGGGTATGATATTATCAAAACCTTAGTTACAGACATAGACCCCGACCTACAAGTGAAAGAGGCGATGAACCGTATTAATGCTTCGGAGCGAGAGAAAATTGCGGCGCAATATGAAGGAGATGCCGCCCGTATTTTAATTGTTGAAAAGGCAAAAGCAGAGGCAGAGTCAAAACGACTACAGGGACAAGGAATCGCCGATCAGCGTCGTGAGATTGCCCGCGGGTTAGAAGAGTCTGTTGAGGTATTAAACAAGGTGGGCATTAATTCGCAGGAAGCCTCTGCTTTGATTGTTGTAACACAGCATTATGATACGCTACAGTCGATAGGCGAAGAAACAAACTCCAACCTTATATTGTTGCCAAACACGCCACAAGCAGGGTCCGATATGCTAAATAATATGGTCGCTTCATTTACCGCCAGCAACCAAATCGGAGAAGCAATGAAAAACAATAAGAAAAAAGAAGGTGGGGAGGATTAAAACCCAAACTTTTCTATTACCGGCCTAAACTTTTGAGGTTTTTTACAGGCTAATGTTGTGATTAAGGGAGGCCAAAAACACCCATTTTTTCATGGTGGGGAACTGCCAGTGCATAATCCCAGCATTGAGCTTTAAAGCTTTTGATGGTTTGTTTGAGACTTGGGCTGTGACCCTGTTTTGGTTAAAACCTGAGCCGAAGTTCTGGAGAAAAACTTCTTCGCTTAAACTAACTTCTATTTTCTCTGTTATCGGTAAGCTTGCTGTAAGCCCAAAACGGTATCGCAGCTGTAAATCTTTGTTAATCCAGCGCTCTTCTACAAAAATAGTGTTGGTAATACGAATCGTGTTTAGTTGGGTACCAAAGGCTAGTTTTTGATATGCGCCATCTTCGTTAATTTCCGCTATTTTTCTATAGCCTGCTGAAAGTGTAACACTGGAAGAAAGTGCGCTGCTGAAGCCTACAGTGAACAGCGCTTGATCTTTTTCAAGGTCTAAATCAAAGCTCCTATGTTGGTATTGCAAGTCGACACTCGTGTTGTTGTTAATTTTGAGTTTGTTCTTGTAGGTAAGCCACGACCCTACATCTGTTTGGGCATGAGTGGAGAAAGCAAAAAAACAACAGAGCATAAAAAGGTTATATTTTAACATCTTTGGCATATTTTATCAGTAATGGGTTTTTGTCCGAGCGAGCTTTAATGATAAAATCTATGGCTGCTGCGTCAAGGACTGGAGCTGTTTTTTGATGTTCTGCAAGGACTATAGCAACGGCTATGCGGGTGCCCGTTTTCTTAACGGCAGTATTATAGAGGGGGGCTAATTCCGCTGCAGTAATATCTTTAGCTAATGTGGCAATTTGAGTTATAACCGCTTCTTGCTTTTCGGTATTGAGGTTTGTAAATTTCTTCCCTAGTTTTCTAAGCATGTCCAATGGACTGGCCTCATGCTTGCTTTGTGGTTGCGGCTTGTGCTCTTCTTGATGTTTTGACCATGTGTCGCGTAAGCCAACTGTTTTGTTAAAAACCTTTTTTGTGTCTGAACTGTCTGGGTCGCAAACAAAATATCCTAATCGCTGGAACTGAAAACGGTCACCAGATTTTGCTTGGGCTAACACGGGTTCTGCATAGGCTGTTTGTACAGAAAGTGAGTTTGGGTTAAGGTGTGTCATAAAATCAACATCCTTATCTCCATCAGGTATTGGGGTTTTAAACAGTCTGTCGTATTGCCGTACTGAAATTTCTTTGGCTTCATCAGCAAAAACCCAATGAATAGTTGCTTTTACTTTGCGTTGGCTTTCTAAGGTGCCGCTGCCACTCAAACTTTTTGGGTCATAGCTACAGTAAACAGTCTGGATGTTTCCTGCGGCATCTTTGTCTACAGACTCTGCCTTAATAATGTAAGCGCTTTTTAAACGCACTTCTCCACCTAGTTTTAGCCTAAAGAATTTACCAGTCGCTTCTTCCTTAAAGTCGTCGTGCTCAATAAATATCGTTTTTCCAAAAGGGATAGAGCGTGTGCCAAAAGTTGGATTTTCGGGATTGTTTTCGGTGTGAAGTAACTCCGTTTTTTCCTCCTGATAGTTAGTAATCACCAACTTGACCGGGTTTAAAACAACCATGGCGCGAGTGGCTATCTTGTTTAGATCTTCTCGGATACAAAACTCCAGCAAAGAAACGTCAATAACATTTTCCCGTTTTGCAACACCTACAGCCTGAGCAAAATTTTGTAAAGACTTTGGAGTATAGCCGCGACGGCGTAATCCGCTTATGGTGGGCATCCTTGGGTCATCCCACCCGTTTACTTTTTTTTCTGTTACCAAACGTTGTAGCTTGCGCTTACTAGTAATTGTGTAATTCATGTTTAGTCGGGCAAACTCTCGTTGCTTAGGCCGTAAACCACTGTTGGCTAGATGATCTAAAAATACGTCATACAAGTCTCGGTGGGGCTTAAACTCTAGTGTGCACAAGGAGTGTGATACTCGCTCGATATAATCTGATTGGCCATGCGCCCAATCGTACATAGGATAAATACACCATGCTTGTTTGGTCCTGTGGTGAGATTTATGCATAATTCGGTACATTATTGGGTCTCGCAGCAACATGTTGGGAGAAGCCATATTGCCTTTGAGCCGAAGTGTATAGGTGCCTTCCTTATGTTTTCCTGCTTTCATTTCTTCAAATAAACGCAAGGTTACTGCAGGATCTTGATTACGAAATGGGCTTTCCGTTCCTGGCAAGGTTGGCGTTCCTTTTTGCGCTGCCATTTGTTCCGGAGATTGAGAGTCTACATACGCATTACCTTGCTGTATGAGTTGGGTTGCCCAAACATAGAGTTGATCAAAATAGTCAGATGCGTAACATTCTGTATCCCATGAATAACCCAACCACAACACGTCCTTCTTAATGGTATCTACAAAATGTTTTTCTTCTTTGGCGGGATTAGTGTCATCAAAACGAAGGTTAACAGGTGCGTTGTATGATTTTCCAAGCTCAAAATTTAAACATATTGCCTTTACGTGGCCTATGTGTAAATATCCATTTGGTTCGGGCGGAAAACGAAAGCGCAACAAAGTGGGGTGTAGCCCTGCATTTAAGTCTTCATCGATAATGTGTTCAATAAAGTGTTTCGCCGTTTTTCCGTGCATTTAAAATTGTTTGCGGCAAAGGTAATTATTTAGTCCAACACCTTAGTTTTTGTTTTTATATTTGACACATTATGGGGAAAGTGTGTGTAGAAAACATCCGAGTGTATGCTCATCACGGTTGTTTGCCTGAAGAAACGCTCATTGGCAGCGACTACCGCGTGGATGTATGGGTAGTGGGTGATTTAAGAGCTTCCGCAGCGTCTGATAATCTCGAAGACACCATAGACTATGTTAGTATCTGTGATTGTGTAAAAGAAGAAATGGCAATACCTTCAAAACTATTGGAGCATGTTGCGGAGCGCATAGTAAAACGCATTTTCGATTCGAGCACAATAGTAGATGAAGTTAAGGTGAAGGTTTCTAAAATTAATCCGCCTATTGGAGGGCATGTAGCGTCTGTGGCAATTGAGGTGTGTGAGGTAAAGAAATAAAGGGTGGAATAGCATAAAAAATGCTATTTTTGCACCCCTAAAGGCACCGTGGCCGAGTGGCTAGGCAGAGCTCTGCAAAAGCTTGTACAGCGGTTCGAATCCGCTCG
>CAXHBH010000054.1:0-4560 GCA_964014735.1 uncultured Flavobacteriaceae bacterium | reverse complement strand
AACAATTACGCATATTATCTTCAGCCCGATGCTAGTTCACTTGCCGTAGCACCCATGCAGTTGTCTAGCGGCATAAACTTAATTCAGTTGGATTGGGAAGGTGGTGTTAAATGGGGTGTATTTCGTTTGGATATGAAAGCACGCGGACAGCAGTTGAGTGACAACAAGGAAGTGATGCCAATGCCTAATTTTATTGGCCGAACAGCCTTGTATTATGAAGATCACTGGTTTAAGAAAGCCATGTTTTTAAACTTGGGTGTTAGTGCACGTTATTTCTCTGCCTATAAGATGCGTGCTTATCACCCCTTACTTTCTGCCTTTGTAGTGCAGCCACATCAACAAATGGAAGGATATCCGATTGTCAATACCTTCTTTAATGCTAAAATAAGACAGACGCGTTTATTCTTTGTATTTGAGCATGTCAACGCCAACCGAAAGGCAGCGAATTATTATGCGGCGCCAGGTTATCCTTACAGAGATATGTTATTTCGTTTTGGATTGGTTTGGAATTTCTTCCAATAGCCTAGCCATTTGGTAAGTCACCACCTTCTTTAATAGGAAGTTTTGATGATCCCATCAAAAAGGTATCTAAATGATGTGCGGCCTCACGACCTTCTGAAATGGCCCAAACAATAAGCGATTGCCCGCGGCGCATATCACCAGCTGTGAAAATGTGTGGTACGTTTGTTTGGTATTTTTCATTTCCTTTTACGTTGGTGCGTTCGTCTTGGTCAAGACCCAAGCGCTCGGCTAGTGTTGGTTCTGGACCTGTAAAGCCTAGTGCCAATAGTGCGAGTTCACATGGCCATTCCTTCTCTGAATTAGGCTCTTCAATTAGTTGAGGTCTTCCGCCATTTTCTGGTTTTTCCCAGCGTACATTTACGGTTTTAAGTCCTTTAAGTTGCCCACTATCGTCAGCAATAAATTCTTTTGTCATGATGCTCCACTCACGATTAATACCCTCTTCGTGTGAAGAAGTAGTCTTCAGCTTAAAGGGCCAGAATGGCCAAGGATGATCCTCGGTGCGCGTTTCAGCCGGCTTGGGCATAATCTCAAAGTTGGTTACGCTATTTGCGCCTTGTCTGTTTGAGGTTCCAATACAATCCGAACCTGTATCACCACCACCAATGACAACTACGTTTTTACCACCAGCATGTAAAGCACCATCGACGTCTGTTAGGCCATCAACCCAACGATTGCTCTTAGGCAGGAAGTCCATGGCTTGAATTACACCAGGAAGATCAGCTCCAGGAATGGGCAATCTTCTGCGGGTGGTAGCACCACCACAAAGCACAACAGCATCAAAAGCTTCAAGTTCTGCAACAGGCATATTTTTCCCAACTTCAACACCCGTTTTAAATTGGATGCCTTCCTCTTCCAAAATAGCCAATCTTCTGTCAATGACATTTTTTTCCATTTTAAAGTCTGGGATGCCATAGCGTAGTAATCCACCCGCTTTTTCGTCACGTTCAAATACGGTTACAGTATGTCCAGCACGGTTCAGTTGTTGTGCAGCAGCAAGTCCTGCTGGACCAGAGCCTATAACTGCAACAGTTTTTCCAGTACGGCTTTCCGGCGGAACAGCTTTGATCCATCCTTCTTTAAATCCACGTTCAACAATATATTTTTCAATCATTTCAATCGAAACGGGTGGGTTGATGATACCCAATACACAAGCTGCTTCACAAGGGGCAGGGCAGAGCCTACCCGTAAACTCAGGAAAATTGTTTGTTGTGTGTAAGATGCGAAGGGCTTTTTCCCATTCGTTACGATACACAGCATCATTAAAATCAGGAATCATATTTCCCAATGGACAACCACTGTGACAAAACGGAACACCGCAGTCCATACAGCGTGACCCTTGTTCTTGTAGCGTTTCTTCGCTTGGGGTTACTGTGAACTCTTTGTAATTCTTAACGCGGTCTTGAACAGCTAAATTCTGTTCGTTTACGCGCTCGTGCTCCATAAATCCTCTTAATTTTCCCATAAATTATGCTTTTTGTTCTTGCGCCATGCGTTCAAGAGCTGCTTTATAATCAGTAGGCATTATCTTAATAAAGTGTTTTTGTGTTGTTTTCCAATTTTTTAATAATACAGTACCCAGTGGGCTTCCCGTATAATTGATATGATTTTGAATTAAAGTTTCGACGTGGTCTATGTCCGAATCACTCAAATCTTCTAACCCAATCATTTCCATGTTGAAGTTGCGGTCGTCAAAAATACCGTCTTTAGCATAAATATAGGCAATTCCGCCGCTCATACCCGCAGCAAAGTTACGCCCTATCTTACCCAAGATAACAACTTTTCCACCAGTCATATATTCACACCCGTGATCACCAATACCTTCAACCACAGCAATTGCTCCAGAATTTCGAACGCAAAAACGTTCTCCGGCGATCCCATTGATGTAAGCTTCACCCGCCGTTGCACCGTACAAACAAACATTTCCAGTAATGATATTTTCTTCAGGCTTAAAAGTTGCTGTTTCAGGCACTTTTGCTACTAACCTAGCACCAGATAATCCTTTTCCGAAATAGTCATTGGCATTTCCAGTTACTTCCATATGAAGTCCTTTGGTTGCAAAGCAACCAAAACTCTGACCAGCAGCACCAGTGAATAATAACTTTAACGTGTCTGGTGGAAGTCCATCTCTTCCGTGTGCTTTAGAAATTTCATTACTCAAAAGGGCGCCAACACTTCGGTCTGTGTTCTTGATATTGAAAGACAGTGTCTGTGCTTCTTTTTTGATAATGGCTTTTTGTGCTTTTGAAACAATGTCTACATCAAGAACGTTTTCTAGTCCGTGGTCTTGCTTACTCATGTTACGTACTGGCACTTTATTTCCAACTTGAGGTTTGTATAAGATGGCTGATAAATCAATGCCTTGAGCTTTATAGTGCTCAATGGCTGTATTCATATTAAGTTTTTGGCTTTGTCCAACCATTTCGTCAATGGTTTTAAACCCAAGCTCTGCCATAATATTACGTAATTCCTCAGCAACAAAATGCATAAAGTTAATTACGTGCTCTGGCTTTCCTTTAAAGTTTTTACGCAACTCAGGATCTTGTGTAGCTATACCCACTGGACAGGTATTTAGGTGACATGCGCGCATCATAATGCAACCAGATGCTACTAGTGGGGCAGTAGAGAATCCAAATTCTTCTGCACCAAGTAAGCAAGCAATGGCAACGTCACGACCTGTTTTCATTTGCCCGTCACACTCCATAACAATACGCCCTCTGAGGTTGTTCATAACCAGCGTTTGTTGGGCTTCGGCTACCCCTAATTCCCATGGCAGCCCACAATGTTTAAGTGATGTGAGTGGTGATGCTCCAGTTCCTCCGTCAAAACCTGCAATCAAAATTACATCAGCTTTTGCTTTGGCAACACCTGCAGCAATTGTTCCAACACCGACCTCAGAAACTAGCTTGACATTAATGCGCGCTTCTCTGTTAGCATTTTTGAGATCATAAATTAATTGTGCCAGATCTTCGATAGAATAAATGTCGTGGTGGGGTGGTGGGGAAATCAGCCCAACATAGGGAGTCGAGTTTCGTACAGATGCAATATAAGGGTTTACTTTAGGCCCCGGCAGTTGCCCGCCTTCTCCAGGTTTTGCACCTTGTGCCATCTTAATTTGGATTTCACGTGCGTTTGTCAAGTAATGTGAAGACACACCAAATCGCCCTGAGGCAACTTGTTTGATGGCAGAATTACGCCATTCTCCGTCTTCATCTCGGGTAAAACGCCTTGGGTCTTCACCACCCTCTCCGGAATTGCTCTTTCCCCCAATGCGATTCATAGCTTTAGCTAAGTTTTCGTGAGCTTCTTCGCTAATAGACCCTAAGGACATTGCTCCTGTCTTAAAACGCTTAACGATACTATTCCACGGCTCTACTTCATCAATTGGAATGGGATCCAAATCGGTGAATTCAAACATGCCACGCAGTGTCATAAGTTGTTTGGTTTGGTCGTTAACAAGTCTGGAGTATTCCTCATATGTATCATAGCTGCCCTTACTTGTAGCCAGTTGTAATTTGGCAATACTCGCGGGATTAAGCATATGCGCTTCTCCATTACGGCGCCAACGATAGCTACCCCCAATTTCTAAATCAATTCCTTCTCCAGCGGTTTTTTCACCAAAGGCAAATTCATGACGCTTGGCAATTTCTTGGTCAACTTCTTTTAGACCTATTCCCTGAATTCGGGTAGCCGTATTACAGAAATAGGTATCGACAAATTTCTTGCTCAGCCCAAGGGCTTCAAATATTTGAGCACCTCTGTAAGAGTGTAGCGTTGAAATACCAATCTTGTTCATGATTTTCACAAGACCTTTGGCAATGGCTTTATTAAAATTTGCGATGGCATTTTCCGATGACAAACCTCTAATAGCGCCTTTCTCCACCTGAAATTCAATAATTTCATTGACCATGTATGGATTGATGGCACTTGCCCCGTACCCAAATAAAGAGGCAAAGTGATGCGGTTCGCGTGGCTCTGCAGATTCAATGATAATACCAAACCGAGAACGTAATTGATGCTTCATCATGCCGTGGTGTA
>CAXHBH010000053.1:0-5187 GCA_964014735.1 uncultured Flavobacteriaceae bacterium | reverse complement strand
AGTTATGGCAAATATGAAAATTTCATTCATCTTGAAACTGAAATGGGAAAACTAGGATTAAAACCAGCCTATAGCTATAGAGGAATAAAAGGCTATACTCCTGTAGGTGATATGAAATATAGCCCTGTATTTCAGCAAAAACTGCAAATTGACAATCAATGCCTAGCTATATTGAACAAAAAACCTAATATAACACCAGGTGAAATGGGCAGAAGAGATATTCGTGTTTTAAATGCAATAATGGAATCGGCTAAAACCAAGCAAAAAGTGATTTTTGAAAAATTCAAGTACTAGTGAAACATTTAACAAGAATTAAATCTTGGGCATATCATCTTCTTTTAGTTTAGCTACTTCTAATCCTCTTAAGTAGGTTTAACTATTTTAGTACCACTAACAACAATTTAAATGAAAAAGTTTTTTATTAATAATGGTTATTGGCTAACAGGGGCTTTAACCCTTATTTTTTTTGTTATGACTGACTTAACTGGGGATTACTTGCCTAAATTTTCAAACTGGTATCTAGAAATGGTTACATATTTAATAATAGTTTTACTTCCTATTTCATTGAGTATCTATTACAAAAATAAAAAATGAGTAATGTCATAGAAATATTATTTGCTATTGTAGCTGGAGCAGTTATTCTGTATGTTATATATAGATTTTTTAAATATTTTGGCATTGACTTAACCGAAAATGACTGGTGATATAAGCTAAACCAAACTAAACCATAGGCATATCTTCTTCTTTTTGTTCTAATATTTCTAAACCTCTTAAGTAGGTTTAATTATATTTTATTGCTTGAGAAGCTAAATTAAAATTTTAAAAATAAGCTGTTGTTTTTATGAATTTGATAAAAATTCCACCCTAAATGAATTTGACTTTTTAATTTAACGTATTTAAGATTTTTTATAAATATGTTTATGATTATTTTTAAACATAAACAATGAATAAAATACTTTTTTTAACTACACTATGCTGCTTTACATTACTTTCATATGCACAAAACCAATCTGCTGATAACAGATGGGCTTCTTATGGATTTAGTGTTGCAGTTGAGGACGAAGCTGAATTTGTTCAGCTCATGGAGGATTACTTTTCAAAAAATAAAACACCTGGCACTAACGTAATGCTGTATGACATTATGCATGCGCCAGATGACTTTCAGCACACGCATGTGGTTGTCATAACAGGTTCAATTGACACGATGAGTGATAATTTCAGCCCATCAAACTTAGATGAAGCTTGGGGGGAGTTTAGGCTTAAAGTTAGTAAACTCATAACGCCAGGTTTCCAAGCTATCGGTCAGCGCTTTATGCAATTTGGGGATGACTCTAAAGAATATCCGTATCAATCTGTTCACACCTTTAGCATTGATATGGAAAACAGAAGAAAATGGAATCAAATGGTAAGAAAATTAAGAACCAAATACCCGAGAACTAAATCTGCTTTTGCTACTGGACATATCCGTATGGGAGGCCATGACAATTCAAACACATGGATATTACAAAGTTTTCAATCTTACAAAGATTTTTTAACAGCTTGGAACGACGGTCAAACGTTTAGAAAAAACAATCCTGAATTTGTTGAAGAGATATCAAAAATGAATGAAGAGATTGATTATTCAGAATTTGAATCAAAATTAAGATTTATGAGGTTATTGCTCAAGCAGTGGTAATGAAATTAATAAAAAAAAGGCGATAATACATCGTCTTTTTTTTAAACTAAAGGCATATATTCTTCTTTTAGTTCTGCTACTTCTAATCCTCGATTTTTATTAAATTTGAATATGACTGAATTAAGATTTTTCAAGTTTAATTATCACTTAATACCATTTTTGTTAACTATATGTTTGGCATTATTGCAAGTATCTGTATTTATCTCCGATATTATTTTTGATGTTGATTTAAATATTTATAAGTACTTAAAATACAATCCGCATATCTTAATATTATTAATATTTCCACTTATTTTGGTTTGTTACAATGTTATAGTAATAGATGAAAAGGGATTTAAAAGAGTAGCTTTTTTTATTCCAATAATTAGAAAGAATGTAAAGTGGAATAAAATTAAACATTATGCAAAAGTTACAGAATTCTACAAAAAAAAGGGTGAGATTAACAAAAAAAAAGCTTTTTGGTTAATCGATAAAAAAGGCTATTTGATATTTCGATTAGAGGAAGATTATCAATATAAATCAGATAAAATTTTTGATGTTATCAGTAAAATTACAGACACCAAAGGTTTAAGTATTGAGGTAGATAATCCCTATCAAATTCGTAATGGCTTAAAAAAGTTTAGTGAATGAGAACAATTATTACCAGCAAGGTTCGTACAATAACTTTTATTAAATTAAACCGGAGGCATATTTTATTCTTTTAGTTCTGCTACTTCTAATCCTCTTATGTAGGATAGGGATACGTTTAAACTTTAGTGTCCCATTAATCTTTACAGTTAGTGTAAAGACCCTATTATTTTGTCTATCATTGATTTATATACGTGGCTTGAGTCCACATAGATGCTTCAGTATTGTCACCCCTTGGATCAGCTGCAGGCACAATATTACCACGGGGATTTATTTTTATGGCATTAACTCGCCCTATAAACTCACCCTTTTTATTATTAATATGATATCCTTTTAATGTTAGTTCCTTTATTACTTCGTCGCTGAATGCATTAGGTTCAAGTCTAATATAATCTGGCATCCACTGGTGATGAAAGCGCGGAAAATGTACTGCATCTTTAATATTCATGTCAAATTCAAAAACATTCAAAATTACTTGAAGAACAGAACTGATTATTGATGAACCTCCAGGGGAACCAAGGATTAAAGCAAGCTTTCCATTTTCTTCAACAATAGTTGGGGTCATTGAACTCAACATCCTTTTGTTAGACGCTATTTTATTAGCATCGCCTCCAATTAATCCATACATATTTGGCATTCCAGTTTTGATGCTAAAATCATCCATTTCATTATTTAAAAAAAATCCTCCCTCCTCAACAAAAACCTTAGAGCCATAATTTCCATTTAGGGTAGTAGTTACAGAAACGGCATTACCTTCTGAATCTATTATAGAGTAATGAGTTGTATGCTTACTTTCTGGCCAGACGACTGTCCCTGGGTTTAAGTCTTTTGAAGCAGTTGCTTCTGAAAAACTAAATGAGGACATTCTCTTATTAAGATAATTTTGATCTAATAACAAATCAACATTAAAATCAACAAGGTCAGGGTCACCCAAAAACTTTGATCGATCTGCAAAAGAACGCCTTTCACTTTCTACTATAAGCTGGATTGCTTCAACAGAACGTGGGCTATATTTATTTATATCGAAAGGTGCAATCATAGACATAATTTGTGCTAAACAAACTCCGCCACTTGACGGTAAACCCATACTATGGATTTCAAGATTTTTATATTTAAAACTTAAAGGCGCTCTCCAAATTGCGTCATAATTTTCTAAATCTTTTAACGTCACAACTCCTCCAGTTGATTGTATGCTTTGAACTATTTTTTCTGCAACTTGTCCTTTATAAAAACCGTCTCTACCAGAAGATTTTATTTTTTCAAGGGTTTTAGCCATATTATGGTTAACAATTGTATCACCCTTTTTAAAAGTTTTGGCGTAAAACGTATTTGACCCATTTAATAAAACAAAATCTCCTTGGTTTTTTGCTAAACTATTTGCTTGATTTTCCGTAACAACAAATCCTCTTTTCGCAAGGTCTATAGCTGGTTGAATTAAACTCTCAAAAGGCATTGAGCATAGTTTGCTATGAACTTCAAATAAACCAGCGATAGTTCCAGGTACTCCTATAGAAAGCCCACCCTTTGTACTTTTGTTTTCAATAATTTCCCCATCAGAATTTAAAAACATTTTTTCGTGTGCTAATGACGGCGCTTTTTCACGAAAATCCAAAGTGCCAATCTCTCCCGCGTTGGTCCTGTAGACCAAAAAACCACCACCACCAATATTACCAGCATTTGGGTAACATACAGACAAAGCTAAGTCTGTTGCAACCATAGCATCAAAAGCATTACCTCCTTGATTCATTATTTCAACTCCAATTTTAGAGGCTTCAAGTCTTGCCGAGACAACAGCAGCCACTGTTTTTTTAGATTGAAACTTACATCCAAAAAAGGTAATTGAAACCAGTAATAGTAATAGTTTTTTCATTCTATTTTATTAAATATTCTAATTTAAGGAATTAAACCATAGGTATATATTCTTCTTTTAGTTCGGCTAATTTTAAAGTTATTTATATTTGAATATGAAAAAACTAATTCTACTATTACTGTTTATTCCATTTGTTTTTGCTTGTGATGAAAATAGAAACAAATATGAATTTCTCATTAAAGATGAATCTTTTAAAAACAATTTTATTATTAGCCCTAATGAAGACATTATTCAGCTCTCTGAGGGCTTTACTTATTATAAATGGGAAAATAAAAGCTCGAATATATCTCCAATAGTTTTAGTTCACGGGTTTTCCGTTCCATCATATATATGGGAACCCACTTTCAAAATGCTAGCTGAAAAAGGCTATTATGTAATTATGCTTGATCTTTACGGTCGAGGATACTCTGAAAACTTAGATAAAGCTTATACTGATGAGCTTTTGGCAAATCAAGTTTTAGATTTGTTGAATGAATTAAATGTTATATCTGCAAAATTTATTGGGCTTTCAAATGGCGGAAGAGTTATTTCAAAAGTTACTGATTTACAACCTAAAATTGTAGAAAAACTAATATATGTAGCATCATCAGGGTTTAGAGAGGTAATTGAGGAGACTAATAAATCAGTTTCTGAAAAAGAGGTAGAGGATTTTATAAGTAAAAACTACCCAACAATTTCAAAAGGACAACTATTAGACTTTAAATACCCTGAGAAACATATTGGGTGGGATGTTAAATATGAAGAGTTGCTCAAGTATAAAGGATTTGCTAATGCGCTTATATCTACAAGAAAAAATCACTATACAATGGATGAAATACACATAAAGATTCAGCTAAGTACTATCCCTACATATACCATATGGGGAGAAAGCGATAAGGTCGTGGTTTTTGAAAATTTTAAAAAAAAGATTGATTCAATACTCCCGAGAAGAAAGGATTTCTTTGTTACTGAGTCAGGCCATCTCCCACATATGGAAAATCAAATTGATTTTGATAAAATATTATTATCAATAATA
>CAXHBH010000052.1:0-5260 GCA_964014735.1 uncultured Flavobacteriaceae bacterium | reverse complement strand
ATGCCAATATTTATGACTATATCGCACGTGGCACATATCACATTTATGACGATTCGTCTACTCAAAGGACAGATACCATTATGTTCTCTGGCGATGAGGTTAATACAGTGTCTAACAACAATCTTGGCCAGGTTCGTGTATATGGTTTTACCACTCAAACCCAGTGCCAAATTACTTCCAAACTGCATTATTCAGGGGCACTGACATTAACCAAAGGCGACGGCAATGACCTAAGCGGAAACCTTCCGTCTATTAGCCCATTATTTACTGTCCAAAAATTAAATTTAAAATTTAATAAGGGAACTCTAGGAATTGAATGGAATTTTGCAAAAGCCAAACACGCCAGTACTTATAGCCCATGGGGGGAAGACGGATTGGATGAAACACCGATTATGTTTGATGGGTCTTATGCAGGGACTCCTGCTTGGCATCGTTTTGACTTCCAGTTTGCCTATCCCATTAATCCGTCTTTTAATTTGTCGGGGGGGTTATTTAACCTTTTTGACTCCCATTACAGAGAATTTGCATCTGGGATTTCTGCACCAGGCAGAAGCTTAAGGTTGGTTATAAGGTATCAGATGTAATGACTAGAAACCCGTAATCCATCATTTTTTGACCTAAAATGGTTACTTTCGCAAGCATAATTTTAGCAAGAAATTTTGTTTCCTATATATTCACACCTTGATTTATCCGCAACGGCTAATGAAATTGCTTCTTTTTGGGATGAACACCTAACCTTTGAGGCAAGTGTTTCTACAAGAGAAGGGCGCCCCCCTTTTGTGTTTTATGAAGGCCCTCCATCTGCAAACGGGCTACCAGGAATTCATCATGTATTGGCTCGCGCATTAAAAGATATTTTTTGTCGCTATAAAACCCAACAAGGCTTTCAAGTCAAGAGAAAAGCAGGCTGGGATACACATGGACTACCCGTTGAGCTTGGGGTAGAAAAGGAGCTTGGCATTACTAAGGAAGATATCGGTAAAATCATTAGCATATCGGATTACAATAAAGCTTGCCGCGAGGCCGTTATGCGCTACACAGACGTATGGAATGATCTCACCAAAAAAATGGGTTATTGGGTAGACATGGAAGATCCTTACATCACCTACACCTCAAAATACATGGAATCTGTATGGTGGTTATTGGCAACTCTCTATAAAAAAGGGTTAATATATAAGGGTTATACCATCCAACCATACTCCCCTATGGCCGGAACAGGACTATCTTCTCATGAATTAAATCAGCCTGGATGTTATCGAGATGTAAGCGATACATCTGTAACTGCTCAATTTGAAACGCTTGACAATACGCTTCCAGCGACTTTGCGGAGTAATACTCCTTTACACATATTAGCATGGACAACGACGCCTTGGACACTCCCCTCAAATACAGCACTAACAGTAGGCCCAAAAATTAGTTATGCGGTAGTGCAAACTTTCAATCAATATACTTTTGAGCCCATTCGCGTTCTACTTGCCGAAAAACTTATTTCAAAGCAGTTTGGAAAAAAATACGTTCAAGCAGAAAATGAAACGACACTTAACGCATTTTCAAAAGGAGATAAAACCATTCCATACCTTATTAAGCAACAAATTAAAGGATTAGAATTAGAAGGCATTCGCTACAAACAGTTGTGGAATCAGGCACCGCTGCCCTTTGAAAATGCAAAAGACGCCTTCCGCATTATAGTTGGAGATTTTGTAACCACTGAAGATGGAACTGGAATTGTTCACACGGCACCCACTTTTGGTGCAGACGATGCCAAAGTGGCTAAAGAAGCCACACCGCCTGTCCCACCACTTTTGATATTAGACGAAAATGAAAACCCCGCACCTCTTGTAGACCTTCAAGGAAAATTCAGGCCAGAGGTTGGTTTGGTTGGTGGGAAATTTATAAAAAACGAATTTTACCCAAAAGGTAAAGCACCTGAAAAGTCGGTAGACGTAGAGATTGCTATTCGCCTTAAAGAAGAAAACAAAGCTTTTAAAGTCGAAAAGTATGTCCACAGTTATCCACATTGTTGGCGAACAGACGCTCCTGTGCTTTATTACCCCTTAGACTCTTGGTTTATAAAAGTTCAAGGGCACAAAGACCGCATGGTAGGATTGAACAAAACCATTCAGTGGAAACCAACAAAAACAGGTGAAGCTCGGTTTGGGAATTGGCTGGCAAATGCCAACGATTGGAACCTATCTCGTTCACGCTTTTGGGGCATTCCATTACCCATTTGGCGCACAGCAGAAGGTGATGAAACTCGAGTTATTGGGTCCATTCAAGAGCTTAAAGAAGCTGTTGATCAGGCTATTGCCGCGGGTTTTATGAAAAAAAACCCATTTGAAGGATTTGTAGCAGAAGACATGTCTGATAACAATTACGACAGTGTCGATTTGCACAAAGACACAGTTGATAAATTGATTTTGCAGAGTGATTCAGGTAAACCCATGTATCGCGAATCCGACCTTATCGATGTTTGGTTTGATTCGGGATCAATGCCCTACGCCCAGTGGCATTACCCATTTGAAAATAAAGATAAAATTGATGACGGGGTTGCTTTCCCCGCTGATTACATAGCAGAGGGTGTTGATCAAACACGTGGATGGTTTTACACTTTACACACCATCGCCACATTGGTTTTTGATTCAGTGGCCTATAAAAACGTTCTTTCCAATGGCCTTGTTTTGGACAAAAACGGTCAAAAAATGTCAAAACGCCTTGGCAATGCTGTTGACCCCTTTGAGACCTTAAAGACTTATGGACCTGATGCCACGCGTTGGTATATGATTAGCAATGCAAACCCCTGGGACAATTTAAAGTTTGATATTGAAGGAATTGAGGAGGTAAAACGCAAATTTTTTGGCACCCTTTACAATACTTATGCTTTCTTTGGTCTTTATGCCAATATTGATGGATTTAAATATGAAGAAGCTGCCATTCCATTGGAAGAACGCCCAGAAATTGATCAATGGATTTTGTCAGAGTTACATACTTTAATTCATAACGCAACCAATCATTTTGATGCTTATGAGCCCACAAGGGCTTGTCGTGTAATTTCGCATTTTGTCACAGAAGATTTGAGCAACTGGTATGTGCGTTTGTGTCGCCGTCGTTTCTGGAAAGGAACCTATGAAGCGGATAAAATAGCTGCTTACCAAACGCTTTATGAATGTTTAATCAACGTTGCAAAACTTATGGCGCCTGTAGCTCCTTTCTATGCAGACAGGGTTTATCAAGATTTAAATAGTATTACACCGCAAGAGACCTCATCGTCGGTTCATTTGGCTTATTACCCAAAGTCAAATGATGCGTTTATTAATCCAATTTTGGAACAAAAAATGCAACGCGCACAAAAAATCACCTCTTTAGTGTTGTCCTTGCGTAAGCGAGAAAAAATTAAGGTGAGACAGCCGTTACAGCGTATTATGATTCCGGTTTTAGATAATAGTGAGCGAGAGCAAGTAGCTGCTGTTTCAAGTCTGATAGCATCAGAAGTTAATGTCAAGGAAGTAGAATTGCTCGATGATACCTCGTCTATACTAGTAAAAGAAGTCAAGCCTAATTTCAAAACACTTGGACCCAGGTTTGGCAAAGACATGAAGTTGGTTGCACAATCCATACAGGCGTTGAGCGATGCCCAAACACAAACACTTGAAAAAGAAGGTAAGTTGGAACTAAATCTTGAAGGTAAAGAGATTATCCTTAACCCTGAAGATGTTGTTATATCGTCAAAAGATGTTTCGGGCTGGCTTGTAGCATCGGAGCAAGGCGTGACAGTTGCTCTTGATGTTCAAATGAATGAATCATTGCAATTGGAAGGTATGGCGCGCGAGCTAGTAAACCGCTTGCAGAACATACGTAAAGACTTAGGATTTGATGTTACGGACACCATATCGCTCACGCTGCATGAAAATGAAGCGCTATCAGATGTTTTGAAACAAAACAAAACGTATATTCAACACGAAATTTTAGCAACAAGCATTACCTTAGTAAAAGATGAATTAGAAGGTAGCATTCCAATATCTTTTGATTCTTTACAAACCAACGTAAATATGGTCAAATCGAAATAATTTAGCAATTATGGAAAAATCTAATAATTACAGCGACGAAGCCCTGCAAGAGTTTAAAATAATCATTGAAGAAAAAATTACTAAGGCTCAAAAAGACTTAGAACTCATTCGCAGTGCCTATATGAATGACAGCAATAATGGAACGGATGATACCGCACCCACTTTTAAAGCATTTGAAGAAGGATCAGAAACCATGTCAAAAGAGGCCAACACCCAACTCGCCATCAGACAAGAAAAGTTTATTCGAGATTTAAAAAATGCCTTAATACGGATTGAAAACAAGACGTATGGTGTTTGTCGCGTAACGGGAAAATTGATTAGCGCTGAACGCTTAAAACTTGTTCCTCACGCAACATTAAGCATAGAGGCTAAAAACATGCAGCGTTAAACAATGACGCTTAGAAAACTTTCTTGGATTGTTTTAGCCATCCTTGCCGCAGATCAAGCCCTAAAAGTTTACATCAAACTTAACTACAGCTTGACTTATTACGGTAGTGCTCCCATTATTGATTGGGGCTGGTTTCGATTGCTATTTGTAGAAAATAAAGGTATGGCTTGGGGGGCAAGCCTTAGTGACTTCATCCCGTTTATAAGCGAAAACACTGCAAAACTACTATTGAGTATTTTTAGATTAATAGCCGTAACGGGAATATGGATTTGGCTCTTACGCGCTGTCAAATCAAAAGTTCCTAAGATGCAATTGATAGCTGTTAGCTTTATTTTTGCAGGAGCTCTAGGAAACATTATTGATTCAGTTTTATACGGAGTCCTTTTTTCAGAAACAACTTACAATCAATTAGCTACATTTTTGCCAGAACAAGGAGGCTATGCTCCGCTTATGTTCGGTCATGTAGTAGATATGTTTCAGTTTCCAATGTTTACATGGACCTGGCCAAATTGGTTTCCTTTTGTAGGAGGGGATCATTTTACTTTCTTTGAGCCTGTTTTTAATATTGCAGATAGCGCCATTTCTGTTGGGGTTGTTTTGCTTTTATTACAACAGCGAAAGGTATTTAGTTAAAACTGGTATACTTTATTTGGGGTTATTACCATATCCAAGGCCACATCTGTGAATTCGATGTCTATTATTTTTTCTACAGGTTCAAAATATGACACCCCAATAGTTTTAACATTTTTGGAACAACGATTGAGAAACCTATCATAGTAACCTTTTCCAAAACCGACACGATGCCCAT
>CAXHBH010000051.1:0-5317 GCA_964014735.1 uncultured Flavobacteriaceae bacterium | reverse complement strand
ACAAGTTCGGTCAAGAAGAAGAGACTTACAACATCGTTGCAGCTCACGGTTACTTTGGTCGTCTAATCTTCCAATACGCTTCATTCAACAACTCTCGTGCACTTCACTTCTTCTTAGGTGCATGGCCAGTAGTTGGTATCTGGTTCACAGCTATGGGTGTTGCTACTATGGCATTCAACCTAAACGGTTTCAACTTCAACCAGTCAGTTGTAGATTCACAAGGTCGTGTAATCAACACTTGGGCTGATATCCTAAACCGTTCAAACCTAGGTATGGAAGTAATGCACGAGCGTAACGCTCACAACTTCCCTCTAGACCTTGCAGCTGGTGAGTCTTTACCTGTTGCTCTAGTTGCTCCTGCTGTTGCAGCGTAATTAGTTATCTAGATCCTATAAAAACTAGAGAGACAAAAAGTTTCTCTAGTTTTTTATTTACAATTTTATTCTTCTAATTTGGTAGCATTATTAATGTCCAAGAGTTTTATGATAACCTGAAAGTCGAACAGAATAAGAAATTCTGCTATTCTATTCTACTTTTAACTTCAATATAGAAACTAAATGCATAAACTTTTATCCAAAACATAATAGCGGGAAACGGATTTGAACCATTGACCTTCGGGTTATGAGCCCGACGAGCTACCAAACTGCTCTATCCCGCGAAAAAAGACAATATAGAATTTATTGTAATGTTAAATGAAAATAATTGTCAAATCGTTAAATACTTTTTTTTCTTTTTTTAGTGAAAGATACTTACCAATTTTTTATAATTCTTCTTCATACTCTAAAAGTTTTAAATACTTTTCTTCCATACTAACTTAGTATACCATTAGTTCTAATTCCATCTGCACATAATACCATAAGAATCTATTACTGCTCAAAACTCAAGGATAACGATATTTTATTTCTAATAAAGGTTTTTTCAAGCAATTTTTCAATTCAATTTCCGATATCTCATAATCTCCTGTTTCAGGCTAGGGTCTGGTTCAAAAACGTCACAATCAGTGGATAGGGGTGACATTAGAGCTGAGAAACCCTCTGATGCAATTAATTTTTCATTATCTACTCCGAGCATTCCTTCACAACTATATTTTTTATCACAATTCAATCTCCAAATTTGGTAGAATTCTTCTTCAAATTGCGGACCGTCAATTAATTCCGTTAATAAATTTTTCCATTAATTGCGTGTACAATTTATTACTTTACCAGTCACTAAAATCCGGTAAAAGGAAAGTTTAAAATTGTTCATTTTATAAAGATCCTCTAAATAAAACCTTGTTATATTGCTCTGGGTTTAATTTCCATCCACTTAAAATGTTTTATTTAACTTTGTTACAATATGACGTAAAACTCGTTCATCTCTACGAATAGTACTATTTAACAGATTAATAAGTTTACCATTACCTAAGAACACAATTTGAATGAAATTAGCTGCTTCAAACTTTTTTATAGCATAGCTTAGACCTTTACGCCCTTGATTTTGAACCATAACTTTACTACCCTTACCCATTAAAAACTCCTGATAAAATTCAATTTTATTATTTACCTTATTGTCAATAAGATTTGGGTCTAATAACAATAGTATTTCATATAATTCTAATTCCTTACGCATACTTCTAAATATATTATATTAAAAACTACAATTCCATTGTACCGAGTACAATTGAAAAAGACAAGTATTACTATAATTAAGACCAAAATTTTGTAATAGTTATTTTTAACTTAAAAATTAAGAAAAACTTATTTCTACCACACCGTTAATTATTGCTTAAATAATTTCGTTTTTGTGTTTCAATAAACATAAATAAAAAACAAAACTACTAACAACCGAATATATGCTATAATTAGATCAGGTACGATAAACTTCTAGACTACAATTTTTTGTTTTTTAAATATTAAAGGAGATAATCTACCTCAATGGAGCTGGAGTTGAGTTAGCAAATAGAGATCCAGTAACAGCACTTACTATTGTAGCTTGTTGCGGAGTCTAATAACCTGGATTTTGCCTGCGTACAATTGGTATTATTCGTTGAACAGTTGGCTATAAATATCGATATATTCAAGTCCACAAAAAATAATAAGTAGCCGAATTACTAAGTTAATTAAAGAAGTTCAGAATACATGTCTCACTTCACAAAAATTAAAACTAAACTTTACAACTTAACAATTTTAGAAAAAAGCTTAGATGACCTTTCATTAGAAATAGAGGTTGGAAGTAAAGAAATACGAGGCTACAATAATCAAAAACATGTGGCAGAGTTAGTCATTAAACAATCAAACAATCACGATATTGGCTTTGCCTGGAATGGGAGTGAGTACGAATTGGTAACAGATTTAATGTTTTGGTCACAACCTTATTCCATCGACAAATTTTTAAATCAAGTTAATCAACGTTACGCCTATAATTCAATAGTACAGATGAGTGAGCGTGAGGGCTTTCAACTCGCACAATCCGAAAACCCACAAAATGGTTCTGTAAGATTATTATTACGAAAATTTAGTTAAAAAGGTAATACTAGAAATGTAGATGATATTTTTATAAAATAAAATACACTATCTAGTAAAGATATCATCCATGAATTAACTAAACAAAAAATCAACGATACAATCAACAGTGATCAATATAAAAAATGTTATTAGCAGATAATTTAGACCAACTACTTGAAATAGTACCAGATTTTATTCAAGGACCATTAAAATATCACCCTAAACGGGAAATTTTAATAGAGATTGTATTAGATATTGGACGTAGACCAGAGGCAAGGTTTGCTGACGGTAGCGAATATTTATCTTATCGTACGATTGTATGGCAAGATCTAGATTATATTGTAAAACGACTCGGAAAGTTCAATGATGATAATCGAGCCGGAATAGAAAAGACACTCCATCGTATAAGTTCTTTACGAAATCGCCAAGGCAATATAATTGGGTTAACTTGCCGGATCGGACGCGCAGTGTTTGGGACAGTTAGTATTGTACGTGATTTACTAGAAAATAAGAAATCAATTCTACTATTGGGTAAACCAGGTATGGGGAAAACAACTGCTATAAGGGAAATTGCTAGAGTATTATCAGATGGGATGAAAAAACGAGTCATTATTATTGATACATCTAATGAAATTGCTGGTGATGGTGATTTACCACATCCGTCTATTGGAAAATCTCGTCGTATGCAAGTTTCAAGTACCAAAAACCAGCATGAAATTATGATTGAAGCAGTTGAAAATCATATGCCGGAAATTATAATAATCGATGAAATTGGTACTGAATTAGAAGCAACAGCAGCGCGTACAATTGCGGAGCGAGGTGTTCAGTTAATTGGTACGGCACACGGTAATACATTAGAGAATTTAATTAAAAATCCAACTATTACAGATTTAATAGGTGGAATACAACATGTTACATTAGGAGATGAAGAGGCAAAGCGACGTGGATCAGCAAAAAGTATTTTAGAACGAAAAACACCTCCCACATTTGATATAGCTGTTGAAATTCATGATTCACAAACTTGGATTATTCACGATAACATTGAGAATTCAGTTGATTTATTACTTAAGGGACAAAAGCCTTTACTGCAAAAACGAAATTTAACAAACGACCAGGATGTAAATATTAATTGCGAAATTAGCTATAATAAAGAAGAATCCCACAAAACTCACCACCTTAAATCTAATATATCCGTAAAAAAACAAAAAAAAAGTATTTTATTAAATGGAATTAACCATAAGGAAAATCAACAAATTAAAAAATTAGATAACGATAATAACACATTACTAACAAAGAGTATTAATTTATATACGTACGGTATAAATACTCAAGAGCTTAACGCTATAATACGAACGTTACAACTACCCATAATTATAACAAAAGAGATTCAGTATGCTGATGCTATTTTAGCTATCGAAAATTTAGTTAAAAATAATCGAAGGTTAAAACAAATTTCATATTCGCGTAAAACCACAGTTTATACTATCCAACGGCACAGTTTATTAGAAATTGTAAAGGCATTACAGAGATTAGATAATAAATACGAGACATTTGCGCCAATTAAAAAACAAACCATTCGTAAAGCCACACGTATTATCGATAAAGAATTGTTAACCCCTTTAGAAGAAACAAGGCTAGCTATTGAAGAAATTATTATTCCAAATCATAAAATGCTCGATCTTTTACCTCGAACAAGCTCTGTTAGAAAACTTCAACGCGACATAGTAAAACATTATCAATTAAATAGCACTAATGTTGGAAATAAATTAAATCGACGTGTTCGCATTTATCCAAATTAAAAAAATACCATAGTGACTATTGGAAAAAGTGTTATAATTATTGACGTAGTATTAAATATACATATGCAATGGCACTTAATTTACAAGAAGAGTATAACAAAACCGATATTCAAGGGATCATCGATCAACTTGAAGAAGATCTGGTAGGTTTAGCTCCCGTAAAGGCACGTATTAAAGAAATTGCTGCATTACTATTAGTACAGCGTCTTCGAAAAAATCTTGGACTCGGGATAAATTCCACATCGGTCGGGTTACATATGTCATTTACAGGTAGCCCCGGTACTGGAAAAACAGCCGTAGCGAACCGTATGGCAGATATATTATATAAACTCGGCTATATTCGTAAAGGACATTTAATTACAGTTACTCGTGACGATTTAGTCGGTCAATATATTGGACACACTGCACCAAAAACAAAAGAAGTTTTGAAACAGGCTATGGGCGGTGTTCTCTTTATTGATGAAGCATACTATTTATATAAACCAGATAATGAGCGTGACTATGGTGCGGAAGCCATTGAAATCTTACTTCAAGTAATGGAGAATCAACGTGAAGACTTGGTTGTAATCTTTGCTGGTTATAAAGATCGCATGGATAGTTTCTATGAATCAAACCCAGGTTTATCATCACGAGTAGCAAACCACATTGATTTTCCAGATTACACAGCAAATGAGTTACTACAAATCTCAAAGCTAATTCTTGAAGAACAACAATACCGTATGACACCTGATGCAGAAGCCGCACTTTTAGAGTATGTCGCAAAGCGTCGAGAATTACCATTATTTGCAAATGCCAGAACAGTAAGTAATGCAATCGATAAAGCACGAATGAGACATGCTAACCGTATGTTCGCTTCAGGGGATAAAATTCTGACAAAGGCAGACCTAGTAACAATCGAAGCAGAGGACATTCGCCTAAGTAGTTTATTTGAGGAAGTATAAAAAATTTATTTAAACACCAATAAGAAATTATGGTTGAAGTATTATTATCAGGTATTGTTCTAGGATTAGTACCAGTAACAATCGCAGGGCTTTT
>CAXHBH010000050.1:0-5411 GCA_964014735.1 uncultured Flavobacteriaceae bacterium | reverse complement strand
ATCAGTGAAGGTCTCGTGGGCTCGGAGATGTGTATAAGAGACAGGTCTAAACTAAGCCCAACCTTTTATTCTAAAAAAAATAAAAATATTATTGAAATATTAACATCAATTAATAAACAGCATAATATGAATTATAAAATTAAATTAACTCTTTTAGTTTCATTGCTTGTATGCTTAAGCACATATGCACAGAATACTATGAGTATAAATGGACAAGTGTCCTCCAGTGAAGACAATGAACCCATCCCGGGTGTTAATGTTGTAGTAGCCAATTCCAATAATGGTACGGTTACAGATTTTGATGGAAATTTTGAAATCAGCGCAGCTGCAGGAGACGTATTACAATTTTCCTATGTAGGGTTTAAAACACAACTTGTTGCTGTTGACAGTAATACTACACTTAATGTAACGATGGATTTAGATGACAATCTACTTGACGAAATTGTTGTCATTGGATATGGAACTCAGAAAAGAAAAAATCTGACTGGGGCTATCTCTAAAGTTAAAAGCGAGAAACTCGAAAAAATTGCTGTTTCTCGTATAGATGATGCCCTTGTGGGACAGATTTCTGGAGTTAATATCCAAGCTACAGAAGGTGAGGCAGGCTCTGACCCAACCATACGCGTTAGGGGAACAGGATCTATTACTAGTAGTTCATCACCGCTTATTGTTGTTGATGGGATTGTTGTTGATAATGATTTCTTGGGGAACCTTGATATGAACGATGTAGAATCTTTTGAAGTACTGAAAGATGCCTCTTCGGCTGCAATTTTTGGTGCTCGAGGTGGTAACGGAGTTATCCTTATATCAACCAAAAATGGTAAAGAAGGAAGAACAAAATTCACCTACAACACATATACAGGCTTTAAAGAAGCTCTAAGAGGTGACAACTTACATGTTAGCATGCAAGAATGGGCAGAAAAAGAACTTGCAGCAACAGGTCAACTTTCGGATAAAACAACCTATAAACTTGCACTTCAAAATGATCGTGATTATCAAGATATTATGTTTGATGGCGGTATGATAGAAAGTCACTCCATCTCAGCTAGAGGTGGAAGCCAGCGTACTACATTTAGTACATCTTTAAACTACTTGAGTGACGAAGGTGTTTTACTTACAGATAACTTTAATCGTTACAGTCTTCGTTTGAAGGTGGACTCGAAAGTTGGAAATAAATTTAAAGTGGGAGCCAATATATCACCTTCTTATTCTGACAGAAGAAGATTTGATGGTTCTACGCACGATGTATTAAGACAACCACCATGGTTGCCGGTCTACCACAACGACCACACCATCCAGTTTGTTGATAGAAATGCATATCCAAATGTTCAAGTAGGTGATTATGCTATGCAAAGACACTTTGATAATTTTGATTTATATGGAGATGGAGGTGAAACAGATATTAGCACAACCAGTAATACCAATCCAGCTGCCAAAATTTTGGAACGTGACCGCAATGATTATAAATTTAAGCTATACGGAAATATCTATGCACAATATGAAATTGCTGATGGTTTAAAGTTTAAAACAACTTTAGGTGGAGATTACTCGCACACAAAAAGAGATAGATGGCAAGGGGTTAAAGCGAGTCGTAACGGAGTAGCTGCAACAAGGCTTGATCTTTCAAACGATAAGAGATTACATATTGTTTCGGATAATATTTTGACATATGATAAAACCATAGGAAAACATGACATTAATGCAGTGGCTGGTTTTTCTGCTGAACAGTGGGACTATGAAATTGAGGCTGCTACAGGAATTGGTTATACCTCAGATTTGGTAAGAACACTTTCTGGCGCGACAACTATTGCTGAAGCCACTTCTGAAGAATATCAGCAAAGGCTGCTCTCCTATTTTGGTCGTATCAATTATGCATATGACGGCAAGTATCTTGTGTCATTAAGCGCAAGAAGGGACGGTTATTCTGCTTTTGGACCAGACTCTAAATACGGATTTTTCCCAGCAGCTTCTGCTGGATGGACGCTTTCTAACGAGGATTTCCTACGCGAAAGTAAGACCGTTAATTTTTTAAAGCTAAGAGTTAGTTACGGATTAACAGGGAATAATGCATTTGATATTGGTTCTGGTGATTTCAGAAACCAAATTAATAGTTACCCTTATTTGTCTTTAATTGGAGCTTCGTCAGCGTCATTTAATAATTCTATTGTTAATGGATTTAACCCACTAAACATTTCGAATGCAGGTTTGGGTTGGGAAAAATCAGTGGAGGTGAACCCAGGAATTGATTTTGGATTCTTTAACAATAGACTTACAGGTTCTATAGATGTATATAAAAGGACAAGTGAGGACCTCTTGTTAGACGTTCCGGTTTCGTATACCACAGGTTTCCCGAATGCTCTTGACAATAGGGGAAAGGTTGAAAATAGAGGTATTGAAATAGAATTGAGAACTAAAAATGTCATTCGACCAAATTTCCAATGGAACAGTACGTTTATCGCTTCGCGAAACGAAAACGAGCTTTTGGACTTTGCGGAATCTAATGGTCTAATAACAAACGTTGATACCAAGCGTGCTGCAGAGTGGATTAATTTAGTTGGAAATCCGATTTCATCATTTTACGGATGGGTAGTTGACTCTGAGATTCCTGCTGAATACATTAAGGCACCATGGGAGCGTGTGCGTCAAACCAATAGAGATGTTTATGTGAAAGACCTTAATGGTGATGGTGTAATTGACGATGATGATAAAACCATTCTTGGAAATCCTTACCCTGATTTGGTATGGAGCATTTCAAATGAGTTTAAGGTAGGCGGTTTTGAATTAAGCTTTATTTTTCAAGGAAGTCATGGGGCTGAAGTACGAAATATTGGTGATCAGTATTTGTTCCGCCACTTTGGATCTGCTGCAACTGCCTTACCGACAGCACCTAATCAAGGTTTTATTAAACAAAAAATATTTACAGATTCAATTGTACAGAATGCTTCTTATGTAGCATTACGAACGATTTCGATTGGTTATGATTTACCTGAAGAATTACTTTCAGAACTCTTTATTACCAACGCTAGAATTTATTTAACTGGGCAAAACCTCATGTATATAACGGCTGATGATTACAACGGCTTAAATCCTGAGTCTATTAACAATACAAGCCCAATTAACTACGGATACCAACGCGTTGGTTCTCCGATTAATCGAACATTCTCATTAGGTCTTAATTTAAATTTCTAAATAATTAATCATGAAAAGCATTAGAATTATAATTTTTATTTCGGTAATGGCTGTCTTTACTTCATGTGAAGACTATTTAGAACCAGCACCAACATCAGTAATAAGTGGCGCAAGCTTTTACACCGATGAAGCACAGCTCATGCAAGGAGTCTACAATATGTATGATGGCCTTCAAGGAGCTAACGACACTAGCTCTAGGAGTAATCACGCAACTCAAATTGAGTATTATGTAACTGAAATGCGTAGCGATAACACAAGATCAAAAAGCGGAGAGGGAGAAGCTGCCCAATTTGATAATCTTGCTGTTGAGGCAACGAATGGTTTAATTGCCGATCACTACAGGAGTTTTTATAATGTCATCTTTCGAGCCAATACGGTACTTCAAAATCTTGGTGTCGCATCTGAAAGCAACAAAGCAAATATTGAAGGGGAAGCTAAGTTTATTCGAGCTTATGTTTATTTTAACTTGGTAAGACTTTATGGCGCTATACCACTTCTTGATAATGTTGTTGGTGTAAGTGATGACGCATCTTATGTTAGGAAACCGGAGGCAGATGTATATGACTTAATAGTTAGTGATTTGACCAGCGCAGTAGCTGGACTAGACAACAGTAATGGTATAAACAGAGCTACAAAATCTGCGGCACAAGGATTACTTGCTAAAGTACACCTCACACTAGGTAATTATCTCGATGCACAACAGCTACTTGAGAGCGTTATGTCTGAAGGATTTGCTTTGGAGCCCAGCTTTAGTGATGTGTTTTTTAACGAAAGTAATTCGGAAGTTATTTTTGCTATAGGCTATGCTTCAGGATTGGTACAAGACAGTCAAAACTTTTCTGCTGAATTCTTAAACGGTGTTGGACGAACAGTGGGTGTAAATTACGTTACTGACGATGCAAAAGCTTTTATGGAAGCCAATGGTGGAGACAGAACTGTTGTTTCTATGCGCACTGATCCAATACAACCTACACAAACGCAAGTAATTAAGTTTTTACCTGATGGTTTTGATGGCGGTTCAGATGGGAAAACATTTGATTTCGATGCACGACTTGCTGGAAACGATTGGATTGTATTACGTTATGCCGACATCTTGTTGATGCACGTTGAGGCCATTATGGGAAGCAGTAGCGAAACCAATGCTACAGCGGCTTTAGCTTCATTTCAGCAAGTGCGTGATAGAGCAGGACTAACAGACGCAGTAACTTCTATAACTAAAGATGATTTGTTAGCTGAACGTCGTGCAGAATTAGCATTTGAAAACCAAAGGTTGTATGACATAATGCGATTTGGAAAAGGTATAGATATACTTGGCACCTATGCAGTAGCAATTGGAGCAAATTTTACCTCTAATGATTTATTGCTTCCATTTCCGCAAATAGAAATTGGACTTAGCAAAGGACTATTAGAACAAAACCCAGGGTATTAGAACCTAAAAAATAAACAAAAAATGAAAAATATATTTAACATTTCAATGGTTGCCTTACTAGTTTTAGTTTCGGCATGCGATGATTTTGACAAATACGAATTGCCTGAGGCAAATTCAATTCCAGATGCGACACCACCGGAGGCTATTTTTACGGCTATTCAAAGTGAGGAAGTAGATAACGACGGTTGGAAAGACTATTATTTTTCCAATGGGTCTATCAGTGCTACAACCTATGCTTGGGACTTTGGAGATGGAAATACATCTTCAGATTATGAACCAACAAATAGGTTTGGTGATGAGGGTACCTTTACAGTCTCTTTGACTGCTTCTGATAATAATGGTCTTACAAATACATTAACACAGGATATAACTGTTGAGCAACCACCCACACCACCTGTGCCCGATCCAGTTTTAATAAATACTGTTTTTGATAAGCTCGGTAAGTCATCTGGCTCTAACTGTACTTGTTCTGGTTGGATTAATAGAAGTTTAGGTACTCAGGGCGAATCTAGCACAGCAAATGGTAGTGATGTAATGAAGTTTGACAATAACGAACCTGATCATATTTATCAAGAGTTTGAGGTCACGCCTAATGCCAACTATCAGATTGAAGTTGAGGTAGGATTCAAAGCTAATGCTGGTAAATCAAACCCTGCAAGTCTCGAATTTAGAGTCCTTGCCGGAACAGGTTATGACAGTAGCTATACCCCGACGTATTACACTGAAACGACCGCATTTCCACAAGATGGTTACGGTTACTCATCAGTTGCACAAACAGAAGTTGAAGCAAATA
>CAXHBH010000049.1:0-5710 GCA_964014735.1 uncultured Flavobacteriaceae bacterium | reverse complement strand
TAAGAGACAGGTTCTTGAACAAAATAGTTCTTAGCATAAAATTTCAAAGCAGGTGATTCAGAACCTCTTCCGCCAGGTTTATCACATAAATGAGTTGTTTTTTTACCATTTTTCTCTAACTGTTTTTTTACATTTTCGGGGGCTTTAAACGCTAGGTATTTTTTTCCATTTTTTAAAATAGCTCTGGTAGCACCAATTTCAAAATATAACGAACTATGAATGGGCCTATCTTTTCCTTTTAGCAATGGTACCATACTTTTACCATCGATCTTGTAGTTTTCTGAGGGGTTTATTTTTGCCAACTCTAATGCAGTTGGAACCAAATCGATATTAGAGACCATTTGTTGTGTTCTGATACCATTTTTAAAGTAAGATGGTCCCCAAGCAAAACTTACGGTTTCAATACCACCTTGGTAGAGTGAACCTTTTCCAAATTCTACTCCATGATCATTTATAAAGAAGATAACGGTATTTTCTAATTCGTTGATTTCATCTAACCTATCGAGTAATGTACCAATAGCATCATCCAGCCATAATAAATCTGTTTTTTCCTGCTCTAAACCAGCTTCTTCAATACGTTTACCAATGGTTTCACGAGGAGGCATCACTTCAAGAGGCTTCTCTAAAAATCCAATTGGCGTTGCCAAAGGATCCCCTTTGTGTTTTGAGCCTAATTTATCAGGACCATGAGTAATGGTTGTAGCGAAATATAAGAAAAAAGGATTCTCTTTCTCATCAGCCTCTGTTAGAAAGGTTAGAGCTGCTTCAACTATCCATTCCATATTATGATCTTCTACACCTTTAGGGTATTGACTTGGTAAATTCCCTTTATAGATAGATCTAGCGAAATCAAAACCAACTTTTTTATATGAAGTAATTTGTGCTAATTGATTCTCAATTAACTGTGATTTAACAATAGAATCTCTTGGATTAGCACTTAAGGGGACTTTATGAGGATTTATTGAATATATGACATGATTTTTTCCAACGCCACCTGTAAAATAGCCGTTCTTTTGCAGTTCTTTAGCAATATTGTTGGTACTTGAGTCGATACGCACATTCCAAGTTACATTAGTCTGTCCCTGATATCTTTTTATATTTGATCTTTTAATGGCTCTACTGGCATAATTTCCTGTTAGTATATTGTATCTACTAGGCGTACAAACAGAAGTACTCACGTAGCTCTTATCAAATATTACACCTTCACTAACCAATCTATCCATGTTAGGAGTAAGGTTGGTTGGGTTTCCATCTTCGTCTTGCCCTTCTTTTAAGAAGTTAAATTGATCGCGATGTTGATCATCAGTAACAATGAAGATGATATTTGGTTGTTTTTTTAAGGCTGATTTAGGATTGTGTTTTTTTTGAGCTAATGAAATGAAATGCATAAAAAGTATAAGTACACATAGAAAAAACGTATAAATTGTTGGTTTTGATTTCTTCACTTATTCTACTATTAAATTAAATCCTAATTCTTTTATAACACACTACTTTCATCATAAAACTTATAATCCCTATGATTATACAAGTGTTTTTCAACTGACTTTTCACTTGTGTATTCTTTTAGGAATCGCTTACCTCGTTTGGTTTGCCAAAAAGGATGGTCTTCTTTAATTGGAGGGAAATCCTTTAGAAACTTTGTAAACCTTTTACGTTCTTTGGTGTGATTTAGATCATCAATTAAAAGTTGATAGCCTTTACCAAATCTGTGTTCTCCAGTATAGTAAAATCGTCCTTCAGGCATTCCTAGCATAGGATTTAACACTTCTAGTAGATAGTTTTTGGTACGCACAATTTGGCTAGTGGAAATAAATCCATAGATAAATTCTTTGGTTTTTTCTGTTTCTCCAGTTAAAAAAGGTTTCAGACTGATACCATCAAATTTTTTTCCTTTAGGGAGTTTGGCTCCTGCGTAATCTGCAAGGGTTGGAGCAATATCAGAGAAGTCGGTTAACTCATATGTAGCACCACGTTTTTTTACACCAGCACCCGAAATAATATTAATTACGTGAGGGCCTCTTTCTACTCCTCTAGTTTTTGCAGTAATGGCTGTCCCATTGTCTGAGGTGAATATGATAATCGTATTATCCTCAATTCCTAAATCTTTAATTTTTTTCACCACTTTACCGATCAAAACGTCTATGTACTCATTTAAAGATTTAAAACGTTCGTAATTTTCTTTACCATCTTTTTTCTTTCCTAGATCTCCTACTTCTCCTCTTAACGGATTTGTTGGCATTCCTGTTCTGGTACCATGAGGCGCAACGCTTGGCCAATAAGCAAGGAATGGTATACCTTCTTTGGTTTTTCGCTCCATAAAGTCCATTATAAAGTTGGAAAAAATGTCTGGCCCAAAATCAGTTGGTTTTGTGTCCAACATTTGATGATTTTGAACGATTCCAGGATGCCAATAACGAGAAGTTGTTTTAAAATCTTCCATTTGTCCTTTAAATTCTGGAGAACCTGGGAGTTTTTCAATTTTTTTTAAACTCTCCCAAAGACAGTATTCCTCAAAACCAACTTCTTTTTCATAAGGCATTGATCTTCCGGCATGCCATTTTCCAGCAATAGCCGTAGCATAACCAGCGTCCTTTAAAAGTTTGCCAAAAGCCTGATGATCTTTGTATACATTTTGGTTACTATTTCCCATCCAAATGCTGTTATGCATAACCCCTGTGGAGCTTCCATATTTCCCAGTCATGATTTGAACTCGTGATGGACCACACATTGCTGATGCATAACAAGTTTTAAACATGACTCCATCAGATGCCAATTTATCTACATTGGGTGTTTTTACAGCTTGTGGCAAACCATAGGCTCCATATAGATCTGGACTAACATCATCTAACATGATTAAGAGGATGTTTGGTTGATCGGATTTTTGAGCATATATATTAAAAATATTCAATCCAAATAATAGTGTAAATATTATAATATTTCTCATTACCAAGTTTTAGTTTTTTCTGACACCTACCAAAAATCATAGGTTTCTTCTCCTTTTCTGTTTCTGTGGAAATTAGGTCTTCTACCATCAATATCTTCAACATCAAATTTGATATATCGTTTAGGGAAAAGATTTTTTTTCAATCCAATTTGACTCATGTCAATCTTTTTAAAACCAAGCTTGAAAGCAGGAGATTTGGGTTTTAATTTAAAGTTTTGATTTGCTATATCCTCAAATAAAGGGTCAGCAACAATACTGTTGATTTCTATGCCATCTTTTCTTTTAGCTTCCACAAATTTGTTTGCTTGGTTTATATTGCCTGCACAGAAGAAGATATTCTTGTCTGTATCGCAATCTTCTGGTTTTGAAATCCCTTCGGAGGCTCTGTAAGAAATATTATAGTACTTTATAGCGTCTTTAGATTCGTAATAAATATTGTTCTGAATCCTTGAGCCGTAGTCAGCTTCTTCATCTGGGTACGAGGCAAAACGAATAGATTCTCTGGAACTACAATCTACGATAATATTATTGACAATATGATTAAAACCTTTATGAACAATTCCTGAAATATTTGCCATATAGATAACGTTGTTTTCAAATGTCGTACCTCTTTGCCAATCGTCTGTTCGCATCACTCCAGAAGCATGACTTGTAATGTGGTGCGCGTAGTTGTTTCTCATTATATTTCCTTCCCCAGCCCCAGATACATTTAATGCAGAACCATCTGCAAGTTCCTCCAATGCCCTATACACTTCGTTGTATTCAATAATATTGTTACTTGCATGTAAAAAAGGAGTGTAACGCTCCCAAAAAGAACCTTCACTTGATATTGATGTATCAATTTCATCCCAACGAATTGTTTTAGATGCTTCATCAAAATCGATATCTCTTTTTTGTAGTATGGGGACTCTAATTCCACAAACGCCAACTGCTTTTCTTGGCACATGATGAATTAAATTATTGGCAACGTGATTACTTCCACTTTGCCACATAAATATTCCTGCACCCATTTTCATAATGCGACCGACATGATGAATTAAGTTGTTTGTTATGGAGTTGTTTTTGTTTACGTCTTTGGTTCCAGGTCCATAACCACATAGTAAAATTCCCATATGACCAACAAAATCTATCAAGTTATTATTGATGTTGATATTTTGAGCATGTAGATCTAATCGAATTGCTGAACCACCACTGTTTGTAAACCTACATTCAGTAACTTCACAGTCCTGAGCTCCTCTAAAACGAAGCATCGCATTTCCTCTATCAAACTTATCCCAGTCATGTTGAATTCCCCAACCTTTGTGACCTTTCCACCATGTATCACGTTCTCCATGCATGAAGGTTAAACCCTTAAACACAATGTTTTTTGTTGGAGTATCGATAGGACCCTTATAATCTATTTTTCCCTCAACTCTAAAATACTCCTTTAGCTTAGGAATAACTAGGTTTTCTGAAGGTTCTCCGTTTTCTGGCCAATAATAAATTTTACGTTCATGGGTATTTACCACCCAATGTCCTTGCGTATCTAAATAATCTATCACATTTTCTACCCAAGGTTTGGTATGTGATTTTTTAGCTGCAGGTGGTGCATTGGCTTCTAAGGTAGTCCAAGCAATACCATTTTTTTCATCAACAGACTCTAATTGCATCATATTCATAGTCCATGGTACAGGAGCGAAACCTACTTCAATGTCTTCAAGATTTGGCCATGATTTTAAAATTTTCCCCCCAGTAAGATCTAATCTTCTGAGTAAATACCGATCTTTTTCATGAAGTACGTTCATACTTTTCGCACGTACATAATTAATATTTTTAAAATCAAACCCTTCTTTGCGGGCAACTGGAATTCGCTTATCACCGTCAAACATGGTATAGAAGCGCCCTAGGCCATCAGGAATGTCTGTAACATATACATTTCCTTTAGCTACCTCAGGTAAATCAGCGGGGTAAGACTCTAGTTTCTTCCAATTTTTTAATGGAACCCCAGAAGAAATAATTGGAATTTCATTTTGATATGCTTGATAGGTGATTTTGGTTTTGTCTGCTCCTGAGTCTTCGAGTTCAAAAACAATAGTTTCTGACAACGTATGTGTGCCAGCTCTTAAATAAACATTTATATTCTTTTGCCTTTGTTGTTCTGAAAGTGCTCTAATTGCGTTTTTTGCTTGCTCAATGGTTTTAAAAGGGGCTTCAAGTGTGCCTTGATTGCTGTCGTTACCAGTAACGTCTACATAAAATTCTATTGGATTGTTTGATTGCGAACAACCAATAGCAATGAATGAAAGAATAAGGACTGTTAGTTTCGTCATTTTAGAAGTATATCATTTAGATTTTCATAAAAATAATGTTTGAACGTTTATAGTTTTAATCTAAATATTTCAAAAAGTACAACAAAAACAACAGTTCACTAAGGCAAAAGTGATTAAAATTGATTTAAAATAAATTGATTACCATTGATTTCAGTCATTAACACTACAATAAATTACTGTTTTATTGAAAAATCAATTCAATGTTTTGTCTAGAGCTTTAAACTTTGCTGGATATTCTTTAGTTATTCCAAACCTACTTAACTTGGAGTCAACAGGTTCAAACTTCATAGCTTTTAATAATTTTTTATTCTTGATGGTTTAATCTTGCTTTTATGTAGTTGTACAAGATAATGTTGATATGTTTATGCTTAAACTTATACTATTAGAATCATAAGAAAATATTTATTAATAATTTAATTAAACTATTAATACAATAGCTGTCTCTTATACACATCTC
>CAXHBH010000048.1:0-6398 GCA_964014735.1 uncultured Flavobacteriaceae bacterium | reverse complement strand
ACCGCAATCAAATCTTTTGCCTCAGGAAATTTGCTGTAGTTTTTTCCAATGATAATTGGTAGTCCCTCAGCAGCAGGCTCCAAAATATTATGTAATCCAGAGGTGCCCATACCACCACCCACATAGGCCAGTGAGGCATAGGGATAGCATCTTCCTAGTATACCTACCGTATCTAAAACCAATACTGTGCAGGCTTCAAATGCAGCTTCATCACTTTTAGTGTAACGTAGACTTTCTTTTGGTAGCTGAGCCATCAAGTACTTTAGTTTTGTTTCGTGCATTTCGTGAGGAGCAATTAACCAACACCAATCTTTTGGGGTTTGCTTAATTGCCTTTGCCAATACAACCTCGTCTTCTGTCCAAGTGCTGCCCGCCACTATACATTTTCGATTACCAACAAATTTTTCCATAAACGCAAGCCGTTCTTTGGGTACACCTACGCGATCAAATCGTGTGTCGCCTGAGATACTCACTTGATGCACCCCTATACTCTGCAATAGCTGCAGCGAGTTCTCATTTTGAACAAAGAAGTGGGTAAATCCACGCAGTAGTTTGCGTTGGCTGTTGCCCCATGGCTTAAAAAAGTGTTGGTTTTGACGAAATAGGCCTGCTATTAAATACAGCGGTACCCGCTTGTCTTGTAGTTCACGTATAAGATTTGGCCAAAATTCGTACTTTATTATTAATGCCATGATTGGATTGACCATTGCAATGAATCGTTTAACATCCGCTTTGGTATCCCAAGGCAGGTAGGTGACCAAGTCGGCAACACCTTGATTTTTTCGCACCTGATAACCTGATGGCGAAAAAAAAGTAACCAAATAGAAGTGTTCTGGATGATTGTTTTTTAATGCAGTCAATACGGGTAGTCCTTGTTCGTATTCACCCAGCGAAGCACAGTGCATCCACACCACTTTTTTGTTTTGCGAAATGCCTTTGAGTTGTGTCCATAATGCTCTGCGTCCCGCTACAAAAGCCTTGGTTTTAGTAGACTTAGCTATTAGTGGTATCATGGCTTTGGCTACAGATACAGCAAGAGAATACAAAAAAGGCATGGCTCAAAGATACTTATTTCGCCAACAGGCGTTAGTTTTTTGTAATTTTGTCTTGCTAAAAAATTGCAATGCGTAAAATACAGATGGTCGATTTACAGACCCAATATCAATTTATTAAATTAAAAGTAGACAAGGGTATTGAAGAAGTACTAAATTCTGCTCAATTCATTAATGGGCCTGCTGTAAAGACCTTCCAAACCAACCTTGAAGCCTATCTTGGTGTTAAGCATGTAATTCCATGTGCTAATGGTACCGATGCCCTTCAGATTGCCATGATGGGATTGGGGCTTAAGCCAGGCGACGAAGTGATAACAGCAGATTTTACATATGCATCAACTGTTGAAGTTATTGCTCTTCTAGGTCTTACTCCGGTACTAGTAGATGTTGATTTAGAAACATTTAATATCAGCCCTAAGGCTATTGAAAAAGCTGTTACTTCTAAAACTAAAGCAATTGTGCCTGTGCATCTTTTTGGTCAAGCAGCAGAAATGGATGCAATATTAAAAATTGCCAAAAAAAACAACTTGTATGTAATTGAAGACAACGCTCAGGCTTTGGGGGCTAATTTTAAACACAAAACAGCAGAAAAAGTTAAAACAGGTTGTATCGGTGATGTAGGCACAACATCTTTTTTCCCATCAAAAAACTTGGGATGTTATGGAGATGGTGGAGCAATTTTTACAAACAATGATGAATTAGCTCATTTAATAAGGGGTATTGCTAATCATGGTATGTATAAAAGATATTATCACGACGTGGTTGGAGTTAATTCGAGATTAGATAGTATTCAAGCTGCTGTTCTAAACGAGAAATTAAAACTTTTAGACTCATATAATCAAAGCAGAAAAGAGTCTGCAGAAAAATATTCACATTTTTTTCGAAAAAACCCTAAAATTATTACCCCGAAAACGGTAGGAGAACAAGATTCCCATGTCTTTCATCAATACACATTGAGAATTTTGGGAGCAGATAGAGATTCTTTGGGCCAATATTTAACCGATAATAAAATTCCTTTTGGTGTATATTATCCTGTTCCATTGCATCTGCAAAAAGCTTACAAATCTTCAAATTATCTTGAGGAAGATTTTAAAGTAACTAACAAATTAATTGATGAAGTCATATCACTACCAATGCATAGTGAACTAGATGATGAACAAATACAATTTATTTGTAAAAAAGTACTGGAGTTTTTAGATTAATCTAATACAGCGGATTGCACTTCGCCTTCGCGGTCTATTTTTTTGACCAATCCTTGTAGTACTTTACCAGGACCATATTCAGTGAATAAACTGGCGCCATCTTCACGCATTTGTTTGATGGTTTGTGTCCATTTTACGGGGCCCGTTAGTTGTGCTATTAGATTTTCTTTGATTAGACCTGCATCTTGAGTAGGTGCACCAGTTATATTTTGGTAAATTGGACAGCTTGGAGTATTAAAGTTGGTTTCTAAAATGGCTTTTGCCAATTCTTCTTGTGCAGGTTCCATAAGTGGTGAGTGAAAAGCACCACCTACAGGGAGAAGCATTGCGCGTTTGGCACCTTTTTCTTTTAGCACTTCACAAGCGGATTCTACAGCAGGGAAAGCACCCGAAATAACTAATTGCCCTGGGCAGTTATAATTGGCGGCCACCACAACTCCGTTCATGTCTCGACACACTTGCTCCACTACTTCGTCCGCCAATGCTAACACGGCCGCCATGGTTCCTTTGGTAACATCACATGCTGCTTGCATGGCTTGTGCCCGTTTGGACACCAAAGATAGCCCATCTTCAAAAGATAAAGCACCACATGCGGTAATTGCAGAAAATTCACCCAAAGAATGACCTGCTGCCATGTCAGGATTTGATTTTTTTGCCAGTTCATAACTGATTACGGAATGCAGAAAAATGGCAGGCTGGGTTACCTTGGTTTCTTTCAGTGCTTCTATATCACCACTAAACATTATTTCTGTAATAGAAAAGCCCAATAGTGCATTTGCGCTGTTAAATCTTTCTTTAGCTATTGGGTGTTGGTCGTATAAGTCTTTGCCCATGCCAACAAATTGGGCACCTTGCCCAGGAAACATTGCTACATTCATGCTTTAATTTTTTCATAACGGATAAAAGAAAAAGCATGTTGATGCTTTTCGTCCATGTCTCTGTTTTCGCGCCAAATTTCACTCCATTTGGCAGGGTCTATTTCGGGAAAAAAAGTATCGGCTTCGAAATCTGCATGAACCCTTGTGAGTTCAATACTATCTGCATAAGCCAAACCTTGTCTGTAAATCTCACCACCACCAATAATAAATGGCTGCTCATCTTCTTGTGCAAGTGCCAAAGCAGCCTCTAGCGAATGCACAATATGTGCGTCTTCGGCGGTGTAATCTTCTTGTCTAGTAATCACAATATTAGTACGATTAGGCAGTGCTTTAGGCATAGATTCAAAGGTCTTTCTACCCATAATAATGTGATGTCCTTTGGTTAAGTTTTTAAAATGCTTTAGGTCATCAGACAAATGCCAAATGAGTTTATTGTCTTTCCCAAGTGCATTATTTTCTGCAGCAGCGGCAATTATGGTGATGTTCCTTTTCTGATTTTCACGCTCCCATTCTGCACTTGCTTTAAGGGCAGCTTCTTTGTCCATATTGCGTTTTAATTTTTCAACTTTAAGCGCTTGCTTTTTTAGCAAAAACTCCATTTGTTCTGTTTCCCAAGCTTTGCCCATAAACGAATGAAACAAATAAACACGAAAAAAGTGAATGACTAACGCTGCACCCAATAGCGTGGCTAAGGCAAACGACCAATTGGTGTTAAAGGGCATAAATTCGACTTTATATTTAAAAGCTAGATTGACTACCAATGCAAAAAAAATAACAAAAACCGAGACCAGTAAATGCCTGTGGAACCAGGTTTTTTGAGCAATACGTTTTTGCGCATTCTCGACCAGTGTGAGCTGTTGTGGGTCTATGGCTGATGAAGTTTTTCTTTTTCCAAACATAATTTAAAGATTAAACAGCGACTACTCCTTTAATGCCAGGATGCGGGTCGTAATTCAAGACTTCAATGTCCTCGTATTTAAAATCAAAAAGATCGTTGATATCTGGATTAAGTTTTAACTTGGGTAGTGGTTTGGGATCTCTGCTTAACTGCAGTTGAACTTGGTCAAAGTGATTGGTATATATGTGTGCATCTCCAAGAGTGTGGATAAATTCTCCTGCTTTAAGCCCACAAACCTGTGCCATCATTTCAGTGAGTAACGCATAGGAGGCAATATTAAACGGAACACCCAAGAAAATATCAGCACTTCGTTGATATAACTGGCAGGACAACTTGCCATCTGCTACATAAAATTGAAAAAATGCATGACATGGCGGCAGTGCAGCCTTACCATTAGCAACATTTTCAGAAAAACTTTTTGAGGTATCTGGTAGAACGCCAGGATTCCATGCAGAAATCAACATGCGTCGGCTGTTTGGGTTGCTTTTAAGAGTTTCGATTACCTGTTTGAGCTGATCTACATTCTCACTGTTCCAGTTGCGCCATTGATGACCATATACTGGTCCCAAATCTCCATTTTCATCAGCCCATTCATTCCATATACGCACCCCGTTATCGGTGAGGTAAGCCGTGTTGGTGTCTCCCTTGATAAACCAAAGCAGTTCGTGGATGACCGATTTTAGATGTATTTTTTTGGTTGTTACAAGCGGGAAACCCACTGATAAGTCAAAACGCATTTGGTGTCCAAAAACACTTCTGGTACCCGTTCCTGTTCTGTCTCCTTTAACAGCTCCGTTGTTGCGGGCACGTCGAACCAAATCTAAATACTGCTGCATTGTTTGTTTTTTGTAAAATTAAAATCTAGATCAAAATATCTCGCATTGTGATAAATTCTTTTTCAAAAGGTTTTCAACTATTATCCCAACAGTGCGCCTGCAAGTGTAGCAGAAAGCAATGAGGCAATGGTACCACCCAGAACAGCACGAAAACCAAATTTTGAAAGTGTCTTTCGTTGGTTTGGTGCTAGCCCACCAATCCCACCAATTTGAATCCCAATTGATGCGAAATTGGCAAACCCACATAGCATATATGTTGCCATCACAATAGATTTTTGACTGCTGAAATGAATTTCATTAGCCACATCTTTTAGTTCAGCCAGTTGAATATAACCCACAAATTCACTTGCCGCAAGTTTGATACCCAACAGCTGCCCCATTGGCAATAAATCGTCCCAAGGAACGCCAATGAGCCACATAATTGGTGCAAATAAAGTGCCTAAGATGGCTTCTATTGAAAGTGCATCATAAGAAGACCGATTTGCAATCCATCCATTCAGACTGGTAATTTCTCCAATTTCGAATAGCACCCCATTTAACATTGCAATTAAGGCTACAAAAACCAGTAGCATCCCACCAATATTTGCAGCGAGCTTAACACCCTGTAATGTGCCGTTAGCAATAGCATCAAGCATATTACTGCCCACTTCTTGTGTGGAGACTACGGTGTTTTTGTCAACAGATTCTGTTTGCGGAAATAATATTTTCGAAGCTACAATTGCACCTGGTGCGGCCATAACCGAGGCTGCAAGCAAGTGTTTGGCAAACGCCAAGCGTAATATAGGATCATCCCCTCCTAAAAATCCGATGTATGCCGCCAAGACACCTCCTGCTACAGTTGCCATGCCACCAATCATAACCAAAAGTATCTCTGAACGATTCATCTTAGGTAGATATGCCTTTATAAGCAGTGGAGCTTCTGTTTGTCCTAAAAATATGTTTCCAATTACCGAAAGGCTTTCTGCTCCTGAAATATTGAGAAGCTTTGCAGTCCCTTTGGCCAAAAACTTAACTAAAAATTGTAATATACCAAAGTAAAAAAATAGCGAAGTCAGAGCAGCAAAGAAGATTATAGTAGGTAGTATTTGAAATACGAATATGAAACCGTAAGTGTCCACATTCATAAGTTCACCAAACAAAAATACGCTTCCAACAGCGGTAAAGTCTAAAATGCTAACGAATATTTTTCCAACTGCATTAAAAATGCTTTGAACCCAACTTAATTTTAGGATACTCAGCGCTAAAACAAATTGTAGTAGTAAACCAAACCCAACGGTTTTCCAATGGATTGCTTTGCGGTTGGCACTGCATAAATAAGCAATCAGCAGCAATACTATGATTCCACAAATTGCTTGTATGGTTCCAATCAATGTTATGCCATGATGTGCAGCAATAGGCTGGTGAGCTAAATACGACAATATCATTCTTTAGCTTTGTTTGAACGTTTAGAAATTTCATCCCTTAAACGGGCAGCCAATTCATAATCTTCTTTTTTAACCGCTTTTTTTATGCCGTTTTCAAGTTCTTGATTA
>CAXHBH010000047.1:0-6663 GCA_964014735.1 uncultured Flavobacteriaceae bacterium | reverse complement strand
ACACAGACAACGATGAAGACGATGCATAAATACTTGTTTTTACTGTGCTTTACATTATTCTCTTACTGTTATGGACAGCAATCTGCGCCATGGACATTGGAAGCAGCCGTAGAACATGCCGTTAAAAATAATCTGCAAATTCGAGCCGCTTACTTGGATGTAATGGATGCAAAAACTTACAAAAGTCAAGCGATTGGAAACTTTTTACCGACTCTGAATCTCTCTGTTGGTCATTCTTGGAATATTGGTTTAAACAGAAACCTAACAACAAATTTATTAGAAGATATGACCAATCAATTTTCAAATGGCGGTCTGGACATGAGTTTAATCCTCTACAATGGAAGGCGTAATGTCTATCAGCTTATAAGTGCTAATCTGGGTGTTTTAGCCCGGCAGTATCAGCTTGAAGATATGAAAGAAGACGTTATGCTGTTGGTGGTAAATGGCTTTTTACAAGTATTGTTTAACAAAGAAAACCTAGCCGTACAAAACAACTTATTTGAAGTCGCTAAGACAGAAATGTCGCAAATTGAAGTACTTGTTGATGCAGGTGTATTACCCCGAGGAGAGCTGTTTGAACTACAAGCTACTGTGGCAACTCAAGAACAGCAAGCCGTAGCGGCATCTAATAATTATGAGATTGCACGTATTTCCTTAGCCCAGTTGTTACTGATTGAAGATTATAAAAACTTCTCAATTGCCGATACCAATTACGACATGGTTGCAGCGACAATCTTAAATAAATTTCCAGAAGAGTTGTTTGAAAAAGCCTTGGAATCTAGAAATGATATTATGTTGGCAAAAACCAATGTTGAAATTGCCCAGACAAACCTTAAGGTGGCAAAGTCTGCATATCAACCAACATTAACGAGCTACTATGGATATAGTTCCCGTATTTCTTACGGAGATAGATTGATAGCCACAGGCACTTTTTCCACATACCCTATTGGTGTGGTTTCAGCAACAGGTCAAGAAGTGCTCGCTCCGAGAGCAAATACTAGCGTAGCCAAGCATTTACCGATTAGTGATCAGTGGAGCCAAAACGACGGTCATAATTTTGGTGTTAATTTGAGAATTCCAATCCTAAATGGATTGGCAGTAAAGAACAACGTTCGGCGTAATAAGGTGAGTGTAGAACGCTCAAATACGTTGTTATCTCAACAAAAACAAGACTTAGAGCGTACTATTCAACAGTCTTATGCAGATGCCAAAGGGGCGATTATTAACTATGAAGCAGCACAAAAAACCACTTTAGCTCGAAAGCAAGCTTATGAATATGCGCAAAACCGTTTTAACAATGGTGCTGCTACATCTTTAGAATTTGCTCAAGCAAAACAACGTTATGACGCTTCAGTATCTGCCGAACTGCAAGCAAAATTTGATGCCATTTTCAAGATTAAAGTTTTAGAGTTTTATTTTGGCCTACCGCTAACGCTCTAAAGTAGTATTTTTGCCTCATGGCAAATATCTTACATATCGAAACTTCAACGGAACAATGTGGGGTAGCGCTTTCTCAAAACACCAATATTATTGGCAATAAAGAAGTGTTGGAAAACGGTTTTACACATGCCAAGCAGTTGCATACTTTAATTGATGAAGTATTATCTGAAAGTGGAGTTTCGCCAAATCGGTTAAACGCCGTTGCCGTTAGTGAAGGCCCTGGTTCTTTCACCGGCTTGCGCATCGGATGCGTTGCTGCCAAAGGACTCTGTTTTGCCCTCGACATTCCGCTTATTACGATTCCTACGCTAAAAATCTTAGCAGTACCATATACAAAAAACAGCAAGGTGGTGGCATTACTTGATGCCCGCCGAGATGAGGTGTATACCGCTGTTTATGATAAAGGAGGCGCATTAAAAACAGAAACCCATGCGCATATATTAACATCAAATTCATTTGCTGATTTGGCAGCTGAGCAAATTTGTTTTGTAGGTACAGGCGCCAAAAAAACCAAAGGAATACTGCCTTTAAACCTCAATTGGAAGTTTATTCTAAATCATCCATCTGCTTCAGCCATGCCTGCATTGGCATTTGAAGCTTTTGAAAAAAAGCAATTCGCGAACATTCACAACTTTGCCCCAACCTATTTAAAACCAGTTCGTATTACAGAATCAAAAAAAGATGCATTAGGCAGGTCAGTTTAGTTAACGTTTAATTTTTAGGTAAAGCCCGCTTCTGTTGTAATCCAAAACTGCTTTAGTTTCTTTAAGCACATCAGCGCCAAGAATACCATCAACAGTGGTTACCCCCAGTTTTTCTAAAGCGCTATTTACACTTGTCATATCAAACAAGATGACCTCAAATTGTTGCCCTTCCCATGCACCTACTTTTAGCACATTGTCTTGGCTCTGGCGTGTTTCCATATCTGTGCTGCTGGCCGTAGCGGCTTGCTGTTTGGTGCTGCTGACATTGAGTTTAAACGCTACTTCTTTCTCATATGACACGCAGGTGTGTGAGGCACCCGTATCTACAATAAAATTTCCAGAAACCCCATTAAGTACAATACTACATATATAATGACCAGAAGCTGTTTTTTTTAATGGCACCCGAACATAGCCTTTGTACTTTAGTAAGGTAGATAAGCTGTATTTCATTATGTAAAGATACAGGCATTAATGTATTTTTGCCTCATGATGATTGATACGCATACACATCTCTACGTTTCTGAGTTTGATGCTGACCGTACCGATGTGATAAAGCGCGCCATGGATGTTGGTGTAAACCAGTTTGTACTACCATCTATTGATTCTGAAACCACGGATGTTATGCATGCCCTCAAGCGTGATTACCCTGAAAATATCCATCTTATGATGGGGCTACACCCCACTCATGTTGGCGAAAACCTTGCAGAAGAATTGGAACATGTAAAACAACAGTTGGCAACAAATTCTTTTGTTGCAGTAGGGGAAATTGGTATGGATCTATATCGGGATAAAACCTACCAGAAGGAACAGCAAGAAGCTTTTGCGAAACAAATAACATGGGCATTGGCTTATGATTTACCCATAGTGATCCATTGTCGGGAAGCTTATGATGAAATTTTCGAAGTATTAGAGGGCATGCAAGATGAAGGACTTCGTGGCATATTCCATTGTTTTACTGGTGACTTAAAGCAGGCGCGACGTGCAATTGACCTTAATATGTTGTTGGGCATTGGTGGAGTAGTTACTTTTAAAAACAGCGGTATTGCAAATACAGTTGCAAGTATCTCAATAGAGCATATTGTTCTTGAAACAGACGCCCCCTATTTGGCACCCACTCCTTTTCGTGGAAAGAGAAACGAGTCGTCTTACATTATTCATGTTGCTGAAAAATTAGCCTTAATACATAATATTAGTCTTGCACAAGTGTCCAAACTGACTACTGAAAATGCAACAAACTTGTTTAGACTGTAAATTTTTTTGGGGTGTTTTTTTTTCGATATTTACACCCAACTAGAGAGGTGGCCGAGTGGTCGAAGGCGCACGCCTGGAAAGTGTGTATTCCGTTATCGCGGAATCGAGGGTTCGAATCCCTTCCTCTCTGCTGCTTATTTACATGTTTTTTTATATATTTAGCGAACTTTTATAACAAAATAATTCAAATCGAAAAACTCCTTAGATGAAACGTTTTTTTCCCCTTACTGTATTAGCACTTTGCCTCACAGTAAATATTTTTCCGGCAGTTGCCCAAGAATCAGATTCACTTGCTGTTCAGGAAGTAGACTCAGTTGTTGTTCAAGAAATTGAAACAGCTGCTGAAGTAGTACAAGACCAACCTGCCGAAGCTAAAAAGTCTGGCTGGACGCAAGAACTTAAGAAGAGATTTATTGAAGGTGGCCCTGGTTTCATGGGTATTGTTCTTTTATGTCTTATCCTCGGATTGGCCATTGCTATTGAGCGAATTATTTATCTAAACCTCGCTACAACCAACACGGACAAACTTACTGCGTCTGTTGAAGAAGCCTTGTCTTCTGGCGGTGTTGAAGCAGCCAAAGAAGTTTGCCGTAACACTAAAGGTCCTGTTGCTTCCATTTTCTACCAAGGACTGGATCGTTCTAGCGAAGGAGTGGAGAGTGCTGAAAAAGCAGTTGTTGCCTATGGTGGTGTACAAATGGGTCAACTCGAAAAGAATGTGTCTTGGATCTCTCTGTTTATTGCACTTGCTCCCATGCTTGGTTTTATGGGAACTGTAATTGGTATGATTCAGGCATTTGATAAAATTGAAGCAGCTGGAGATATGCAACCTTCACTTGTTGCCGGTGGTATTAAAGTGGCACTTCTTACAACTGTATTTGGTCTTATTGTTGCGATTATTTTGCAAATCTTCTACAACTACATCATTTCTAAAATTGACAGTATTGTAAACGATATGGAAGATGCGTCTATCACCTTGATTGACCTTCTTGCAGCGAATCAAAAATAATTCATAAAATAACTTTATTATGGATATTCATAAAATTACCAAATATGTAGCAATATCGCTAGGTGTGATTGGCTTGTTTTTACAGGTTGTCATATTGCGTAAAGGAGATGATGCCATTGAAATGGCTGGTTCAGCTGGAAATTTCTCTTCTGTTTCTCCCATGATAAACTTGGCGTTTGCTATACTTATTATAGCAGTTCTCATCACGCTTGTATCATCTTTTGCAGCTTTGGCTTCAAACCCTACTAGGCTAAAAAAAGCGGGGATTTCCGTGGCTGCTTTTGCAGCTGTTGTTTTACTCTCTCTTTTGCTTTCAAAAGGGGTTGAGACTCCGATGAAAGATGGAGAAGTGTTGTCTGCTTCGGGCTCACGTTGGGTTGGAGCGGGTCTTCGAACTTTTTATATTTTAGTCGTAGTTGCTATTGGCGCGATGCTCTATTCTGGCGGTAAGCGATTTCTTAAATAATACGTTATGGCAAAAAGATCTGCTCCTGAAGTGAATGCAGGGTCCATGGCCGATATTGCATTCTTGCTACTCATTTTCTTTTTGGTAACAACTACGATTGAAACAGATTCTGGTTTGAACCGTAAATTGCCACCAATGGAAGACGTTGTTGATCCACCTATTATCAAAGAACGTAACATATTTACGGTAGTGGTAAATAAAAATAACGACTTGCTTGTTGAAGAAAAGCCCATGGATATTAGCGAACTACGCGAAGCAGCTGTAGCATTTTTGGATAATGGCGGAGGTAAAGGTGAGGATGCTTGTGATTTTTGTCAAGGCGCTAGTGATACCGACTCATCCGACAATCCAGAGAAAGCTGTAATTTCATTAAAAAACGACCGTGAAACAAATTATAAGGTATACATTGCAGTTCAAAATGAACTTGTGGCTGCCTATAACGTTCTACGTAATAGAGAATTTACAAGATTAAATCCTAATTTAGGTTTGAGTTTTGTAGAAGCGGATCGAAAGTATACGGACCCTAGAACCGCCACTTCCGAAAAAGAAGCGCTAAACCCCAAGTTGGCCGAAGTAAAATTGCTTTTCCCTCAGAAATTATCTGAAGCCGAACCCTCTAAAACAAATTAATATGTCTAAGTTCAAGAAGAAAAAAGGCGGTGATTTACCCGCAATTTCTACAGCATCTTTGCCAGATATTGTTTTTATGCTGTTGTTCTTTTTTATGGTTGCTACCGTGATGCGCGACAGTACGTTGATGGTTGCCAATACGCTTCCAGCAGCAGACCAAGTGCAAAAGCTTGATAAGAAAGACCGCGTAATGTATATCTACGCAGGGAAGCCTAGTGATCGCTACCAAGACAAGTTTGGTACACAACCCAAAATTCAGTTAAATGATAAATTTGCTACTGTAGCAGACGTAGGTGCTTTTATTCTTGCTGAACGCGCTTCAAAACGCCAAGAGCTTCAGAATGTACTTACTACTGCTTTAAAGGTAGATGGTGAAACCAATATGGGGCTTATTTCAGATATCAAACAAGAACTCAGAAAGGTTAATGCATTAAAAATAAACTACACTACTCGAAATGGTGACTATACGCAAAACCTAAATTAGTCAAATAATTTTTTAAACAAAACACCCTTCGGTTCGCAGTATTGTTGCGTGAAGGGTGTTTTTTTTGGTTTATATTTAAGGAATGAAACACATTTACTACATATTGTTTCTGATGGTTGTTGGTCCGCTAATTGCACAGGAGGATACCCCTACATTTAGAGAAGACCAGCTTTATTTGAGTATTGCCTATCCCTATTTTTCAGATGCGCCAAATACTCTTATTCAAAACAAGCTTTCTTATGCTTTTTCTGTTGGTTTTGTACGCGATATGCCCATAAACAAGCAGCGTACTTTTGCAGTTGGGATTGGCTTGGGATATGACCAAGCCACCATATATAACAACACCCTGTTTACGCATGCCGGAAACAATATCAGCGCAACGGTAATTGAAGACAGATACCAACAAAATTTTTTGCGGATGCAGTCATTGGCTGTGCCTTTGGAGTTGCGTTGGCGTAATGCTACAGAAACCAAACATGCTTTTTGGCGAATATATACCGGAGTAAGTGTTCACTTCCCATTGCAGTTTAAATCCTATAACAAAACCCTAGATGGACAGTTAAATACAATTAGACTAACCTCAAAAGGAACGATTTTACGTTGGAATGTTAATTTTGGTTTCAATACTTGGAATATCAGTATCGCATACGACATGCAGCCTTGGGCCACTTTTAGCACC
>CAXHBH010000046.1:0-8475 GCA_964014735.1 uncultured Flavobacteriaceae bacterium | reverse complement strand
AGCGACAAGGATAGCGACAAGTAATATGTTCTTTAATGTCTAATTAACTGGACACGCTAAAAGTAGAAAAAGGGGTTTGACAGGTGTTTTTAACCATATTTTGTCCTATTGACTATACATTAGCGGACAAATGCTCGTTTCCCTCCGACTCCACTTTAAAACACAACAAAGCTGCGGATAACATTTCAGAAAACTCTGGAAATTTATTTTTAGGCTTTTTACATTATTTATATATTAGAAGCTAATTTGTTATTATCTTGCTAGAACTAAAGGTCTAATTCTATTAAATCATAAAATTTATGTTAATAAATTGTTCTACAGGATTTTCTGAATAATAAAAATTTAGATTTGATAAAATTTAAACTTATAATTATGAAAAAATATTTACTAATTACTTTATTCTTTCTTCCTTTTTTGGTAGTTAGCCAAACAGAGATTTTTAATGTCGCTGGTGGTGGAGCTCTTCCTGATGGTTGGGTTGCAAATAACAATGTTACTTCTCAGGCATTTGACAAAAATTCTTATTATTTATTGGATCCGGGTGACCCTAGCGATGAGTTGATTACTAGTTCTTATGATTTGTCTTCCTACAGCTCTGCTGAATTAACAGCTAGTATTGCTTCTTTTGGTGGTGGCACACACAACAAATTACAAGTTGAGGTCTCTACTGATGGTGGGCAAAGTTTCTCAGTCGTTGGCACCTCCGTTGTTACGACAGGTTCCTCATACATTAACTCTGGCACATTTTCCATAGCCAATCTCTCATCAACTATTGTCATAAAGCTAACCAATTCAGGTACATCTGGCAGGGGAGTTAGATTGAGGAATATCCTCTTAAATGCTTACACCTCAGATCCTTCTGTAACTATTTCGAAGACATCAGTTGGGGGGCTCGGTTATGTTGATGGAAATAGTTCACTTGTTAGTGGATCTTTTGATGTTTCTGGGCTTAACTTAACTGAAGATATAACTATATCACCAAATTCTGACTTTGAAATCTCATTAGATGACAATACGTATAATACTGGTGATATTACATTGGATGCTTCTAGCGGTTCAGTTTCTGCGACTACTGTCTACGTTAAATTATCTTCTGGCAAACCTATAAACACATACACTGGTAATTTGGGTATTATATCTTCTGGAGAAAGTAAAGTTGTAGTACTTTCCGGGGAGGTATTCGCTGATCCATTTGTTCAAAATTTAGCCCAAGATTTGTTTATAAGTGAATATTCAGAAGGCAGTAGCAACAATAAATATCTCGAAATATACAACCCTACAGACCAAACCGTTGATTTGTCAGCATACGCAATAGCTTCTGTGTCAAATGGTTCGACAATTTTTGATTTGCATGAGTATTTCGATCTTTTTAGCGCTGGAGCTACAATAGCATCCGGCGAAACCTACATATGGGCAAACTCTGGGTCTGCCCAAACTATTTTAGACGCAGTTGCCATTGGAGGTGAAACAGGCAATGCAAATTTCAATGGAGATGATGGATATGCATTGGCTAAAGGGACTTCTGAATCTTATGTCATAATAGATATAATAGGAGATTTTAATGCTGATCCTGGGAGTGGTTGGAATGTGGCAGGAGTAGCTAATGCAACTAAAGACAAAACACTTGTTAGAAAATCATCAGTCACGCAAGGAAATAATAACTTCACTGCAAGTGCGGGGACAACTGGTGAAGATTCAGAATGGATTGTTTATGATAAAGACACTTGGACGTACATTGGAGTTCATACATTATCCACTTTTGATTTTGCAAATCAAATCATTAAGGTCTATCCAAATCCCGTTAGTTCAAGCTTAAATATTTCAGGTCTTAATGCACCAGTACAAGCATCTGTATTTGACATGTTAGGTAAATTACACATCCAGTGTGAAGTTACCAACACACTTGATGTTAGTGCTTTAAAATCGGGGCTTTATATGATTGAAATTAAAAACGCAACAAATGCTAAGGTCTTTAAAATGATAAAAAAATAGAATGAATTATTTAATAAAAAGCGGGACAATGTTCCGCTTTTTTTATTGCCTTTTAATAAGTAAAGCGTAGACTGGAAAGTGATCGCTATAACCACCAGTAAATTTACCACCTGCAAAGCTTCTAAAAGGATAACCCTTATATCGTCCCTTCTTGTTGTAAAGATAACTTGGGTTAAAGATGCCTGCTTTCCAAAAATACCACTTTGTGTTGGACTCAATGAGTAAGTTTGGGGTTACATGTACCTGATCTAATACATTCCATTTGTCGCGATAGCAACTTGTGCCGATTCCCTTTTTATAAAAAGACATCATAGGATTATAAAAAATACTGTTGTTGGTCAACTCGTCTCGTTCTCCAACAGCACCCAAAACATCTTCAATGCTTTTGTTGTTTGGATCATCATTAAAATCCCCCATATTGATAATTTTAGCGTTAGGATTTATTAGACGAATTGAATCAACGGTTTTTCTATTAAGCTCTGCAGCAGCAATTCTGTTTGGTTCACTTCTGACTTGTCCACCACTTCTAGAGGGCCAGTGGTGCACAATAAAATAAATTAATTCGTTATCTAAAAGCCCTGAAACAACCAGTTGATCTCTTGTATAATCACGATCTCCACTTGAGTCTAAAAGTGGTAAAAAATGTTTTTTTGAACGTAATAGTATGAACTTGTCCTTTTGATAAAGCAAGCACACATCAATACCACGCTCATCAGGAGACTCAAAATGAGCAATAGCATAATTATATTTTTTTAAAGTAGGTGTTGTCACTAAACGTTCAATAACGTAGCGGTTTTCTACTTCAGAAAGGCCAATAACCGCAGGAGCATTCGCTGAGGTTTCTTTTCCAATGTCTGCAATTACTTTTGCGACATTTGTTAATTTTTTTTCAAATATTTCGGCTGTCCATTTGTCGCGTCCTGTTGGGGTACGATCATCGTCCCGTTTTTCAGGGTCATCGAGGTGATCAAATAAGTTTTCAACATTATAAAATGCAATTGTTTCTACCGCATAAGCCTGTTCTTGAGAGTGTATGTAGTAATTGAAAACAACAATAAAAAAAAAGGCCAGTAATTTCTTCAAAAGTTTATAATAATAATTACAAAAATAGGTTTAAATTCGTGACTCTAATAAAAACTTTCAAGATTGCGTAATTTAATTTTATTTCTATTAACATTACAGTTTACACTAGCCCAAGAAAAAGTAACAGGCATAGTAATTGACACAAATGGAAAACCTGTTGAAAAGGTACAAGTCCAAGCTCCAGAAATAGGTATTTCTGTAACATCCAATTCCAGTGGAGAGTTTGAGTTAATAATATCTGAGAAAGCACTTTTAACATTTTCTGCCAGTAATTATGAAACATATGTAACTGAAGCCAGTCCAGGTGAGATTTTGTCCATAATTCTTCAAACTGATTTAAGTGCCACCGATAACATTACTTCCAATTTACAGCTTATAATTTTGTCTGATGATGAATTAAATGAGGATGACCAAGCTGCTGGTAATATTTCGGGGCTATTACAATCTACGCAAGACGTTTTTTTAAGAACAGCTGCATTTGAATTTAGTTCGTCTTTTTTCAGAGTACGCGGTCTTGACTCCGAACTAGGTGCCGTTCAAATTAATGGTATTCCAATGAACAAGCTTTTTAATGGACGACCACAATGGAGTAATTGGGGCGGATTAAATGATATGTTAAGAAACCAAGAGCTTAGCTTAGGATCACAATCTTCAGATTATAATTTTGGAGGTCTTATTGGAAGCACAAATATAAGTACACGAGCTTCAGAGTATAGAGTTGGCAGCCGCATCACATATTCATCATCCAATCGTTCATATACAAATAGAGCTATGTTTAGCCATGCAAGTGGTTTAAATGATAAAGGTTGGGCTTACGCTATTTCAGCAGGTAACAGGTGGGGAGAATCTGGTTTCGCTGATGGTACATTTTATGACGCACAATCTTTATTGCTCTCAGTTGAAAAAGTTTTAGAAAAACAAAGTATAAACTTAACATTAATTGCCGCACCTAACAGAAGAGGGAAATCCTCACCTAATACCCAAGAAGTTTATGACATTAGAGGAATAAAATATAATGAGTACTGGGGGAATCAGAATAGTGAACAAAGAAACTCTAGAGTGAAACGCTTGATAGAGCCCATAATTATGTTGAATCACGAGCTTAAGTTTTCTCCCAAAACAACATTAAATACAAATATTGCTTACCAGTTTGGAGAACTTGGAAATAGCAGATTAGACTTCCCAGGTGGTGCCAACCCCAGCCCTACATATTACAAAAACTTACCTAGCTATTATTTGTCTAACGTGGATGGACCCGATTACACTCAGGCGTATCTAGCCTTACAAAATTTACAAAATGATGGCCAAGTTGACTGGAATCGTCTATATGATGCCAATATAACTAATTCAAATTCTGATCTAAATGCTGCATATGTATTTTATGAAGATCGTTCTGACGACAAACAGTTTACACTCAACACTTCGTTTAAGACCTACATAACTGACGATGTAAGTATAGTTTTTAATTTAACTCACCAAAAATTAAAATCAGAGAATTTTGCTGAAATTCAAGATATGCTTGGCGGGTCTTCGTATTTAAATAGGGATTCATTTGATGGTTATGCTTTCAATCTTGAGGACCCTAATGCATTGGCAGGCCTAGGAGATAAATTTAGATATAATTACGTATTTGATGTTGATCAAACAGAGGCATATTTAAAAACACAGTTTAATTTAAAGCGCGTAGACGGATACGCATCTACCTCGTTTAAAACAACAAACTATCAAAGGGAAGGTCTGTATAGACATGGCGCATATCCTAACGACTCATTTGGAAAGGGTAAGAAGTTAAGTTTTGATGCGTTCAGTGGTAAAGCGGGCCTTACTTATAAGTTCACTGGAAAACATCTACTTGATTTAAATGCAGCATGGATTCAACGTGCCCCCCACTTACGTAATACTTATGCTAACTCGAGAGAAAATAATTTCATCGTTGGAGAGCTTGCAGGACGTGATTTAGAACTTGAAGAAATTAATTCTTATGATATTAGTTATATTTTGAGAGCCCCCAAACTTTCAGTTAGGTTAACGGGCTATCACACGACTATTTCAAATGCGAGTGAAATATCTTTCTTCTTTGCTGAAGGTATAGGAGGCGATACGTCATCTTTTGTACAAGAAATTTCACAAAATATTGATAAAGAATATCAAGGATTAGAGTTTGGGTTTGAAGCAAATGTATTTCCCGCTTTTACACTCAAAGGCGCAGCTTCAATTGGTCGCCATTTGTACACAAATAATCCAAGTGTTTATTTAACATCTGATGATTTCGGATATTTAGATTTTGGGACGGCCAAAATGAAAAATCTTCGTATTGCTAATGGGCCACAAGAGGCGTATTCATTAGGATTTGAGTTCCGACAAAACTATTGGTGGTTTGGTTTTACAACTAATTTTTTTAGAAATACATATGTTGACGCAAGTCCTATTAATAGAACACAAAATTTTATTTTGGATAGTGATGGTTTACCATTCAATGATTATGACCCCGAATTAGCCAGTGAGTTGTTGAGACAAGAAGAGTTTGGTGAATATTTTGTTTCTAATATTGTTTTAGGAAAATCTTGGCGTATTAGCTACGGAAAGTATTTTGGATTCTTTTTAAGTGTAAATAACTTATTTGATAGTGTGTTCAAAACGGGTGGTTTTGAGCAGTCTAGGAATGCGAATTTTAGAGAGCTACGCGATGATTTTGCATTACCTAAAAGATTGTTTGGTCCCAAATACTGGTATGGTAGGGGTACAAACTATTTTTTAAATTTATATGTACGATTTTAAAAACATTAGCATGAAATTAATAAATAATATCACAACTTTAATAATTCTTTTGGTTTTCACTACTGCCTGTCAGCAGGAAGATGTTTTTGATATTCCAAACTCTTTAGGTGAAGAGGAAAATAATTTACTTACGAATTTGAATAATAGCATTGACTCGGGAGAAAAAACATTAACATCTATTTCATATATAAAGAGTCTAATGGTAAGTGGTGAGACTACTGAGATAGTCTCAAATTTAGTCTTGAAGGGGTATGTTGTTTCATCTGATGCTACAGGAAATTTTTATAAAGAATTTTATTTACAAGACGATCCCAGTAACCCCACATCTGCAATTCGTTTACTTGTTGATATAACCGACTCCTATAATATGTACAACATTGGTAGGGAAGTTTATGTTGATTTAAAAGGACTATACATAGGCGAGTATAATACTGGAGATGGAGTTATAACTATTGGTGAGTATGACAATGCTGGCAATAGGATAACAAATATCAGAGAGGGTGTTATGAAAGCTAAAGTGCTTCGCTCATCAACAACTAGTGAAATTATTCCATTAAGTGTTAGTTTTTCTGCAATAAATGACAGTCATGTAGGTTTGATGGTTCAAGTATCTGATGTTAATGTAGCTACATCCGACATTGATATGCCTTACGTAGACCCTTATGATAGTTATGATACTCAGAGAACTCTAGAGGCTTGTGAGGGTTTCAGTAAACAATCCTTTTTATTGGAAACAAGTGCATACGCGGACTTTAATATGGATATTCTACCATCAGGTACGGGAACAATATCAGCTGTTGTTACAAAAACCTATGATGGGGATAATCTAGTATTGATGTTAAATTCTACAAATGATATCGATTTATCAGGTCCTGCATGCGAACTTCTAGATTTAGCTGATTTTACAACTGTTTTAGACGAGCAGTTTGATGATGCTGTAGACAACACTAATTTTAATTATAGTGGTTGGGTAAATTATAATGAAGTTGGAGGTGAGTACTGGACAGAACAAGTGTATAATAGAAACGGGTATGCTGAGTTTAGTGCATTTAGAACTTATGATGATGTTAATATTGGTTGGCTCGTGGCTCCTGCATTTGATTTAACAAATGCATCAACTGCATATGTGTCCTTTAAACTTGCTCAACATCATGTTAGTGATGAGATTAATAATCCTTTAGAAGTATTTGTTTCAAGTGATTTTGATGGTTCAAACGTGACTGCTGCAACTTGGACCAAATTGAATGTTGCAATCCCTGGTCAATCTGCGTCTTGGTATGCATTTCAAGACTCAGGACTAATCGATGTTTCTTCCTATTCAGGGAATTTGTATTTGGCTTTTAAATATACTGGGTCAGGAAATAATACAGATCTTGATGGTGGATATTTTGTTGATGATGTTCTATTTTTAAAACAATAGGATTTGAATACAAGTAATAGTATTATTCTAATTTTGTTTTTTTACACAAGCTTATTTTCTCAAATCCCTTCTGGTTATTATAATGATGCTGAAAATACTTCAGAACAAGAACTAAAAGCCGCATTGCATAATATAATTGATAACCACCAGACATATAATTATTCATCTACCACAGATATTTTACGAGAGTCTGACGTTGACCCCAATGACCAAAGAAATGTAATTTTGATTTATTCTGGAGAGTCAGTAGACGCAGAAGATGATTATCCAGGTGTTTGGAATAAAGAACATGTTTGGCCAAGATCGAGGGGTGACTTCGGCTCAAGTCCACCTGAGGGCTCAGACGCTCATAATTTAAGGGCATGTAATGGCAGCATAAATAGCTCAAGGAGTAACCATAATTTTGATTACTGCACCAACGGATGTAATAACTTAAATGCAGGAAGTAGCTACAACAATACTTCAAAAATTTTTGAGCCACGTGATGAGGACAAAGGAGATGTAGCTAGAATTATTTTTTATATGGATGTTAGATATGATGGTAGCTCAGGAGAACTAGACTTAGAAATGACTGAGAGTCTTCTTTCACAATCCAGTAAAGCACCTAGACATGCGGTACGTTCTACATTGTTAGCCTGGCATGACTTAGATCCAGTTGATGATTTTGAGCGTTACAGAAATGATGTTATATATGATTATCAAGGAAATCGTAACCCTTTTATTGATTATCCTGAACTGGTACATCATTTGTGGGGTGATAAACAAAATCAAAATTGGAGCTCTTCATTATCCGTTTCATTAGTGCGTGAAGACGAAATATTTATTCCTAACCCCATTAAAACAGAATATTTAAATCTTGAAAGTGATATAAATTACTCTAAAGTCGAACTATTCAATATGCAAGGAAAGACTATTCGTCAACTTTCAGGTTACGTTAATCGCATTGAAATGCCAACTTCTTCAGGTATTTATTTTCTCAAATTGCATTTCGGTGACTCCGTAATATTAAGAAAGTTTATCGTTTCTTCGTTTTAGTTTGTTTTATCAAGACTTTTCAAATATTACTTAATCAAAATTGAGTCGGTTCAAAAGAAGTTCAATGTGGTGAAGTAAATCAAAAATAGCTGCGGTCAGTACCTAATAATTTTACCCAAATCTTCCCCAAAATAGTTAGATTTCATTCGCTTATCCTCCACTGATAT
>CAXHBH010000045.1:0-8554 GCA_964014735.1 uncultured Flavobacteriaceae bacterium | reverse complement strand
CCTGGTGCTGCGTGAACATTGGTATTAGCTTGAGAGATATACTCCTCATCAAACAAGTTATTGATGTTTGCTCTTATTTGGAATCTGTTTCCAAATAGTTCTGTCTTATACGTTAACCCTAGGTCGATAATATTATAAGCAGGAAGCTTGATTGCTCCATCATTATCAGCACTTGAGAAAACACTATCCGTTACATCAAAATCTCCGTACAGCCCGTCAAATGACAACCAATCTATATCGAAGGAGAATGCATCATTTACAAAATAAGTAGCGCCTAAATATGTTGTGAATTGAGCTGCATCACCAATCTTTACGTCATCCATATAGAGTGTTCCTGTACTACCTAAACTTGCTCCTGTTTCAGCATTTGTTGAAACTCCTTCAAAATTTTTGGTATACTTCCAATCGCCAGCTGAAAGAGATGCATTAACTCTAAGGTCAGCGGATACAAACCATGTTGCTTCTGCTTCAATTCCAATGTGGTTTTGTTCAACTCCGCTGAAGACCGTACGAATACGGTCCGGATCAACCCCTGAGTAATCAACAAACGAACGATCTCCCCAAGTTGTAGAATATGCATTTATTTTGGCTTTAACTTTTTTGCCAAAGAAATTGTACCCTAACTCAAATGAAGTGATTGTTTCATTTTCAATGATTTCTGCTTGCTCATAATCATAATCAGCATTAATAAACACACCATCAAACACAGGTGGTCTTTTAATAAATCCTGCGTTGGCAAACACATTGCTTTGCTTGTTAATTTGAAAGCTTGCACCCCCTTTTAAATAACCTCCGTTAACTGTGATTTTTGGGCTTTCTCCCTTTGGCTCAGTAAAGTAATATTGGTTAGAGAAATATGTAACTGAGTTCGTGCCTGCTTGTAGAACAGCAGTAAAGTCATCAGATCCAACGTATTCAATCAATCCGTTGAACCCTGTCCAACGTACATTTCCTTTATAGTTACGCTGCGTGTTGTTAGGGTCCTTAAATCCTAAGTCCTTAAAGGGCGATGATTCATACGCTGTCGCAACGATGTGCCCCGCATTAGAACCATCGGAGTAAACGTGTTCATTGGCTGTACTAATGAATCCATCTAATCCAATAAAGTCGCTAATTCCACGGTAATGAAAACCAGCATAAGTTCTTAAATCAACACCTACTTCATATCGGAAATTATCAGAGTTGATTTTCAACTTTGAAATTCCGCCAAACCAGTTGTGTGAGTTGGTAGAAAAACGACGAACCGTAGTGTTTCGTGGTGAACCACCTAACTCACTGCCTCTGTAATTGTGTGTCCCTACTTTATATCCGTCAAAAATTCCGCCTTGGACCGTTCCTGCATTAGCAAGGTTACTTGCCTCAACTGCATCCCAATTGATGGTGTAATCTGCGTTTCTATATGCAGAACCTCCTCCGTTGTAGAAATCCATGAAAGACTCTCTATAGGGAGTAAGGTCGTAGTTTCTTCCACGAGTACCTGTTCCACCTCCACGTCCTGCAGAACCATACAATGATGTAGATAGGCTTATGTTGTCATTAACTTTCCAATCCCAGTTAAATGTGCCAAGTGGCTTGTGGTAGTAATTTCTTAAAACAGAAAATTCTTCTCCTCTGTACTGTCCATATACGTAGTTAAATTTTCTATAGTCATTACCTTGTTTCGGCCCTGCATCTAAATAGTCTTCTAAACGGTGACCGTAGTATGCTTGGTGGTGCCATTGTCCTGCACCCATCAAAGACAAATTAAAGTTGTGGGCACTATCTTCAGGTGAGTATCCAACAGCTACAAAGTATGTTGTTCCTTCACCAGCGGTACCGTTACGGTAACCATCTCCAGACCATTGGGAAAGCAAATAACTACTTGACCATCCCTTTGCATTTTTACCTGTAGCGTAGCTTACAGTAGTTTTCATATAGCTGTCATTTCCTGCAGTGAAAGAAATTTTACCACCTTCTGGCAATTCAGCTGGATCCGTAATAATGGATACCGTGCCACCAACAGATGGCGTTGCCAATGAAGTAGAACCTAATCCTCTTTGAATTTGTACTGTAGAAGTTACGTCTGTCAGACCAGCCCAGTTAGACCAATAAACTTTACCGTTTTCCATATCATTAACAGGCTGTCCGTTAATAACTGTTGCCGTGTTAAAGTTGCTAAATCCTCTAAGCCACATTTGCCCATCGCCATAACCACCATTATCTTCGTTTTGATAAACACCCGGTGTTTTGATAAAGGTTCTTACAAACTCAAGGTTTCCTGCTTTTAGGTCAATTTCTGATTTAGAAATTGTGCTAAATGCAATTGGCGTTACACGCTCTTTGGCTACGTCAATTACACCAGACGACACTATAACTTCATCTAGTTCGCTGACCAATATAGAGTCATTTTCCTGTGTTTGTTGGCCAAACACAATTATAGTTGTTAAAGCAACAACTATTGTTAATAGTTTTTTCATTTTTTAATTTTTAGTTTTTAATTTTTAATTAAATATCCTAATACTTTAAGCTTCTAGCATTATGAAATATTAAACAATTTTAACATTTTATTAACTTTTATAGCACTTAATAAGTTGGGTGGTAGAACTATCGTGTTTTGCTGGACTTATATTATTCATTTCCTCTAAAATAACAGATGCTAATTGCTTGCCCAGCTCAACACCCCACTGGTCGTAACTAAAGATATTCCACACCACACCTTCCACAAAAATTTTGTGCTCATACATTGCCACAAGTGCGCCAAGTGTTTTTGGTGTTAGCTTATCTATAAGAAGCGTGGTGGTAGGCTTATTGCCCGTAAAAATTTTAAATGGAACCAGTTGCTCCATTTCCGCTTTATCCATGCCTTTATGGGTCAACTCTTCTCGTACTTGAGCTTCGGTTTTGCCGCTCATCAGGGCTTCGGTTTGTGCAAAGAAATTTGCCATCAGTTTGTCGTGGTGGTCTTTATTTCCGTGAAGTGCGTCTACAAAACCAATAAAGTGCGCTGGAATTAATTTCGTCCCTTGGTGCATCAATTGAAAAAAGGCATGTTGTGAGTTGGTTCCTGGCTCGCCCCAGATGATGTTTCCTGTGTCATAACTAACGCGCCTACCTGCTCTGTCAACAGATTTTCCGTTACTCTCCATAATCCCCTGTTGCAAATAGGCTGGTAAGCGGTTCAAGTACTGAGTGTAAGGAATTACAGCCTCTGATTGTGCGCCTAAAAAGTTGTTATACCACACAGTCAGTAAGGCCAAGGTAACGGGGATATTGTCTTCAAACGATGTCGTTGCAAAGTGTTCATCCATTTCATTGGCACCATCAAGTAGGGCTTCAAAATTGTCAGGGCCAACAGCCAAAGCAATAGATAGTCCAACTGCACTCCACAATGAAAAACGACCTCCTACCCAATCGTTCATGGGAAATACATTTTCGGACTGAATTCCAAAAGCATCTATGGCCGAAAGGTTGGTAGAAACAGCTACAAAGTGATCACTAACAACATCGGGGCCCAAGGCATCTACGAGCCATTTTTTAGCTGTTGTGGCATTGGTTAGGGTTTCTTGTGTGCTAAAGGTTTTGGAAACCACAACAAAAAGCGTTGTTGCAAGATTTACTTTCTTAAGCACTTCCATCACATGGTCACCATCAACATTAGACATAAAGTGTACATTGAGGTGGTTTTTATAATATGCCAATGCCTCTGTAATCATAGCGGGGCCCAAATCTGAACCTCCTATACCTATATTAACCACATCTGTAAATGCTTGTCCCGAACTGCTTTTCCGTTCACCTGTAATGACAGCATTGGTAAATGCTTTAATTTTTGCTCTAACAGCATACACTTCTGGGACCACATTTTCGCCATCCACGCGAATGTCAGCGCTTTTTTTTGCCCTAAGTGCGGTGTGTAAAACGGCTCGGTCTTCTGTTTGATTGATGGTTTCACCAGAAAAATAGGCCTTACGGGCATCTTCTAGACCTACCTCCTCGGCCAAACCTAACAAAGCTGATTGAATGTCTTTATCAATGTGGTTTTTTGAGTAGTCTACAAAAAAGGAGTCCCATACAATAGAGAATTGTTCAGCACGACTTGCATCCTCAGCAAAATAATTTTGTAGTGTTTTGGGGGCTTTTGCGAACTGCGCAAGCTTTTTCCAGCTGTTAGTTGTTTTTGGATTGGTTTTCGGTAGTGACATATGTTAATGATGTTTCTGAATTATAAAACGTAATGCAATCTAAGGTTTCTTTTAAGGGTTGCATGTAACGCATATACTTTTTTTTAAGTGCGGGATCTATAGTTTTGGCTTCGGGTAGTTTTTGTCTAAACGGGTCTACTTGCTTACCATTCTTCCAAAAACGATAACAAACATGTGGACCTGAAGTATATCCTGTCATTCCAACTGTTCCAATTAGGTCGCCTTGCTTGACTTGTTGCCCTTTACGAACCTTGCGTTTTTGCATGTGCAGGTATTGTGTTTTGTAGGTGCCATTGTGGCGAATGGTAACATAATTTCCGTTACCTCGGGAATAGCTTGCGGCTACAACCGTTCCGCTGGCAGTAGCGCGAATTGGAGTGCCTACCGGCGCGGCAAAATCAGTACCATAGTGCGGTTTGGTTCGTCCATAAAGAGAAATGCGTCGACGTTTATTATATCTTGATGAAATGCGTGAAAATTGGACCGGAGCTTGTAAAAAAGCGCGTCGTAAATTTTTACCTCTTTCATCAAAAAACTCTGTAATGCCACGCTCTGTATCAGATTCAAATTCAATAGCGTAATAAGGCCTTTTTTTGTGCTCAAAATAAGCTGCATGAATACGGTTTAGACCTACGTAAATGGAGTCATCAACATATTTTTGGGTGTATACAATCTTAAAACGATCTCCCTTTTCTAAGCGAAAAAAATCAATAGTCCATGCATAAATATCAGATAAATCATATGCCAGTAAGGGGCTTAACCTTTTCGCTTCTAGCGTCTCTGATAATGAGCTCGTGATAACGCCTTGTGCTTCAAAGGTTCGGAGTGTAACCTCCTTTTTTTCTTTTTTTGCATAGACAGAATCTTTTAAGTTTACCAACACATAGTCAAGCAAAGACGGCTGATAAACAAACGCCACAGGAGAGGCTAACGAATCTTTTGAAAACAAAAATGTATAAGGGCTTTTAGGTTTGATTTTTCTAAAATCATACGTCTTTTTAACCTTTTTGTTGATGTTATAAATATCCGCGTGACTAAAGCCGTTTTCTAAAAAAATATCCGCAAAAGTATCCCCCCTTTGAACCGTATCTCGAACCACTTCAAGGTCGTTTAGTTTATATCCATATGCAAAAACGTCTGGTTCGGGTTGTGAAACAGGTGTTTCATCGGCTTTATCCGATGAACAACTACAGCCAACAGTTATGACAGCAATAAAAACAAAAAGAAAGCTATTTCTCAACAACAATTTCAAATGAGTTTTTTAATCCTTTGAATTCTTCTAAATCTGCGGTGATGCTTCCGACACTCAAATCGGCTTGCAAACGCAATGGTATCTTGTTATCGTCGCTGGTGACCCAAAGGGTAATGCTTTCACTACTTCTGAACACACGACCAGATTGTACATAAGGCTTAAATTTTAATGTTTTAACCTTACCAAATTTTGTTTTAATGGTTTCTCTTCCTAAAAACTTGAATTTGAATACGTAATTTTCTGAGTCAAAAAACAAATTCACAAATACAAATTCATCTTTTTTAATAGCGTCAACGTCTAAATTCTTCCGCAAATAATAAACAAAGGAAATCAAATCTTGCACTTTAGAAGCGGTATAATAAGTGCTCGTTGTTTCTTTTTTAAGGTCCGTAACTTTGGCCTGTTTGCTCTCGTTATCAAAATCAATGGTAAGGTTTTTTGTATAGCCTCCTTCATTGATATTTCGGATAAAGTGAAGCGGGCGGTTTTCTTTTTTTGTGAAATAAGAGCTGTAGTAATCGTCAACCTTAAAAAATAGCCGAGCTAAACCCGTTGTACGGCCAATGCCCTTGGCATAAAACGCGGGCTGGTCACCCCATGCTGCTTCAGTTAACTCTAGGGTTGCATAGCTTGCGTTAAAAATCCCGTAATATATTCTAAATTTAAACCACTCTCCTGCTTTAAAAGCTGACTTGGTTGTTGTTTTTGCCTGAGTACGATGACTGCTTGGGGGCGGTGTCGTTTCTTGTGCGAAAAGGGATGGCGCATAAGTGACCAAAACCGCCCATAGCCATATCTGAAACTTCATAAGAGCAAAAATACGCAAAAGCATTTATCTTAAATATGAATTTTCATCACGTAGGTGGTCATAGATTTTCTTGGCCAAGTTAGGTCCAATAATTTGGGATAATTCTTCTGTTTTTGCCGCCTTAATACGCTTCACAGATTTAAATTTCTTTAGAAGGCTTGTTGCTGTTTTTTGACCAACACCAGGGATAGATTCCAAAACAGAGCTGATAGCGCCTTTGCTGCGTTTGTTGCGATGTAATCGAATACCAAAGCGGTGGGCCTCATTGCGCAGTTGTTGTACAATGCGTAAGGTCTCCGAGCGCTTATCCAAATAAAGTGGAATAGGGTCGTCAGGAAAATAGAGCTCCTCCAAGCGTTTTGCAATGCCTAAAATAGCTACTTTGCCCCGTATACCCAATACATCAAAGCTTTTAAGCGCAGCGCTGAGTTGTCCCTTCCCTCCATCAATAACAACCAACTGTGGAAGGGCTTCTCCCTCACTTAGTAGGCGTTTATATCTACGGTAAACAACCTCCTCCATGGAGGCAAAATCGTCTGGTCCAACAACGGTTTTAATGCCATAGTGTCGGTACTCTTTTTTGCTTGGTTTACCATTTCGAAATACCACACATGCGGCCACTGGATCGCTGCCTTGAATATTGGAGTTATCAAAACACTCAATATGCAATGGGGGATGTTGTAATCTTAAGTCTCGCTGCATTTGCGCCATAATCCGATGGCTGTGTTGTTCAGGATCCGTGAGCTTTATCTGTTTGAGTTGTTCCAAACGGCTTTGTTTGGCGTTGCGTAATGACAGGTTAATCAACTGCTTTTTTTCTCCGATTTTAGGAACCGTGACTCGAGCCGTTTCGCCTAAGTCGATATCGAATGGAAGTAGTATTTCTTTTGATGATGAATCAAACCTTCTTCGCAGTTCCACTAAAGCTACGCGCAATAATTCCTGATCGGATTCGTCCAGTTTTTTCTTTATGGTCATATTGTGAAAGCGGACTATTGAGCCATGGGCCACCTGCAAAAAATTAACGAACGCAGTAGCTTCGTCTGAAACAATAGTACAAACATCTACCGAATCTATTTTCGCACTTACTACAGCAGATTTGGATTGATACTGCAATAAAGAATCCATCTTCATTTTTATTTTTTGAGCGTGCTCAAATTGCAAAGCATTTGAGGCGGCAAGCATTTCTTTTTTAAATGCATTATTCACCTTTTTGAATTTTCCTTGTAAAATGGCGCGGACGTTATCAATGGCCTCATTGTAGTGTATGGTTGTTTGCTCACCAATACAAGCGCCCAAACAATTTCCAATATGGTATTCTAAACAAACCTTATATTTTTCACTTGCTATATTTTCCTGACTCAAATCATAGTGACAAGTACGCAAAGGGTAAAGTTCGTTTATTAGCTCTAAAAGCACGCGAACCGTTTTGCCGTTGGTGAATGGGCCAAAATATTCTGAACCGTCTTGTTTTACTTTGCGGGTGGCAAAAACACGGGGGTACCGTTCTTTTTTAATGCAAATCCATGGGTAGGTTTTATCATCACGCAACAGTATGTTATACTTTGGTTGGTGCTCTTTTATTAGCGTATTTTCTAAAATCAGCGCATCAGATTCTGTTGGAACAACAATGTGTTTTAGTGTTTCAATGGCATTGACAAGGTTTCGGGTTTTACGCGAATCCACTTTTTTCCTAAAATAAGATGAGACTCGTTTTTTAAGGTCTTTTGCCTTACCAACATAAATAATTTCACCTGCCGAATTGTAGTATTGATACACGCCTGGTTCGTTTGGTAACAATACCACCTGTTGTTTTAATCTATGCTGGGTCATGTTTACTAAAGTACAAAAACTTGCGTCTAAACTTGTATATTTATGCATGGCCAAAAAGCGCGATTTACGCCAACTTTTCCGTATCAAACGTTCCAAGCTTTCCTCACAGGAGCTTTCTGAAGCTAGCATCCAAGTTTTTAATCAAATCAAATCGGGTAGATTGGTAGAAGGAAATTTGATTATGCTTTATTTTTCGAGTGAAAAACTACTGGAGATTCCCACAGATCTTTTATTTTCATTATCAAACAATTATAAAATCTGTGTGCCTAAAATCATAAGTAAAAACGGAACTATGGAGGCTATTAAATGGAACAAAGACATGCCTGTCAGTACAAATGTATGGGGCATCAAAGAACCATTGTCAAATGATTATATATTGCCTAAAAACATTGATGTCATCGTGGTTCCATTGTTGTGTTTTGATAAAGATGGGCATCGTGTCGGTTTTGGAAAAGGTTACTATGATAGGTTTCTCAATCGTTG
>CAXHBH010000044.1:0-9056 GCA_964014735.1 uncultured Flavobacteriaceae bacterium | reverse complement strand
CTTTGGGAACTATTGTTAAAGACAATAAAACAGGAGAGCAAATAGCTGAGATTATATCTGAAACAGACATAATATTAGTGCCAGGAGGTATGGGCGGACGTGGCAATTGGCATTTCAAAAGCCCTACTAATCAGGCACCACGCTATGCACAAGCTGGTAAAGAGGGTACTGATCGTAACATTACACTGGAATTGAAGGTGCTTGCAGACGTTGGTTTGGTAGGTTTTCCAAATGCCGGTAAATCCACATTATTAGCAGCTTTGACTTCTGCGAAGCCTAAAATTGCTGATTACCCTTTTACAACACTAAAGCCCAATCTAGGTATTGTTGAAAATCGTAATTATACCTCTTTTGTGATGGCAGATATTCCAGGTATTATTGAGGGTGCAGCCGAGGGAAAAGGATTGGGACATTATTTCTTAAGACATATAGAAAGAAATAGTGTGTTGCTTTATATAATTCCAGCTGACGCGGATGATATTAACAAAGAATTTACTATTTTGGAAAGTGAATTGACGCGATACAACCCTGAGTTGTTAGACAAGAATTTTATGATTGGTATCTCTAAATCTGATATTTTAGATGAGGAGCTATATGCAGCTATTGCCGATGAATGTAATTCTGCTTTTGAGCAAATACCTTATGTTATTCTTTCTTCCGTTTCAAAGCAGGGTCTAATCGAATTGAAAGATAAATTATGGCAATTGCTCAACGATTAATCACTATCATTTTTTGTGTAGGTGTTTCCTTTGGGCAACGCATTCCTGTTGATCTTTTCGAACCTGTAATTATCACTACTGAACAAGAGTATCGTATCAAGACGCTTGTATCAATCGATACCAAAACTCTTGAGCAACAGGAAGAACTTGCGCTGCTTTATGCTAGCATACGTGCATATGAACAATCTTTTGATATTTTATCAAACCTTTCAAAGGAGCAGCCGGATAACTATAAATATCAATACCTTCTGGGAGGAATAGCTGGAATTTTAGCTTCAGAAATGTCTCAGGTAAAGTCCTTGCCATATTTGAGAGCAATGAAAACAGCTTTTGAAAAGGCCGCACGTATCGCGCCAGACTCCCTTACAATCCAATTGGTTTTATTGGAGTTGTATGCTGAGTTACCATGGGTGTTGGGCGGAAGTAATAAAAAAGCTAATCGGGCGCTTAATGCCATCCAATCTTTATCTACTATTGAGGGCTTTTTGGCAGCAGGCTATTATTATCGAACGACCAAAAAAAATAAGGAAGCATTGGTTGCTTATTTAAGCGCTGTTAACGAAGTAGATGTATGTAGTACGCCAGAGATTTCAAATGATGCGTATTACGTGATGGGAGTATTAAATTTTTATTTGCAAAAAGACATTACTAAAGCCCTATGCTTTTTTGAACATTATGTTGCTAATTTTAGTGGCGGAGATCGCTACCCAAGGTCATTTGCGCGATATTACATAAATAAGTTAACATCTGTTATTTATGTGAATGAAGATATGGAGGAAAACCTTTTAGCACACGATCCATTGACAAGGTGGATTCAAAACAACTTTAAGTAATTGAATCATGGTTTTGATTCACACTCCTTCAGTAAAGCCTCGAATCACTTATGTTTTCAAGCATTTTTTTTACCACAGGCTGGGTCAAAAAGTTTCGTTTACATCTGATGTTAGTGCCTTTGTAGCGCACAGTGGCCCTAAGATGTCTTACGGTGATGCCCCACTGGGGAATGAGTTTTTTATAGCTGCTAACGGCTTACTCACTGAGCAAGGTGTAAATCCAGTGGACATTTCGTTATTTGAATGGAAGGGTATGCCCGCCTTTTTTGCTACTCCCGGAAAAAGTCAGTTACCGTTTGATTTTTTTGCAGCATCTTTCTATTTAATGAGTAGGTACGAAGAATATATGCCTTATGCACCTGATCATTTGGGTAGGTTCAAACACGAGCAGTCCTTGGCATACAATTACAATTTTTTAGATCTGCCCCTAATAGATATGTGGTTTAATCACTTTGTATCTGCATGGACTGATTTTTTTGAATTACCTCCTTTTACCCAACAGGTTAGTGCTACTGAGTTGGTGGTTGAAATTCCACAATTGTTTGCATACAAGTACAAAACCCTTTTCCGTTCTTTATTTGAGGGACTTTATGATTTTGGACGTTTAAAATTTGCCAAGATTTTTGATCGACTGATGGTGGTATTTCGCTTTCGTGAGGATCCACTTGTTGGCTTAATTGAACAAATGGAAGTTTTTCAATCCACAGCAGTTACATTTCGATTTTTTGCCCTCTATGCTGCGTTGGGCGTTCACGACAAAAGTTTAAGCGTCTTTAGCAAAAAGCACCAACAAGAACTTAAAAGCTTATCAGATTATGCGCCAACAGCGCCATTGGCTTCTTATGAGTCTAACCAAAATAAATATCAATTGACACAGGATATCAAGCGTTTTTCGGGCTTAATCCACAGGCCTATAAAAGCCATTCGCCAACACAAGTTGGTTTTGCGATTCCCCGATACCTACCGTACTTTTTCTTATTTAGGTATCAAACATGACTACTCCATGCAATATCCCGATATTTCTGGTTTTCGTGCAAGTACTGCCCACTCATACCGTTTCTATGATTTGGGTGAGGAACTTCAAACCCCACTGACCATTCACCCAATTTGTTTAAGTGAGTCACACATACGCGCACAACAATATGCCAGAAAGATGCGTCAGCTTTTTATTAGTTATCAATCTCGCTTGCAAAAGCTTAATGCGCCAATGTTGGTAGCACTTACTAATGAAAGTTTTAATATCCGCTTCAAAAACACTCCATTTATAGCCACACTAAAAAAACTGTTGATTCATGAATAAATCGACAATCAAGGGGCTGTATTTTGATTTGGATCACACACTTTGGGATTTTGAAAAAAACTCTGCGCTGGCATTTAAAACCCTTTTTAAGCAATATGAAATAGGTCTTAAACTTGATGAGTTCCTTAAAGTTTATGTGCCAAATAACACGGCCTATTGGCGATTGTATCGAGAAGGCAAGATTGACAAAGAAAAGTTGCGATACGAACGCCTAAAAACCGTTTTTGATTGTTTGAATTTTCAGGCATCCGACTTCTTAATTTATGATTTGGCAGATGCCTATATTCAAATACTTCCTGAATATAATACCCTATTTCCAGGTGCTATATCTATTTTAGAAACACTCAAGTCCCACTATGCCTTGCATATGATTACGAATGGTTTTAAAGATGTACAACATTTTAAAATGAAAAATTCAGGCTTATTACCTTACTTTGAAACAATAACGGATTCGTCATCGGTGGGAAAGAAAAAACCAGATCCTGAAATTTTTAATTATGCGCTAAAAGTTGGTGGTGTTAGACCGTCGGAGGCCGTTATGATAGGGGACAGCCTAGAGGCCGATGTTGAAGGTGCCTTAAATGTTGGCATGCATGCTATCCATTTTATGCCGGTAGTTAAAAGAAATCCAACACACTATAAAGAAATTGAACAGCTAGAGGAGCTAACCTTTTTGCTTTAGTTGTTTTGTCTGTGATATTCATACATTACAAGCGAGGCTGCAACAGAAACATTGTAGGAGTCCAATATTTCGTTTATTGGAATTTTTATCTGCTCATCACAAAGATTTAGTATGCCTCTGCTGATGCCCTTGTGTTCATTTCCCATAACAATACCCATCGAACGTTTTAGGTTTATGTCTGACACAAATGAAGTCGCTTTTTCTGTGCATCCTACTAATGTAATTTCATGGGACTGCAGTAAGTACATGGCATCTTTAAGGTGGCTTACACGAATAATAGGAATGTGAAATGCACCTCCAGCAGAGGCTTGAATGGCAATGTCATTCAACGGAGCAGATCCTGTTTGACCAATAATGATACCGCTTGCGCCCAAACCCACTGCAGATCGAATGATGGCCCCGAAGTTTCGCACATCGGTTATGCCATCAAGTAGTAGGAAGAGTTGTTGTTTTTCTGTGTCAATTACATACTCTAATTCTGTAAACTTAACTTGTCCGATGAGTGCCACAAAACCCTGGTGGTTTTCTTTGGTGTGTTTATACAGTTTTTGAGGAGGTACAAACGAATAGGATACGCCAGAGCGCATTAATTCTTCTTTTAGATTTTGTGCAGCAGGGTTTTTAAGTCCGTCTTCAATGAGAACTTTTTGAACACGCGATGGATCCTGTATGGCCTCACGGACTGCGTTAATACCAAAAACAATGCTTATCAACTAATATTATTTATCGTATAAACTTTTTAACATATCTGGATTCTCCAAACTTGGCCACTAGTATACCTGTTTTTGGTAGGGTTACAAGATTATATATTTTTTTAACTTGATTAGGTTTTTCTGAGTAAATCAATCTTCCATCTAGTGAATATATTAAAATTGTATCTACATAAACATCTGAAATATTGACTAAGCTTATTCCGCTTTTTTGATAATTAATTGAGAAATATTCTTGATCAGTTTTATAAGGTTCATTTATATCCAGAGTTGTATTTATTTTAGCTCCATTTGAAACAACTATTGAAAAATTTTGGTACTGAATTTCTTCTGAATCTTGGCTGGGATTAAACAAGTTGTTCTTATGACTGATTTTAATTTTATAAGATGCCCCTGTGTTCTTGTTGAAGTCTACACGTTCAACATTATCAACAAAATTATCAGTTTTAATTGCCCATTTATCATTGTTGATTTTATTATCTAAAGAAAAAGCATAGGGAAAATATTCAATTGTTTCGCTTTCAATTATTCTAAGATCTAAATCATTAACCAAAACAGGTACATTTTTATCTAATGCAGAATCTAAACTATCACCTTCTGGATCTGTCCAACACATAGTAACTGAGATTTCATTTTCATCATTATAAAATTCCAGCCCAAAAATGATTTCTTCTCCTTGACTAATAGTTCCTTCCAGTATAGTCTCATTAGTTACATTTTCCGAGATAGTAATTGCACTCTTCATTGAATCCATGATTCCCCAACCAAAATTTGGGTCTGGGCCATCATCCCCAGCATCTAACGCAGTATTAATTGTAAGCGCTTTTAGAGTTGAAGAAAGTGGTAATTCTCCTTTTGTCTGGTTATAAAATTCTTGCAACAATACTAATGAGCCAGAAATATTTGGTGCAGCCATTGATGTACCCGAAGAAGTTGAGTACAAATTCATTTCATTTAAATTGTTACTTACTGTACTAGATATTACTTGTGTCCCGATTCCTGAAATATCAGGCTTTACTCTAAAATCATTTGTTGGCCCTTGACTGCTAGATTCATTTATTCTTTTTAATGTAGCTCCAGACTGAAAATATAAAATGTTTTTAGCGTTAGCTACTACCATATTGTTTTTAGCTGTTGACATGTCTGTTAGTACATCATAACCGGCAACGGCGGATTCAAAATTATCTTCCAGTCCTTCGTTTCCTGCTGAACATACAGCAAGAAAATTTGGTCTTGCAAAGTGAATCGCATCCAAATCGCTGGCCCAGTCATCATATGTTCCAAGGTAACTATAACTTACAGTTGGTTGCCCGTTATCTTGAAATCCAGGTAATCCATAGGAATGGTTTGAAATATAAATATCATTTGCTGCATCTAACATAAGCTCTAAAAATGCATTGTTCCAATCATAAGATATAATTTGAACCTTTGAAGCCATTCCTTTTGCATCTGGGAATACTCCACTTGCTCCAATTGTACCTGCAACGTGAGTTGCATGACTATCATAATTTAAATCGTATGGTAAATCTTGGCCAATTAATACTCTATCAACAATGTTTTGGAACTCAACATGTTCTTTGAAAACATGACCCTCATCCCAAACACCAATTTTGTAACCTTCGCCTTCTAAGTCAAGTCCCAAACTTCCACTTGGATTTAATTGATCAGTTTTTGTGTCTTTTGACGAATCTATATTATGAGTTTCGAAAAACAATGCTCGCCCATCATCAGTTATTTTTGCAGGTCTTTTTGAAATCCCTTTTTTCTCCATGAAATCATCTATTATTTCATTTTCGATTTTTTGCTTTTGTTCAATGTTATTTTTCACATGTAAGTAATATAAATTAATTTTATTACTTTGGCTAAAAATAATATTTGCCCCTATGAAGAAAAATATAGGTACCAATGCGTTTTTTCTTTTCATCTCTTTTTCAATTTTTTCTCAGCAACAAATTGACGTTCCTGTTCAATTATATAAAGAAATATCATCATTAAAAACTATTCACGAATATGTTGGATCTGTCTATGTTTTTAAAGATTTTAGGTCAGGAATTCTTAACTACGAGGGTCGACAAGTACCACTTAAGTTCAATATTAATGCTAACACAAATTCAATTTGCTTTATAAATAACTTTGGAAAGATACATGTTTTAAATTATAACCCTAACATCAATATTTCAATTGGCAATCAAAATTTTAATTATCTCAAGGTTAATGAACAAACATTTGTGACGTCACAATTATCTAAAATTAATGGAAACATACTTTATAAATCCTACTTTTCAAAAATCACATTACCTAAACCTTCTACCAATGGCTATGATTTACCCAAACCAGGTAAGATTGAAATTAAAAATAATTTCATTTTTTATGTCGACGGAAAATACTCTATAGTTTCAAAAAACAAAAAAGCAATTGCAAATACTTTTCCTGATTACAAAGGCTTGATCAAAAGCTATAAATTGAAATTTAAATCCGAAAAAGATTTTATCAAATTTTTCAACTTTATGTAAAAAAAAAGGCCCAACTTAAGTTAAGGCCCTTTTTTTGTTTTACTTTTATTTATTTTCCGGTCAACGTAAATCCACGATCTAATCCGGCTCCTCCACTAAACAATGCATCGTTTAATGATGCAAAAGTAAATGTGTTAGAACACGGATCATATGAACCAGAGTCACCACCGGGTGTTAGACTGGAAAGACCATCAATTGTACAGGTTAAGTCGGCAGGATTTAGAGTAATAAGTGCTTCAAACACATACCGTCCGTCATAAGCCGAATTTGCGGTTAACCATGATACTCCATTTAGACCCCAGGTTGTAGGTAAGTACCATTGATTATCGCCTACTTTAGTTAGCACAATTTCATTTGCAGGCATTAATCCTCTAGTAGAGCTAGTGTAATCGTATTGAGCTATCCAAGATGCCGTATCATCAATTACTATTGGACAATCATCATCTATGATTGTGACTGTAACCGATGTTAAATCTACACCGTCTCCACCTACACCTACGTTTTCACCAGTTAAGGTGATGGTTAAATCAGCATTTCCATCACTTACAGTATTATCTACCGGAGTAACTGTTATTGTTGCTTCATATGAACCAGCTGAGAAAACTACTTTTCCATCTGCAGGAGTAACTGTGTAACGTGAGCTATCACCAGTAACAGTGAAATCAAATGACTCACCACTATCATTACTTACAGTCCCAAGTACAACATTTATTGTTTTTCCTGTAGTAGAACTTTCACCCATTGTGGCTGATGTACTACTTGTTAAGTGGGCATATGAGCTTTCAGGTGTATAAACTAATACATCTTCTTCACATGATGTGAGAAATAGAAGTGATACTAGAATTGTTGTTAAAAATTTAAAATTATTTTTCATATCATTATGTATTAATATCCAGGATTTTGTTGTGTTCTTAGGTTAGGATTGCCATCAAACTCAATTAAAGGTATAGGTAATGTAAACCTGTAATCACTTGATGATAAACCACAATTTGCTACTGCTGCTAATTCGCAATCTTTAGGATCTTTCACAGCATCTTTATTTGCTTTTGGGCCTAATCTTTTGAGGGTAAAATATCTATTTCCTTCGAAAGCAAATTCAATTCTACGTTCATCAACAATAGCTGCGTAAGCATCTGTAGCACTAGCAAAAGAAAGAGCTGTTGTAGCAGCGCCAAAACGGGCATCTCTTAATGCTTTTAATGTTGCAGCAGAACCAGTCAAATCTCCAAGTGCAGCTTGAGCCTCAGCATGAATCAAATACATTTCAGAAACACGAAGAACTTTTAAATCATTCATTAATTCTTGCGCCTCAGAACCTTTATATTTACCAACATACAGGATGTCTTTCTCTTTGTATTCCCCAGCAGGTAGTGATGCATATCCAGCATCTACAACAGAACTTGGGTGTACGATCACACTTTTACGAATATCGTTGTCATCAATAGCGTTGTATAGTGACCTACCTACTTCAAAGTATGGGTCGCTTGTTGCACCACTAAAACAAAATATGGCACCAGCCCATCCACCAGCCGCAACAGATCCAACAGAGCCCTGTCCATCAAACGAATCACCACGAGTACGTTCTAATTTAAAAATTACTTCTACATCACTTTCATCCGTAAAAATTAATGGATATTCAGCAGTAGTTGCCAATGGATATTTGTTTACAAGTGTTTCAGACAATGTTAATGCCTCACTATAATTTTCACGCATTGCTGCAATAATTGCCTTTACTCCAGTAATTGCATCACCAGTTTTGTAAGAATTAGCATCTCCTATTAGCCCTAAGTCAGTGTCTATATCTGCCATAGCAGTATTTAAATCTGATAATATTGCTGTAAATACATCACCTACTGTGTCACGGAGTGGTTGCGCATCAATTGAAGGTACTTCCATAACTAAGGGTATTGCTAATGCAGAATCATCCGCAAAATCCGATGCTGGTGTATAGTATGCAAGGAGTTTAAGATGACCGAAAGCTCTAATAGCTGTTGCATGTGCAATAATAGCGTCATACTGATCTTGTTCACTTGCTGTTGGTGTATATACAGCAGCGGCTTCAAGAACTCTATTTGCAAAATTTACAGTATCGTATAAGCCTGTCCAAAAAACACTAGAAGCAGTACTAGATGGCGTTAGGATATAATCATATGCACTTAGACCTTGGTTTCCGCTATCAACGCCAATTCCAATTTCATCAGTGTATAATGCACTCATAGCAATATCAGGAGTTGTATCTAGGTTATCATACAACCAATATATACCAGTTTTCAAATCATCAATTGACTCAAAAGCTCGA
>CAXHBH010000043.1:0-9121 GCA_964014735.1 uncultured Flavobacteriaceae bacterium | reverse complement strand
CACGACGAACTTCGTCGGCAGCGTCAGATGTGTATAAGAGACAGGTTTAATATTATATATATAGGTAAATATATTAACTGTCAGTTTTCAGTTGATTTAATAAAACCTGGTTACTTACAACAGGGAATATTTGTTTTACGTAAGACTAAATTTAACTGCCTGACAACTGCCAATTTTGATGTTTTTCGTATATTTATGTAGTCTATTTAGCTGAAAAGAGTTTTCGCTTATATAGTATTGTTCAAAGAAGAAACCCCTCGATTTCTCGAAGGGTTTTATGGGTGGAAGACCGGTCTCGAACCGGCGACCTCTAGAACCACAATCTAGCGCTCTAACCAACTGAGCTACAACCACCATTTTGTAGGATGCAAATGTAATATGTTTTTAGATAACCCAAAACAGCTTTTACATCAAATCGTTTATGCGATTAACAGCCAACAAACGGGCGGCTGTAAAACCTTCTGCATAGTCTACACCAATGAGTCTTCCCAGGTTAGCAGCGCGGTATTTAACACTGTCTAAAAAGTTTTGAGTACTTATAGGCGTTTCAGGTGCTGTTGTCTTTGGATTGAAAAATTGAGATGCATAGGCATTAACAGCTTCAAGCTTGGTTTCTATGTGAGCACTTATATCTACAACAAAGTCAGGCTTAGCATCATTCCATTGAATGTAATGATACAAATGCTTTGGACGCCATGCCATCTGGGGCTTACCCTCATGTGTGGTTTTAACTTGGTTTAACCCACACAAAAAACAACTTTCCTTAACCAATGCAGCTGCTCTGCCGTGATCGGGGTGTCGATCCTCAACAGCGTTGCAAAGCACCATATCGGGTTTTAATAAGCGAATGTATGTTACCAATTTCAATTGATTTTCCTTATTATTATCAAAAAAACCATCGGGAAAATTAAGATTATATCTAGCTGTTACGCCTAATATTTTTGCTGCTTTTCCAGCTTCGTCCGCACGGATTTCAGCACTTCCTCTAGTCCCTAGTTCACCTTCCGTTAGGTCTAGAATAGCAACTTGCTTACCATTAGCAATTTCTTTAGCTAAGGTTCCAGAACAAGAAAGCTCTACATCATCAGGGTGTGCGCCTATGGCAAGGATATCTATTTTCATCGTTAGCTTTTTATCCAATCTAAAACAACCGGATCATCGGGTTGTGTACGTGGAGAAATCACCTCTACCAAATATCCGTTTTCGTCTATAAGATATTTTTGAAAATTCCATTTGACAGAGCTGTCTTTAACACCGTTTTTTTCTTTTTTGGTAAGGAAAGCATAAACTGGGTGCTGGCTTTTACCCTTCACACTGATTTTAGCCATCATGGGAAAAGACACACCATAATTTTTATCACAAAAAGTTTTGATATCTTCGTTACTACCCGGTTCTTGCCACATAAAGTTATTGGCTGGAAATCCAACTACAACAAAGTTTTGGTCCTTGTATTCTTGATAAAGAGCTTCTAATTTTTTGTATTGAGGAGTAAGCCCGCATTTAGAGGCTGTATTCACAATCATTACTTTTTTCCCCTTTAGTGATTCAAGTGAAAAAAGATTGCCGTTTATATCCTCAACTGAGAAAGAGTGTATGGAATTTTTCATGGCAGTAGGTTGAGCATAACTAAAACTAGCAACAAGCAGCAAAATATATATAATGCGCATAAGCAAATTTTTGTGCTAAGTTACGGAAATGATAAAAAAAAACTGTTAAACGATTTCTGCGCTTAGTCCTGCGGCTTGCAGTCGAATACATTTGGGCTCCAACTCGTCGTAAGATCCGTGCTTAACTGCGCACTTGCCCTTGAAATGCACAATGAGTGAACATTGCTCTGCCTGCTCTGGTGTGTGTTCACACACTTCAATTAGGGTACTAATTACATGATCAAAAGTATTGACATCATCATTATAAAGAATAATTTCGTGTAAACGAGAGCTTTGAACGGAAACTTCCCGTTGTTCTTGTTCTTTTGTTTTTTCTAAACGAATCATTTCCACTAAATTATAAATTTTAAGCAAATCCATCCTTCTTTTTCTGTTTTGCTTTTGGATTTGAGTCCGTGTTCATGAGCCAAATCACTAATCACATCAACATCTTCTTTATGAAATCCAGATATTAGCAACATTCCACCTCCAGCAAGTATTTGTGCGTAAGTGGGTAAATGCGCCATCAACACATTTCTATTGATGTTTGCCAAAATTACATCTGGATTAAAATCAGTAAAGTCGTTTAGCTTATTAGAACTAAAAAAAATATCGTGTATTTTATTTTTAGCGGCATTTTCAATGGCATTATTAACACACCAAGTTTCAATGTCCACGCCAGCCACTTTTTTAGCTGCTTGGATTTTTGCGGCTATGGCCAAAACACCGGTTCCAGTCCCCACATCCAAAACCGTTTTATTAGCAACACTAATATCAAAAAGTTGTTCGAGCATAAGCTGTGTTGTGGCATGATGACCAGTACCAAAAGACATCTGTGGGTCAATGATAATTTCGTGTTTTGTTGTTGCTGCTGTGTGAAACGAAGCCCTTATGGTCCAATCGCCAACGGCAATGGAATGAAATTGTTCTTCCCAGATAGTATTCCAATTTTGCCCTTCAAAGTCTTCTGTTTCTAGGCTAGCTTCTACTCCATCAAAAGGAACCGCCAGACAAGCAGCTTTCGGGATTTGGGCAGCTTCGTCCAAAGAAACATAAGCAGTTACGCCTGTCTTTGTAGTGACAAAACTTTCAAATGAAAAGGTAGATAACCAAGCAAGAAAAACATCTATTTTTTCTAGAGGATGAACATCAAAATGATAAGCGCGGTAGGCTTTCAAGTTTAAAAAGCGTTGACAATAGCGGTAAAGTCTTCAGCATTAAGCGAAGCACCACCTATCAATCCGCCATCTACATCTGTTTGTGCGAAAATCTCTTTGGCGTTGGTAGGCTTAACGCTCCCACCATAAAGTACAGAAACGCTCTGTGCTAGCGGGTCGTCATATTTTGCAGCCAACACCGCTCTAATGTGTGCGTGCATCTCTTGTGCTTGTGCTGGGCTAGCCGTTTCCCCTGTTCCAATAGCCCACACAGGCTCATAAGCGAGTGTTATATTTGCCCATTGGGATGCATTAAGGTGAAATAGGCCGTTTGTAAGCTGACTTGTAACGAGGTCAAAATGCGCATCAGACTTACGGTCTTCTAATTCTTCGCCAAAACAAAAAATAACATGTATGTTATTTTCCAAAGCGGCATTTACTTTTTCGGCCAAAAGCACATCTGTCTCATAAAAATAAGCTCTGCGTTCAGAATGACCAAGTATAACCTTCTCTACCCCAATGCCTTTTAGCATAGTCGCCGACACCTCGCCTGTGTAAGCACCTGAAGCAGCTTGGTGCATATTTTGTGCGGCCACATCTATTGATGTACCAGCCGTTTGTACTACTGCTGCAGCTAGATGTACATTTGGCGTAGCAATTGCTACATGTACGCCATCATTAAAAGTTTGTGCTTTTAAAGCGTCTATAAGTTCTTGACTTTGTACGGCGTTGAGGTTCATTTTCCAGTTACCGGCTACAATTTGTTTTCTCATGGTTTTGGTTGGTTGTTTAAGTGTATCAATGCAAATAAGGCATAATTAATCATGTCTTGGAAGTTGGCCTCTAGACCTTCACTCACAATTGTCTTGCCTTCGTTATTTTCAATTTGTTTGACACGCAAAAGTTTCTGAAGAATCAAATCTGTTAGGGAGCTTACACGCATGTCGCGCCACGCCTCACCATAATCGTGATTCTTGAGTTCCATCAGCGCCTTGGTGGCTGCTGCGTGTTTGTTGTATTCAGTCATTACCTCCTCGCTTGACATATCTGGCTGTTCAATAGCACCCAGTTCCAACTGGATTAGCGCCATTATAGAATAATTTATAATGCCAATAAATTCAGACACTTCACCCTCATCTACTTTATTAGTTTCAAGTTGTTGAAGGGTTCTAATACGTTGGGCTTTAATAAAAATCTGATCGGTTAAGGAAGTAGGGCGAAGTATGCGCCATGCACAGCCGTAATCTTTCATTTTTTGCTCGAACAATGACTTACATGTTGCTGCTGCGTTAAGATATTGTGCCTCTGTCTGCGCCACCTGATTTGATTTGTTGTAAATTTCGCTCAAAAATGAAAATGTTTTCATTTTAAACCAACTAATTTAAGCGCTATTTATGAACATCTCGTGCAAAGGCAAGATTATAGACCTGACAATCCCTAAAATAATGGGGGTTCTTAACCTCACCCCAGATTCCTTTTATGATGGTGGTTTGTACAACAGCACTGACCTTGCGCTTTCGCAAACGGAGAAAATGCTCCGGCAAGGAGCTACATTTATAGATGTGGGTGGTGCTAGCTCAAAACCTGGAGCAATTGAAATTTCATCTGATGAAGAATTGAAACGCGTCTTACCCGTTATTGAAAAAATACATTTGTCATTTCCTGAGGCTATAATTTCTATTGACACCTACAGAAGTGATGTCGCTAAAAAAACTGTGGCTGCAGGAGCAGCAATGGTAAACGATATCTCTGCAGGAAAATTAGATACAAAAATGTTAAAAACTGTTGGTGCACTTGGAGTTCCTTATGTTGCTATGCATATGCAAGGTAATCCGCAAAACATGCAAGATAGACCCAACTATGAGAATCTATTAGTAGATATAAGGTCGTTTTTTGCAGTAAAAATTGATGAGGCGCACAAGGCTGGCATTCACGACATTATCATTGACCCAGGTTTTGGATTTGGTAAAACACTAGATCACAATTATTCACTACTAAAAAATATAGGGAGTATTAAAAGGGATGGTGTACCAATATTGATTGGTGTTTCCCGTAAATCGATGATATATAAATTACTAGGAATAGATGTTGCAGATGCGCTTAATGGAACAACAGTTTTAAATACCGTCGCACTACAACATGGCGCGCAAATTTTACGTGTACACGATGTCAAAGAAGCCCTTCAAGCTGTAAAGCTCATTGAAAAACTTAAGTGCGCTTAACGAATTATTTGTAATTTTAAGGATGTTTGATTTTTTAGATTTTAATATATTGGACATCATCGACATCTTATTGGTAGCGATGTTGCTATTCTATGCTTACCGACTTGTCAGAGGAACTGCAGCCATCAATATTTTTGTGGGAATTGTTATACTCTATTTGATTTGGAAAATCACAGATGCCCTAAACATGGAGTTGCTGAGCAATATACTCGGAGGGTTTATGAGTGTTGGTGTATTTGCCCTTATTGTGGTTTTTCAACAAGAAATCCGCAAGTTATTATTGATGTTGGGGTCTTCAAATCTGGCAAACCGAAAGGCAATAAACCGCTATTTTAAAATATTCAATACCAATTCCAATAATATTGAATCAACACTCAATATTGAAGCCTTGGTTAAAAGTTGTGCTTCTCTAAAAAAACAAAAAACAGGTGCACTAATAGTTCTGGAGCGAAACAGCAGCTTGGACTTTCTTAAGTCGTCGGGTGTTGAAGTTAATATGGAAATTTCTATTCCCGTGATTGAAAGTATCTTTCACAAAAGTGCACCCTTGCACGATGGTGCAGCTATTGTTGAAAACAACAATATCACAACAACCCGTGTTGTACTTCCTGTATCCAATAAAGATGGACTACCAAAAAACTTCGGCTTGAGACACAAAGCCGCAGTTGGTATAACAGAAAAAACAGATGCAGTAGTATTGGTTGTTTCTGAAGAAACAGGAAATATTAGCTATTTTAAAGACGGAGAAAAAATTTCTTTTGGTTCTTATAAAAATCTACAAGAGATTATTGCCAATGACATGGCTTAAATTAATGTGGGTTCACTAACAAATTGAACTTCATAGAGATTCTTGTAGTAGCCTCCCTCAATTTTTAGCAACTCTCTGTGGGTGCCTGACTCTACAATTTTTCCCTTATCCAACACAATAATACTATCCGCACGCTGTATGGTGGCAAGTCTGTGGGCAATAACTAGAGATGTTTTACCTTTTGTAATTTCTTTTGTTGCTTTTTGAATCAGCTTTTCAGCATGTGTGTCAATTGAAGAAGTAGCCTCGTCCAAAACCAAAATTTTGGGCTGTATTACATAGGCTCTTAAAAAGGCAATCAATTGACGCTGTCCTGATGATAGCATACCACCGCGTTCTTTTACATTAAAATGATAGCCGTCAGGAAGACTAGAAATAAAATCATGAACGCCAATTTTTTTGGCAGCAGCAATCACATCTTCTTCATTTATAGAGGTGTCCCACAAAGTAATGTTGTTATAAATGGAGTCGGCAAAAAGAAAAACATCTTGCAGTACTACACCAATTTGTTTACGAAGCCAAGAACGTTCATAGTCTTCAATATTTACACCATCTAAGGTTACCCTGCCACTGTCAATTTCATAAAAACGACTAAGAATATTAATCAGCGTAGACTTACCTGCCCCAGTAGCACCAACTACCGCTACAGTTTGACCGGGTGCCATATTGAAAGATATGCGATGTAGCACCGTTTCATCTTCTTTGTAAGAAAAGCTGACATTTTCAAAAGAAACTTTTCCAGAAATTTCTCTGTTTGATATAAGGCCGTTGTTTGAAATCGTCTCTTGAGTATCTAGAACTGCAATAACTCGACGTACAGCCACCATACCCATTTGAAGGGTGTTAAACTTATCTGCAATTTGACGTAGTGGCCGAAAGAGCATCTGTGAAAGTTGAATAAACAAAAAGATAATACCTAACGTAATTCCCGAAGAACCTGCAATGACATTAAGCCCACCAAACCAAACAAGAAGTCCAATTGTAATTGAAGTGGATAGTTCTGCAATGGGAAAGAATATAGAATTATACCAAACGGTTTTCAACCAAGCTTTACGGTGTTTATCATTAATATTTTTAAAAGCGGCTGACTCTAAACTTTCTCGACCAAATAGCTGTACAATACTCATACCCGAAATACGCTCTTGAACAAAACTGTTCAAGTTGGCTACTTGTGTACGTACTTCGTCAAAAGCCGATTTCATGGCTTTTTGAAATTGTCTGGTTGCAAACAAAACTAATGGTAATACAGTAAAAACAATAAGCGATAGCTTCCAACTTACCGTCCACATGACCACAATAACCACAAGCATCTTCAAAAGATCTGCAATGATCATAAACAAACCTTGACTAAAAATTCCAGAAATAGTTTCTATATCACTTACAACACGAGTAACCAAACGTCCAACTGCTGACTTATCGTAATAAGCCATTTTAAAATGTATCATATGTCGATACAGAGCATTACGCAAATCAAAAATAACATGTTGTCCCAACCAGTTGGCGTAATAAATAAATATAAACTGAAAAACCACTTCAAGCAGTAGGGTTAGTGCCATAAGAGTAACGAGAACCAACATACCATCGTAGTCTTTAAGGGTAATATAGTCGTCTATAGTAATCTTGAGCAGGAAAGGGCTTAGGGTAGAAAACCCAGACAATAAAACTGCTGAAACTAATACAAAAATAAAGGTGATGCGGTAGGGCTTCGCAAAAGCTATAAGCCGCTTAAACAAACTTACATCTAAAATACTATTCGATGCTTTTTTATCCATTTGTTTCAAAGATAGCATTTGGGTATTGAACTTTCATCAAAAATAAACCATGCGCTGGTGCTGAGCTTCCTGCTTTTGTTCTGTCTTGACTTTCTAGAATTGTTTGAAAATCAGCCAAGGTTAATTTGCCACTACCAACATCCAAAAGTGTGCCTACAATGGCACGTACCATATTGCGCAAAAAACGGTTAGCCGAAATATGAAAAATCCATTCCGAATCTATTTGCGTCCAATTAGCCTCCGTTACCTTACAATCAAAAGTCTTAACGTCTGTCTTAGATCGCGAAAAACATTTGAAATTGGTTTGGCTCAAGAGCAATTTAGCTGCTGTATTCATCGCTTCCATGTTTAGTGGAGTTGTAAATGAATAGGCAAACTCATGCACAAATGGTTGTTTGTGCTGAACCAAATGATAAGCGTAACTTCGTGATATTGCATCAAAACGAGCATGGGCCTCCGTTTTGACGGGGTGTATATCTGTAATAGCAATGTCGTTTGGAAGAAATTTATTTAACCTGTGCTTAAGTTGTTTGACTTCAGCGGCATTGAGTTCCAAATCTACATGTGCATACATTTGCTTGGCATGTACCCCTGTATCTGTTCTGCCAGCAGCGAGTAGAGCTGTTTGTTTGGCTAATAAAATACTCATGGCATCCTCCATTTGCTGCTGTACCGTGTGGGCATTGAGTTGCCGTTGCCATCCATGATATGCAGTTCCTCTATATGAAAACTCTAAAAAATAACGCAAAGGTGTAATTTTATACAAAGATGATGAAAAAGATATTGTTGCTTTCAGATACGCATAGTTTTTTAGACCCAAGGGTTTTGAGTTATGCGAAAGAAGTAGATGAAATTTGGCACGCTGGCGATATTGGCGCTTTTGAAGTGACAGATTCCTTAGAGAAAATCAAACCACTCAAAGTGGTTTATGGAAATATTGACAATGCAAGTATCAGAAGTCAATTTAATGAAGATTTGTTTTTTACTGTAGAGGGCATGCGTGTGTTTATGACGCATATTGGCGGCAAACCTCCACGCTATGCAAAGGGCATTGCAGAAAAATTGGAAAGCCTAAAACCAGATATTTTTATATGTGGGCATTCTCATATATTAGAGGTCACTTTTGATAAAAAACATAACCTATTGTTTATGAATCCTGGTGCAGTGGGTGAACACGGCTTTCATAAAAAACAAACCATGATCCGCTTTGAAATCACAGCAGGAAAATTACAAAACCTTGTTGTAATTGAACTAGGAGATAAACCGAGAAAAAATTTGTGACCAGCGGTATCTTCTTATAAAACGGGCCTCATTGTTAGTTACAAACTTTGGTTTGCAAGATAGCCAAGAAAGTAAAAATCCTCGTAAAGCAGCAAGTAAACTACCCCTTTGGATGAAAGACCATTTGATACTGGCCAATACACCCAATGCCAATCCATAGCCCAATTCATAAAACAAACGCCCTTTCGCAACAGCGCCTTTAAAACTGTATTTAGAACCCGTTGGGCGGAGGTGT
>CAXHBH010000042.1:0-9774 GCA_964014735.1 uncultured Flavobacteriaceae bacterium | reverse complement strand
GGCAACACTTACGCGTTGACAGATTAGCAATCTGCTCCATTACCACTCTGGCACCTCTCCTTTAAGATCGTAAAGCGCCGGCAAAAATACATCATCAAAATCAATCCGCCAACTAATTATTTCGTTGGTTAAAGTCCTCTTTACCTTTTTGGAGAATTCTGTTAATAATAGCAAATATTCCAGCAACAATAATAGCGATCCAAATAATACGATTCATCTAGTTAATCTTAACAGCGGTTCCAAAAGCTAGAATTTCAGAAGCACCTTGTGTAACAACTGAAGTTGTGAATCGAACATTTACAACAGCATCCGCTCCCATACGATTTGCATCGTCAAGCATGCGTTTTAGTGCCTGTTCACGGGCATCTGCTTGTAGTTTGGTGTATTCTTCAATTTCACCACCAACAATGTTTTTAATAGTAGCGAATATATCTCTCCCAATATTGCGAGATCGCACCGTACTGCCGCGTGCAATTCCCAATGATTCAACTATTTTTTTTCCAGCGATGGTTTCGGTATTTACATATATCATAGTTACAGGTTTTTAGTTAATTCTTTCACAATTCTATTGTCACTTAAGAATTCACTTAAAATAACCTTTAGTACAGTATACAGTGGAACAGCCAAAAGCATACCTAGTGGGCCAGCCAATAGGCCTGCTAAGATAATGATGAGAAATATTTCAAGTGGATGTGACTTAACGCTTTTTGAAAAAATGTAAGGTTGAGAAAAGAAGTTATCCATAAGTTGCCCAATTACAAACCCGATAAAGACATATATGGTTTTGGGTACAATCACACTAGCTATGTCAGCATCCAGATTACTAATCATCGTTAATATTATCATTAAAACTGCACCAGCTAAGGGTCCGATATAAGGAATTATATTAAATAAAGCACATATAAGTGCAATGGTCAAGGCATTTGGTATACCAAAAATCAATAACACACCAGAGTAAAATAGGAATAATATAGTAATTTGTAATAAAATACCAGAAAAGTAACGTGATAACAAAACAACTACTCTAGTAAATGATCGCTCAATGCGTTCTTTTTTGTTATCGGCAAATAGAAGTAAGATTATTCTTAATAACAATGAACTGTCTTTAAGCAAAAAGAAACTTATAAATAAAACAGAAAACAGTGCAATAGTAAATCCGCCTAAAAACCCTAAAAATCCATTCAGCAGGTTAGGTAGAAAGCTGAAATCAACTTTGGAAAGCAACTCATTTATACTTTCGGTGAAATTAACTTCGTATTTATCAAAATAAATATCTAGGTCTGAAACCAATCTGAGTAGGTCAGTCTCCCACTGATCTATTTGAAGAAGCGATAAGTTTTGTGCTTGGGCTGTAATAACTGGTACAATTAATGATCCAAGTCCAAGAATTAGTAATAATAATACTAGTAGTGTAACAACTGTGGCAAGGGTGTTTTTAAACTTAAGTCTCATTATAAAAAACTCCTTTACAGGTTGGCCTATGAGAGAGACAACAATTGCTAAAAACACATACCCCAAAAGGGATTGCGCCATAGTAATAAGGTTAAATAGTGCTATAAGACCAATTATGACAAGAAAGGCTTGAACAATTCCACGGGTAAGACTATTTGCATTCACTTTTCTAAGTTAAAAAAATATTATTGATTCATCAGTAATGCTGTATGTAGTGCCACTAATGCGGCTGTTTCTGTTCTCAGTCTATTATCGCCAAGATGTACAGCTTTTATGTTTTGTTCACCAGCCCATTTTATTTCAGTTTTGGAAAAATCGCCCTCAGGGCCAATAAGTATGCTACAGTTGGTTTGCCCATGAATTACATCTTTTAAGCTTTCTTTTGAACTGTCTTCACAGTGTGCCATAAAGGCTTTTCCTTGGACTACAATTTTTTTTAGTGGTATTATTGGATCTAGAATAGGTGCATATGCTCTTAGGGATTGCTTTACTGCTGTATGAATAATTTTTTGACAGCGTTCGTGTTTGATTTGTTTTCTTTCACTTCTGTCGCATAAAACAGGGGTAATTTTAGAAACTCCAAGCTCTGTGGCTTTTTCTAAAAACAATTCGAACCTGCTGATATTTTTAGTTGGAGCAACAATCATGTGAATTGAAGTTTTAGGAGCTGGTATGTCTTTAATTTCCAAAACATTTACAATACAACTTTTTGGACTAACTAGTCGAAGTTTTGCAGTTATGATTTTTCCTTTTCCATTGGTAATATGCAACGTATCGCCAACTTTTTTTCGAAGTACTTTGGCTATATGTTTGCTTTCAATCTCGTTAAAGTTATAGCTTTCCGCTGTGAGATCTATATCAGGTGTAAAAAATTGCCGCATCAGGAAGACATTCTTGCTTTTGGTTCGCTGGATAGATTATCAATCACACCCTCTTGATATTTTAAATAACCAGCCATGGCAATCATAGCTGCGTTGTCAGTGGTGTAGGGTAGTGGAGGTAGGAACAATGTTATGTTACATGACTCAAGTGCTTTTCGTAAACCACTGTTAGCAGACACGCCACCTCCTAAAACAAGCTGTTTTAAAGCTGTTTTTTTTATAGCAGTATCTACTTTTTCAACCACAATAGAAACAATTGCATGTTGTATAGAAGCACACAAATCATAAAGGTTGTTTTTTATGAAATCAGGATCTTTATCTTGAGCCGACCTCAAGAAGTACAATACGCTTGTTTTAAGTCCACTAAAACTAAAGTTTAGATTATCAACTGTTGGCTTTCCAAAAGTAAACTTTGACGTACCAAGTGCTGCATATTTATCCATTATGGGGCCAGCTGGATAAGGTAGCCCCAGCATTTTACCTGTTTTATCAAATGCTTCTCCAGCTGCATCGTCGAGTGTTTGACCTAAAATATAAAAAGATGAAGCATTGTCGACGCGTACAAGTTGCGTATGCCCTCCAGAAACAGTTAATCCTAGAAACGGGAAAATGGGTTTTGGAAATTCATCATCTATCAAATGTACAAGTAAATGTGCTTGCATATGATGAACAGCTAAAAGAGGTATATTTAGTGCAAGGGAAAGTGATTTTGCAAAAGCATTTCCAACAAGTAAAGATCCAAGGAGACCAGGACCTTGGGTGTAGGCTACTGCGGTTAGGTCTTTTTTAGCGATATTTGCTTTTGACAGTGAAGTTTCCACGATAGCGGCAATACGCTCTACATGTGCTCTAGAAGCCAGTTCTGGAATTACCCCACCGTAGTGTTCATGCTCGAGCTGTTGCGAAACAACATTGGCACGTAATTTGCCATCGACAATCACCGCAGCTGCTGTGTCGTCGCATGAAGTTTCAATACCTAAAATGATAGTTGCCAAAATAAATATATTACCTACAAAATTAACACTTTGGAAAAGAAGCTTAACATAAAAAAGAAAATAAGACGCGTAATTTCCGCTATTTTACTTTTCTCAGTGTTTGTTGTGTTTATTTTAATGCTCCCTGTTGCCCAAACTTTTTTAGGTCAACGCTTTACTCAGCATCTAAATGAAAAATTTGGCGCCAATATTGAAATTAGCAGCATACAAGTCTCGCCTTTTGGGTATGTTAAGCTTCACGATATATTGGCTTATGACCACAAACAAGACACACTATTTTATGCTGGCTATGTCCGTTTAAACACCCTTCGCCTTAAAGCAGTATTGCAGGGAAACAATAATTTAGGGAATATTTTTTTAAAAGATGTGGTGTTCAATAGTACCACTTATGAAAATGAAAACAAGTCCAATGTCAGTCAGTTTTTTAATCGTTTTAATACTAATGAAAGATCGAAAGTTAAAACTGAAGTTATAGCTTCTTCCATAAGTCTTTTAGATGCTTCCATTAACATTTATAATCAAAATAGGTGCAAAGAAACTGAAAAGCGGTTTACAGCAATTAATGCCGATATTGAAAACTTTCAAATTAATGGAGATGTTATTGTTGCAGATATAGAACAGCTCGAAACCAAAACAAACTGGCGTGACATGGCACTTACTTCAATATCTGGAAAGTATCAATTTTCTCCAACAAGTATGATGTTGGAAAATGCTGTTATTCAAACCAAAGAAAGTGTAGTTGATGTGGATATTCATCTTGATTATCCAAAGGGTGGATTAAAAGATTTTACAACAAAAGTAAACATTGATGTTGCGTTTAGTCCTTCTTCAATTGGCATTTCGGATTTAAAAAAAATTGCTCCTAGTTGGAATGGAGCATCTATAAATCTAAAAGGCAATATAATTGGTTTTATCAAAGAATTTACTTCTAAAGGAATACAATTCAGTCACAATAATACCATGGTTAGTATTGCCGGGAAAATTAAAAACATATTAGATGACAACACTAGATCTTTTGAAGTTGATTTTAAACTTGACAAAGCTGATAACTATTCAGGCATTCCTTTTTTGTTGTCTCCAAAAGTAAATAGGCTTTTAAATCGTTTGGGCAACTTTTCTGCTGATTCTAAAGTAACACTAAATGATAAGTTATGGAATGTAAAAACTGACTTAACAACTACACTAGGAAACATGCAGACTAATGCATCTTTTGCTTTTGATGAAAAAATTCGTGATTACTCAATTAATCTTTTTTCAGACGATTTTGATGTTGGTCAGCTAATCGATGTACTGACTATTGGACGCACCGGACTTGGTGTCATTGTGTCTGGGAATGGATTTGACATGTCTAATCTAAACGCTGCAATAAATGGAAAGCTTACAAAATTTAACTACCGTAAATATAATTATGACACATTAATAATAGAAGGAGCCATAAACCCTAAACAATTTAGTGGGAATATGAATATCATAGATAAATTTCTTAAACTTGATTTAGATGGTCAAGTGGATTTTGCTTCTGATACACGAAATTTTTCATTTAATGCTGATATCAAATACGCTGATTTTAGTGCCTTTGGTTGGATGTTTGATAATATTGATGGCGTATTTTCTGGGTCAGTAGATTTGGCTTTACAAGGAAATAATATTGATGAAATGATTGGTGACTTGTATATCGAGAAAGGTACCCTTAAAACGTCAAGTGAGACCTATTCATTTTCATCTTTGTCGGCACAATCTAGACTTTCAAACGGGCTTCGTTTGCTAAATATAAATTCTGAAGATGTGGTCACGGGTATTTTGATTGGAAACTTCAAACCCTCAGAACTAGGTGTGCTAGCAAAAAATGCATTAGGAAGTCAATTTAAAAATTATAAACCTATCCCTGTTTCTCCAAACCAGTATGTCGATTTTAATTTCAACTTGCGTGGAAAAATTGCTTCTGCTCTTTTTGGAGGTGTTGTATCATTGGATAATAACACATTTATTGATGGTACTATCAAACCAAATGACTCTCTTTTTAAGCTTGAAATTCGCGCTCCCAGTTTTGGCATTGACAAAGTTAAATTAAATGGTTTATCATTGAAAATTGATACAAAGCAGCCGATATATCATTCAAATATTAGTGTAGATGAAATTGTTACTCCCAACACCAATTTATTTGATTTGAAATGGATTAATGCTCAAGTTCTTGACAAGTTGTATGGCCGTATTGAATTTGTTTTGGATGAAGCAGATGAAAATATTAATATAATAAATACCGCATTCACTATTGATGAATCAGCTCAAGCAATTGTTGAAATTCAGGAAGCAAAACTTTTTTATAATAATAAGCGCTGGACTAATGATAAGCGAAACGGCAACCCCACTTTAGTTGTTGGTAGCACAAGCGATTTTGCTTTTAATAATCTTAATTTTATGTCAGAAACTTCCTTTATAACTGCCGATGCCAGTCAAAATGGAAATGATGCCTTTTCTGTTGATGTAAAACTTTCCAATGTTTATATGAACGATCTTTTATCTTTTCAAAACGATAATTGGGAAGGTGTCGTAAATGGATTTTTGAATATCCGTCAAACTCCATCTGGTTTTGGTGGTAATTCTCGCTTGCAATTGTCAGATTTATCATTAAATGGAGTATTTCTTGGAGAAGCGGACTTAAGGCTCCAATCAAACAAAGAAAATCAAGATTATCAATTGGCATTACAGATCATTGATGATGGCAATGATGTTTTTCTTGCTACTGGCACCATCGGTATAGAAAACGCCGTTCCAAATTGGGATATTGACCTAACTTTTTTAGATTATAACCTATCGCTAATTGCAGGTCTGACAAATGATGTTTTTACACCATTTCAAGGAAAAGCCAATGGAAATTTACATTTATCCTCTGATGCTGGTAAGATTATCCCAAAAGGTGAGTTTATTGTAGATGATTTTACCATGGGTGTTCCTTATTTGAATACGATATACACATTTTCTGATACTGTTCCATTTCGATTTAGTGAAGATCTCATAAGTATTAACCCATCTCTACTTAGTTCTGAAACTGAACAAACAGCCTTATTGTCAGGAGTTCTAACCCATCAATCTTTTTCAAATTGGGGATTGGACATGAACATAAGTGCTACACAACTTGAGGTGCTTAACACTACATTTAATGAAGAATCGCAGTATTATGGCAATGCTTTTTTTAATGGCGATGCCCATCTTTATGGTTCTTTTTCTAATATGCAAATTGACGTTATGGGTGAAACAGCGGCGGGCACCAATATTTTTATTCCCATCCAATATGATACTAAAATAGGGGATGTGTCTTTTATCAATTTTTTAGACAAACAAACAATTGAAGGTCAAAAAACAGCAAAGCTTAACACGGTAAAAGGATTACAATTAAATTTCGATTTGGATGTTACACCAGATGCAGAGGTTGAAATTGTAGTTGACCCAGAAACAAAAAGTTTTTTACGCGGACGTGGCGCAGGAAGTTTGCTTTTGGAAATAGATACTGCAGGTTCTTTTGCTATGTGGGGTGACTTTATAGCCTATGAAGGAATATACAATTTCAAGAATCTTGGTCTTATTGACAAAACTTTTCGCTTAAACCCTGGTGGTGTTATTTTCTGGGAGGGTGACCCTTATGGTGCTCAGATAAATATGCAGGCCATATATGAGGTTCCAGGTGGTGCTAACCCAGCTATACTGCTAGAGGGCGATAATATCAGCCAAAATATTCCAACAGATGTGTCAATTAGACTTTTTGGAAACCTGCTCAATCCGGAAACACCTACTTTTGAGATTAACTTCCCAAATGCCTCAGGTGTTGTTAGAAACGAATTAAATTACAGGTTAAACGATGAAGAAAGAAGACAATTGCAGGCCATTTCATTGCTTTCACAGGGTTCATTTATTAATGAGGTTTCTCTAGCTGCCATCTCTAGCCAAACCCTCACCACTAATCTTTTCGAAAAGGCATCAGGCATTTTTGATAATATATTTACAAATGAAAACGACAAATTGAATTTGGGTATTGATTACCTTCAGGGTGATCGAAATGCTGCAGTTTCCATAAAAAATCGAGACAGGTTGGGAGTTAGTTTATCCACAAATATTAATGAACGCATACTTATTGACGGCAAAGTGGGTGTTCCTGTTGGAAATGAAGAAGAAACCTTGATTATAGGAAATGTAAAACTTGAATTTTTACTAAACAAGAAGGGTGACCTTCGTGCACGTGTGTTTAATAAGGAAAATGAATTCCAATATTTTGGGGACGAATTGGGGTATACACAAGGTATTGGAGTTGGTTATCAAGTTAGATTCGATTCTTTTCGTGAGCTTACCAATAAAATTTTTAACAAAAAAGACAGGATTAAGCCTTGAATCATTAGGTTAAAACGAGAGATTATTCGTTAATTTGCACTGCAATTCAAAGGATGAAAGCTACAAACTCAGCTGACAATAAAATTTTAAACATTGCGGTACTCACTTCGGGAGGCGATGCACCTGGTATGAATGCTGCTATTAGATCCGTAGTGCGATCAGCAGCTTTTTACAAACTCAAGTGTTTTGGTATATTCCGAGGTTATCAAGGTATGATTGAGGGAAGTATTAAGCCCTTAGGCCCAAGAAGCGTAAACAATATCATCAACAAAGGGGGTACTATTCTTAAGTCTGCTCGTTCGGATGAATTTAGAACCAAAGAAGGCAGAAAAAAAGCATTTGCCAATTTACAGGAGCACAAAATTGATGCAATCGTTGTTATTGGTGGTGATGGTAGTTTTACAGGTGGTTTAATTTTTAAACAAGAATTTGGAATACCCGTTATTGGAATCCCTGGCACGATTGACAATGATATTTATGGGACTTCCCATACTTTGGGCTACGACACTGCCATGAACACAGTTGTTGATGCCGTAGATAAAATTCGAGACACCGCTATTTCACACAACCGTTTGTTTTTTGTTGAAGTAATGGGGCGTGATGCTGGTCATATTGCGTTAAATACAGGAATTGGTGCTGGTGCTGAAGAAATCCTTATACCAGAAGCTGATATGGGTCTTGACCGTTTGTTAGAATCGCTCAAGCGTTCAAAAAAGTCCGGTAAACTATCCAGTATTGTCATGGTTGCTGAAGGCGACAAAATTGGAAAAAACGTATTTGAATTAGCAGAACACATAGAAGAAAATCTCCCTGATTACGAGGTTCGCGTTTCTGTTCTAGGGCATATGCAGCGTGGCGGATCGCCAACTTGCTTCGACCGAGTCTTGGCCAGTAGAATGGGCTTACGTGCTGTTGAAGAACTACGCAATGGCACCTCCGGATATATGATTGGAGTTGGAAACGGAAAAATGATATTAACCCCTTTGGAAAAGGCAATCAAGGGCGAATCAAAAATTGATAACGAGCTTGTTCGTGTATCAGAAATAATGAGACTTTAAATTAATAATCAAACAGCTATGGAAAACCTAAAAATTGGAATTAATGGATTTGGAAGAATCGGGAGAATGGTCTTTCGTGCATCACTTAAAAGAAATGATATTGATATTGTTGCAATAAACGATCTTTTAGATGTAGAACATTTAGCATATCTATTAAAATACGATTCTGTTCACGGAACAGTGGATGCTAGTGTTGAAATAGCAGATGGACACTTAGTTGTCGATGGTAAGACGGTTCGTATTACTGCTGAACGTGACCCTAAAAATTTACAATGGGATGCAATTGGCACTGAAATTGTTGCCGAATGTACAGGTATTTTTACCACTTTGGACATGGCGCAATCTCACATAGACGGTGGGGCAAAAAAGGTAGTTATTTCTGCTCCTTCAAAAGATGCCCCCATGTTTGTAATGGGCGTTAATCATCAAGATGCAAAAGCATCTGATAGCATTGTATCAAATGCTTCATGTACGACTAACTGTTTGGCACCACTCGCCAAAGTGTTAAACGATGCCTTTGTTATTGAAGAAGCTCTTATGACAACAGTTCATGCGGTTACTGCTACACAAATGACTGTTGACGGACCATCTAGAAAGGACTACAGAGGAGGTCGTTCTTCTTTACTGAACATCATACCTGCATCGACTGGAGCTGCAAAAGCAGTTACCAAGGTTATTCCTTCTTTAGAAGGAAAGATTACAGGAATGGCATTTCGCGTCCCAACTGCAGATGTTTCTGTTGTTGACCTCACAGTTAAACTTGCTGCTGTAACAAGCTACGATGGCGTAATGAAAGCTGTCAAAGATGCTTCTGAAGGGCCTCTCAAGGGTATATTAGGTTATACAGAAGAATTGGTAGTATCTCAAGACTTTATCGGTGACGCTAGAACATCAATAGTTGATGCAAATGCTGGAATTGAGCTCAATGGCTCATTCTTTAAGGTTGTTACATGGTACGATAACGAAGCAGGATATTCAAACAAACTACTTGATTTAGCTGCACAC
>CAXHBH010000041.1:0-10171 GCA_964014735.1 uncultured Flavobacteriaceae bacterium | reverse complement strand
GTGTTAACGATGCACCAGTTGCGGCAGACAAGTCAGTAACTACAGCAGAAGACACGGCAGTAGAAGTAACCTTCTCAGCTACGGATGTAGAAGACACAAGCTTTACCTACACGATAGTAGAGCAGCCAGACAACGGTACATTAGGAACTGTAGGAAATACGGTAACGTATACACCAAGCGCTAACTACTACGGCTTAGACACGTTTACCTACACTGCAACAGATAGTGATAGCGGCGTAAGTAATGTAGCCACAGTATCGATAACAGTAACAGCTGTTGACGATCCTATTACAGATGTTATTCTTTCTCGACTATCAATTGAAGAAAATAGTGTTATCCCGACTTACATTGCACAAATAAACATCACTGATGTTGACTTCGGGATTTATACTATATCTATTGATGATGTATCTAATTTTGAGATAAATGACTTTGACGAGTTAACTAATTTGATTTCACTTAAATCTTTTGATTTTGAATCTAAGTCTAGTTATCCAATAATTATTACTATTGACCAGGGTAATGGCAATATCTTTACTAAATCATTTACAATTGACATAATTGATTTAAATGAGATGCCAACATCTTTAACTCTCGCTAACAATTCAATTGATGAAAATATCGCTTTAGGTTCATTAGTTTCTGAAATTAATTCCACCGACGAGGATGTAAAAATCAACTTCAATACTCATGTTTACACACTAGAGGATGGTCCTTCAGGACTTAATTATGATAATTCCAAGTTTACAATTTCTGGTAATCAGTTAATAACAAATTCTGAAATTGATTTTGAAACTCAGTCAGAATACATAATTTATATGGAAGCCTTTGATGGACTTAACATTCTTGGTAAAGAATTCATCATAACTGTAAATGACTTAGATGAAGATACAGATGGTGATGGTTTACTCGATTCTCAAGAGGGAGATGATGATGATGATGATGATGGTACTCCAAATAAAGATGAATTCAATAATTACAACTTAAATGAAAACCCAGTTGAAGTATATGGAGGTATATCTCCAAATGGAGACGGTATTAATGATGTTCTTGTTATTAGAAATATATTTAAATACTCAAATAATGAAATAGTTATCTTCAACAGACTTGGCCAAGTTGTTTATAAAGTAAGAGGATATGGACAAAATGGCAACTTCTTTAGAGGTGTTTCAAATACTGGAAAAGAATTGCCTGCAGATGTTTACTTCTATCAACTGTCAGTTGATTTAGATAATGGAGAAAGTGTTATTAAGAAAGGTTTTATTCATTTAAATAGATAAGATTAAAAGAATGAAAAAAATATTAATCATTTTAACTGTGTTCTTTTTTTACCAAGCTAGTGCACAACTGGACGCGTTATCTAAATTCCATTTATTCAATGCTGGCTCAATCAATCCAGCATACTCTTCTACGCTGCCATACTCATCTGCAACATTGTACCATAGAGCTGAATTAATGGGGTTTGATGGTAATCCAGTTACGTCAACATTTTCGTATAATTCATTTTTGGGTGAATCAAATTTTGGATTAGGATTAAATTTTAAATCTGATGGAATTGGAGCAACAACTTTTTATGACTATTCGTTAGATTTATCATATGCTGTAAAATTAAGTGAAACTGTTTTTATGGGTTTAGGTTTGCGTGGTTCAGTAAATAATTTAGATATAAATTATCAATCATTGAACTTATATAACCAAGGAGATATATTTTTCCAAAATAATATTGATAGGGCCATGTTGGCAAATATTGGTTTTGGGATATCAATTTTTAATGAATCATTTAATATTTCATTGTCCATGCCATATATGGTTAAACAATACCACTATGATAGCTATGCTAGAGATAATACCGGATTTGAAGCATCGTCAATTGATTTGACTTATCTTTCGGCTAATGCTACTATAGAATTAAATCCAAAAATAAATATCCGGCCATATATTTTAGTTAAATCATCTTCATATATTGATACACAGACTGATGTTTCAATTATAGCCGAAACAAAAAATTTAGACTTTGGATTTTCACACCGTTTTGATTATTCTTCAGCCCTATATTTAGGCATAAAATTATCTAAAAACATTATTGTTTCTTATTCTTATGACTTACCATCTAATAACTTTGAATACTATAAAAATGGCGCTCACGAATTTGGACTAAGGTTTAATTTTATATCTAAATTAAACAATGTTTTCAATTCCAAGGATGAAAAAAATAAAGACTCGGGGAACGAAAAAATAGAAAGACTTCAATAAATCATTACAATTAAAACTTCGATTTTCCTTTTTTTTTGTTCACTCACATCTTGCTTGAGTGCACAAAACTTTTTATACAAAGGTTATATCTATTCTAACGGCACTCCACTAGTTGGAGCTAATGTTTATATAAATTCATTCGGTGAAGGCGTTACTTCTAATCAAAACGGCTTTTTTTTAATATCCACTGATATTATTCCTTCTAAGCTCACCATATCTTATGTCGGCTACAAAACCAAAACTATTATAATTTCTAAAGGCAAATACGATTTTGGAATCATTGAATTAGCCCCTGCCGACTCGCTTGAAGAAGTTGTTATTTCAGGCACACTTAAACCAGTTTCAAAACTTGATAGCCCTGTTCCTGTTGAGGTTTATGGCAAGTCTTTTTTTAGAGCAAACCCAACAGCTTCTATTTTTGAAGCATTAGAAAATGTAAACGGAATTCGACCACAGCTCAATTGTAATGTGTGTAATACGGGTGATATTCACATTAATGGTCAAGAAGGAAGTTATACCATGGTGCTTATTGATGGCCTTCCTATTGTAAGTGGCTTGTCAACTGTTTATGGCCTTTCGGGAATTCCCCAATCTTTAATTGTGCGCGTTGAAATTGTTAAAGGACCTGCGTCCACACTTTACGGATCGGAGGCTATTGGCGGTGTGATCAATTTAATAACCAAACTTCCCGAAAACACACCTAAGTTTTCGATAGACACTTTCTTTTCTGGTTGGGGAGAGGCAAACACGGATTTGGGATATAAATATCGTCTGTCGGCTCGTTCATCTGGGCTGCTGGGCATAAATTATTACAACTACAGCAACCCTATTGACAACAATGGAGATGGCTTTACTGATTTGACGTTACAAGATCGCTTGTCAATTTTCAATAAGTTTACGTTAGGCGATAAATTGTCATTGGCCACGCGATTTGTTTATGAAGACCGTTGGGGCGGTCAAATGAATTGGTCAGCAAAATACAGAGGTGGCGACCAGGTTTATGGCGAAAGTATTTACACTTCTAGAATAGAAGCATTTGGAAACTACCAATTCAACAGCAACTTGTCTTTGCAGTTTAGCTTTAATGACCACAACCAAAATTCAGTTTACGGCACAACCCTTTTTAATGCCAAACAATCCATTGGCTTTGGTCAAATGATTTGGAATAAAACCCTCCAAAAAAACGATCTCCTTATTGGGCTTGCTTACAGATACACATATTATGATGATGATACGTCAGCTGTGTACAATAACAATGCTGGTGTCACCCATCTACCGGGTGTTTTTGTTCAAAACGAAACTAAAATAGATGCGTATAATACCTTGCTTTTAGGCCTTAGATACGACCACAATTCCATGCATGGAAATATTCTTACACCGAGAATCAACTACAAGATTAATAACCTTGATAAGAGTGCTATTTTTAGACTGAGTGCAGGGACGGGGTATCGTGTTGCTCAAGTATTTACAGAAGATCATGCTGCCTTGACAGGCGCTAGGGAAGTGGTTTTTGGTGATGAATTGGCGCCTGAAAAATCATGGAATGTAAACCTCAACTATGTCAAAAAGTTTTACTTAAAACAGGGTGCTATTTTTGATATTGACTTCAGCCTGTTCCACACTGTTTTTTCAAATAAGATTATCCCCGATTATGATACAAACCCAAATAAAATTATTTACGATAATTTGGATGGCTCATCTATTTCGACAGGGGTGTCATTAAACGCAAACCTTGTCAACCAAAATGGTGTTCGTATAAATCTAGGCGCTACTTATTTAGATACCTATGCTGAAGCGGGTGGCATTAAAACTCGACCTTATTTAACAGAGCGTTTTCAAGGGGTATGGAAAATAGAGAAAAAGTGGTATACAAGTTACCTGACCTTTGACTTGACAGCTACAACTACAGGTCCACTCAAACTACCTACACTTGGCGCACTAGACCCAAGACCCATATTTTCTGAAACGTTTAATATTGTTAATATTCAGCTCACTAAAAATTGGGGAGGCACCTTTGAAACTTTTGGGGGAGTTAAAAATATTTTAAACTTCACACCCCCAGCCAACAGTATCTCACGTGCTTTTGACCCATTTGATAAGCAAGTAGCTTTTGACGGTTCTGGAAATGTATTGCAAACGGATAACAATCCTTATGCCTTAACTTTTGACCCTTCCTATGTTTACGCTTCCAACCAGGGCATTCGTTTTTTTGTAGGAGTGCGCTGGAAGCAGCTTTAAACACGATTTTTTGTTTTAATTGGCTTAGCATAGATCCTTGTAGAGCATCTGCTTTTTTGAGAATAAACTATTTGTTATAAAAAGTTGAATGTTTGAAATAGTTTTAAATATCTCATTAATGCATCTTTGTTGGGCACATATTAATTTAGGATGAGATTAAGTATTACCTTCATACTACTGTTGCTTTTGTTTGCTTCAGCAAATGCTCAGAGCAATCCCAACTTCATTGTTATTTTAGTGGATGACCAAGGGTGGAACGGTACTTCTGTCCAAATGTCTGATGGCGACCCACTTTCCAAAAGCGATTACCACCAAACACCAAACATTGAAAAACTCGCCAGTTCAGGGATGCGCTTTTCTTCGGCTTATGCCAGTGCGCCTGTCTGTTCTCCGTCACGATACAGCTTTCAATTTGGGCAAACACCGGCACGTCTTCGTATGATCAGGGTTGGGATGAGCACCAAGCATATCAACCACAACACACCCATTACCATTCCGAAGCTATTGAAGCGAATCAATCCCAATTACAAAGCGGCACATTTTGGCAAATGGGGTATAGACGTAGATCCAGTTGTACTTGGATATGATGAAAGCGATGGTATTACTGGAAATAAAGATGGCGGATTTAACCACAAAAATAATAGAAATCAATGGCGTAATAACATAAGTAAAGACCCTAAAAAGATTTTTAGTACGACCAAAACCGCAATTGACTTTATTGAAAGACAAGCAAATTCTAATACACCATTCTATTTGCAAGTTTCCCATTATGCCGTGCATTCTGATATTATGCTTCGCGCGGCAACCCTTGAAAAATATAAATCCCTGCCAAAGGGCAAATACCAGAAACACGCTGGATTCGCTGCTATGACAGAAGACTTGGATAGTGGGGTTGGCTTATTGTTAAACAAAGTCAAAGCACTAGGACTTGATAAAAACACTTACATCATATACAGTTCGGATAACGGAGCTGTGCCAGTAATGCCACCACATTCAAACTATGTTCTTGGGACTAACACCCCTTTGAGTAGGGGTAAATGGGACGCCATGGAAGGGGGTATTAGGGTGCCGTTTATTATTAGTGGACCAAGAATTAAACGCGGTACTGCAAGCCAAACACCCATTAGTTTTTCTGATGTTTTACCTACTGTTATAGATTTAGCGGGGTCGAAATTACCGTTGATGGATGAATTAGATGGTGGAAGTTTCAAGAAATTACTTTTTAGAAGGGGTAAGGGTAAAGTTAACCGTAAGACCAATGCACTCATTTTCCACGTGCCATACGAAAACGGTATAGCACTCAAAAGAGCACATTCCGCAATTATTATTGATCGCTTTAAGCTGATTAAGTTCTACGATAACGATGAGATTAGATTATTTGATCTCGGTGTTGATTACGAAGAAAATAATGATTTAGCTCATTCTTATTCTAAAAAAGCAAAAATGCTTGAGTTAGCATTAGAAACGTATTTAAAAGAAGTCAAAGCACCCAAATGGAGGCCAGGAATTAGTTGGAAGAAAAAGACATTAGAGCAGTTTAACTCGTTACACTAGCTTTTTTGTTCTAGATTTATTTTCTTTAAACTTAAATATTTATGAACAGTAATGATAATAATTTAATTAAATAAAAAAACACACTCATGATCAAAAAATATATACTAAGCTTTGTTTTAGTATTTTATGCAACTGCCGTTTTCGCACAAGATATTGCTGCAGAAAGAGCTGCTGAAATCACCAATGAAATGGCTCAAGTACTTTCTTTAAGTGAAGAAGACAAAGCCAAAGTTTACGAGATTCAACGAAATCGCTTTCAAACCGCAATAGAAATTAGAACAAAATATGCAGATGATGCCGATGCCATAAAAGCAGCGCTACGTAAAGTTTACGACAAACTCCACGGCAAGCTCAAAGGTGCTATTGGATCTGATAAAATGAAGGCTTGGGGCGAATATAAACGTAATTATTAAAAGCCAGAGGTCTTCCTAATTAATTAAATTTATGAAGCTGTTTAACGTTTTTATGCTGCTAGCTATTGCTGCAACAATCACTGGCTCTAAGCCATATCAACCAACTGATAAACTCAATGTGTTGTTTATTGTTGCTGATGATTTGAATTGTGCACTTGGTGCCTATGGCGACCCTTTAGCTAAAACTCCAAATATCGATAAACTTGCCAAAGAGGGCTTGCTCTTTACCGACGCACATGTTCAATACCCGCTTTGTGGTCCTTCTAGGGTTTCTTTTATGACCGGTTTATATCCTGATCAAACTAAATCCAAAGACCTGCGTTTGTATGTGAGACAAACCATTCCAGACGTTGTCACTTTAGGCCAGAAATTTAGAATAGAAAACTATCATTCGGTAAGGGTGGGTAAAATTTATCACTATCATAATCCAAGGGATATAGGAACAGCGGGTCATGACGATTCCTTTACTTGGGATCGGACCGTAAATCCATACGGGCGTGACAAAAAAGAGGAGCATAAGCTTAAAGGATTAAAAGAAGTATTGGACGGAGGTACTTTAAGTTGGCTTGAAGCTGATGGTACCGACCAAGAGCAAACAGATGGCATAGGAGCAACAGAAACCATGGCTTTTCTAGATGAATTTGCAGCAAGTGGGGAAAATTTCTTTTTGGCATTTGGACTCTACAGGCCGCACGTTCCTTTTGTTGCGCCAAAGATCTATTTTGATATGTATGATATTGACGACTTTTCTGTTCCAGAAAGCTCAGAAGCCTACTTACAAACCCTTCCAAATCCTGCAGCTAAATCTCTTCGTGCTAAAAATGAACAACTTAATTTAGATCCAGAATTGGCAAAAAGAATAAAACATGCTTATTATGCCACTACCAGTTTTGTGGATGCTCAAGTGGGTCGTGTTTTAGATAAATTAAAAGAAACAGGTCTTGATAAGAATACCATAGTTGTGTTTACATCAGACCATGGCTATCATCTTGGAGAGCATGGACATTGGCAAAAACAAACCCTTTTCAGTGACGCAACAAGAGTTCCTTTAATTTTTACTGGACCCGGGATTAAAAACAATAAGGGGGATATTGAGGCGCCTGTTGAGCTCGTTGATATATACCCTACACTTATGGATATGCTGAATATGCAGACACCTCAATTTGTACAAGGTAAAAGCCTAATGCCATATTTTGACGGGGCTCGTGATCCAATTAGAACAAATGCATTGACTGAGTTGCGGGTTTATACTCCCACAGGATGGGGCAAAGGCTACACGCTTAAAACGAATCGCTACCGTATTACACAATGGCAGTACAAAAGAAATATGTATTATGAATTATATGACCATAAGTTTGATACAGAAGAACTGAATAACATAGCAGGTAAGGTTGAATACGCTTTTGTGCAGGACTCTTTAAGACGCGTAATACAAGACCGTATTGCAGCAGCTAAAGAACCTCCTAATGGCCTTGGAACGCAAATTGATTTTGCCAAACCTTGGCGCGAACCTAAGCGTATACTACCTAGAGCCAAATAAAAGGTTTTAATTTTTATGATTCTGTTGCTGATTAATTTTAAATAATTTAAGTGTTATGAAAAAACTATTCGTTCTATCTTTCCTGTCTTTACTGCATTGTGAAGAAATAAGCACCGAGAGCAACATTCAAAAACCAAATGTTTTATTATTCTATATGGATGATTTACGCCCCGAGTTGAGCAGTTTTGGGATAGCACAAATTCAATCTCCAAATATTGATGCACTGGCAGCAAAAGGGGTGAAGTTTACGAATGCTTATTGCAATATACCAGTTTGTGGGGCATCACGTGCGAGTATGCTAACTGGGATGCTGCCCACAAAAGACAGGTTTTTAGACTACAATACTTTTGCTGAAAATGAAACACCCGATGCAATAAGTCTTCCGCAATTATTTAAAAAAAATGGATATACAACTATATCAAACGGTAAAATTTACCATCACTTAGACGACAGGGAAACAGACTGGGATGAGGTTTGGCGCCCGTATGCGTTTGATGATAATGACACCGGCTTAGCGCCAACCGATTATTGGCAATCGCTTTGGAAAGATTATCATAATCCAGAAAATATAGCAATTTATAAAAACACAGATAGAGGTCCCGCATATGAAAGTGCCGAGGTTGCTGACTCCACTTATATTGATGGTCTGATGGCGGAAAAAATCATTAGGGATATTAAAAAGTTAAAGAAAAATGGCACCCCATTCTTTTTAACGGCTGGATTTATAAGTCCGCATTTACCCTTCAATGCACCAACAAAATATTGGGAATTATATTATAGAAATGAAATTAAACAACCTGAAAACTATAACTATGTCCCAATTAATGCTCCAAAAATAAGTATTAGCAATTGGCCAGAGATGCGCTCTTATACAAATATTCCAAAGCGAGGTCAGGTTTCTGATAGTATAGCCATTGATTTAATACACGGCTATTATGCCACAGTTTCTTACTCAGATGCTTTAATTGGTAAAATATTAGCAGCACTTAAGGACCAAGGCCTTGACAAGAACACCATTGTTGTTTTGGTCTCTGATCATGGCTATAATTTGCAAGAGCACACCCAATGGGCAAAATTCACAAATTACAATACTTCAACTCAAGTACCCCTAATCATTTACAATCCACTTTCCAAAAACAAGGGATCAACAGATGCGTTAACAGAATTGGTAGATGTTTACCCTACGCTGGCTGAAATTTGTGGCCTTAGGCCGCCTGTAGATCAATTGGATGGAACTAGTCTAGTAGATATTATGTCCAACCCAAAACTGGATGGGAAAAATCATATTTTTATTAAAAGAGGCAAAGGGTTTACACTGAAAACAAATGACTTTAGTTACACTGAGTTTATCAGACCAGCCGATAATAAAACCGTAGCATCCATGCTCTATGATCATCGATTCAATAAGGATGAAAATATTAATGTTGTAAATCAAAAAGAATTCTCAGAAGTGGTATCGAAGCTAAAGACTACCCTTCATACGGTTTATCAAAAAAACATAACAGGAAATCTGTAAAAATAAACAAACTAAATAGCCACTTTTTAAATTAAAAAAAGATGAATAAATAGGGCAATACTTGTTCATAATATCCTGCTAAAATCAGTATTTTTATGCAAATTCTTTTATGATTTTCAATTGTTTGCGGTTTTGTAACGTTCTCTTTATGATACTTTGTTTTAATTATAGTTTAGGACAAGTACTTAAGCTAGATATTCCAGAGGATAACGGCATGTCTTCAGAGCGATTATCAAATATTAATACTGTTTTTTCTGACTATGTGGCGCAAGGAAAATTACCGGGTGCCGTTGTTTTAGCCGCTAGAAATGGAAAGATTGTATATCATAAGGCCATAGGCATGAGCGATATGGAGCAAAAAACTCCCATGCAAACGGATAATATCTTTAGAATTGCCTCTCAAACAAAGGCAATCGTTAGTGTTGGTATCATGATTTTGCAAGAAGAAGGAAAAATTCTGTTATCTGATACCTTATCAAAATATATTCCTGAATTTGAACACACAAAGGTTGCTTTAGCACTCTCAAAGCAGCTGAAAAAGGGAAATATGAATGCCTACAGAATTGTAAAGGCGAGGCGCCAAATTCGAATCCGAGATTTGTTGACCCATACTTCTGGAATTGGTTATGGCTATGGGCCAGCCAAAAAAAAATGGGA
>CAXHBH010000040.1:0-10483 GCA_964014735.1 uncultured Flavobacteriaceae bacterium | reverse complement strand
ATGTGCAGAAAATTGCCCAGCAACCGTTCTACTTTGAACCCTGAATGGCAGTTCATCTAGACAAAAACCGTTGTCAAAACCAAGTGCTTGTGCAGCACTGCAAAGCCATTTATAGGTAATAAAGTCTTGTCTTTTGGGACCAAAAAGTAAAATATCAAAAATTATGTCTTTAGCTAAAAAAGCAGCACAACCTGCAATTACAATGGCTAAAATACTACGAATGAGGTGCCAGCGCAACTCTTCTAAATGTTCTAGAAATGGCATGGTTTTGTTTTCCATACACTAATATATGCCTTCGTTTAGAATGTCATGAATATGTATAATACCCATATAGGTATTTGAATCTTCAATAATAATTTGACTGATTTCTTTTTCTTGCATCAACGTTAATGCTTTTTTTGCAAGCGTATCACTGCTTAAAATAATGGGTTTTTTTGTCATTATATCTTGCGCTTTCACTGAAGTTATATCAACTACTGATTGCATCATGCGTCGTAAATCTCCATCTGTTACAACACCAACAATCTGATTTTTTTCGACAACAGCTGTTGCACCAACAAGTTTGGTTGAAATCTCGTTGATAACTACCTTTACAGGGTCGTTGGGTGTAACTGCTGGTTTTTTGTGCGGTTGGAGCAAGTGTTTTAACTGAACGTTCAATGCTTTGCCTAATGCGCCTCCAGGGTGTGATTGTGCAAAATCTTCTGCCTTAAATCCGCTAAGCTCCATTAAGCAAATGGCTAATGCGTCTCCCATAACAAGCTGAGCTGTGGTACTTGTGGTTGGTGCTAAATTGTTCGGATCGGCTTCTTTTGATATGCCAATATGTAAAATCGCATCTGCATTTTGGGCAAGGTAAGAACTTGAGTTTGCCGTCATACCAATTAATTTGTTTTCTCTTTTTTTTAGTAGTGGTACAATCGTTTTTATTTCAGCACTTGTCCCACTTTTAGATAGGCATAGAACGATATCATCTTTATCAATCATTCCTATATCTCCGTGAATGGCATCAGCAGCATGCATAAAAATACTTTTGGTTCCAGTAGAGTTTAAGGTGGCACTGATTTTCATGCCTATTATAGCACTTTTACCAATACCAGTAAGAACAACTCTCCCCTTACCTTTATGAATCCAATTGATGACGCTTTCAAAATCATTACTTAACTGCGGAGCCAATCCAGCTATCGCTTCGGATTGTTGCTCAATCACAGCAGTAGCAACTTTTAATATGTGGTTGTATTTATTCAAATGTGATTGATATATAAACAGATTTAACGTATATTGTGGATGCAAATGTACAAAACCCGTGATGAAGCTACAGGTCAATGGCAAACAGCTTGATTTAAAAGCCTCTCTTAAAAATTTTTTTGGTTTTAACGAGTTTCGAGGATTACAAGAAGATGTTATAAAAAGTGTTCTTAAAAAAGAGAACACCTTTGTTATTATGCCTACTGGTGGTGGTAAGTCGCTATGTTACCAATTACCTGCACTTATTCAAGAAGGAACAGCCATAGTGGTTTCACCGCTCATAGCATTGATGAAAAATCAAGTAGATGCAATCCGGGGTATTTCCAAAAATGATGGTATTGCACACGTTTTAAACTCATCGTTAAGTAAAACACAGGTAGAAATTGTTAAACAGGACATTAGTTCAGGATTGACAAAGCTTCTATATGTAGCTCCAGAATCTCTTACAAAAGAAGATTATGTTGTTTTTCTACGTACCGTTTCTATTAGTTTCTTAGCTATTGACGAAGCCCATTGTATTTCTGAGTGGGGGCATGATTTTAGACCTGAATACCGTAACCTCAAATCCATCATGCAGCGTATTGGAGATGATATACCCATCATTGGTTTGACAGCAACTGCAACCCCAAAAGTCCAAGAAGACATTCTCAAAAACCTCAATATTTCTAATGCCACAACTTATATGGCCTCCTTTAATAGACCTAATCTGTTCTATGAAGTAAGACCAAAAACAGCACAAGTAGAACGTGATATCATTTCTTTTGTAAAGGGCAACAAAGATAAATCTGGTATTGTGTATTGTTTGTCGCGAAAAAGAGTTGAAGAATTGGCACAAATGTTACAAGTAAATGGGATTAATGCTCTTCCGTATCACGCAGGTTTGGATACCAAACAAAGGGTACACAACCAAGATAGTTTTCTTAAAGAAAACTGTGATGTTATTGTGGCAACCATTGCATTTGGCATGGGTATAGATAAGCCTGACGTTCGCTTTGTTATACATCATGATATCCCAAAAAGTATTGAGAGTTATTACCAAGAAACGGGTCGTGCTGGAAGAGACGGTGGCGAAGGACATTGCTTGGCCTTTTATGCTTACAAGGACATTGAAAAGCTTGAGAAGTTTATGGCTGGAAAGCCACTAGCAGAACAAGAAGTTGGCTACGCCCTACTGCAAGAAATGGTTGCTTATGCCGAGACTTCAATGTCAAGGCGTAAATTCATTCTGCACTATTTTGGAGAGGAATTTGACGAGGTTAATGGCGACGGAGCCGAAATGGACGATAATGCACGAAATCCTAAGCCAAGAGTAGAAGCTCAAAAAGAAGTTGAACTCATTATCCAAATCATTAAAAAGACCAATGAGCAATATAAAATCAAAGAATTGATTCATATCATGGTTGGAAAAAAAACGCCAATTTTAGTCTCTCATCGAATTCAATCAAACTCCTTTTTTGGTGCAGGAAGAACTAAAGACCACGCCTATTGGAATGCATTGCTTTCACAACTTTTAGTTGCGGGTTATCTCAATAAAGAGATTGAAACCTATGGAGTTATCAAAATTAGTAAAAAGGGCGCTCTATTTTTAGATAAACCGCACAACTTTTTAATGACTGAAAATCATTTGTATGACAATAGTGTCGTAGTTGCTGCACCAGCTAAAACGGCATCTTTTGAGGTTAAGCTCAAGAAAATGTTGATGAAACTGCGAAAAGAAGTTGCAGATAAACATGAAGTTCCGCCTTATGCTGTTTTTGAAGAGTCTTCAATTGAAGACATGCTTATAAAATACCCCATGACAATTGAAGAACTAAAAAATATTCACGGAGTTGGCGAAGGAAAAGCGAATAAGTTCGGTAAATCCTTTCTGGAATTAATTACTGCTTATGTCAATGACAACAACATAACAAGGCCTGAAGATTTGGTTATTAAAACCACAGGTGCAAATTCAGCACTAAAATTATTTATCATTCAAAACATTGATAGGAAGTTGTCTATTCGTGATATTGCTGATGCCAAAGGCATGGAGCTCCCCAATTTTTTAGACCAATTAGAAACCATTGTTTTTTCTGGGACTAAAGTAAACATTCAATATGCCATTGATGACCTCTTTGACGAGGAGCAGCAAGAAGAACTTTATGAGTATTTCATGGAAGCAGAAAACAATGATATACAAGGGGCTGTTGAAGAATTTGATGGCGAATATGAAGAGGACGATTTACGTATTTTCAGAATTAAATTCATGAGTGAGGTGGCAAACTAATCTTTTTATGTCTATTTTCGCAGGCATCAAAAAGCTATTATGAAAGAAGGAATATTCGCTGTTTTTACAACTTCTAAAGGATCTATCAAAATTCGCTTAACTCACAATGAGACGCCTGGGACAGTTGGTAATTTTGTTGCGCTCGCTGAAGGAAATCTTGAGAATAATCACAAAGCACAGGGAAAGCCTTACTACGATGGTTTGACTTTCCATCGCGTTATAGAAAACTTTATGGTTCAGGGAGGATGTCCCGAGGGAACTGGCGTTGGTGGTCCCGGCTATCAATTTGACGACGAATTTCATTCAGACCTTAAGCATGATAGGTCAGGTGTTTTGTCAATGGCAAATTCTGGGCCTGGTTCCAATGGAAGTCAGTTTTTCATCACACACAATGAAACCCCTTGGTTGGATAGGAAACATACCGTTTTCGGATTTGTGGTTGAAGGTCAAGACGTAGTTGACCAAATTGCACAAGGTGATTTGATTGAATCAATTGCTATTCAACGTAATGGTGATGAAGCATCAGCTTTTAATGCTGTGGAAGCTTTTAGAGTTTTTGAAGGTAGTCGTGAGCAGCGTTTTCGCGAAGCAAAGCAAGCAAAAGAAAAAGCACTTGAAAAAGTAGCTGCTGGTTTTGAAAAAACAGCTTCGGGACTACGCTATCAGTTTATTAAACGCGGCGATGGTGCGGCTTCTGAAAAAGGAAAGACCGTTGCTGTTCACTATAAGGGTCAACTTTTAGACGGAACTGTTTTTGATTCATCTTACAAACGAAATCAACCCATTGAATTTAAACTTGGGTTAGGACAGGTAATCCTTGGATGGGACGAAGGTATTCAACTGTTGTCAGTGGGTGATAAGGCACGCTTTGTTATTCCCAGTGACCTGGGCTATGGAGCTAGAGGAGTAGGGGGAGTAATTCCTCCAGATGCTACCCTTATTTTTGACGTAGAATTGGTCGGCGTAAGCTAAACTTTCCACTTTATATTACAACCAAGGCTGGGTTTTTGAAGAGAGTCAACTTCATTACCAGAAAGTAGTGCATTTAATGCAGCTCGCAGATCTTTTCCAGTAACAGGTATTTCGTTTTTAGGTCTTGAGTCGTCCATCTGACCGCGATATACCAAAGCCTTTTTTTCATCAAAGAGGTAAAAGTCTGGTGTGCAAGCAGCGTCATATTCTTTAGCTACCTGTTGACTTTCATCATATAAATACGGAAATGTGAAGCCATATTTTTCGGCTGTTTTTTTCATAAGTACGGGGTCGTCGTCAAGATAATTTTTAACATCATTACTAGAAATGGCGACAAAGCCAATACCCTTGTCCTGATAATCATTTACAACAGCAGTTATACCCTCCATCACATGTATTACATACGGACAATGATTACAAATAAACATCACAACGGTACCATTTTCTCCACTAATATTTTCAAATGAGTACGTATTGTTGTCTATGGTATTTTGAATTGAAAAATTAGGTGCTTTGGTACCCAAAGCCAACATGTTTGATGGTGTACGTGCCATTTCTTTTTTTTCAAAAATAGCGATAAAATATTATCGAATAAGCTTGCTTCCTTTTATAAAAGGAATGGACTCTGCTAAAAGGGACTGAAACCCTTCAAGATGTTTCTAATATGTAAATATTTTATGTTTTAAAACAGTATTGTTTGACTGTAATTTTTTTGATTCGGTAATCACAAAGAAGTAATCGTTGGCTTTTGTTTTTTTACATCAAAGTAGTAGTTCATAGAACCTGCATGTAAGCATCCTTCTATGATGCTTTTTTGGTATTCAAATTTGGATATAAATAAATATATTAGTTTAACTAAAATACAAATCTTTATTTTTGAAACTAAACTTTACCTTCTTTTACTCGCTGTTCTTCGTAAAGCTCTTTGTAGTATCCTGCATCATTGACAAGGTCTTTATGCGTACCATATTGGGCTATTTCCCCGTCTTTGAGAATCATAATAAAATCTGCATTTTTTGCTGACGAAACCCTATGACAAACAATAATAATCGAAGTGTCTTTGTTATTTTCTTTGAGTTCATTTAAAATTGCCTCCTCTGTTTCTGTATCAACTGCCGATAAGCAATCGTCGAGTAAAAGAATTTTGGGGTTTTTAATCAAAGCACGTGCAATGGATATCCTTTGCTTTTGACCACCAGAGAGGGTAATGCCTCTTTCCCCCAGCATGGTTTCATAACCAGCTGTAAAATCAACAATGTTATCGTGGACTGCCGCTTGTTTTGCTGCTTTTTCAATTTCTTGCTCAGTGGCATCGGGTTTGCCAAAGCGTATGTTGTGCGCAATGGTATCTGAGAAAAGAAAAGGCTGTTGAGGAACAACGCCCATAATGTCACGAATGTCTTTTTGTAAATACTCTTGTAAAGAGAAATCACCTAACGCGACCTTGCCAGAATGAGGTAAATAGGTTTTGGACAGGAGTTGTAAAAGTGTTGTTTTTCCAGAACCTGTGGGTCCCATTAAGGCTAAAGTTTTACCTGAATTTAATTTAAAAGATATATTTTTAATTGCTTGAATTCCTGTATTATCATAAATGAAATTAACATTGTCAAAGCCTATGTCAAAGCTTGATAATTTTTTGTTGGCATTTATATCATCTTCTATTTCGGGTTCTTGAATTAAAAACTCGTTGATACGTTTTTGAGAAGCTTCTGCTTGCTGCACAATAGAGGTTACCCAACCCACGGTAGCTACTGGCCAGGTGAGCATATTGACGTAAATGATAAATTCGGCTAAAACGCCCAACTCAATTTGTCCATTTATATATTGGTTTCCTCCAATAAAAATGACCAAAACATTACTAATGCCGATTAGTAAAATCATTAATGGGAAAAACCAAGCTTGGACCTGTACCAATGTCATATTCTTTTTCCTACTATCTTTTGAAATTGCTACCATCTCCATTGTTCTGTTTGGTTCAATAGCATAGGATTTTATGGCGTTGATTCCACTGAAAGACTCTTGACTAAAAATAGATAGCTTTGATAACATTTGCTGCACTAATGTACTGCGCTCATGAATGGCCTTGCTAAGTCGATAAATAAGAAAAGACAATATTGGTAGCGGTAATAAAGTGTATAAAGTCAGTTTAGGGGCAACGCTAACCATATAGCTAATAACTATAACAAATAGTGTGACCGTGTTTATGCTATACATCAGCGCAGGGCCTACATACATCCTTACACGAGAAACGTCTTCACTTATACGACTCATTAAGTCACCAACGCGATTTTGCTTGTAAAAGCGTAAAGAGAGTTTTTGATAATGGTTGTAAACGGTGTTCTTTAAGTCATATTCAATATACCTTGAAACATTAATTATGGTTTGGCGCATGCTAAAGGTGAATGCCCCAGAAATAAGCGCTGCTCCGACAATTAGCGCAATATTTGTTAAAAGAAGCTTTTTGATTTCGGTTAAATCCGTCTCCTCACTTCTTATAAATTGCTCAATGGCCGTAATTGAATCACCAACAAGGCTTGGTGCTAGAACAGCAAATACACGTGATGAAACGGTAAATACCAAACCTAAAAAAAGAAGAAATCGGTATTTTTTTAAATAGCGGTTTAGATACTGAAGAGCTCGCAATTTATTTTTTTACGAATATAGGATTTTCGGTCTTTGCATCAAATCTTGTTTAGGATATCATTTAAAATCCCTTATTTTAGCATTATAAAACGTTCTTATTCATGATTACTCGCCGTCATCTACGCACAAAAGTTATGCAGGCACTTTATGCGCAACAACTTGACCCAACGGACAATCTTAATACAGGTGAATCGTGGATTTTAAAAAGTAGTCAGGACTTTTACTTACTTTATATAACCCTTCTCGATTTGTTCTGTGAGCTTCGCAGTTGTGGATATGCTCTTTACCAGAAAAATATCGAAAAACACCTAAAGCCAGAAGAAAATGAAACAAACCCTAAATTCTTTAGTAACAAAGCACTTTTGTCATTGTGTGATAATGAGGTTCTAGCATCACAAACCAAAAAATACAAACTTAAATACTGGAAAAATCACGATGAGTATGTGCGCTTGATTTGGGATGAAATTACCACTTCAAAAATTTACGATGAATATCTTAAGAATGAGGCCACAAGCTTAGCACAAGATCAAAATTTTTTGGTTCAGCTTTTTACTAAAGTGATAGCTCCTTTTGAACGTTTGGGTGAGTTTATGGAAGAAGTTAATATTTCCTGGGTTGATGATGCGCCACTCGCTAATACCATAGTTCGAAACAGCCTTAAGCGTATTGCTGAACCAAATGCCATAATCACCATTTTATATAAGGACGATGAGGATCGTAAATTTTCATTAGACCTTTTTAGAAAAGTAACACTCAATAGGCCAGAACTCATTAAAGATATCAAGGGGCGAACTCCAAATTGGGATCCAGGGCGTATCGCTGAATTAGATTTCACCATAATACTAATGGCAATCGCTGAATTACTTTATTTTCCTTCAATTCCCATAAATGTTACCATCAACGAATATTTGGAAATTGCTAAGGAATATGCAACGCCAAAGAGTAGTATGTTCATTAATGGGGTACTTGATAATATGGTAAAAGATATGATTGAGCAAAAACGCATTCGTAAAAATGTACGTGGAATGCAGTAATATGTTTATTTTTGGAAAAATTTATAAAATGAAATCATTTATTCTGGCCACAATAGCCCTACTATTTTTAGGATGCTCTGAAAACGCCTCAAAAAAAGTTAAACAAGAAAATGTCGCAGAAGCTTCTGTACAACAAGAAGCCAATGAAGATTTACCTGTAATGTCATTTGATAGAATAGAACACGATTTTGGTAATATTAAGGAAGGAGATGTGGTTGAAACCTCTTTTGCTTTTACCAATACAGGAACCAGCGACCTCATCATTTTAGATGCCCGCGGAAGCTGTGGATGCACAGTCCCTGAATACCCAAAAGATACACCAATTGCGCCGGGTGAAACAAAAGATATTAAAGTAAAATTTGACTCTGCTAACAAACCTGGTTATCAGACCAAGACAGTAACCCTAACCACCAATACTGAGCGGGGTCGTGAAATCATTCGTATCAATACAATTGTGAAAGCAGATCCTGTAAAAGAACAACAACGCCAAGCGGCACACAACCAAATGAACCAATAATGATACAAATTTTTCAAGCTACTGGTGGAGGAAACTTCACACTACTAATCCTCATGTTTGGGGTTATGTTTTTGTTTTTAATCTTACCACAACAGCGTAGAGCAAAAAGAGAACGTAAATTCAAAAATGCTCTTAAAAAAGGAGATTTAGTTGTTACAAAAGGGGGTATCCATGGAAAGATTATTGAAATAAACGACTCAAATGATACTTGCGTTATTGAAACGATGGCCGGTAAGGTAAAAATGGAACGCAGTTTTATTTCGCATGATATGAGCAAGCAACGTGCAAACCCTGTTAAAAAATAAAATTTGTAGTAGCTGCTTTTTCAAATATGTATAAACGTATAATACGTCCTGTTCTTTTTCTTTTTAATCCAGAAGGAATACACTATTTTTCGTTTGCAGCCATACGCTTTTTGCACCAAATCCCTTTTATGGGATTAGTTGTTCGTCTTTTGTATACTTCAAAAGATCCATCTCTTGTACGTAACGTTTTCGGACTTAGGTTTCCTAATCCTATTGGGCTCGCTGCAGGCTTTGACAAAGACGCCATGCTCTATCATGAGCTTGCAAATTTTGGTTTTGGTTTTATTGAAATAGGAACTGTGACACCGAAGCCGCAAGGCGGTAATCCCAAACCACGCCTATTTCGCCTAAAAAAGGACAGAGGTATTATTAACCGAATGGGCTTCAATAATCAAGGAGTAGCGGCGGCGGCAAAGCGACTTAAAAAGAACAAAGGGGTACTGATAGGTGGGAATATTGGCAAGAATAAGAACACACCTAATAATCAGGCGCAAGAAGATTATCTTAATTGTTTTGATGCTCTTTTTGACGTGGTAGATTATTTTGTAATTAATGTTAGTTCTCCTAACACCCCCAACCTTCGCGACCTTCAAGAGAAAGAACCTTTAACGAAGCTTCTAAATGTTTTGCAAAAGCGAAATAACGAAAAACCCCAACGCAAGCCCATACTACTCAAAATTGCTCCAGATTTAAGTAATTTACAGCTAGATGACATTATTGAAATAGTGGCAGATACTAAAATTGACGGAGTTATTGCAACCAATACAACGCTTTCACGTGTAGGATTGAAAAGCAACACTAAATTAACATCGCAGGCTGGTGGTTTAAGCGGAAAACCACTAACAAAACGCAGCACAGATGTTATTTCGTATTTACATACGAAAAGTAATGCTGCTTTTCCTATCATTGGGGTAGGAGGGATACACACACCCGAAGATGTACAAGAAAAGCTAGCAGCAGGCGCGTCTTTGGTACAGCTTTATACAGGCTTTGTTTATCAGGGGCCTGCAGTTGTTAAGCGTATGAACCGCGCTATACAATAGAAGAATTTTTTCTCAATGCAATCACTTCAAAATTTAACTGTTTGAGTAGGTCGTTGGTTTTGATGCGTGCTAGAGCCTTTGTCTCTTGATAATGCGTAAATTATTAAAGTGTTAAAAATATCGCACTATAGCCTAAATAGTGACATAATTAACTGAATTATTTTAGTATTTTCGAACGAAATTTATTTTTATGGAGGATTTGGTGTACAGGTCAACAGCAGCTTACGTTCGAGCAAAAGAACATGCTTTATTAAACCCAGAAGCCTTTTGGGAAGATATTGCAAATCGATTTGAATGGTATCAAAAATGGGATAAGCCCCTTTTTTATGACTTTCTTAAACCTGAAGTGAAATGGTTTTTAGGTGGTAAACTAAATATTACCGAAAATTGCTTGGACCGTCACCTTAAAACACAGCCAAACCAAACAGCAATAATCTTTGAGCCAAACGATCCAAATG
>CAXHBH010000039.1:0-11000 GCA_964014735.1 uncultured Flavobacteriaceae bacterium | reverse complement strand
AGGCGTTTATGACGAGGCAAAACGATATTTAGAGTCCATCACCATGGCGTATCACAGATACCATGGGGTAGACACGCGTATAATACGTATTTTCAATACCTATGGCCCTAGAATGCGCCTCAACGATGGAAGGGTAATACCTGCATTTATGGGCCAGGCACTCCGGGGTGAGGACTTGACCGTTTTCGGAGATGGCTCACAAACCCGCTCGTTTTGTTATGTAGCAGACGAGATAGAGGGTATTTATCGTCTACTAATGAGTGATTATTATTTGCCGCTAAACATTGGAAACCCAGATGAAATTTCGATTTTAGATTTTGCAAAAGAGATCATAGAACTTACCGGAACCGACCAAAAAATAGTATACAAAGAATTACCTAAAAACGATCCACTACAGCGAAAGCCAGACATTACCAAAGCCAAAGAAATTTTGGGTTGGGAGCCACAAATTGGACGCAAAAAAGGGATGCACCTAACCTATGACTACTTTAAGTCTTTAAGCAAAGAAGAATTAAATAAAATGGAACATAGAGATTTCACGTCTTTTAAAACCTAGCCAGGTATACAATAAGCCTCTTATAATGTCGTTGTTATACTTGATCAACTTATTTACTATTGAATAAAAATATACAAGAAAGCTTTAAGTTTTTAAAATATCTTCCTATTTGGGGTTTTGAGTGGTGCTTACTTTTTGTTTGTTCATTATACACACTTGAGCCTACTCTTTTAACCAATAATAGTACAATGGTATTTTTTGCACCAGTATCCATATGGATAATTAGCGTAATTATGTCACGCTTTTATAACTATGAGCGCAACTTGACTTTTACAAAACAATTACAGCGGTTTATTTTATTTTCTTTCATCTGGTTAGTGGCTTTCTATTTAGCCTCCCTTATCTTTTTTGATACGTTTGCTTGGAACACTTTGGCTTTAATCTATTTTATAACAACTGTATTTCTCATAAAAGCGATAGCTATAATTGTATTATTCAACCTTAGGAAAAGCACTTCCCTGTTTCAAGAAAACATATTGGTATATAATGCAGATTCAGGTATTAATTTTATTAAAGATGTCTATGAACTAAAAAGAACCGGGTTTAATATTTTTGAAGCAGACAAAATACTTTTTGAAGAAACTTCTTTTAACCAACTAGAACAAAAAATACACGAAAACAACATACAATCCATTTATTTGCCTTTAGATATCGTTTTAGCCGAAGCAAATGCTCACATATTAAATTTAAACTGGAATAACCAGGCCCGTATAAAACTTATTACAAGTTATAACTCCCCTATTACTGGTAGAAACGCCCAATTTTATGGACTTACACAAGTAGTAACACACCACGTAAGCCCACTAGGTTCGATTTTGTACCGGACTCAAAAAAGGATTTTTGACATTGTTTTTTCTGGCCTTGTTATTACAGCACTTTTATCTTGGTTTATGCCCCTTATGGCCATTTTGATATGGACAGACTCAAAAGGCCCCTTATTCTTTATCCAAAAAAGGCCCGGAAGACTTAAAAAACCATTCCCTTGTATTAAGTTTAGGTCTATGGCTGTCAACAACCGAACAGAGAAATCAGCAACTAGAAACGATGCAAGAATTACCCGAATTGGAAAATTTATTCGTAAAACGAGCATTGACGAATTACCCCAGTTTTTCAATGTTCTTTTTGGGCAGATGTCTATTGTCGGACCTAGACCCAACTTAACATCTCAAAACAATCATTACAGCAAGATATTTGATGACTACTCTAAACGAATGTACCTAAAGCCAGGGATTACAGGCTTGGCACAAGTTAGCGGAGCAAGAGGAGGAATTGATAATGACATTGAAATGAAGCATCGTTTGAAATACGATATCTTCTATATTCGTCATTGGTCCTTTGGATTGGATATTAAAATCATCATACGGACGGTGCTAAACATGATCAGAGGAGAAGACAAAGCCTATTAGCTTTTTGTTTGATACCGTTTAGTTACCAAATAAACACCAAGTAATACCACACCACCAGCAACAAGTTTATACACTGTTAGACCATCTGCGCCAACAAGAATGGCATAACCAATGCCAATTAATGGCTGTAAATACGTAAATACCCCAACCGTACTTGCCTTGAGTTGCTTAAGCGCATAGACATTGAGCAGGTAAGTCATAAAGGTCGTTCCAACTATTACATAGCCAAATCGCCATATTGCCTCAAAGGGTAAGGTGCTCCAAGAAACCTCGCTAAACTCAGGATAGCTTATGGGCAAGGCCATTATAAAACCAAATAAAAACAACCACTTTAGTAGATGCACCGTAGTGTATTTTGCCGACAATGATTTCACTAAAACCAAATACAATCCAAAGAATGATGCATTCATTACAAAAAGCGCGTTTCCCAAGGGGATATTGGGAGCATCTAGGCGTATTTCATTTCCAAAAACAATTAAAACCAAAGCACCTATAAAGCCCAATATTACACCAACAATTCTTGGAAGTAATAGCCGCTCTTTTATGAGAATTGCTGAAAACACAAACACCAATATGGGTGTAATGGTTATGAGTACCGCGCTGTTAATGGGCGTTGAAAGTTCAATCCCCTTAAAAAAGCAAAGCATGTTTATAACCATACCAAAAAGCGCACAAAGCAGCATCTTTGGAAAATCAGCTCGGTCAATTTTTTGTTGTGGAATAAACAAGCTTACCAACCAAAACAAAATTGCTGCTCCGAGAAGACGCACTTGCACAAAACCAAACCCTTGAATATGCGTGGGCATCACCTCTTTGGCAATCGTGTGGCTTAGTCCGTAGATGGTTGTTGCCCCCAAAGCGGCCAGAAGCGCTAGCGTTCGCTTATCCATCAAGCACAGTTTTCATTGCCGCAACGGTAGCTTTCGAATTACCCAAAAACATGATGTTATTCCATATAAGTATGGGTCGCTTGAGACAACTGTACTCTTTTTGAAGCAGTGCTTTATAAACCTCTTCTGAGAACAACACACCTTGTCGCTTCATTTGCGCATACACACGCCCCCGCTTGTTTATTAGCTGCTCATAACTGTTTGTATAATCATATAAAAAGGCCAATTGCTCAACAGTTATCATTTGCTCTTTTACATTTTGTAAAAAACTTGCCTCTTCTATGCCCAAAGATTTGATGATACGGACACAGGTAGAACAAGTAGACAGATAAAGAAAAGCGTTTTTCATAATGATGCAAAGGTGAGTAAATTAACTAAATGTGGGGCCAATTTCAACCATTTTTTAGGCGACAAAAAAGTCAAATAGACATTTCCATTTCCAACTAAACCTAATTATGTAAAAAATTTTTTTTCTTCCAGACCGACGACTTTAAAAATAGTGATAAATTAATCAGCGGTTTTGAGGCATTTTAAAAACTCCCCAAAAACCGTATTGAATTTTTGGTTCATTTTGTTTCAAGACAAAACGAACAGTATCTTGAATCAATAACAATCACTGATATACTTTTGTTTGCTAATGATACAACAGGTAAATTTGTTCAAAATATAGCCATGTCAAATAAAAAATTAAAATTCAACTCCCGAACCATTCACGGAGGTCAACAGCCAGACAAAGCATTTGGTGCTGTTATGCCACCTGTTTATTTTACTTCTACCTATGCGCAAGAAAAGCCGGGCACACATCTAGGATATGAGTATAGCCGATCACACAATCCAACACGGTCCGCATTAGAAGCCTCTCTTGCTAATATAGAGTCAGGCAAACATGCGCTTGCTTTTGCATCAGGAATGGCTGCTATTGACGCGGTAATTAAACTCTTAAAACCTGGAGACGAGGTCGTTTCAACAAATGATTTATATGGTGGGACTTATCGAATTTTTGACAAGATGTTTGCCGCCTTCGGTATTACATTTCATTTTGTTCCTATGGGAGATATGGATCAAGTTGAAAAGCATATAAATGCGAATACCAAGTTGCTTTGGGTAGAGACACCTACTAACCCACTCATGCAAATCATTGACATTAAGGCTATGTCGGCACTTGCAAAGGCGCATAAACTTTTGTTAGCTGTTGACAACACCTTTGCCTCCCCTTATTTGCAACGCCCTTTGGAATTAGGCGCTGATATTGTTATGCATTCTGCCACAAAATATTTGGGCGGGCACAGCGATGTTGTTCTTGGTTCATTGGTTGTCAACGATGATAATTTGGCCGATCGCCTTGCGTTTATACAAAACGCTAGTGGTGCCGTACCAGGCCCGATGGATGCTTTTTTAGTATTGCGAGGCATTAAGACCCTACACGTGCGTATGCAGCGACATTGTGAAAACGGGCTTGCTGTGGCTATTTATTTAAATAGTCACCCTAAGGTTTCGAAAGTTTATTGGCCGGGGCTTGAAGACCACCCCAATCACGAAGTAGCTAAAGTGCAAATGGATGATTTTGGCGGCATGATTTCTTTTGTACATAAAGACAATAGTCTCGAAAAAGCAGTTGCTATAGTTTCGTCTTTAGAGGTGTTTACTTTGGCGGAGTCTTTAGGCGGTGTAGAAAGCCTTGCAGGCCATCCCGCAAGTATGACGCACGCGTCTATCCCAAAGGAAAAACGAGAAAAAAGAGGAGTTACAGATGGCCTTATCCGCCTTAGTGTTGGTATTGAAGACAGCGATGACCTGATTGCAGATTTAGCTCAAGCCTTGAGTTAAATAAATAATACATACATTTAAAACCCAACACTATGAAAAAAATTATTGATAACTTTTTGCAAGAGGTTAGCCAACGCAACACCAACGAATCTGAGTTTATGCAGGCTGTTTCTGAAGTAGCACAAACCGTTATACCCTACATAGTTGCAAATGATATATATCATGGCAAAAATATCCTTATGCGAATGGCAGAACCAGAACGCGTGCTTATGTTTCGTGTTCCATGGATTGATGATAGTGGAGAAATTAGAGTAAACAGGGGGTACCGAATTGAAATGAATTCTGCTATAGGCCCTTACAAAGGCGGCTTGCGATTTCATGAGTCAGTTAATCTGAGTATTTTAAAGTTTTTAGCTTTTGAACAAGTATTTAAAAATGCACTGACTACACTTCCCATGGGAGGAGGAAAGGGAGGTGCTAATTTTAACCCAAAAGGCAAATCAGATGCAGAGCTTATGCGCTTTTGTCAAAGTTTTATGACAGAGCTTTTTCGTCACATTGGCCCTAACAGAGATATTCCTGCGGGGGATATTGGCGTTGGCGGAAGAGAAATTGGCTATATGTTTGGTCAGTACAAGCGTTTAAAAAATGAATTTACAGGTGTGCTCACAGGTAAAGGCATTTCATGGGGAGGCTCACTGATTCGTCCTGAGGCAACGGGTTATGGAGCTGTTTATTTTGCACAAAACATGTTGGAAACAAGAGGCATTTCTTTTGAAGGGAAAAAAGTAGTGATTTCTGGCTCTGGCAACGTGGCACAATATGCAGCTGAAAAAGCCATTAACCTCGGCGCAACAGTCTTGACCATGTCAGACTCATCTGGATTTATTCACGACCCAGATGGAATTAATGATGAAAAATTGTGTTTTATCATGCAGCTTAAAAATGTGAACCGGCAACGCATCAATAAATATTTGGAGCAGTACCCCAAGGCTAGTTTCCATAAAGGCAAAAAACCTTGGGCTGTTTCTTGTGACATTGCCATGCCCTGTGCTACACAAAATGAGATTGACGCTTCTAGCGCCAAGACATTAATCTCTAACGGATGCTATTGTGTGAGTGAAGGCGCTAATATGCCTTCAACCCCTGAGGCTATTTTAAACTTCCATAATAGCAATGTCCTTTATGCACCAGGGAAGGCATCCAATGCAGGCGGAGTAGCGGTATCAGGCCTGGAAATGGCACAAAACTCTCTGCGCTACAGTTGGACAAGAGATGAGGTTGATCAGCGCTTACAACACATTATGAAAGATATTCACCAGGCCTGTGTTTCTTATGGCAAAGGAAAAGAAGGCATTAATTATGAAAAGGGGGCTAACATAGCAGGATTTGTCAAAGTAGCTGACGCCATGCTTGCACAAGGTGTAGTCTGATATACGACTTCCACTCTTTTCTCGTTTAATAAACAATGAAATCAAACCGTTATAAATATATTGCCTGTTTGTTCTTCATTGGACCAATGGCAGCTTGGGGACAAGCCAACACGTGGGAGTCGTACTATTCCTATTACAACACCAATGTTGGTAGCGTAAATAACCAAACAATTGTCACTGCTGCCGAAAACGCCCTTTTTTTGCACGACACATCACAAGGCACATCCCAAACCATTACTACAGTTGAAGGACTTTCTGGAGATAATATTTCTGCTCTGGCAAGCTACGGAGACTTTGTTTTAATTGGGCATGAAAACGGCTTAGTTGCACAAATAGATATCAAAACCAAGAAAATAATCTTTGAAAGCGGTATCACACGCAGCAACATAATTTCTGCAGAAGAAAAACAGATTAACTATATAGAAATAGTAGATAATATAGCTTTTGTAGCTACAGGGTTTGGGGTTGTTGAAGTCAACCCCGAAACGCTTGAGTTTGGGGATACGTATTATTTTGGCTCAAGTAGCAACAGAACAAAAGTTAATCAAGCTATTGTTTTTGGAACAGCAATTTATGCAGCGACAGAACAAGGAATATTTAGTGTGGCTATAGGGAACTCTAATAAACTAGAATTTTCATCATGGGAACAGCTTGCCTCGGGGAATTGGACAGATTTATGGATTCAAGACAATATGCTCTATGGGGCAAAAGACGAAGGCAGCTCCGTTTCTTTTTCCTTGTTAAGCAATACGATTGAAGAAAAAGCAAGCTTTCCAGGAGTATTAAAAAATATTTCAACGCATGAGAATGGCGTGCTAATAACGGTATCAAACCGAGTTTATAATACAGATAAGTCATTTGTCCGGACCCAAACCATTGGGGACTTAGATGGCGTGACGCCCAATACATTTAGCTTTGCTTTAAGCCTCAATAATCAGATATGGATTGGCAGTTCTATCGACGGGCTTATACGCTATCTTAATGATGATAATTTCGATTTAATTAGCCCAAAAGGTCCCTTACGAAACAGCATCTTTGATATTGAAACCTTACCAAGCGAGATCTGGATTGCTCACGGGGAGTATGAAATGTTTTATAATCCCTATCCTTTAGAAAAGCATGGATTGAGTCATTATGTTGACAGTAAATGGCAAAATATCCCTAACCAACAATTGTTTAATGCAGACTCATTTGTGCGTGTGGCTTCGCACCCAAGAAACATAGGAACGCTTTATGCTTGTTCATATCACGGCGGGATTGTGGCCCTTGAGGAGAATGCTGCTGTAGCTTTTTGGGACGAAACAAATAGCGGATTAGAGAGCTTATCATTTGAAGGCCCAAACTATACTAGCATTCGTGTTCGCGATGCAGTGGTAGACGATAGCGATAACTTGTGGTCAATAACTGCTTTTGTTCAAAAAGGACTTAAAAAACGCTCTCCCTCAGGTCAATGGGAAAGTATCGATTTGTCAGAAGTTATTTTGAACTATAAACAAGAATCTGGGTATTCAAACCTGGAGCTTTATAATAATAAAATTTTATTTTTCGGAGGTATAAAAAGTGGACTCATAGGAGTTGATATTTCTCAATCGCCTCCACAGACGAAACGCATAATCGGAGGAGACAAGGGGTTGCCTTCTGACGACGTCAGAAGCATCCGCTTAGATAAAGACAACCGCCTTTGGGTGGGCACTAGAGACGGCCTTGCGGTCCTTTATGCCCCCAATCGTTTTTTTGAGGAAGACACTGAACTACGATCTGTAGTCATATCTGATGGAGGAAATTTGCGCGAACTTTTAAGCGGCCAATTTATCTCTGACATTGAAGTGGATGGTAATAATCAGAAATGGATTAGTACATCAAGCTCAGGGGTGTTTTTAATTTCTCCCGGCGAAAGCCAAATTTTGCAACATTTTACTAAGGAAAACAGCCCACTTCCAACTTCTTCTGTAAAAACAATTGGTATAGATGATGCGTCTGGGCAGGTTTTTTTTGGAACACTTAATGGCATGGTCTCTTTTCAAGGAGATGCTTATGCTGAGTCTGAAAGTTTGTCTGACACAAATGTTTTTCCAAATCCAGTACGACCCAATTTTTTGGGGAATGTTGTTATTAGGGGGTTGCAACAAAAGACGCGGGTAAAAATAACTGATATCGCAGGGAACTTAGTTTATGACACCACTAGTGAAGGCGGGAGTATTAGTTGGAATCTGCAGTCCTTCTCAGGTGCGCGTGTACGTAGCGGTGTATACCTTATTTTTGTCACATCTAAAGACGGACTTGACAGCGCTGTTAAAAAGCTTATGGTTATTAATTAATGGAAGGCTCAACCCACGCAATTGTATTACATACCACAAAGTATGGCGAAACTAGCGTTATGCTCAATTGTTATACGGAACGTTTTGGCCTGCGTTCTTATGTTGTCAAAGGAGCTCGCTCAAAAAAGAAAAACAAATCCCTTTCAATGGGAATGTTCCAGCCTTTAACACAGCTTGAATTATTGTCAAGCACACCAAAAAGCACACAACTTCCAATATTAAAGGCTGCCAAAATCATTCACACTTATACTTCAATTCCAACTGACATTCTCAAATCTAGTATTTGTATTTTTCTAGCTGAAGTTTTTCGTTCTGTCCTAAAAGAAGAGGAGGAAAACCAACCCCTTTATCGTTTTTTAGAACATGCCTTAATTTGGATTGATACACGTAAGCAAATTGCCAATGCCCATGTGTTTGTGCTCATACAACTTACCAAATATCTTGGGTTTTATCCAGACACAACCTATGTCACAGAGCCTTATTTTGATCTTGAAAACGGGCAGTTTTCCAGCCAAGCACGCAGTAATGAAAGTGAATCAGGTCAAGAAATAGAAATGTTAAAAGCTTATTTAGGTACGAAATTTGATGAGATTGATAAGATTTCGGCTAATGCTGAACAAAGAAGACGATTATTGCAATTGCTTATGCGTTATTATCAACTTCATGTGCAGTCATTCATACCGCCTAAATCATTAGATATCCTATATGAGGTTTTTAACGATTAGCGCATCCCTTTTTATTTTCTTTTGCGGCTTTGCCCAAAAGGTTTTTGTTAAGGACGCAATAACGCTTGAGGTTCTTCCGAGTGTTACAATTGTAGATCGAGATGGCACTCATTTTGAAACAACAGTTTTTGATGGATCAGCAGCGCTTAATGCCTTTGCAGACAATGCACTCATTTCATTTTCTCATATAGGATATATATCACAAACGTTTCCTAAAAATCAAATCAAATCAAATCAAATTATTTGGTTGACTCCAGATTCTGAACAGTTAAACGAAATTGTCTTATCGGTTGCCAGGGCCAGTACCAAAAAGAAACGTTTAGCGCAACAAATAGGTATTCTTGCTAAAAGCGAAATTGAAAAGCAAAGCCCCGAAAATACAGCTACTTTATTGCGCAAGATACCTGGCGTACGTGTGCAACAATCACAAGGAGGAGGCGGGAGTCCTGTATTACGTGGGTTTGAAGCAAACCGAGTGCTGTTAGTTGTTGATGGCGTGCGGATGAATAATGCTATTTTTCGGTCAGGACACCTTCACAATGCACTTAGCGTAGATCCACTAAGCTTAGAACGGGCAGAAGTTATTTTTGGCCCCTCTTCAGTTGGTTATGGATCTGATGCCTTGGGCGGAGTCATTCATTTTTACACGCGAACTCCGTTAATTAATCGAAATAAAAAGCTTGGCTTTTCAGGCACCTCCTCCTATGACTTTAACCAAAACTCAAGTAAACAATCGGCTTTATTTGAATATAGCGCTTCTAAATGGGCCATGCTTCAATATGTTTCTTATGCTAGCTTTGGAGACATTGATATGGGCAAACGTCGTCCACACGGATATGATAGTTGGGGCAGGGTAGATGCGTATTCTGAAAACACATCTTCAAACTTTACCACGGCTCCAACTCCAAATACGGATAATAATAGGCAACGCAACTCAGGATATGAACAATTAGATCTTTTACAAAAATGGGTCTATCATAGTAATTCAGGCCTCAAATTTACTTTTAACATGCAGGGATCAATTTCTGGAAATATCCCAAGATTTGATAAGCTCTCGGAGAAGCAAGATGGGGCATTGCGCTTTGCACGCTGGGAATATGGACCCCAAAAAAGATGGCTCATTTCTCCCCAAGTTAAGTTTATTGGAAACCGTTCTTGGCTACAGTCTGGAAAAATTATAGCAGCAGCGCAATTTTTAGAAGAGTCCCGTATAAACAGAAAATTTTCCAGTTTAGACAGACATACACAGCGCGAAAACCTTTGCGTTTATAGCCTTAACGCAGACTTTAAGGCTAGTTTTGGAAAGGGCTTTGATTGGTCATATGGTCTTGAGTTTACACATAATGAAGTGAAATCCACTGCTTTTAGCCAAACCCTTGCAGTTGACGGCGATCAAATCGTTGGTCTGACGGCAAGAAACCCAATAGCTACCCGATATCCTAGTGGAGGAAGTAACTACACTACTTTTGCAGCATACGTAGATTTTAGGTATGATATCACCCAAAATAGTACACTAGCTATTGGTGGAAGACACACCATCACAGAGCTTGATGCTTCTTGGACAGAGCAAGCTCTGATTGATGCGCGATTGGCTCGTGTTAATCAAAAAAACGGATCCTCAAACGTTACTTTAGGGTACACACATCAGCCCAATGCCAATTGGCAGCTAAAAGGATTGCTTTCAACAGGATTTAGGTCTCCAAATATTGATGATTTGGGCAAAACACGCGAGCATAATGGTGTTTTGACTGTTCCAAACATGAACCTAAACCCCGAATATATAGTTAGCACTGAAGTTGGAATTAAACGTTTTTGGGAGGGCGGATCTTTTTTTGAACTCAACGGTTATTATGCCAATATTTATGACTATATCGCACGTGGCACATATCACATTTATGACGATTC
>CAXHBH010000038.1:0-11370 GCA_964014735.1 uncultured Flavobacteriaceae bacterium | reverse complement strand
CAACGCGTAAGTGTTGCCTGGGTTCGAATCCCAGTCTCTCCGCAACTTACAGAGTGAATTATCTTATTGCTAAATAAATAGCGATAAGTTTTGCTGTTTTTAAAAGCTTTATAATAAATTAAGAATTCAGGTCGCGTAGCTCAGCTGGATAGAGCATCTGCCTTCTAAGCAGACGGTCCTAGGTTCGAATCCTAGCGCGATCACGCAATCGGAGAATTGATTCACAAGAATTGGTTCTCCTTTTTTATGTTTTCTAGAAATAGCGAAGTTAATCGTGCAAAAATTATTGTAGAAAATAAAGATTATTTTATAAAATAATATTCCAAAATCAATCAAACAGACCGGCTAGAAATACTGTAAATCATGATAAACCCTATTAGAAACATTGAAACCATATTAAAATCGATTATTATACGGTTTTTAGTATATCCTAAGACATAGCAAAACCTATTATAAATAGTGAAACTCTTCAAAAAAAGTAAATAAAAGAGTTAGAGCGCAGACACCAAAGTTCTAAACCCAGTATGCATACTTCCCGTATCCAGAGTGGTTTTCATTCGCATACTGTTTAGGTATAAGCTCAATAGCTGTCATGACATAAAAAACTTCCCCCTATACTGATACACTATAGCGCATAAGGCTCATTGGAGTCATAGCTTGTCTCAAGCCCTTGTGGGTGGTTTAGCCAGCTAAAATTTTGTAGTAGTCCTCTTGATATAAGTCAGCGCACCACTCCCAAACGTTACCAGCTATATCGTACAATCCATAGTTATTTGCTTGATAGCTTTGGACAGGTGCTGTAGCTTAATAGCAATTGCTTTTATTGTTTCTGTAAGAAAAAACTCCTTCCCCCCCTCTAATGATGACTGTGTCGCCTGCATCTATTTCGCTTATGGCTTTTTCGATTGTTTCGAAAGGGAATCTATAGAGCCATTTCCAATGTTACCATCTCCAATAGAATTGGAAACATAATAAGTGGTCTGTCCAAGATCGCTCACGTGAAAAATAAAAAAAACAGAAGTATAAATAACCCAATCCTATATTTTATTAAGATCTAAATCATTCAATTTCTATTCTAGTTTAAACACTTGTTCCAAATCCATCCACTTTTCGCCATCTTTTGCCCACGGAAGCTGTTGTTGGTAATTCCACATAAGGTTTTCCCATTTCTGAACTTTTGGATTAGCAGCATCCATTTTAGCTTTTTTGACTTGATCGAAAGTCTCATCAACTTCCATAATCATAAACAATCTATTACCAATAAGGTAGATTTCCATATCAACAATTCCAGCTTCTTTGATGCTCTTAGTTATTTCAGGCCATGCGTTACCCTTTGAATGATATTCTTTGTATTCTTCAATTAACTTATTGTCATCTTTAAGATCACATGAATAGCAAAATCGTTTTGTCTTCATAGCTATCGACAATTAAGCCTTACTCCTTTTTCGTTGTAATGTAGCCAAACATTGCTACAACTGCTAAACAGATCAATGGTAAAATAAACGAGAACTTAACCTCTGGAATAAATCCTAAGATATTCAAATCAGCAAATCCATCTCCTCCCCAATCAAGTATCCATCCTTGCGCTACAGGCATGAATGCGCCACCAACGATAGCCATAACTAAACCAGCAGAACCAATTTTGGATTCATCTCCCATACCTTCAAGGGCAATGCCGTAAATAGTTGGGAACATTATTGACATAAAAATGGATATTGAAACTAATGAAATTAAACCTATGATTCCTGGAAGCAAAATAGCTCCTGCACTACAAACTACACCACCTATCCCAAAAAACATTAGCATTTTTGACGGATTTATGTTTTTCATTAACGCAGTACCTATCCAACGACCAATTAGGAATGATATCATCGCCGCAATATTGTAATTTGTAGCAGTAAGGTTAGAAACTGAACTTTCATTTAGGTTATCTACATATTGAAATATATAGGTCCAACACATGATCTGTGCACCTACATAAAAGGCCTGTGTTATTACTCCATACAGATAATTACGATTTGCAAAAAGCTTTTTAAACGATTCAGAGACTGACATTTTATCTTCAGCTGCAGTTTTTGGCATCTTTGTAAATAAAATTATGAGCATGATTAATATGACCAAAATTCCTAGTCCGATGTAAGGAATACTAATTATCCCCAAATCATTTTCTCTAACAGCTGCCAATTCTGGTCCAGATAAAGCATTATACGCCTCAGCTGTATAATCATCAGATCTTAAAGCCCCTATGACAAATACCTGCGCAATGATCATTCCTGTTAAAGAGCCAATTGGATTGAAAGCCTGAGCTAAGTTTAATCGTCTTGTAGAAGTTTCTTTATCTCCCAATGATAAAATCAATGGATTTGAAGTTGTTTCTAAAAAAGCTAATCCGCATGTAATTACCCAAAGTGATATTAAAAAGAAAGTAAATTTTTCGAAAGCTGCCGCAGGATAAAACAAAAATGAACCAATGGCATATAATATCAACCCTAAAATAATTCCAGATTTGTAGCTGTACTTTCTTATAAACAAAGCTGCTGGTAGTGCCATAAAGAAGTACCCAAAATAAAATGCAAACTGGATTAAAGATGCCTGTACGTTTGAAAGCTCTGGCATTACCTTTTTAAAAGCAGAAACCATTGGATTTGTTAAGTCATTGGCAATTCCCCATAAAGCAAATAAGGAGGTGATAATTATGAATGGAAAAAGTAACTCTTTTCTTACTACTGGTATTTTTGCTATTTTATTCATTTCATAAAAATATCAATATTTGCAAATTAATTAAACAACTAAATGATAATGAACTCATTTGTAACATAAAGTATAACAAAAGTTCTATTCTGTCAAAAGAGATCTGTCTAAATGCACATAACCACCATCACAAAACAAAAACTGTCCAGTTGTATGTGAGGACTTATTTGAAATTGTGAATAATGCAGTATGTGCAATTTCATCTGGACTAGTCATCCTGTTTTCTAATGGAATTTTATTTATAATAGATTTTAGTTTCTCTTCGCCGTTCTCTAAAGTTTTAATCCAAGCAGCATAAGCAGGCGTAAAACTTTCGGCAATGATTATTGCATTAACTCGAATTCCGTCTTTAATCAAATCTACAGCCCATTCTCGAGTTAAGCCTAAAACACCACCCTTAGACGCGGCGTAACCCGAAGTTCCTCCCTGACCCGTAAGACCAACTTTTGAACCTATATTTAATATATTTCCTTTTGAAGATTTTAAATAAGGTAGCGCATGTTTGACAACTAAAAAATAACTCACCATATTAAGCTTCAACGACAACATAAAATGTTCGTATGAAGCATTTAAACCAACGCCGTCGTTAACACCAACATTGTTGATCACCACATCAATTCTACCATACTTTTCGGCAATATTATTCACTGCATTTTCTATCTGGTCTGGATCAGTCACATCAGTTTTACTAAATGTAGCATCAATTCCTTTTTTCTGAATTTCCTCAACATATTCAAAACCTCTATCATTTCTGTCAATAATTGCAGGAATAGCTCCTTCATTTACCAAATGTCTTACCATCGTTTCGCCTATACTTCCCTTTATTCCAGCAGCACCAGAAATCACTACTACTTTATCTTTTAATTCTAAATCCATTTTAGATATTTATTTTAAGTTGTAAAATTTAGCGGCATTCCCTCCCATAATAGCATTTTGCTGTTCTTGACTTAGGTCTGAAATAAAATCTGTAACCAAAGCCTTTACCATAGAATAGTTGCCGGCAACCAAACATACAGGCCAATCTGAACCATACATAACTCTAGCTGCTCCAAAAGATTCTAATACCAACTTCATGTAAGGATGAACTTGTTCAGTAGTCCATGTCTTGTAACCTGCTTCTGTGATCATACCTGAAATCTTGCAGTAAACATTTTGGTGTTTAGCAATCTCTCGCATCATAACTGCCCAACCTTCAAAAAAGCCATCTTTTATATAAGGTTTTGCTATATGATCTATCACAAATTTTTGGTTAGGAAACTTCTTCACTAACTCTAAAGCTGCTCCTAGTTGATGTGGAAAGATGAGAATATCGTAGCACAAATCATACTTACCAAGAAGCTCTATTCCTCTTAAAAATTCTGGACGTAGCATAAAATTATGATCTTGCTCTCCCTGAACTACATGCCTAAAACCTTTAACTACATCATACTTTTTATACTTTAACAAATCTTCTTCGATAGATTCAGATCGAAGATTTACCCAACCTACAACTCCTTTAATAAAGTTGTTATTTTCTGCAATAGAAATTAAAAAATTGGTTTCTTCAGTAGTTTGATCTGCTTGAACAGCTACACAAGCATCTACTCCATTTTCAGCAAATACTTTTTGTAAATCATCACTAAGAAAATCGCGTTTGATTACAGACATTTCATCATCTATCCACAAATGTTTTTCAGGTTCGTAATTCCAAAAATGTTGATGTGAATCTATAATCATATGCTTTTTTTAAGCTGAAATTCTATTTTTATAAACTTAATGTTTTAGTACTTTATAAAATCATTCAATGCTTCTTTCATGCCATTTTTAGTAATTGCTTTTAAGCTTATAGTAACTTCTTCAAGTAAACCATTGAATTGAGTTAAATCTTGTCCCCAGAAATCTACATTCTGCAAAGTTGCTTTTGCAACAGCTTTTACATCTAATGCTATCCATTGAGCAGTAAAGAAATCTAAGACAGATTGATCGTCTTTTAAAGGGATATTTACTCCATTTCTGTCTCCTCTATAGAAAGCAATTAAGGCAGCTAATGTGAACAATAAGTGCTTTGGAAGTGCATTTTCTCTTTTGATATATTCTAAAACAGAGGGCAAAACACGTGTTTTGTATTTAGAAATTGAGTTTAAAGAAATACTAATCAAGTTATGTTCTAAGTATGGATTTCTAAATCTTTCTAAGACAGCATTTGAAAATTGTTTTAACTCTTGTTCTGGCAGATCAAGTGTAGGGCATATTTCTTCAAAAATAGCATCCTGTATAAACTTACCAACAACTTGATCTTCTAAAGATTCACGAACTGTATCAATTCCATATAAATAGCTTACAGGAACTAAACTTGTATGAGCTCCATTTAAAATACGAACTTTACGAGTTCTGTAGGGCTCCATATTATTTGTGAAGACAATGTTTAATCCGCAAGTTTTAACAGGAATTTCATTTTTCACTGACTCTGGAGCTTCAATCACCCACAAGTGGAATTGCTCTCCCTCTACAACCAAATTATCAATATAGCCCAATTCTTTTGTAATAGTATCCATTTTATTTCTAGGATATCCAGGAACAATACGATCTACCAGTGTATTACAGAAAATGTTATCATTATTTATCCAAGAAACAAAGCCTTTGTCTAGATTCCAAACAGTGGCATATTGAAGTACAATCTTCTTTAAATTGTCTCCGTTCCTATCAATTAATTCACAAGGTATTACAATCATTCCTTTATCTGAAGCTCCGTTAAAAAAATGGAATCTTTTGTATAACAATGCTGTTAATTTACCGGGGAAGCTCGCTTGAGGAGCATCTTCTAGACTATCTTCGGGATTATAGGAAATACCAGCTTCAGTTGTATTTGAAATCACAAATCTAAGATTCGGGTTCTCAGCATTTTCTAAATACGCATCATAATCTTCATAGGGATTGATTCCTCTTTGTATACAATCAACAATTTTTCGTTCGCTTAAAACTTTGCCATTTTTAATTCCGTTCATATATAAAGTATATAAACCATCTTGATCATTCAGAGTTTTTATTAAGCCATTAGCTATTGGCTGAACAGCCACAACCCCAGCATCAAAATTCGCTTGTTTATTCATTTCATGAATCATCCAATTGGCAAAGGCTCTTAAGAAATTACCTTCTCCAAATTGTATGATTCTTTCTGTGTATGAGTGTGTGTTTACTGTATTTCTATTTAAATTTTTCATCTTCATTTTTATAATGAAATTCCTCTTTTCCAAGGGATAAAATCGTTATTACCATGTAAAACTGCTTTCGATGGTGTTTCTCCACTTGCAACTCTAATGATATGGTCTAGAATTTTTTCACCCATAGATTCAATTGTATCGTCTCCAGTAATTACAGTACCTGCATTGATATCGATAATATCATTCATTCGTTCGAATAAATTGGTATTACTAGACATTTTTAAAACAGGTGCAACAGGGTTTCCTGTTGGTGTTCCTAAACCTGTAGTGAAAACCACAATATTACAACCAGAGCCTACTAAACCTGTCGTAGATTCTACATCGTTACCAGGCGTGCATAATAAATTTAAACCTGGTTTTGCAACTTGTTCTGTATAATCTAATACTTTTGTGACAGGCGATGTTCCTCCTTTTTTTGCTGCACCAGCAGATTTCATGGCATCTGTAATTAAACCGTCTTTAATGTTTCCCGGTGATGGATTGTTTTCAAACCCAGAACCTACGGCAACTGCAGAAGCAGAGTAAGCGCTCATTAAATCGTAGAATTTTTTAGAATCTTCTGCCGTTTCACAGCGGTTAATAAGTTCTTGTTCAACGCCATTCAATTCTGGAAATTCAGATAAAACAGCACTTCCGCCTAAAGCAACTAACAAATCGGAGGCATACCCTAAAGCAGGGTTTGCAGAGATTCCTGAAAACCCATCAGATCCTCCACATTCTAAACCTAAAACAAGTTTGCTTAATGGAGCTGGTTTACGTTCAATTTTGTTAGCGTCAACCAAACCTAAAAAAGTGTGCTTTACAGCTTCTTCTATTAAATGTCTTTCGCTTGCACTCTGTTGTTGTTCTAAATAATGAACAGGTTTTTTATTGTTTGGTGCGATAGCATTTATGGCGTCTTGTAGCATACTAATTTGTGCATTTTGACATCCTAAACTAAAAATAGTAGCACCTGCAACATTTGGATTTGCGATATAACCTGCTAACAATTTAACTAAAGTTTCAGAGTCTTGACGGATTCCTCCACAACCTCCATCGTGTTTTAAAAATTTAATTCCATCTACATTAGAAAACAATCTGTTTTTAGTTATTTCTTCTTTCGTACTTATAATAGGAGTGTTAAATATAGCTTCATTTGTAGCTCCTGCTTTAAATTGATTGATTAAAGCCTCTGTATCAACAGCAAAATCTTTTTTAGTTTCGTATCCTAATTTCTCGGTAAGAGCACCTTCTAAAACATCTAAATTTCTATTTTCACAGAAAGTTAAAGGAATCACTAACCAATAATTAGCGGTTCCCACTTTTCCATCTTCTCTGTGGTATCCTTCAAACGTTCTTCTAACAAAGTTTGATATATTTGGAGCTGTCCACGTAAACTTCTCTTTTGAGTCTTGAAATTCTGCAGAAGCATGTTTTACATTTTCTGTAGTAATTGCACTACCTTCTAGTATCGGAAGGGTTGCCTTACCAATTAAAACGCCATACATGTATATTTCATCGCCAATATCAAAATCGTTTAATGAATACTTATGCTTTTGTTTAATGGTTTCTTTTAAGACAACTTGTTTCCCTGCAACTTGTGTTACTAAACCTTTTTCTAAGGGGGTAATAGCAACTATAATGTTGTCCTTAGGGTCTATCTGGACGTAATTTTTAGACATTTATTTTTTCTTAATTAAAACTTACCGTTGCTTTTATAACACCTGTTTCTGGATCTAACCAGCTATCAAAGTTTTCGATCATTTCTGTAAAGTCTACAGAATGGGTAATAAATGATTCTGTTGGAAATTGATTTAAAATACTAATAACATGCTCAAAATCTTCTATAGTTGCATTTCTACTGCACATCAACGTCATTTCTTTTGCGTGGATTTTTGGATGTAAATATGTTAGTTCTCCTTTAGATAAACCTACTAAAACGAAACGTCCTCCATATGACATATAATCAGGACAAGCTTCTAAAGCATATTTATTTCCTGACGCATCAAAAACAGCATTACATAAATCACCATTGGTGATTTTTAAAACTTCTTCTACCGCATCTTCTCTTGCTGTTACAATATAATCAACACCTATTTTTTCTTTGGCGTATGTTAGACGATCTTGGTTCATGTCAATAGCAATCACTTTTGCACCTGCTATTTGTGCCAATTTCATAATTCCAATTCCAATAGGTCCAGCTCCTACAACCGCAACAATTTCACCTTTTTGAATTGCTGCTCTTCTTACTGCATGCGCGCCAATTGCTAAGGGTTCTACAATTGCCATTTCATTGTCAGATAAATTATTTGCTTTTAATAAAATATCCGCTGGAACAGTAATTTTTTCTTGCATTCCACCATCTCCATGCACACCTAATACAGTGATGTTTGGACAACAGTTTGGTTTTCCGTTTCTAGAAGCAACACTATTTGGGTCACTTATGTATGGCATTACCACTACCTTATCCCCGGCTTTAATTCCTCTATCATTTTCTCCAATCTCTAAAACTTCAGAGGCCAATTCATGCCCTAAAATTCTTGGATATGTAAAAAATGCTTGGTTACCTGTATAAGCATGTAAATCTGTACCACAAATACCAACCATATTAATTTTTAATAAGGCTTCATTTTCTTTTCTAACTGGCGCTTCTTTCTCTTTCAACAGAAACTTTCCAGGTTTTTCACAAACTATATATTTCATTGCTAAAAATTGGTATTTATTTTTTAAATCGTTTAAAAAATTTGAAAAAATTAATAAACCGTAATTGAACTACTATCATGTTGTCTGACATATTTAATAAACAAGTCTGCCGTTTATTTCAATTCTAAAAGCATTGGCAATATCGTTAATTCCTTGCAAAGGAAATTCAATGGTCAAACCTTTTTTAGTTTGTTTCCAATGAACAACTTCATTTGTGGAAACCAGTGAAATTTTTGAAATACCACCCGTAGCAATTTTTTCTTCTTTATTTAGACATTTAATGGTATAAGTTCCCGATTCTGGATTTCCTAAAACAATAGCAAACAACTTGGTATTGTTTTTACTTCTTGTAAACCTAACATCAGCTGCTCCTAATTCTCTAAAAGTCCAACGATAGGTTTTTTTACGTTCAACATATTTAAGCATTTCGGCGGTACCTTCTGATGAAACCTTCCATTTTCTAGTTCCATATATAGCTTCTCCATTTGTATTCAACCAAGTACCAATTCCCTTCATTATTTCAATTTCTTGAGGGTCGATAGAACCATCGCCTCTTGGAGTTAAAGACATCAACATAATTCCACCTCTACTCACCATATCAATTAGACTTCGGATATGATAAGGCGCTTTATCTTTATAATTCTTATTATTCACATAGGACCACGGATAACTAATTGCCCTGTCAGATAGCCAATATCCTTCTGGTTTCTCTTCCATATCACGACAATTCTCGTAGCAACGCAAGCCAAAACCTAGAGGGAAATTCCAAACTTTACTACTTGGTAATTTGTTACAAACCACTACCTCATCACCATCTATTCCTTTTAAATTGTAATAGTCTTGAAATATATTTACTATAGTATCCTGTGGCACTTCATCCTTTTTTATAGAGCTAGACAAACCATCAAACCAAAGTATATCTGGGCGATAATTGTTAATTACCTCACGAACTTTATTAGCCCATTCAGCAGCAAAATTTTCTTTTGATTCAGTTTGAGGATTACGATAAATCCAATCATTTTCTTCATCATAAATATCCAAAATTTTACGCTCTTCTGCGGTATGGTCTTTACTAAACATATAACCATAACTTCTTGCCATATGGAATGTTGCCAATAACTTCATATCCGTTTTTCTAACCTCTGCAGCAATTTCTCCATAAATATCTCTTTTTGGGCCGGCATCCATTGAATCCCATTCGGTGTATTTAGAGTTCCATAAACAAAAACCATCATGATGCGCTAAACAAATTCCACCAAATTTAGCACCTCCATTGTTCATTATTGACACCCATTCTTGTGCATCAAACTTTGGGGCATTAAAAATTGGTAAAAAATCTTTGTATCCAAAATCATCAATTGGACCATACTTTTTTTCATGATACTTTTTTACTCCCTTTCTATCTACACCATCAGGCGAATACAACTCCTTTACATAATCTGGTCCACCATGTGCTGGTACAGAATAAATTCCCCAATGCGTATACATTCCAAATTTGGCATCAATCATCCATTCAGGAATTGACTCTTTAATCAATTCATCCCATAGTGGTGATTTTGGTATATTCCAGTCTTTGCCATTTGTTTTTTTAATTTCTTGAGCAACCACAGAAGGATCATTGAGCATTAGGAATGCTAGTAATACAATTGAACTAAGGGGTCTAATGCTCATTTTATTTAATTTAAGTTCTATATTTAAATATTCAATATTTTTTAAAATTCAATTATCTCAATTGAAACAATTACTAACATAAATTCTGCAATTTTTTAGAACTTGTAGTATTTGTGTTATTCATTGTAAATTATAACCTTGTGTTAAGAAATTTTGATATCTAATTTTGATGAAATTTAAAAGAACTTTAAAAATGTTTATAAATAAATATAATATTTTACTGACAATCGTTTTTACAACATCTATTTTCAGTCAGCAAACTTATCAACCAAATTGGGAATCTATAGATGAAAGAGAAAATCCGCAATGGTTTAGCAATGCCAAATTTGGAATATTTATTCACTGGGGATTATACTCCGTCCCTGGGTACACCAATAAAGGTACTTATGCCGAGTGGTATTGGAATGCTCTAAATGAAGACCCTAATACAGCTAAAAAAAGTCGGAGAGAAAGACATTTTGCAATAACAAATTTCCACAATGAAAATTATGGAAGTAATTATCCTTATTCTAATTTCAGAGATGGGTTTAAAGCAGAATTGTTCAATCCAGACGAATGGGCAAATATATTTAAACGCTCTGGTGCAAAATATGTAGTATTGACTTCAAAGCATCATGATGGGTATTGTTTATTTCCAAGTACTGAGGCCAGTGAAAGCTATGGAATGGCTTGGAATTCAGTAGAATCTGGACCAAAAAGAGATTTGGTGGGCGACTTAACATCTGCAGTAAAAAATGTGGGGTTAAAAATGGGGCTGTATTACTCTATTTGGGATTGGTACAATCCGTATTGGCCCAAAGAGCAGCAGGCAATTTTGAGTAAAGGCAGCATGGCTGTTAACTTTAAAGATGGTAGTACAAAAAACAACAAATTTTCTGATGAAGAAATTTTTACTGCTCAAAAGGGTTTAGATAAATATATCGATAGGGTAATGCTACCCCAGTTAAAACAACTTGTTACCAATTATAAACCAGCATTGTTATTTTCAGATGGAGATTGGTGGATGGATTACAAAAAATGGAGAACTCTACAATTTTTATCTTGGGCATTGAATAATGCAGCCAAC
>CAXHBH010000037.1:0-11727 GCA_964014735.1 uncultured Flavobacteriaceae bacterium | reverse complement strand
CCACAAGATGGTTACGGTTACTCATCAGTTGCACAAACAGAAGTTGAAGCAAATAATCTTATGATTAAAGTGCTTAATAACCCAGACGACACCAGCTATATTAAGTACATACTTAACTTCAATTCTGGCGCAAACAACAGTGTAGCATTATTTGCAAGAGGCATTGGCGGGCTTGCTACAGGAAGTTCAGACAATGAAAGATATGGATACTCTAGTGGAGATGAAGAAATTAGAATTGACAACTTAGTTATCACTGCTTTATAGGAAATTATTAATGGTTATTTAAAAAAGGCAAGTGGTAATTTTAACTACTTGCTTTTTTATTAAAAACGATGTATTTGACCTTCAAAACACATTATTTCAACTTACTCTTTTTCACATTGACTTCGCTTGGTTTATGTGCACAAATAAGTTTACCTGCTTTTTTTTCAGATCACATGGTCTTACAACAGCACCAGGATATACTTCTTTTTGGTAAGGCCGCTCCCAGTGAACAAGTTGTTGGCAGTTTTAAGGGAGAGGTGCGTAAAACCAATGCCAATCCAGACGGTTCATGGCGTTTGGTTTTTAGCCCATCTAAAGCTGGTGGTCCATACACCCTTAAATTATCTGGTAATAATACCATTGAATTCAATAACATATTTGTTGGTGAAGTATGGTTCTGTTCGGGGCAGTCAAATATGGGATGGCCTCTTTACAAATCAGAAAATGGTATACATGAAACAGAAAATAGCTTTCACGACAAAATCAAGTTGTTAAATGTTAGACGTTCTATGAGCGGAACGCCAACAAAGGAACTTGATGTTAACAACAAATGGACTCCTTGTACTCCAAAAACGGCAAAAAACTTTTCTGCAGTTGCCTATTATTTTGCTCGTGAGTTGTACAAGCGGCATCAAGTCCCTATCGGTCTAATTCATTCTTCGTGGGGCGGATCAAGTATTGAAGCTTGGATGAACGCAGATGCCTTTAAAAATGATAAAAGTAAAGAACAACTATTGAATAAAATCAAGTCTACAGATCTTAACCAATTGGAGCAGGCATACAAAGTTGTCGAAAAACAATACAAGATTTATTTGGATGAGGCTGATTTAGGATTAGAACAAAACTGGCAGTCCGTTCAAGAGGACTACAGCTCATGGAAAACAATTCAACTTCCCAATGTATGGAGACGCACTCCACTAAAACAACGTGTGGGTGTTGTTTGGGTATCTAAGTCCATAACGCTTTCTTCTCTAGACACGACAGTTGATTTAGAGCTTAGTTTTGGTTTGATTGACAATGAGGACATTACTTATTTTAATGGCACTCGAGTCGGGTCAATTAAAAAAAATGATGTTTCAAGAAAATATACTGTTCCAAAGGAATTGTTAAAGCAAGGAGAAAATATTATCACCATACGTGTTAAAAACCCTTTAGATATTGGAGGTTTTAGAAGTAGTGAAAAATCGCTGTTTTTCCGTACAATTTCATCAAAGGTTTCTTTGGCTGGTAATTGGAGATATAAAGTAGGAATCCCCAATATTAAAGAACCTCCCAAGCGCGTGCATCCAAAATACTTACCCTCTTCGCTATACAATGCCATGCTTTATCCATTTTTTGATTACAAAATTCGAGGTGTTTTATGGTATCAGGGGGAGTCTAATGTAAGTAAGGCGACGGAATATGGAAAACTATTCCCTAAGATGATTCAAGATTGGAGAGAAAAATGGCAAATCAATATGCCTTTTTTATTTGTTCAACTTCCTAACAGGGCTAATATGGGAATTAAGCAGGCAAATTTTAGAGAGGCTCAAGCTCAAGCCTTAAATCTCGATTTAGTAGGCATGATACCCACAATTGATATTGGTGACGATTACAATGTGCACCCAGCTAATAAATATGATGTTGGTTACCGGCTTGCTGTCGCTGCTGATTATATGGTGTATAATCCAAAAGTAATTGGGTATTATTCAAAAATTATTGAGATGGTGCCTAGGTCAAAATCAGTTTTGTTTTCTTTTGACCAATCAATTGTAAATAAGGGTGCATCTGAAATTATCGGAGGTTTTGAGATTTTTAAAAATGGTATTTTTCAGTCCAAAGCCAATGCAAAGCTAGTGGATAAAAAAACTATAGCTGTATTTCATTCAAGTAATGATTATCCGATCGAAATTAGATATCTATGGAAAGATGCACCTTCTGAAGTTTCAATTTACAACGATTTAGAAATTCCCTTACCACCTTTTAGGAAAACAGTTGTTAATTAGTTTTTTATAGTAAAAGTATAAATACTAACAGGTTGTTTTGCGACTAAAAACAAAACATAATAATCACCTTTCTTAAGTCCAGAAATTGTTATTTTCTGTTTTCGCAATAATCTATTATGGGCTATTTTTTTTCCGTTTTCGTCAAGTAATTCGATTTCTTCATAGCTGTTTTTTGGTATATTTTTTAAAGAAACAACTCCTTTTGAATTATTTACCTTTAGTTTGTTATTTGTTGACTTGGCTCGATAATCTAGTACTCTAAGTGGAGTCAATTCTTGAATACTAAAATCGGAAAACCTCACCTTTTCATCCCTTAAATCAGATAGGCTTTTAATACTTCTATAAATACCCCATTTTGGCCGTGTAAAGGTCGATCCGTCTTGCCACATATCAATCGCAGAAATATTATAATTAAATAAGACTAATCCATCAGATACGCGTGAAATTTTTATGTAGTAACTTCCTAAGTTGTCGTATTTGACGACCTCAGTAACTTTAACCCATTTTCCTCGAAATAAGTCTAAAGATGCTGTTTTCAATGTGCTTTGCATATTGGTAGCGGTATAACGTAATTCCATTCGGTCTGGTGTAGCCTTTCGTGCTGTGAGTGTAACCATTGGAGTACTAGCATAAAGACCACCAACAGATTTGATTTGATGTAGGTGTGTAAAGTTTTTTGAGACTTTAAAATTTTGAGGTAGTTTAAACTTCCACGAGTAAGCAACGGTTTCCCCTTGAATTGCTTTTAGGTTTTCTGGTGATCCACCATATGTTTTGATTTCTACACGCTGGCGATCAAAGTTTTGGCAACGGTCATTATCGGGTGTTTTGTGTACTAAAAAATTAAAAACATATTTTCCTAGTTCGTTATCATACACTTCTTCAATATGTCTACCAAATTCTGTGTGAACGCAGTCAGGAACTTCTACCACATCTCTTCCTGGGGCGAAAGCATTATTTATTTCTTCATACGTTTTACCAGGACCATTTGCAGATAGTAATACTTTTTGTGCGTTCGCTAGGTTAAAAACAAAAATATTAAAAGCGAATACTTTTAATAATGGCCTATAGTAAAACGTTTTCAAAGTTGTTTATTTTATCTAATTATGGAAACTTGTAGTGGACTTTCTAGGCATTGTGCAAAATGTTCCAAATAGTTGTTCCATTGGTCTTTACTTTCAAATTGACCACTTTTTTTCCATCCAAAACCTGCATAGTAGCTAAACAACCTATTATTGCTTCGATTTAGTTCGAGAAATAAGTTGCTTTTATCTTTTTCGTTTGAAATATATTCATCAACACCATTCACATTTTTAACATTGGTGACGATCCCCATTCCTAATGCTGAGCCGTCGTGTGGCTTCCAATAGCTAATCCAGCCATTATTTGAATTTGCCGTAATTTCACCTTCTTTTTTATGAAGCGTAATTCCTGTTGAAATAGTTTTTACCCCTTCTAATTTAATTGAGAATTTTGATAGATTTTGACCATAGTCCAACGAAATAATTTTCTTTTCAGATATGAGTTTGTCATTTGCCTCCCAATTATCGTATGTTAACTCGAAACTTGTTCTAATTGGGCCATTTGTAATGGTTTTCCAATCGACGAAATTTTTTGAAGTTGCATATGACTCTTTTGTTTTTATAGCAATTCCACCAATCCCCCTGCTTATTCCAACATGGAAATTATCCAATCCCTCACCATTGTCAATATGATAAGACGCTTCACCAGATAAATGTTGTTTGTACCATTTGTTGATGATGGGGTATTCCACTCTCTTTAGCCAAGCATCTATACCGCTGGTTAGGGTACCTCCTTTGATATTTTCTTCTATCATCTTTTGAGCAGTTGGCCCAAAAGTCCGAAAAGCAACTCGGTTATTTTCCCATGCATAATCGTCAGTTCGTTCTGGTACAAAACGTGAGTAACAATGAGTTTCTAGTAACTGCGGTGCATTTGAATATTTTATGTAAAACACCTTTTCAACGTTCCCAGGAATTTGAGGTTGAAACAATAACACATCCATCTGTCCATCTAAATTATTGTCAACAAGTTGTGATGTGATTTTTTCATCTTTTAAAGCACTAACTACTACTAAGTATTTATCGTCAAGGTTTAAATGAGAAACATCAACTTCAACAGTTTCAAACATGCGGTCAACTAACAGGTCATTTTTAATATTCACAACTATCACCCTATCATTTTTGTTTGAACAGCTAAAGAAGACTAGTGCATAAAGTAAATATAATCGCTTCATAGAGAATGTTTAAAATAACGAATTATAAGTTTTTAGTATAAACACGGTTAGCTTTTGACGTTTTAAGTTCTTCGTTCTGTTGTTTGGCATATTCAGCAAAAAAGTCTACAAGTTCCTTTTTTACGCTAACGTATTCTTTATTGTTGTAATAATTTTCAGTTTCCAGCGGATCATTGTCATAATCATACAATTCACCTGAAACAATATACCCTTCGTCAAAGGGTTTATAAAGCCTATAAAAATCCTTCATCCAGAGTGTCAAACGATAACGTTCTGTTCGAATTGAATACCCAAAGGTTCTCATATTTTTACCCCTTCTATATTGGCTAACAGCATAATCTTTCACTTTACTTTTAGTTTCCATCAAAATAGGAATTAGGCTTGCCCCTTGTAGTTGTTCTGGGATTTTTATTCCTGTGGCATCACACAGCGTTGGAAAGATATCAACGGCTTCAGCAAGTGCACTTGTTTTTGATGCTTTTATACCAGGGATTTTAAATATCATTGGAATCCGAGTTGCTTGCTCAAAGTTAGAATGTTTACACCAGAGGTTGTGGTCTCCTAAGTGCCACCCATGATCCCCAATAATTGTAACTATTGTATTGTCTTTTAAATCAAGCGATTCTAATGTACTTATGAGCTTTCCAATTAATGCATCAGCATATGATACGGATGCATAATAACCATGAATCAATTCTTTTTGCTTATCAAAAGGCAGCTCCATTCCTCCTTTTACGTCAGAGAAAGATGCAATTGGTGGGATATCAGTATATTTATAAAGTTCTCCCGCACCGTGATAAGCTACTAAAGGACTATTATTTGCATTTTCTCTAAATTCAGCTAACTGTATTTCGTCTCGGTTATATAAATCCCAATACTTTTTTGGGACTGCAAATGGTAAATGAGGCTTCGTTATGCCAACAGCGAAAAAAAAGGGTTTTGCATTTTCTTTAAGTACTTTGAGGATGTCTTTTGAATGAAGAACAGTAGCACCATCAATGTAGGCATTATCTGGAATATCAAGAGACTCAACAGATGGTTTGGCATTGATTTTAATAAAATTACTCAATTCCTTTCCGGTTAGCCCCTTAGCTCCACCTATTTTCTCATATATCTCTATTTCTTCCAAAACTTTTACACCTCGATACCTTCCTTTGGCCTTTCCCATTTCTTTTGGGTAGTAGTCATTAGATTTTTTATAAAATGGAATACTCCAAGAAGGCTTATCGATATTTTCATCAACACTTCTTGAATCAAACACTTTCCCTATCCCAGCGGTTATATATCCGTTTTGTTTGAAAAATTGAGGCATTGAAAGAATCTCAGGATTAATATTCCGCATTTCAGTTTCTAGGTCCCATACTCCTGTGTAGTCAGGCCTCATTCCTGTAAGAAAACTTGCCCTTGATGGGCCACAAACAGCTTGTTGGCAATATGTATTTGTAAAAACGACTCCTTCTTTTGCAAATTGGTCTATGTTAGGAGTTTTTACAAATGGATCTCCGTAGCATCCTAAAATTGGTTTTAAGTCATCAACAATAATAAAAAGTACATTAGGTTTTTTTGGTTCTTCTACAATTTGAGCAAACGTATTTTGGCACGATAAAACTATAAGCACAAGAAAAACATTAATCATTTTACCTAAAATCTTTGTTGCTATTTTAAAGTGTTTATTCATCATTTTTTTATCTCTGTGTTTGATCACAAAATTTTTAAATTAGTTACAAGGATTGTCTGATACCTAGCTCCAAACCTCTTAACTCAGCTAAGCCACGTAAACGTCCTATACCTGAATATCCCGGATTTGTTTTTTTACTTAAATCGTCAAGCATTTTATGACCATGATCAGGTCTAAAAGGCATGCAAATATCTTTTCTACCATTTTTTTGTCGTAGTATTTGTTCCTCAATCAGAGCCTTCATAACACCAAACATATCCACATCACCTTCTAAATGGTTGGCCTCGTGGAAGTTTCCGTTTTTATCTCTTTTGGTTGCGCGCAAATGAATAAAATGGATACGGCTCCCCAACCGTTTTACCATACCCACCAAGTCATTATCCGCTCGAACACCAAAAGAACCCGTGCAAAAAGTCAGACCATTGTTGGGACTTTTAACTGCATCGTATAGGTCGATGACATCTTGTTCAGTACTTAATACTCTGGGTAATCCAAGAATGGGATAAGGCGGATCATCGGGATGAATACACATCAGAACCCCTGCTTGTTCAGCAGCAGGAATTATCTCTGCGACAAAAGAAAATAGATTTGCCTTTAGTTCTTTTGCCCCTATGTTTTTGTAAGTCGCTAATATTTGGTTGAACTCTTTTAAAGTGTAACCCTCTTCAGCTCCCGGTAGTCCAGCGATAATATTTTTAATTAATTTTTGTTGTTGTTCCACTGAACTATTTTCAAGATACTTTTTAGCTGCTATAATCTCTGATTTAGAGTGAGCTTCTGCTGCACCAGGCCTTTTTAGTAAAAACAATTCAAAAGCAGCAAAAGCAGCAGCTTCAAATCGCAGTGCCATCGATGAATCTGAAACTTCATAATCTAGGTTTGTGCGTGTCCAGTCTAAAACAGGCATAAAGTTGTAACAAACAATATCGATACCACACGCTCCTAAATTTAAAAGTGTTTGTTTGTAGTTGTTTATGTACGTTTGGTAGTTTCCAGATTTGGTTTTGATATTTTCATGTACTGGTACGCTTTCAACAACTGACCAAGTAAGTCCTGCTTTTGCAATTTCAGCTTGCCGCTTTTTTATTTCATTAATTGGCCAAACAACTCCATTAGGAATTTGATGAAGTGCAGAAACGATTCCTGTTGCACCTGCTTGCTTGATGTCCAACAGAGACACAGGGTCATTAGGACCATACCAGCGCCAAGTTTGTTCTAGTGAAATATGCATATTATTAAATATTAAACGCCACTATATGCGGCAAACCCTCCATCAATAGGAATTACTACTCCAGTAACGAACTTTGATCCCTCACCACAAAGCCATAGGGTAGTGCCAACCAAGTCATCAGGTGTACCATAGCGCCCCATAGGAGTTTGATCAATAATTTGTTGTCCTCGTTGTGTTAAACTTCCATCCGTATTTGTTAACAGTGTTCTGTTCTGATCGGTAAGGAAAAACCCAGGAGCAAGGGCATTTACGCGGATACCTACTTTAGAAAAATGAACTGCCAACCATTGTGTGAAATTAGATACAGCAGCTTTGGCTCCACTATATGCAGGAATTTTTGTCAATGGAGTAAAGGCATTCATAGACGAAATATTCAGGATACTACAATTTTCCTGACCTACCATATCTTGCGCAAAAACCTGTGTTGGAAGTAAGGTGCCAAGAAAATTTAGATTAAATGTAAACTCAATACCCTTAGGGTCTAAGTCAAAAAAAGTTTTAAACCCTTCGTTTTTATTCTCCATATCTTCCAGGGCAAAGAACGGATTTGAAGTTGTTCCCATCGGGTGATTTCCACCAGCGCCATTTATCAAAATATCTATTTTGCCAAAGGCTTTATTAATCGCTTCTTTAGCACGCATCAAAGTGTCTTTTTCTAAAACATTAGCAGCCTGGCCAATGGCATTTCCACCATTTGCTTTAATACGTGCTACAACTGCATCTGCGGCCTCCTTTCGCAGGTCTAATACAGCAATTTTATGTCCTTCTTGAGCAAGTGCCTCAGCTAGTTTGCCACACAAAACCCCGCCGGCTCCTGTCAATACAATTGTTTTACCCATTTTTAATCTTTTGTGTGAATTTAAAGTAAATTTAAAAGAAACATATTTAATGCGCTTCACTTCTTTGTATTTGGCATTATTCCACAACTAATTTTGTACAATACTTTACCGCATATAAACACACATAATTAATAAATATCGTTGCGTACACAAAGTGCTTAATATTGTTCATATTTTAGAGCTGATGTTTTTAATTTTTAGAAGAATACCAACATTTTGATTAAATTGAATTACTTTAATAATTAAGCAAAATATTAATGGAAATTTTACTCAAAAGAATAACTGTTTTACTCCTTTTTTCAATTTTTTTTGCAACTGCCCAATCCATTACGGTTTCTACAATAGATGAGTACAATTCGGCCATTAAAAAAGTAAGCACTGGAGGAACTATAATTTTAAAGAATGGAGAGTGGAAAGATGTTACGCTCAATGCATTTGGCAATGGAACCAAACAAAACCCAATTATTGTAAAAGCCGAAACACCAGGCAAAGTTTTGATTACGGGCGATTCAAGTTTGAGCATTTATGGGACTTATGTCATCGTTAGTGGTTTATGGTTTAAAGATGGTATGACAACAAAAAAACACGTTGTACAGTTTAGAAGAAACTCAAAAATATTTGCATATAACTGTAGGTTTACCAACTCCACCATCTCATATTTTGATACTGCTGAAGATATCAGTAATCATTGGGTTGATTTATATGGTAAAAACAACCGCGTAGACCACAACAACTTTACAGGAAAGGAATCACGTGGAACCACTTTAGTTGTGGTTTTACGGGATATAGAGCACCAGGACAACAGCCATAGGATTGACCACAATTATTTTGGATCACGACCTGAATTAGGTGAAAATGGGGGCGAAACCATTCGAGTTGGTACAAGTACTTACTCTCGCAGCTCTTCTAAAACTCTCATTGAAAATAACATTTTTAAGGGCTGTAATGGAGAATCTGAAATCATTTCAAACAAATCCGGAGATAACATCTATCGCAACAACTTATTTCTTGAAAGTGAGGGAACATTGACCCTTAGACACGGAAACAATGCACTTGTAGAAAATAATGTATTTGTTGGAAACGGCAAGTCAAAAACTGGTGGTGTTCGTATTATTAATGCTGGGCATGTGGTTCAAAACAACTTGATGATTGGTCTTAAAGGCACTCTCTTCAGAGGGCCAATTGTTGTTATGAATGGTGTTCCAAACTCTCCATTAAATCGCTATGATCAAGTAAAGAATGTTGTGATTCAAAACAACACGGTCATTGATTGTAGTCCCATTACTTTTGGTGCAGGTAAGAGCGCTGAGTTATCCTTACCAGCTATCAACTCTGTGTTCACCAACAATTTAGTATTAAATACTGAGGGCGGTAAAATAGCGGAGTATTTAGATCGTGTTGATGGTATTCAATTTAGCGGAAATATTGTTGATAGTAATATTCCCGTAGATTCTCGCTTTTTTACCAAAGCGTCATTAGATTGGTCATATGATATTTCAATTCCTGTTCCATCCGAAAATAACTCCGTATTAGATGTTAGTGAGAATGCTAAAAGCCCTGCTAGGGACATACTAAATGCGACAAGATCCAACCTAACTGCAGGCGCCTTTAATTTAGGGTCTACTAAAATTCCAAAAGCATTAAAACTAAGAGCCGGCCCAGGTTGGAAGCCTAATATCAAAATTCGTGTAAAAAAACCAGCTGTTGTTGAGGTATTTCCTGGTCCTGGAAATTTAAGGCGTGCCATTGGCAAAGCATCTTCAGGTTCTACCATCCGTTTGGCAGGTGCAACATACGAAATTGAAAAAAGTATGAAGGTCGAAAAGGAAATTACCATTGAAGGCGCCCCCGATGGATCAACCATGCTTAAATCTATGGAAGATTTGGACAGCCCATTTATGTATTTTTTTAAAGTAACTGAGGGTGGGAAGTTAAGGATGAAAAACCTAACTCTTGATGCCCTGGATCAAAACGCAATTAAGTATGCATTAACATCGCCCTCTGAAAATGAATCTGGGCTATATAGTATTTATGCTGATAATTGTATTTTCCAAAACTTCAAAACTAAAAATGGTGGAAGTATATTTAAGGCATATGTAGGTACAACAGCGGACACGCTTAGCTTTACCAATACACGTTTTGAAAACAGCTATCGTGGGTTAAATTTATCGTACGATAAAGATAATATGGGTAAATACAACGCAAATGTTATTATACTAAACAATACTGTTTTTAAGGATATTGAAGAGCACGCGGTAAATTATTTAAGAAAAACTTCCGACATAAGCCTTCCTGGCGGGGAGCTTATAATTGACCATTGTGTATTTGATAATGTATACAACAGCGAGAAAGGAAAAATTATAGTATCTAATGGAATACATAAGGTAAAAATTACAAATTCTGTATTTGTGAATAGCTATAAAATACAAATCCCATTGCGCCTATCTGGTGCTGCAAACAAGATAGATAATTGCCTTTTTCATGATGTAGGATTCCCTAAATTTTTAAAGGGCGTAATGGACACTAATTTGTTGTACAAAAAACCAAAATGGTCTGATGAGAATGCATACATCGCCGATCAAAAGTCCCCCTTGTTAAAATCAAGAAATGGAGTAGGCTATATAGGTCTTAAAGATTAATTAATTTTAAAAATAAAAAAAGCACTCTTTTGGAGTGCTTTTATAAATTTATAAATAAAACTTAGCGTTTGATCAATTTATTTACTAAGGTCTTACCTTCAACAATTACTTCAACCAAATAAACACCTTTTTTCTGATTACTTAAGTTTATTGAATTAGTATTAGTTAATTTCTTAACAAGTTGACCGTTTATTGAATACAAACGTATGGCATCGACTCTGTCAACACCACCAATGTGAACAATATCACTTGTAGGGTTTGGATATAAGTTCAAATTAACTGAAGACAGATTTTCCGTTGAGGCTGTATTTGCCTCAACAAGTGACAAATTATCAAAAAATGTTTCATGACTGCTATCTACACTCTGCAATGATCTTATGTAAACAACTACAAAATCGGCAGAGGCAGTGAAATTAAATGTATTTGTTGTAAAAGTATTAACTGTTGCACTACTCTTGCTCGAATTGAAATCATTAGTAACTTTAAAATATGCGTCTACATCGTTCTCAAGGAGTGGATCAACAGCATCTACGTTAGTTTCATCAGTAATTTCCGTATTTAAAATAAAAACTTCAGAATTAACTCCTTGGGCTTCTGATCGTGATTCCATTGAGAAAGTATATTCTGTGCCAGACGTAACTGCAATTTTTTGGTACATTCGTCTGCTATTTTGAGAAAATTTATATCCCCTTGTCTTTGAACCATTTAGATAAGTTCCATCTGAAGTAGAATTAGGTTGTTCATTTGATCCATAAGCCCCGCTGATGAAACTATCCAGATCAGAGTTGTACCATAACGCTCTGAATGGACTAGCAATTTGACTGCCATTTTGAA
>CAXHBH010000036.1:0-11807 GCA_964014735.1 uncultured Flavobacteriaceae bacterium | reverse complement strand
ATGCACTTCCATCATTCTGGTAAGCCCCAATGGCCACATGCGACCCGTCACTATCTATCGATACAGAATATCCTGAGCGGTCATTAGAAGCCTCTCCATCAATATCATTTCCTACTTGATTCCAAGCACTACCATCCCATGAGTAGATACGGACATTCCCAGAGTTGTTTCCACCACCATCACCCCCAATAGCCCCAATGGCCACATGCGACCCGTCACTATCGATCGATATAGCCATATGATTCCCGACAGGGTATACTAAGTGGTCATTAGTAGCACTTTCAATATCATTTCCTAGTTGATTCCAAGCACTACCATCCCATGAGTAGATCCGAACAGGCCCTGCTATAGCCCCAATAGCCACATGAGACCCGTCACTGTCCATCGATACAGAATAACCAAATCTGTGGGATTGTCCAGAAATAACCACACCAATGTCAAAACCCAATTGTTCCTGTGAGAATGTTAGTAGAGGCAGTAAAAAGAGTGTAAGTAGTATAAGTTTTTTCATTGTTTAATAATTTTAAATGATTTTGTGTTGTTTGGTTCTGTAGTAACTTTTAATATAAATGTTCCGGTACCCATTTCACTCATATCGATTTGTTTTTGATTGGTGGTTTTTACTTTTCTGCCTCTTAGATCAAAGAGTTCAGCTTGCAAAACGTTTTCTCCTTGGATGTAGATTCGGTTTGCTGTAGGGTTTGGGTACACAGAGATCCTAGAATCCAAAGGATAGATGTCTTCAACAGTAAGCGTAGCATCTGCACTACTAGCTGTGACGGCTTTAAATGAAACAGGGTCATTAAATGTATAGCTAACCGTATTGTTAACTTCATCCACAGTTCCCCCATACGAAGTCCAAGAATCATCATCAGCTTGAAGCTCCAAAACAAGATCACCTTCTACAATATCATTCAGCTCTCCCTCAAAATACGAGAAGGTAAGTGTGCCTGTAAAGCCAGAAAGTAGGGCAGAAGAGCTATACACGCGTGACACAGAGCTATTGGTGCCTGCAGTAGCAGCAGTAGCAGAACGCGATACATCATTGGCACCACTAATAACATAGGTGTCAGATGGCGTAATTTCAAGTCCATCAAGGGTTATGGAACTACCTGACGAAATAGAAACAGACGAGCCAGAATTAACGGTTAATATTTGACTAAATAGAAACGGACAAATCAAGAGTCCAACCAAAGAGAGTACATGTGTTTTCATGACTTAAAAGTAAAAAAACTAGTCATAAAATCACTAATTATCCCAAAACTAATCACCAATCTTTTTTAAAAAAGTTAGGGATTGTTTCGAAAATAGCTCAATAGGGTGTACGAAACGGGATAAATCTTCTTTTTTAGATTCATCCTTTATTTACTTTGTTGAAATGGTGCGCAATCCAAACAAAGATTTTGGAAAGGAAGATATATACCGCCCAAAATCAAAATTGTATTAAACCACAAATTTTAAAAAAGCTAATTTTCGTAATATAGCTTATTCCTATTATTCGAAAACTAAGGGTTTTACTTTTTTGTTAAGTATTATAGAAGTATTGTAAAAATTAATTTATGAGGTATTTTTTAGTTATAATCATTTTCTTTTCAGCAGTTAATTTAAATGCTCAAAATTTCAAACTATTTGAAAAGGAGATTTTTGTGTATCAAAATGACACACTAAATTATAGAATTCTTAAACCTTTAGATTACGATCAAAATCAGCAATATCCTGTCCATTTATTTTTACATGGTGCCGGAGAAAGAGGTTCTGATAATTTCTCTCAATTAACGTATGTAGATCATCTTTTTCTAAAAAAAGAAAACAGAGAACATTATAAATCTTGGGTAATCTTACCTCAATGCCCAACCAATGACCGGTGGCCAAGTTTATCGTCAGATAATGAATGGAATAATAATTTTGATAATATAACAACCAGCCCAAATAAAAGTCTAAGGCTCGTAATGGAGTTAATGGACAGGTTTATTGAAAAAAAACAAGTCAACAAACAAAAAGTTTATGTCAGTGGACTGTCTATGGGAGGAATGGGAACTTTTGAAATATTGTATAGAAGGCCGAACATGTTTGCCGCTGCTACTCCTATTTGTGGAAATGGAATTGCGGCATATGCAAAACGATATGCAAATAAAGTATCCGTATGGATTTTTCATGGTTCTGATGATAAAGTGGTTCAGCCAAAGCATTCTTTAAAAATGGCAAAGGCCATTATAGCATCGGGTGGTAGCCTCAAAATGACTTTATACGAAAATGTTGGTCATGACAGTTGGAATAATGCATTCGCCGAACCTAATTTCTTAAAATGGATTCATTCAAAATCAAAACAATGATAATAAATAAAATAATTATAACTTCAGTATTTATAGTAGTTACCATAGCTACGAATGCACAAGAATTGATTCAAGCGGGTAAATATGATGACCTGATCACAGCTCCTAAAATAGCCATTGCTGGAGGTGGAACTCTAATGGATTGGGCAAACATGAATTTTTATAAAGAGAGTGATGAAAAATTAAAAAAACTTACTGAGCCGAATCGGGTAGTGTTTATGGGCAATTCAATTACACAGGGCTGGAGTCATTTTAATGCAAGTTTTTTTAGCGAGAACCCATTTGTTAATAGAGGTATTGGAGGTCAAACATCACCACAAATGCTAGTCCGATTTAGATCCGATGTTGTTAATTTGAATCCAATGGCTGTGGTAATTATGGCTGGAACAAATGATATTGCAGGTAATACCGGTCTAATAAGTATTGAAAATACGGCTGAAAATATATTCTCAATGGCTGAGATTGCAATGGCAAATAACATTGCTGTTTACATATGTTCATCACTACCTGCTATAGATTTCTTGTGGTCACCTGGGTTAGAACCAGCATCAAAAATTATTAAACTAAATACAATTTTAAAAAGCTACTGCGAAGAAAATGGGCTAACATATGTTGACTATTATGCTGCTATGGTAGATGCTGATGGCGGATTAAAAGTGCCTGAGTATACTGCAGCTAATGATTTAGTTCATCCAAATTTGGAGGGTTACAAAGTTATGGAGGAGATAATTTTAAATTCTTTAAAAAATAGTTTGAGATAGGTAAGATTAGTCTTTTGAACTAATAAGTTCATTTCGAAGTAATTTAAATGCCTTAGTTATGTGGCCCTCAACGGTTTTTAGAGAAATATTAAGTATTTCTGAGATTTCAACATTAGACAATCCATTTTGTTTACTTAAACAAAATATTTCCTTGGTTCTACTAGGTAAGCTTTCGATTTTTAGGTTCATCACTTCTAATTTATCTGACAAATCAATTTCATTAGACGTCAATTGATCTAAAAGAAAGTAGTATTGTTCATGCAATGCGGACATTGATTTATTTTTTCGGTACAAATCAATAAACTTATTATACGTCGATCGGTACAAAAACGATTTTAATGAATATTCTGGGTTTAATTTATGCTTTCCTTCATAAGTATTTACAAAAACTTGTTGTACAATTTCTGACGCCATTTCATGATTTGAACACAAACTTATTGCATAAGCATACAAATTGTCACTAAATTCATTAACAGCTTGTTGCCATGCTAAAGGGTCATTCTTTTTTAGTGCTTTAATTAACTTTTTATTGTTGAGTGACAAAATATTTACTTTAATGTGTGAAATATATAAAATTAATAATTAACCATGTTTTTTGCTATCAATAAATAAAAAAATGAGTGTTAATTTTATTAAATAGTAAGGGTTGTTGTTTTTAGAAACGTTATTAGGTAATAATGAATGACTATATCCAAAATATAATTGTTAAGTTTTTTAATGATGATTGCTCATCTATTGAATTAGAAGCACTTCTAAATTTTATACTAACCGAAGAAAACTACTACATATTTAAAGAATATGTTAACATTAATCATCTCGCAAATCTGACTATGAATAAATTTGATAAAGAATTTTTAATCAATGAATTAGAGATAAAAATCAAAAAAGAAAAAATGACTTCTAGAAATAAATCTTTTAATCAAAGTTTATTTTTGGTAGCTGCAGTGTTTATCTGTGCATTTGGACTATTAAACCTAGTTGATTTAAACAAAATAGAAACTGAATCTAAAAATATAATTTTAACAACCTCAACAGGCGCTAAAGTCATTTTAGATACTGACGAAATTAAGTTTAAAAAACTTGATGGGATAGTTGAATCAAAGTCTAATGCACTTGTGTACAATAAGGATGAAAATCATAAAACTTTTGTAAAAAACACAATTGATGTACCCTACGGAAAACGTTTTAAATTACATCTTTCTGATGGAACAATGGTTCATTTAAATTCTGGATCTTCATTTACATATCCGGTTAGCTTTATTGATGGAATCGATAGAGAAGTATTTTTATCAGGGGAAGCCTTTTTTGATGTTTCAAGCGACAGCCTAAATACATTTAAAGTTGTATCGACAGGTTCTTATGTTGAAGTTTACGGCACGAAATTTAACTTTAAAGACTATCAAGAAGATAATTTTTCTGAAATTATATTAACAGAGGGTAGCTTGGGCGTTAAAAACACTATTAATAATAGCGAAACTATTGTTATAAAGCCTGGTGATAGAGCTAAGGTGAATTATGCTGAGCCAGGTATTGAAGTTAAAGAAGTTAATACAGTACTATATACCTCATGGGTTGAAGGAAGAATCATTTTCCGAAATGAGAACATCAACAACATGATAACAAAACTTGAAAGAATTTATGATGTCGTTATCATTAATAATAATGACAAATTAGATGACCAATATATCAATGCTACGATTTTAACTGAAACAGAGTCAATAGAAAATGTTTTGGACTACCTCGAAGAGATATACGATTTAAATTATCAAATATTGAATAATAAGATAATAATAAATTAAAAACGGGCTTTTGGTGAGACAAAAACCCGCTTAATTAAAAAGCAATATATAATTACTAAGCAAGCAATAAATAATCACTAATCAATGAATATCAAAATTATGAATTTTAAAGATAATATGCTCGGCAAAAGAGCTGAAAAAAGTCTCAATTCTTTATCAATTATGAAAATCTCACTATTTCTTTCCATAATAATGGTCTTTTCAACCTTTGCAAACAATAATGTTTATTCACAGGTCGAAATAAGTATGGAAGTAGAAGATCAACCAATTATTAACGTATTGGACGATATTGAATTGCAAACCAATCTTAGGTTTATTTTCGGAAGTGAAATCTATGATTTTCAAAAAAAAATAAGCTTTTCTGTTGAAAATATTAAACTTGATAAATTAATCAAATTAATTTTTGAAAATAAGTTAACGTATAGCTTAAATCAAAATGTTGTTTTACTTTCAAAAGCTATTCAAACGTCGAATGCTCCTCCAACGGATTCAAAAAAAGTTGTTGAAGAAGTTGTCCAAACTATGATAAGCGGAAATGTTACCGATAGCAAAGGCAACCCACTCCCTGGAGCTTCTGTAGTTGAAGTAGGAACTTCTAACGGTACGACCACAGATTTCGACGGAAATTTCAAATTAGCTGTCGATAACGAAAATGCAACACTTGAAGTTTCATTTATTGGCTTTACCACCCAAAAAGTAACTGCCAATGCAAATACAGAATTAAAAGTTGTATTAGCTCTTGATGTAGCAGGTTTAGACGAAGTTGTCTTAACTGGTTATGGATCACAAAATAAAAGGGATATTACTTCATCAATTTCTGTTTTAGACTTAGATGGAATCGAAGAAAAAGCAAATACTGATGTTGGTCAATTGTTGCAATCAAGGTCAGCGGGAGTTCGTGTTGTACAAAATAATGGAAGACCTGGAGCATCCCCTCAAATTTTTGTTCGTGGTATATCTTCACTTTCTGGAAATACACAACCATTATATGTAATTGATGGAGTTGTATCTTATTCAACCGCTGCCATCGATCCTAATAACATCCAAGACATTACAGTATTGAAAGATGCTTCTGCTGCTGGTATATATGGTGCTGCAGGAGCTAGTAATGGTGTAGTATTGATAACAACAAAAAAAGGAAGAAGTGGTGATTTTAAGGCTAGTGTAAATACTTACACAGGATCCTCTTCGTTGATAAGTAAAATTCCCCTTTTAAATCAAAATGATTTAGCTGATTACATTCAAGAGCTTAATGGTATTCAAATACCAAGTTCTGTTTTAAGTTCTACAAATAATGATTGGCAAGATTTAATCTATCGTGATGCTCCGATGACTGGAATTAATGCATCTGTCTCTGGCGGTGGCGAAAATGGATCTTTTTTCGTTGGCTTAGGATATTTAAGTCAAGATGGGATTGTAGTTACCTCAGAAAATAAAAGGTATTCACTTTCTATTAATTTAGATCAGAAGGTCAATGACTGGCTCAGTTTCGGAACACATTTTAATTACACTAGATCAAATGTAAAATCAGTCCCAGATGATATGGGAGGGAAATATGGAGGTGCTATATCATCTGCTTTAGTTACTCCTTCATTTCAACCAATTTTTGACGAAGATGGATATTACACGTTAGCAGCATTAGCTGGGATGGGACTTGAAAACCCATTTAGTTATATTTATGGTAACGATAATTTAGATGTAATAAATAATATTGTAGCTGATGCCAACTTTTCTGTCAAGCTTCCATATAATTTAACATTTAAGTCTCAACTTGGTATAAATATTTCAGCTAACCGATACACGGCATTTAAAGACCCAACAGTCACGCGTTCAGCATTAGCAGTCAATGGAGAGGGGCAACTTAACACAGGGGAAGTTGTAAGATATATATTTGATAATACTTTAAATTATAACAAATCATTTGGTTTACACAATTTAGACGTTATTGTTGGAAGCAGTGTTTCAGAAGAAGATCGAATTTATAGCATGCAAACGAAGCAAAATTTTGCATCTGAGAGTGTCAGAACCCTTAATACTGCAACAGTAAATTCTCTAAATATTTCTGACGCTGGATCATGGTCTCTGCAGTCATACTTTGCAAGAGCAAATTATAATTTTAATGATAAATATTTAGTGACTGCATCTGTAAGAACAGATGGTTCTTCTAGGATTGCTCCTAACAACAGATGGGGAACTTTCAAAACATTTTCAGCCGGGTGGAATTTGTCAAATGAAGATTTCATGGATGATGTTGAATTTGTTACAAATTTAAAATTTAGAGCAGGTTATGGAGAAACAGGAAATTTGCCTGCAGGCCTTAATGCATATGCAAATATTGTATCAGTTAATGAATATCCTACAGGTCCAACATCATTAGCACCTGGAAGAATACCAAGCTCGCAATCTGGAAATATTGATTTAGGATGGGAAACTTCAAATCAATTTAATATTGGTTTAGATTTCTCAATTTTAAATGATAGAGTTTATGTTACTGCTGATTACTACAATAAAAAAACAGAAAATTTAATTTTCCCTCAAACCCTTCCTCAAACATCAGGTTTTGCAACACAAATAGTAAACCTTGATGGTTATTTAGAGAATAAGGGTTTTGAGTTTGCAGTAAATGCTAGTATGATTAGTAAAGATGAATTCAAATGGAACACAATGTTCAATATATCTTTCAATGAAAACGTCGTTAAGGGTATTCCAGAAAACACCACAATATTTTCTACATTTTTACAAAATGGCGGTGGAAATCTTCAACTCACAAAGAATGATCTTCCATTAGCTAGTTTTTGGGGATGGAATAGCGAAGGTGTTGATCCTCAAACTGGAGACTTAATTTTTACAGACAATGATGGGGACGGTACAATAACAGCTGCAGATAAGCAAGTTATTGGGAATCCTATGCCAGATTTCACCTATGGATTCGTTAACGAGATTAGTTATAAGAACTTTGATTTGAACATTGTTATTGATGGTGTTTCGGGTAATGATATTTATAATAATGGAAAACAGAACCTTGAATCAATGAGGTTTCCAGAAAATCAATCTGCTGATATTGTAAGACGCTGGAGAAATCCAGGGGATATAACAGATGTTCCAAGAGCAACTGTTGTTGATTCCAATAATAATGGAGGTATAAATTCTCGTTGGGTTGAAGATGGTTCTTATTTACGACTAAGGGATATAAGTTTATCATACAACTTTGAAAATGATATTATTGATAAATTAAATATTTCTGGGTTGAGTATTTATGCAAACCTTAAGAACTGGTTTACAATAACTAATTACTCTGGTTATTCCCCAGAAGTAAATAGAAGCTTAGGTGGAGTTGATTCAGTAGCATTAACTCAAGGAGTTGACTACGGCTCATATCCTCAAGCAAAAACGTTCACGTTGGGACTTAATGTTGAATTTTAAAAATATTTCCAAATGAAAAATCAAACAATAAATTCTGAAAATAATAACAAAATGTATTACAATTATAATTTAAAACTAATAATAGCAACAATGCTAATATTGGTGATTTCATCATGTACACCTGATGATTTCTTAGAAAAAGTCCCTCTAAATGAATTGTCTGCTGAAGGGTCATATCAAACTCAGTCTGATGCTGAAGCTGCAATTGGAGCAGTGTATGGAGTGCCAGCCGAAATGAGTCAACACTATTACAAATGGCAACACACTGTTTTTAGTGATATGAGAGCAGATAACACCCATGGTGGTTTTGTGGCAGATTTTATTACGCATGAATTGCATAGTCCCAATGCCTCAGCATATGAGCCGTTAGGATATGCATGGGCACAACCTTACAGGTATATTGCAGGAGCGAATTCTGTACTAGATAATGTTCCTGGAATTGAAGATCCAAATTTCTCTGAATCAGCTAAAAACTCAATATTAGGCCAGGCTTATTTTATTAGAGCTTTTAACTATTTTCAATTAGTTAGAATATTTGGGGGAGTGCCATTACAGTTATCAACATTAGATGCTGATTTATTTAAATCTAGATCATCCGAAGCAGAAACTTATGCTCAAGTTGAAGCTGATTTATTAGAAGCTGAAAGATTATTGCCAAAAGAGCACTCATCTAATTTTTTAACTAGAACTAGAGGGACTAAAGGATCTGCTCAAGCAATGTTGGCTAAATTATATGCAGAAACCAGAGACTACGCTAAATGCGCAGAATATGCGGCTAAAGTTATAAATAGCGGAGTTTATGAATTATTACCAACATATGATCATTTATTTGATGGTGAGCATGACTTTTCACGTGAATCTATATTAGAAATGGAACATGTCCCTGATGGAAACGTCGCTTCATATCACCCACTACAGATGTTACCACCTGGTGATTTTTCACAATATGAAGGAAGTAAACCAGGGTCTAGTTGGGAAGTTGCATACCATAGATTCAATACAATTACTACAGATCTGATTTCTGCTTTTGATGAAATGGGAGATACTGTGAGGAAATGGTCTACTGTTATTACTGTCAACGATCGTTCAAAAATTACTCAACCAAATTATGGTTATGGTCCGAATACACCTGTTAGTTTCATGTATAAAATGGGTAGATCGGGTGAGATTTTTGGAGCCTGGAATGTGATGTTACTTCGCTTAGCGGATATAATTTTATTAAGAGCTGAGGCACTTAATGCTATTGGACAAACAGCAGAAGCAATAACGCTACTTGATCAAGTTCGTGCAAGAGTTAATCTGGCACCAACTGCAGCCACATCACAGGCTGAAGTTAAGCTTGCTATTCTAAAAGAAAGAAGACTAGAGTTAGTGGCTGAATTTAATCGTTATTGGGACTTAAAGCGTTATTATGACGACAATACAGCTATGGCTCAGTATTTGAATGGACTTACAGATGACACAGGTGCTTCCTTGGGTTATGAGGCTACAGCAGAAAAATTATTGTTACCTATTCCACAACCGGAGTTAGACATCAATCAAAATTTGTCGCAAAATCCAGGATATTAATTTAATATGATTATTAGTTTTTTCTAATTAGTTTAGTTTAGGGTGGTAGAGATACCACCCTTTTTCAAATCATTAAACTCATATTTATAAATAAGAATTAAACTGTAAATTGCATCAAAATAATTTTAAAAATTAAATTTAAGAGCCCCATCATAATTAAAAAACATGATAAAAAATATTCAAAAAAAATTATATACAGTTTCGATGCTTTGCCTCTTATTATCAGTAAATGCACAAACTTCAAGCTTAGTTGATTTGGTTAATCCTTTAATGGGTACAGACTCTAAATTCAGTCTTTCAAACGGAAATACCTACCCGGCGATAGCTACTCCCTGGGGAATGAATTTTTGGACTCCCCAAACTGCAGAAATGGGAGATGGATGGGCGTATAAATACGATGACAATAAAATAAGAGGAATAAAACAGACCCATCAGCCTAGCCCATGGATAAACGACTATGCCTCGTTTTCACTAATGGCGGTTACTGGGGATCTAAAATATAACGAAGAAGAAAGAGCTTCTTGGTTTTCCCACAAGGCAGAAGATGCTAAACCATATTTTTATGAAACCTACTTGGCAGATTATGATGTAACTGCAGAAATCACACCTACTGAAAGAGCATCCGTATTTAGATTCACTTTTCCAGAAAATAAATCTTCTTACATTGTATTAGATGCTTTTAATATGGGTTCAATGGTGAAAATTATACCAGAGGAAAGAAAAATTATTGGCTATTGTAGAAATAATAATGATGGCGTTCCAGAAAACTTCCACAACTATTTTGTGGCGGTTTTTGATAAAGATTTTAAATGGAAACATACTTGGAAAGACAATTGGAAACTAAAAGAAAACTCAACTTATAGCGAAGGAGATCATGTAGGGGCTATCATTGGTTTCGAAACTGAATTGGGAGAAGAAGTTCACGTTAAGGTCGCATCATCTTTTATTAGTTTAGAACAGGCAGAACTTAATCTTTCACGTGAAATAGGAACTAAATCCTTTGATACGGTAAAGAAAGAAGCTAAAGCGTCTTGGGAAAATGAATTTCAAAGATTGATCGTTGAGGACGACAATATTGATAACATTCGAACCTTTTACTCCTGCCTTTATCGCCTTTTATTGTTTCCTAGAAAATTTTATGAAATAAACAAGAACGAAGAAATTGTTCATTACAGCCCTTACAATGGGCAAGTCCTTCCTGGGTATATGTTTACAGATAACGGCTTTTGGGACACGTTTAGGGCTGTATTTCCATTTTTTAATTTAATGTATCCAGAGTTGAACAAGCAAATAATGGAAGGGTTAGCAAATACCTATAAAGAATCTGGATGGTTGCCGGAATGGGCAAGCCCTGGTCACCGCGACTGTATGATTGGATCAAATTCAGCTCCAATTATTGCGGATGCATATCTAAAAGGAAATGTTTACGAAAAAGATGTAGCTACACTACTGGAGGCTGTATTAAAAAATGCCAATGTAAAAGAGGGACGACCAGTGAAATCAGTAGGAAGAGAAGGGGTTGATTATTACAATAAGCTAGGTTATGTTCCCTATGATGTTGGAATTAATGAAAATGCCGCGCGCACCTTAGAATACGCATACGCTGATTTCACAATAGCAGCAATGGCAGAAAAGCTGAACAAACCGGAACTATCGAAACGGTTCTACAAACAATCAAAAAATTATGAAAACCTTTTTGATCCAGAAACAAAATGGATGAGAGGAAAAAACGAGGATGGGACCTTTCAATCTCCTTTTAACCCCTTAAAATGGGGCGATGCATTTACGGAAGGAAATAGCCTGCATTATTCATGGTCAGTTTTTCATGACATCCAAGGTCTTATAAACCTAATGGGTGGAAATGATGACTTTACCAAAATGTTAGATAACGTATTTACAATGCCTCCAAAGTTTGATGATTC
>CAXHBH010000035.1:0-11898 GCA_964014735.1 uncultured Flavobacteriaceae bacterium | reverse complement strand
ATGAAATGAACTTATAATCACAAATAACATAAGAGACCATAATGGAAAGCGATAAAGCGCAAAAACCATTACAAAAACGGAAACAACATAAGTAATAAATAAATAAATGAAATGCCGTTTTTTTGGATTTTTGTTAAGTTTAGAAATTATATATAAATCATTTGCACCATGAATGATGCCTATCGTTAACACATTAATAGTGGCAAAAAACGATAAAATAGTCTCATCCAAAATAGCACTTAAACCCGTACAAATCAGTGTGATAAGAATTTTTGTAATATCGAAATGATTAATTTTAATCATAAATTTTATACAAATTCATAAAATAATTGTTCAAATATATACAGTTTGTTTAATTTTTTTTAAATTGCACTCAACAAAATATAATTAAAAAATTATGACACTAACTAGTTTTATTTCATTTATCGGAAATGCGGATCTTAGCGATCCTGTTAATTTTACTTTCTTTTTAGGTACCATGGCGATGACAGCTGCTTCAGCTTTCTTTTTCCTATCACTACCTCAATTTGACAGTAAATGGAGAACCTCAATTTTGGTTTCTGGTCTGATTACCTTCATTGCGGCAGTACACTATTATTACATGAGAGAGGCTGCTACATCTGGAGGTGTTACTACAGAAATCCGATACATTGACTGGATACTTACAGTACCATTAATGTGTGTTGAGTTCTATCTAATCCTTAAAGCTGCTGGAGCAACAACCAAACACCTTAAAACATTAATATTGGCTTCACTTGTGATGCTTGTAACAGGTTATTTCGGTGAAGTTGCTGATGGTAGTACTGCAATGCCAGCACTTTGGGGTCTTGCATCTGGTGCAGCGTATTTCTACATTGCATATTTAATTAAGTATGGTGAGTTAGCTCAACTTGCTGCATCTGCTGGTGGTGCTGTTGAAAAAGCACACAAAACACTAACTCTTTTCGTATTAATTGGATGGGCTATATACCCATTAGGTTATATGTTAGGTACTGCTGATGGACAATGGTATTCGTTCATATCTGCTATAAATTTAGATATGGATGTTGTATACAATATTGGTGATGCAATCAACAAAGTTGGTTTTGGTTTAGTGGTATACGCTGCGGCGGTTGCTTCTAAAAAATAAGTAAAACCTAATAAGTATTTTAAAAGCCTCGATTTTCGAGGCTTTTTTTTTACATTCTTTCTGGTGCATCAATACCTAAAAGACCAAGTGCATTTGCAATAACCTTCGCTACTGCACCACACAAAGATACTCTAAAAGATTGCTGGGCTTTATCATCAATAAGAATAGGCACTTCTTGGTAATATGAATTAAACTGCCTTACCAATTCATATAAGTAATTGGCTATCAAAGCTGGACTGCACTGCTTGGCAGAGGACTCGATGGTAGAAGGAAATTGAAGTAAAGTCTTTATTAATGTCCTTTCTTTATCATGTAAGGTAATTGCGTTCGAAATATCAAAATCACTTGCATAGGATTTACGTAAAATAGATTGGATACGTGCATAGGTATATTGTATAAATGGTCCAGTATTTCCTGTAAAATCAACAGATGCTTTGGGGTCAAATAAGATCCTTTTCTTTGGGTCTACCTTAAGGATATAGTATTTTAAAGCACCCATTCCAATAGTGTGATAAAGTGATTCTTTTTCCTCTTCAGACATACCGTCTAACTTTCCTAGCTCTTGGGAAATCTGTTTGGCTGTGTCCCGCATTTCGGTCATAAGTGCATCTGCATCAACAACCGTGCCTTCGCGACTTTTCATCTTACCGCTTGGTAAGTCAACCATACCATAGCTCAAGTGATGTAATTGATCAGCCCAGACGTAGCCCAATTTCTTTAACACAAGGAACAATACTTTAAAATGATAATCTTGTTCATTTCCAACAGTATAGACGATGCCCTTCACATCGGGGTGATCGTTATAACGTAGCCACGCTGTTCCAAGGTCTTGCGTCATATAAACAGATGTGCCATCAGAACGAAGCAAAAGTTTTTCATCTAATCCTTCGTCGGTCAAATCTATCCAAACAGAACCGTCTTTTTTTTGAAAAAAAACCTCTTTTTCAAGTCCTTCTGCAACAATTTCTTTACCCAATAAATATGTCTCGCTTTCATAGTAGTAAGAATCGAAATGAACGCCCAAGCGTTTGTAGGTTTCATTAAAACCTTCATACACCCAGCCATTCATTTTTTTCCATAATTCAATAACTGAAGCGTCTTTTTGCTCCCAACGGATCAACATGTCTTTTGCCTGCAACAAAATAGGTGCTCTGTTTTTAGCCGTTTCTTCATCGTTTCCAGCAGAAACCATATCAGCAATTTCTTTTTTGTACTGTTGATCAAAAAGAACATAGTATTTACCCACCAATGCATCACCTTTTAAGTTGGCAGTTATTGGTGTCTCGCCATTTCCAAACTGTTGCCAACCTACCATAGATTTACAGATATGTATACCCTTATCATTAATAATTTGAGTGGTGTGGACGAGTTGCCCATTGGCAGACAGTATGTTAGATACCGAAGCGCCCAACAAATTGTTTCGGATATGACCAAGGTGCAGCGGCTTATTAGTGTTTGGTGAGGAATACTCAACAAGAATTTTATCAGCAGCTGCGTCAACATTTTTGACTCCAAAATGTACATCTGCATGTATATTTTTCAATGCTTTGATATAATATGTTGCTGATATTTTAATATTTAAAAAGCCTTGCACCACATTATAAGAATCTATTTCTGTAACTTCTACTTGCAGATAATCTCCCAGCTCTGCTGCCAAATCAGCAGGTTTTTTGGGTGCCAACTTCAATAGTGGAAACACAACCACAGTCAAGTCTCCTTCAAATTGAGGTTTAGTGGGTTGAATTTCAATGCTGTCTACTGTCTTGTTGTAGTGTTTGGCAAAGTATGCAACAAATTGTTTACTAATGATATGATCCATAAAAAAATATCGCATGTAAAGATAAGTGTTTCCAACAGGTTGCAATACATTTATTTTATCTTTGTAATATGTTAGCAAATGTATCTTATAATCAAAAGGACCAACACGAATACATAAATAAGCTGGTGGGTAAACCTTTTACACTCATGAATAGACTTAAATTAGGTGGTGTAGGTTCGCCAAAACTCCATGTTGTTTCAAGTAGTAAAGAAATTGACTCCTTGTTTGTTTTAGATCACAATGAAAACACCTGTAATATTGAGCTTCGTCCAAATGGCATAATTCTTCGTTTTAGATCCTTACTTGAAACTTACGGCTTAATTATTCCATATTATAAACTCACAATATTTAAAGGTACTGGTGAGGCCTACAGTATTCATATGGAGCACCACAAGGTTTCAATCTCAGCGAAATCTAAAAATGTACGTGACTTTTTTAAAAAGATTCAGCAACAAAAAGCGCGTATTTCAGACAACTACCTTTAGTATGCTTCTGCTAACATACAGCTTGCGCTATCGCCGCCCAAGTCTTCAATATGTGGGATGGGACAATGAACTAGCTTTGACGTACTGCTGCAACTATACCATATGCTTGGAGGCAAACGCATTATAAGCACGCGTACTCATCACCAAAAGAGCTTTACCGTCCTGTGGCTGTAAGCGCTAAGATAGTACATGCAAATTGAGCAAGCTGCTTTTTTGGGAAATGTTCCAGTAAGTAAATGCTTTTTGGAAGTGAAATCGCATAGGTCTTGGATAGTGGGCGGAGCAACAAAAGCATTTGCTGTACCCAACACTACGTGGGTAAGAGTTTACGCCACTGAATGTATACAGAGTTTTCCCATGACTCATCTTTTATTCAGTGACACAAATGGTCTTTGATTCTCTCCAACATATATCTGTCTTGGACGGCCAATAGGTTCTTTATTTAGTCTCATTTCCTTCCAATGAGCAATCCAACCTGGAACTCTTCCTAGTGCGAACATAACTGTAAACATTTCTTTGGGGATTTTAAGTGCTTTATAAATAATTCCAGAATAGAAATCTACATTTGGGTAAAGCCTTCTTGTAGTAAAATATGGATCGCTGAGTGCTTCTTTTTCTAATGATTTTGCTATATCTAAAATTGGGTCCTCAATACCTAAATCATTCAAAACTTCATGAGCAGTAACTTTAATTATTTTAGCTCTCGGATCAAAGTTTTTATAAACTCGATGACCAAAACCCATAAGTCTAAATGAGTCGTTTTTATCTTTAGCTTTCAGCATAAACTTTTTTGTATCCCCTCCATCATTATTAATTGCTTCTAACATATCCAAAACAGCCTGATTTGCACCTCCGTGAAGTCTTCCCCAAAGTGCTGAAATTCCAGCAGAAACTGATGCAAATAAACTTGCCTCTGAAGAACCAACAATCCTTACTGTTGAAGTCGAACAGTTTTGTTCATGATCTGCATGAAGAATTAATAACTTGTTCATAGCACTTACAACTATATCATTTTGAAAGTAATCCTGATGTGGTTTTTGAAACATCATTTTTGTGATATTTTCAACATAACCTAAATTATAATTTCCATAATCTAGCGATAACCCACTTCTTTTTCTATGAACCCAAGAAACTAAAATTGGGATTTTTGCGAGAAGTTTAACAATTAAACCATACTCATAATTTTGTATTTCAACTTCGTCTTTTATAAGGCTTATTTTTTTTGTAGGGTTAAATGCAATTAATGCACTTGTAAGAGATGATAATATACCCATGGGGTGAGCAGCTTTGGGAAAAGTATCTAAAATTTTCTTTAAATCTTCGTCAATTATTGCGTTTTCTTGTATATCACTTAAAAACTTATTTAGTTGATTATTGTTTGGAAGTTCGCCAAAAATTAAAAGGTATGAAACCTCAAGAAAACTTGCATTATTTGCTAAATCTTCAATACTATAACCCCTATACCTTAAAATTCCATTTTCACCGTCTAAAAAAGTAATGGCACTCTGACAAGAACCGGTATTCTTAAAACCAGGGTCAAGGGTTATAAGGTTGGTTCCTGCACGTAGGGTTTTAATATCAATTCCTAGTTCGTTTTCTGTTCCTTCAACCAGAGGGAATTCAACTGACTTATCATCGTAAGATAGTTTTGCGAATTTTATCATTTTTTAATTTCCATAATATAGTGAATTAAAGCTTCACTTTAAAGGCTTTATCCTGAGGATAATACGCTATTCTTCCCAACTCTTCTTCAATACGCAACAACTGGTTGTATTTTGCCATACGATCACTACGTGATAGCGAACCTGTTTTAATTTGACCTGTATTTAGGGCAACGGCTAAATCCGCAATCGTATTGTCTTCTGTTTCCCCGGATCGGTGAGACATCACACAAGAATAACCTGCATTTTGTGCCATTTGAACTGCCGCAATGGTTTCAGATAATGAACCAATTTGATTTACCTTAATCAAAATAGAGTTTGCAATTTCTTCTGCTATTCCACGACTCAAGCGTGTTACGTTAGTAACAAATAAATCATCACCAACAAGTTGTACTTTATTACCAATTTTTTCGGTGAGATATTTCCAACCTTCCCAGTCGTTTTCGTCCATACCATCTTCAATAGAAACAATAGGATATTTTTCTACCAATGAAGCGAGATACTCTGCTTGATCTTGAGAAGAACGTACTTTTCCGCTTTCCCCTTCAAATTTTGTGTAGTCATACTTACCGTCAGCGTAAAATTCAGCGGCGGCACAATCAAGCGCAATCATTACCTCGTCTGCTGGTTTGTAACCAGATTTTTCAATAGCCAATAAAATGGTATCCAATGCGTCTTCTGTACCCCCAAGAGTTGGTGCAAATCCGCCTTCATCGCCAACGGCAGTGCTTAAATTTCTACTTTTTAGAACCTTCTTAAGGTTGTGAAAGATTTCAGTTCCCATTTGCAGTGCATGTGACAACGAAACTGCTTTAACAGGCATAATCATAAACTCTTGAAATGCAATAGGGGCATCAGAGTGTGAGCCACCATTGATAATATTCATCATGGGAACAGGAAGGGTTACAGCTCGTGTGCCGCCAATATAGCGGTAAAGCGGTAGACCCAATTCATTTGCAGCTGCTTTTGCAACAGCTAATGAAACACCCAAAATAGCGTTGGCACCAAGTTTGGACTTATTTGATGTGCCATCTAAATCAATCATGATTTGGTCAATTTCTTCTTGATCGAATACCGAAGCTCCTAAAAGCTCTGGGGAAATTAATTGGTTTACATTTTGAACAGCTTGTAAAACCCCTTTACCCATGTAAGCATCTCCCCCATCACGTAATTCAACGGCTTCATGTTCTCCAGTGGATGCACCAGTAGGTACTGCCGCACGACCCATAGTCCCAGTTTCAGTGATTACATCAACCTCTACAGTTGGATTTCCTCTGGAGTCAAAGATTTGTCGTGCATGTACATTTAAAATGATACTCATAATACTTGTTGTTTGTGGTTGTTAATTTGTGAAATAAATTGATCAAATAAGTAAGATGAATCATGCGGTCCAGGGCTTGCTTCTGGATGGTATTGCACTGAAAAGCAAGGTTTGCCTTTAATGCGGATGCCTGCTACCGTATCGTCATTTAGATGCTTGTGTGTAATTATAACATCCTTGTGTGTTTCTGTTTCTGCTCTATTAATAGCGAAACCATGGTTTTGTGAAGTAATCTCACCTTTACCCGTCTCAACATTAAGCACAGGGTGATTAATACCACGATGGCCATTTAGCATTTTATAAGTTGAAATACCTTGAGATAGCGCAATGATTTGATGCCCTAAACAAATGCCAAATAGCGGATGGCCTTTTGCAATAATTTCAGTGGCTACTTCTTGAACAGCGTGCAAAGGCTCTGGATCACCTGGCCCATTAGAAAGGAAATAGCCGTCAGGATTCCATTCACTCATGGTTTTAAAAGTTGTGTCTAATGGGAAAACTTTTATGAAAACACCCCTACTGGCAAGGTTGCGCAATATATTTTTCTTGATCCCCAAGTCCATTGCGGCTACCTTTAAAGGTGCGTCTGTATCTCCTATAAAGTAGGGTTCAGTTGTGGAAACTTTAGATGCAAGGGCCAATCCTTTCATAGATGGCACATCTGCAAGTTGTTTTTTCAAAGCATTTTTGTCATCAGCCTGCGTTGAGATTATGGCATTCATGGCGCCATTGTCGCGTATGTGACTCACAAGTGCGCGTGTATCGACATCAGAAATTGCAACTAATTGTTGCTTTTCAAAAAAATCAAACAAAGAACTGTCTGCGGCTTCGCGTGAAAATCCAGTATTGAAGTTTTTACATATTAGCCCTGAAATTTGAATAGCATTAGATTCAGACTCGTCATTTAAAACACCATAGTTCCCAATGTGTGCATTTGTTGTAACCATAAGTTGCCCATAATAAGATGGGTCTGTAAAAATCTCTTGATATCCAGTCATGCCAGTATTGAAGCACAACTCGCCAAATGCTTGGCCCTCAATTCCAATGGATTTACCGTGAAATACCGTTCCGTCTTCTAGCAAGATAAGTGCTTTGTTACGAGAGTGGTATTGGCTCATTTTGGTAAAAGTATTTTTGCAAAATTAACACAAAAAAAAGGATATACCCACTGGTTTATCCTTTGATTTATTAAAAGCGTATTAAAAAATTATTCTGCCTTGTTTTCTTCTTCTGAGGATGAAGCTTCTTCAGCATTGTCAGCAACAGATTCTTCAGCAGCAGTTTCAACTGCAGGTTCTTCAACTAATTCTGCCTCAATAGTTTCAACGACGGCGGTTTTTTTAGCACCCCTTCGTCTAGACCTTTTTTTCTTTGGTTTATCATTTTGATAAACCTCATTGAAGTCTACCAATTCGATTAACGCCATGTCAGCATTATCTCCAAGCCTATTTCCAAGTTTGATGATGCGTGTGTATCCGCCAGGGCGATTACCAACTTTATCTGAAATAATACGAAACAATTCAGTTACTGCAAACTTATTTCGCAATGCTCTAAAAACAACACGACGGTTATGTGTAGTGTCTTCTTTTGAACGCGTAATAAGCGGCTCAACAAACTGCTTCAAGGCCTTTGCCTTGGCTACTGTCGTATTGATACGTTTATGTTCAATTAGCGAAGATGCCATGTTGGCAAGCATCGCTTTTCTGTGAGTATTTGTACGCCCTAGGTGGGCAACTTTCTTTCCGTGTCTCATGATGAATAGATATTGCGACCTTAATCTTTATCCAATTTGTATTTAGCCAAGTCCATTCCGAAGTTAAGACCTTTGGCAATTACCAATTCCTCTAGCTCAGTAAGTGATTTTTTTCCGAAGTTCCTAAACTTCATCAAATCACTCTTGTTGAAAGAAACTAGGTCACCAAGTGTATCAACTTCAGCTGCCTTAAGACAATTAAGTGCACGCACAGACAAATCCATATCGATAAGTTTTGTCTTAAGTAATTGACGCATGTGCAATGACTCTTCGTCATAAGTTTCTGTTTCTGAAATTTCGTCAGCCTCAAGCGTTATGCGCTCATCAGAGAACAGCATAAAGTGGTGGATCAATGTTTTTGCAGCTTCAGTCAGTGCATCTTTTGGATGGATAGAACCGTCAGTATTAATTTCAAAAATTAATTTTTCGTAATCTGTTTTTTGCTCTACGCGGAAGTTCTCAACCGTATATTTAACGTTTTTGATTGGCGTGTAAATAGAGTCAATAGCAATAGTTCCGATAGGAGCTGTTCCTTTTTTGTTTACCTCTGCAGGAACGTAACCACGTCCTTTTTCAATGGTAAACTCAAAGTTTAAATGAACGCTATCGTCCATGTTACAAATAACCAACTCTGGATTAAGTACCTGGAAACCAGAGATGAATTTTTGCAAGTCACCAGCTGTAAGCTGCTTTTGCCTTGAAATAGCCACACTAACTGACTCGCTATTAACAGAGTCAATTTGTTGTTTAAAACGAACTTGTTTTAAGTTCAAAATCATTTCTGTTACGTCCTCCACCACTCCAGGGAGTGTTGAGAATTCGTGATCAACCTTGTCGATACGAACAGTAGTAATTGCAAAGCCTTCAAGTGATGCGAGCATAACACGACGTAGTGCGTTTCCAACTGTTAGCCCATACCCAGGCTCTAGTGGACGAAATTCGAATTTGCCTTCGAATTCGTCTGAATCAATCATGATTACCTTATCTGGTTTTTGAAAATTAAATAGTGCCATAGGATTATTTTGAATACAATTCGACAATTAGTTGTTCCTTTATATTTTCAGTGATTTGCTCACGGGTAGGAACTGAAACCAGTGTGCCTTCTAGCGTTGCATCATTCCATGTCAACCATTCTAAATCATGGTTAGCAACAGACAGTGAACGCTCAATTACTTCAAGCGATTTAGATTTTTCACGAACACCAATCACATCACCAACTTTTACGTGACATGAAGGGATATTCATAATTTCTCCATTTAAAGTAATGTGACGGTGCCCTACAAGCTGACGTGCAGCGCTTCGAGTTGGTGCAACACCAAGACGGTATACCAAGTTATCTAGACGAGATTCACATAGTTGAAGTAATACTTCCCCTGTTACATCCTTACTCGCATTAGCTTTAAGGAAAAGGTTTCGGAACTGTCGCTCCAAAATACCATAGGTAAATTTCGCTTTCTGCTTTTCCATTAACTGGACAGCGTACTCAGATTTCTTGGGTCTACGACGGTTATTTCCGTGTTGCCCAGGAGGGTAATTGCGCTTTTCGAACGACTTGTCTTCGCCGAATATAGGTTCGCCAAACTTACGGGCGATTTTTGTCTTTGGACCAGTATATCTTGCCATATTATAAAATTTAGTGCTGGGAATTAAGGTCAATCCTTCGCCAGCTTGGTTAATATTAAACTCTACGTCTTTTTGGTGGACGACATCCGTTGTGCGGCATAGGCGTCACGTCAACTATTTCAGTGACTTCAATGCCACCATTGTGAAGGGTTCTGATAGCGGACTCACGACCGTTACCGGGTCCCTTTACAAATACTTTTACCTTTCTAAGGCCTGCTTCCTGCGCTACCTTTGCAGCATCTTCAGCAGCAAGCTGTGCGGCGTAAGGTGTATTTTTCTTTGAGCCTCTAAAGCCCATCTTACCTGCAGAAGACCACGAAATCACCTGACCTTTATTGTTGGTAAGGGATACAATGATATTATTAAACGATGCGTTGATGTGGGCTTCACCAAAAGCTTCAACCACAACTTTACGCTTTTTTGAACTTGATTTTGCCATTTGTCGACTAGTTTATTTAGTTACTTTCTTTTTGTTAGCAACTGTCTTGCGTTTTCCTTTACGTGTTCTTGAGTTATTCTTTGTGCGTTGGCCACGAAGTGGCAAACCAATACGATGACGAATACCCCTAAAAGAACCTATGTCCATCAATCGCTTGATGCTCAATTGGGTTTCTGAACGAAGTTCACCTTCGATCGTAAATGAAGCAACAGCATCACGGATACGACCAATTTCGTCGTCATTCCATTCATTAACTTTTTTACTTTCGTCAACACCAGCATTAGCTAAAATTGTTTTAGCACGGCTACGACCAACCCCATATATGTAGGTTAGCGAAATGACGCCTCTTTTTTGTTTGGGAATATCTACTCCAGAAATTCTAGCCATAATTATCCTTGTCTTTGTTTAAACCTAGGGTTCTTTTTATTAATTACGTATAAGCGTCCATTGCGACGTACAATCTTGCAGTCGGCGCTTCTTTTTTTAAGTGATGCTCTAACTTTCATATCTTAATATCTAAATGTGATGCGAGCCTTTGTTAAATCATAAGGCGACATCTCTAACTTTACTTTATCACCAGGAAGCAGCTTAATATAGTGCATACGCATTTTCCCAGAAATATGTGCTGTGACCACATGACCGTTTTCCAACTCAACGCGAAACATTGCGTTGGAAAGTGCCTCAATGATTTGGCCATCTTGTTCTATAGCTGCCTGCTTTGCCATTAGTTTCCTGCTGTTTTATTTCGTTTACTACCTGTTTTCATCAGTCCATCATAATGACGGTTTAACAAATATGCATTGATTTGTTGAATAGTATCAATCGCAACACCCACCATAATAAGAAGGGAAGTTCCGCCGTAGAACAACGCCCAACCTTGCTGCATGCTAAACAAGTGGAATACCACAGCAGGCAATATGGCTACCGCTGCCAAAAACAACGAACCTGGGAAAGTAATTTGCGACATAATACGGTCTAAGAAGTCTGCCGTTTCAGTACCTGGACGAACACCAGGAACAAAACCACCACTTCGCTTTAAATCATCAGCCATTTTATTGGTCGGGACAGTGATAGCTGTATAGAAATAGGTGAATACAATAATAAGGATGGCAAACAATACGTTATACCAAAGCCCAAAAATGTCTGAAAAAGAAGCTTGTAGCCATTGTCCTAATCCACTTTCAGAACCCAACAAGCTTCCCAAAGACGAAGGAACAAACATCAATGCTTGAGCAAATATGATTGGCATAACACCAGAAGCATTTAGCTTGAGCGGGATGTATTGACGTGCACCTATTTGGTTTTTGTCAATTCCACCAGAAGCAATTCTACGTGCATACTGTACAGGTATTTGACGTACGGCCATTACTAGTAAAATACAAATAGCATTGATCGCTATCCATACTATAGTTTCGATTACAATAATAATAGGTCCTCCATTGTTTTCGGTAACTCTTGATACAAATTCTTGAGCAAAAGACATGGGCAATGTAGCCACAATACCAACAGTAATCAAAAGTGATATACCATTTCCAATACCTTTGTCGGTAATCTTTTCACCAAGCCACATCGCAAATATTGTCCCAGTAACAAGTATGATTACAGATGGTACCATAAAACCAACTCCTTTTCCTAAAACAAAAGCAGATTCAGGAACACCAAGCGCGC
>CAXHBH010000034.1:0-12151 GCA_964014735.1 uncultured Flavobacteriaceae bacterium | reverse complement strand
CACAACAAACACAATCCCGATGCATTACATCGGGTTTTTTTATTTTCAAAAATAAGGAAGCTTATTTCAGTTTATTTGAAAACAAAAAAGCAAGCACGAAGTGTGCAGGATTGTATTTGCAGAAGTAGTCGAAAGGGGAGTTTTAATCCCTCAGCGCCCACATTAGTAACCTCAACATCTTGCTGGGGTTTTTTTATTGATGATTTGAAATGTAATAGTCTTCCCTATCTTTTTAGTATTCCAATAGTTTCGTTCATAAATTTATAATCATCATTTTTTAAAATAAATATATATTGAAGTAGTAACGTAAATTAAAATTGTCGTCATTATGATATAAAAAAACCATGATGGAAGATTATACCAATTTGTTACTTTTCCAACTACCCTTATTATAATAGAAAATGCCCAAACTCCTCCTAATGTATCTCTAACCGATCTTAATTTTTCTAAATCCATAGATTTCTAAAACATTTAGTATTCTTTGAAAAAAATTTAAATTAAATTAAGATTTTTAATTGATACTGATAATTAAAATAGTTTTAAAGTATTCAAAAGATTTTGATAATTCATCAAAACAAAAAAAAATTATAAATTATTGTATTTGAATTAGCGACAACCGTGTTAAAATCTTATAGCAGCAATCCATCATTTAATATTTACAATATCTTTACAGCAATTAAGTTTTCTAATAAACCAAGAACTATATGTGTGGAATTGTTGGATATATTGGTAATCGAGATGCATACCCCATCATTATCAAAGGTTTAAAACGCCTTGAGTATAGAGGTTATGACAGTGCTGGGATAACCCTCTTTGGAGACAAAAAAGTTGTTGTAAAGACAAAGGGTAAGGTTTCCGACTTAGAACTCATTGCCGCTTCAAATTCGAGCAAGGGTAATACGATTGGTATGGGGCACACGCGTTGGGCCACACACGGAACCCCATCAGACTTAAATTCTCACCCACACCTTTCCAACTCTGGAAAAATAGCTATTGTTCACAATGGTATTATTGAAAATTACGCCTCGTTAAAGAAAATGTTGTTAGACAACGGCTTTGACTTTAAATCAGACACCGATACAGAGGTGCTAGTAAACCTAATTGAGTTCATCAAGACCTCCCAGAATGTTAAGGTTGGTAAGGCTGTTCAAATTGCGCTTACCCAAGTGGTAGGTGCCTATGCCATTGCAGTGACTGATGAAGATCGACCTGATGAAGTAGTGGTTGCCAAATTGGGTAGTCCTTTGGCCATAGGTATAGGCAAAGACGAGTATTTTATTGCCTCCGATGCCTCACCTTTTATTGAATACACCAAGCGCACCATATACTTGGATGATAACGAAATGGCGGTTATTTCTAGAGAACAAGGTTTTAAGATGTACTCTATCACAAGCGATAAAGCGATTACACCTATTATCCAAGACATTCAGCTTTCGTTGGAAACCATTGAAAAGGGTGGTTTTGATTACTTTATGCTTAAAGAAATTCACGAGCAACCCCGCGCCATTATTGATACTTTTAGGGGGCGATTGTTGGTAGATGAACAGCGTATCAATATTTCAGGTATAGAACAAAATATTGAAATATTTAAAAACGCATCACGTTTTACAATAATAGCTTGCGGAACTTCTTGGCACGCTGGTCTTGTAGCAGAATACTTATTTGAAGATGCGGCACGTATCCCTGTTGAGGTAGAGTATGCTTCTGAATTTCGTTATCGCAATCCCGTTATCAATAAAGGAGATATTGTTATTGCTATTTCACAATCTGGTGAAACCGCTGATACGCTTGCAGCCATAAAGCTTGCTAAAGAAAATGGTGCTTTTGTCTACGGTATTTGTAATGTCGTTGGTTCTTCTATTGCAAGAGCTTCTAACGCTGGTACATATACACATGCTGGCCCTGAAATAGGGGTGGCATCTACCAAGGCGTTTACCACCCAGCTAACGGTAATTATCATGATGGGACTGCGTTTGGGACAACTTAAAGGAACTATTGATAAAGCTGCTTTTGATCGTGTTGCCAAACAACTGTTAGCAATTCCAAAAATGATAGAGGTTATATTGACCTATGACAAACAAATTGAAAAAATCGCGCGTGAATATAAAGACGCCTCAAACTTCTTGTATTTGGGTAGGGGTTATAATTTCCCCGCAGCACTCGAAGGTGCATTAAAGCTTAAAGAGATTTCTTATATCCATGCTGAAGGTTATCCCGCAGCAGAGATGAAGCACGGGCCAATTGCACTTATTGATGAAAATATGCCCGTGGTAGTTATTGCAACCAACAAGGGGCATTATGAAAAGATTGTCAGCAATGTGCAAGAAATAAAATCGCGAAACGCCAATATCATTTCAATTGTTACCATAGGAGATGAAAGCGTTAAGCTACTTTCGGACCATGTAATTGAAATCCCTGAAGTAACAGAAGCCTTAGTGCCTATATTGGCTTCTGTTCCGCTACAATTACTTTCATATCATATTGCTATTATGCGCGGCTGTAATGTAGATCAACCCCGAAACTTGGCAAAGTCTGTTACTGTTGAGTAACTAACTGCTTGACTATCAAGTACTTAGGTAGATTTCTGAACCTTCTATTTTTTAAATAAATTATACATTAGAAGTACAAAAAACACGATAACACAGGTGTAAGTTATTATATCCATTATCACGTGTTCAATCAAACCTTCAAGAAAGTAACCGTTTATAATTACTATAAACATACATATTGACATGATCTTTCCAGTCCCTTTTGGTTCACTCCCAAGTCCTAATAATTTCCAGTATTTCATATATTAAATAATAAAATTTGTGATATTATTGATAAATTCAATATCTCCGTCAATAAAATTAAATTTTTTAATTTCTGTCTGATATACCCATTTATAGTCAAGATGTTCGTTTAAAACGATATTCTCATTCTGATTCTTAATTATACATTTGATAAAGATCAAAGTATATATATCGTGTTCATAACTAATTATTTCATTTTTAGGTAGAACTTCAATTCCAAGTTCTTCTTTAATTTCTCTAAAAATAGATTCAAAGGGAGTTTCGTTAGTCTTTACTTTTCCCCCTGGAAATTCCCAAAGTCCATAATTTTTTTGATCACCTTTTTGAGTTATTAGAAACCTATCATCTTTTATTAAAACTCCACAAACGACTTTAACCATATAACTTCTCCCTATGTCGTTTTAAATATTTTTTCATTCCTTCTGAAACTGGTATTATTATGTCGGAATTGATTCCCAACTTGTGGAGTTCTGTAGAATCTATTTTTTCTGACAACAATAATTTACCTGTATCAGTAAATGAAATTAAATGTCTATCAAATAGAGAGTCTACATTTGGAGAGAGAAGTATACCGTTATCAACATCTAACCTTTCATTGTCGTTACTTTCTGACCATGAAACTATGTGGGATGAAATAAGAATTCGGATCATTTCACAACCTGTTACAGGACATTTGTTCCCCCACTTTTCACGAATAACCTGACGATAATAACCTTGACCAACACGAGAAGTAATAAGTCCACTCCTTTCGGTTTTATTTGGTTTAGAATAGTTAATTTTTCTTTCTTTAGAAATAATATTTCTCTTGGAAATTTTTGATTTTGTTGTTTTACCAATTTTATTGGGTTTCCATGAGTAAACTTCAAGAAGTCCTTCGTTATTTGTATTGTCTTGATAATCTATATTTTGGAAGATAATATGAACAGGTTTGTAGGTTCCTTTTTCATACTCAATATACTTTAATCTACCACAATAGATAAATGGTTGAGTTACACTTTTAACTTTAGGACTAATTCTAATTAATAGATGAGGTATTCTAGTTCCATTGACAATTTCTTTGATTTTAGGAGTGTCAATATGTTGTGTTGTTTGGGAATCCCAATGAAAATAATCTCCTTCAAAGAAATCATCGAAATGAAATCTTTCTTCTTTCCCTTTTTTTTCTAGATCAACAAAGAAAAAAGTTTCACTTTCAGTTTGATTGTAAATCCCTTCACGTATTTTTTCAATATTAGGATTATCAAAGATTTTGGAAAGATCTTTTTTCGAATAATATTCTCCAATTAATAGTTTATCAAAAGACATAAATATGTTTAAGTAATTTTAATACAATTTAAAAGATATTTACTAATTAGAAAGGTAAACCATGATGTTTTTCACTTTTGGTTTAAACTCTCTATTTATTCTCTTTTCTCTAATCTTCCCTTTCTTGTATATTGAATAGATATAGTTGTGTCTGAGGATTGAATCTGTTCTTATAGATCTGTAACCTTTCTCATATAGTACGTAACTAATTCTCTTATACCCATATCCTTCAACCTCTTTAAGTCTTCTTATTTCATCGAAAAGTTTTTGTTGGTATCCAGTGTAATGTTGGGTTTTGGTCAGTGTTGAAGTTTTAATATGAATGGTGAACTCCATTGTTATTGAATCGTAAGAAACCACCTTTTTAAAACACTCCGGTACCGTGGAGTAGTGTTGAGGGGTTCTTTAGGAATTTAGTCTTCCTATTTGTTCTTGTAGTTAAGTTACTAGCTTTCGGTGGATCGATTTTGTTCAAATGGCAAAACACAGATAGCTTCATTTCTGCATAAGGTTGTATATTGCTATTATGCAGTACAAAAACCCATCTTTAATGCGTAAGTACAGCAACTTTTTAGCAGATACGCAATGGTTTGCTTTTAAGGACTACAACGCCCTCTATCGATGGAGTATTGAAAACCAAAAAGCATTTTGGGAAAGTATAACCCAATTTTTTAAGATAGATTTTGATACGCCCTATAAAGAGATTTATGCACCAGCAATCCCATTTTGGAAGACAAAATGGTTCAGGGGTGCAAAACTTAGCTATGCCCACCATGTGTTTCGCAATGCCACATCCAAACAGCCCGCGCTCATCTATCAAAGCGAGACCACTGAGACGGTTGAAATCAGTTGGGCGCAGCTTATTGCCAAGACCCATGCCATTCAACAAAAGCTTATAGCATTTGGTTTGACCAAAGGAGATGCTGTGGTATGCTATGGCATCAATGGCCCAGAAACGGTTGCTGCTTTTTTGGCTGCCAATGCCTTGGGTGTAGTTTGGTCCTCCTGTTCTACCGATTTTGGTGTTGATGCTGTTTGTGATCGCTTTGATCAGTTAGAACCCAAAGTGTTATTTGCCCATCAGCAATATAACTATAACGGAAAAGCTTATGATATCGAAGAAAAAATCATGGCTATTGGCAATTCCATCAGTAGTGTTGAAAATACGTTATTACTTGACGACCATCAGACTTTTGATGATGACCTAATAGCCGTAAATCAAATACATTTTGAATCAGTTTCTTTTTCAGACCCCATTTGGGTGTTGTTCTCATCTGGTACCACTGGAAAACCCAAGGCAATTGTTCATGGAACAGGTCATATGATGCTTGAGCATATAAAGGCTTTGGCATTACACCAAGATGTAAAGGTTGGGGATCGTTATTTTTGGTATTCTACTACGGGTTGGATGATGTGGAACTACGCTTTGGGCAGTTTACTGTGCGGTGCAACACTTTGTTTGTATTCGGGTGCCCCGACCTATCCTGAATCAGATCGTTTATGGCAGTTTGCACACAAGGCTAACATAAATCACTTTGGCGGTGGCGCAGTTTATTTCCAACATCAAGTGGATTTCCCAAGTGCGTTTATATTAAAATCAGACTTTTCTTTTCTCAAAACCATTTGTTCAACAGGTTCTCCTATGTCAGGAGCTCTGTGCAAGGGGATGCAAGCACTTTTTCCTTCTGCACAGATAATTTCACTAAGTGGCGGTACGGATGTGTGTACGGCTTTTGTGGGCGGTCATCCCGATTTGCCTGTAATCCCTGGTGAGATACAATGTAAGATGCTAGGCGCTCCCGTAGATATTTGGGATAATGATGCTAAAGCGGTAACTGAAACAGCTGGTGAATTGGTGCTTACCCAGCCTTTTTTGTCAATGCCAATATATTTGGTGAATGACTTCAAATATGAGCTTTATGCTTCCAGTTATTTTTCTAAATTCAACTCGGTGTGGCATCATGGTGATTGGGCTGCCACAACTGCTGACAATGGTGTGATTATTTATGGTCGTTCTGACGCAACACTAAACAGGTCAGGCGTACGCATAGGGACTTCTGAAATTTATAATGTACTATCGCAATTAAAAACTGTTGAGGATGCCTTAGTTGTACATTTACAAAATGAGCAAATAGACCAATTATTACTTTTTGTTCGAACATTGACTAAAGCCGATACTAACGTTGTAAATCAGCATATTCGAAAAAACTGTTCACCAAGGCATGTACCGGACGCGATTTATACAACTCCTCAAATTCCTTACACCATAAGCGGGAAAAAAGTGGAGATTCCAATCAAAAGGATTTTGATGGGGGAAAAGCCCGAAAATGTGATTTCTTCAGATGCACTGAGAAACCCCACTGCTATAAATTGGTATATAGATTTTGCTAAAAAACTTAGATAGAAGCGATAACACCTTGCATAAAGGTTTCTTGCTCCTCAGCAAGTTCTTTATCCACTAGAATACGACCACTGTGTTCATCAGTGATAATTTTTTTACGTGCTGCAATTTCCATTTGGACCTGTGGTGGAATGGTAAAGAAAGAACCACCCGATGCACCACGCTCAACAGAAACAATTGCTAGACCATTTTTAACAGAATTACGAATGCGTTGGTAAGCATTTACAAGTCTTTCGTCTGCTTTATTTTCGTATTCCTTTGATTTCTTGATTAATAACTTCTCTTCTTTTTGCGTTTCCGCTAAGATGGCGTCAAGTTCTTCTTTTTTGTGTTGTAGATGATTCTTGCGTTCATCAAGTTTAGTTGTAGCGTCTGCAACAGCTTCGTTCTTTTGCTCAATTAAGGCTTTTAGTTGCTTGATTTGCTTTTCAGCCAATTGAATTTCAAGCTCTTGGTACTCAATTTCTTTAGTCAAAGACTCATAAGCACGGTTGTTACGTACGTTCTTTTGTTGTTCATTGTATTTTTTGATGAGCTCTTTTGAAGTTTCTATACCAATTTTTTTAGCTTTAATTTCATCCTCGTATGCAGTAACTTCAACACCTAAGTTGCTTAATCTTTTTTCAAGACCTGCAACTTCTGCATCCAAATCCTCTACCTCCAAGGGTAGTTCACCACGTACATTTCGTATTTCGTCTATGCGTGTGTCAACCAGTTGAAGGTTGTATAATGCTCTTAATTTTTCTTCTGTAGTGATTTCAACTTTCTTTTTTGCCATAGTTTAGTAGTAATGAACTGGATTTGTGTCAGTTTTTGATGAAATGAACGCAAAATTAGGGAAATTTTTGTTAAGATGTTTCATAATTGTTTTTTTGGTGAATTGTTCACTTTCATAATGCCCAACATCAATAAGTATACACCTTGACTCGGCCCTGAAAAAATCATGGTATTTAAGGTCTGCTGTTATGTATGCATCAGCTCCCTGCGCCACAGCACTTTCAATGGCAAAACTTCCTGATCCTCCTAGTATGGCCACTCTTTTTATGTGTTTGCCCAGTAAAGCACTATGTCTAAAGGTTGGTGTACTTAAAATTTCCTTTAGCTTTTTCAAAAAATCAGATTCTTTAATGCTATCGGGTAGTTGCCCAATACAACCCATACCCAAATCAGATCTGCTGTTCTCTAATGTTGTAATTTCGTAAGCGACAGTTTCATAGGGATGTACATCCAACAATGCACTGATGACCTTGTTGTGAATGTGCTTGGGGAAAATCATTTGCAACTGTGTTTCTTTAACCTCGTGTCGTATTCCAGTTATGCCAACAAAAGGTTTGCTTTCTTCAAGTGGTTTGAAGCCACCTTCGCCAGCAACGGTAAAGCTACATTCGTCATAATGCCCAATAGCGCCTGCGCCTGCATTAAACAGCGCTTCTTGGACAGCCTTTAGTTGTTTATTTGGCACATAAGTATTGAGTTTTTGTATTGTTCCTTTAGCAGGCTGAATTACCGTTCTTTCCACAAGTCCCAAGGCATCAGCCAAACCAGCGTTAACACCATCAAGTTTTACATCTAGCGCTGTGTGTATGGCATATATTGATATATCGTGTTTAATGGCCTTGGTTATTGCTCTGGAAACATATGATGAACCAGTAATTTTTTTAAGTCCTTTGAAAATAATTGGGTGGAAGCATACTACAAGCTCGCAATTTTTGTCAATAGCCTCATCGATTACCTCTTCAAGCGCATCATGTGCAACAAGAACCTTTTCTACTTTATGTGCATGGCTACCTACCAGTAGCCCTACATTGTCAAAGTCTTCGGCGTAGGCGAGTGGTGCCCATGCTTCCAAACAAGATGTTATTTCACGTACCGTCATCGTTCCAAAGATAAAAGTTCTACTTTTGTTTTTATGAAAATTTGGAGAAAAGCATTATTTCCCTTTCAAATTTTATTTGCAGGAGTTGTTCTGCTTCGTAAAAAGCTGTATCAAAATGGTGTTATTTCGCGTTATATAGCACCAATGCCCACAATTGTGATTGGAAATCTTAGTACTGGAGGTACTGGAAAAACGCCTATGGTCGACTTCTTGTTAAGCTATTTTTCTCAAAAAATGGAATTGGGTGTATTGAGTCGTGGTTATGGTCGTAAGACCAGCGGTTTTTTAACTGTTCATGCAAAAAGTTTGTCGCATGAAGTAGGAGATGAGCCCTTGATGTTGATTAAAAAGCATCCAGCGGTATTTATGGCTGTCTGTGAAAATCGTCCAAAAGGAATTGTTCAAATGCTTCAGCACAGACCCTCACTAGAAGCCATTTTTTTAGATGATGCCTTACAACATTTGGCATTGAAACCTGCTTTTAAAATAGTGCTAACCACTTTTCAAAAACCTTGGTTTGACGACGCCTTGCTTCCAGTTGGTAATCTTCGAGAGCCAGCGTCGGCTGCAAGAGATGCCGATATTGTAGTGGTGACCAAATGCCCTGAAACAATTGATAAAGAAATGATTTCACAGTTTAGGATGCGTTTAGGTTTGTTATCACATCAAGCCTTGTTCTTTGCTAAACTTACATACCCAACGCATGTGCAGGGTTCTGATTCATTAGCCATAAAAGATTTTGTTAAGAATTCCTTTGTGCTAATTACAGGAATTGCCAACTCAAGACCACTGGTTGATTTTTTAAAACGCCAAGGTGCTGATTTTACGCATTTATCATATCCAGATCATCACGATTTTAGTGAAAAAGATATCACATCCATAAAAGCGATGCAACAACCTATTTTAACGACCGAGAAAGATGCCGTTCGCTTAGCTTCGTACGAGCTTTTCTACTGTCATACCATAGGAGTAGGTGTTCAGTTTTTGGAAAACGAACAGGGATTCCTAGATTTGGTGCAATCGGCAATTGATAGCTAGCTATGCTATGTGTTTGTGCGCTTTATAAGAGGAGCGTACAAGTGCACCACTTTCCACATGGCGGAACCCCATTTCTTTACCCAATGTTTCGTATTTTTTAAATTGCTCTGGTGTGATAAACTCGGCAACAGGCAGGTGTTTTTTGGACGGTTGCAAATATTGACCAAGGGTTATGATGTCTACTTTGGCATTGCGTAAATCTTCCATTGAGGCAATAACTTCTTCTTCTGTTTCACCAAGACCTAGCATCAATCCTGATTTTGTACGATTTACACCTTGCTCTTTGAGATACTTGAGTGCCTCTAGACTTCTGTCATATTTTGCTTGAATACGCACTTCGCGAGTAAGTCTACGCACGGTTTCCATATTGTGTGAAACTACTTCCGGAGCAACTTCAACAATACGATCTAGTAAATCTTCTCTACCCTGAAAATCCGGAATTAAGGTTTCAATTGTGGTATTGGGGTTCATTCTACGTATGGCCTTTACAGTTTCGGTCCAAATGATAGTGCCTTGGTCTGGCAAATCATCGCGGTCAACAGATGTAATAACAGCATGTTTGATACTCATAATCTTTATCGAGCGTGCAACTTTTTCTGGTTCTGCCCAATCTACTGTATCAGGTCTTCCTGTTTGAACACCACAAAAACCACAAGAACGTGTACAGATGTTTCCCAGTATCATAAATGTTGCAGTACCCTCACCCCAGCATTCACCCATATTGGGACAGCTACCAGAAGTACAAATGGTATGTAACTCATATTTGTCTACTAGTCCGCGTAATTCCGTGTATTTCTTACCTGTCGGAAGTTTAACCCTTAGCCACTTTGGCTTAGGAACCCTAACAGGAGCTTGTGTTGTAGTAGTTTCTGACATATAACAATTTATATCACAAAATTACGAAACAGTTTTACTAATCAAAAAATTACAGACAAGTAAACGCAACTAAACCCCAAAAGGAATAAAATTCCCAATACACTGGCCACTTGAAGCCACTTTTTAGGTTGGTCTTTTACAGGAACATGTTTACTGGTGACCAGCTTCAGGTTTAAGGCTGCATAAAAAGGCGCTGTTATAAATGAGAGTATGGTGGCGATTTTAACTAACAACCCCATTTCTGATGCCAAGAATACAAAAATCAAACAAGTACCAAGCGTTAAAATTAAAATCCAGCTTTGTTGTTTTTTTAAAATTGGGAGCCTCAACAGCTTAGATGTATGTGCCATGACTCTTGGTGAAGCATCTAGTGTGGTTAGTGTAGTGCTGACCATGGTGGTAAGGACCGCTATTGCGATAATCATAAACCAGCCATTGCCCATAAGCGATGTGTAAAGCCCAATAAGTTGACCTGCAAATAAAGCACCGCTTGAGGAGAAGGAAACACCTGTTCCATACATTACAGTTGCTCCTAGTATAATAAAACCCAACCCTAAAACAAATGTTACCAAATAGCCTATGTTAAAATCAAATAATGAAGATTTTAAACTCGTTGAAGGGTTTAGTTTTTTCTTTTCGATTGCCCAAACCGAATGCCAAACCGAAATATCCATCGGGCCGGGCATCCATCCCATAAATGCAATAAGAAATGTCCATTCAAGTGTATTTTTAGGTAAGCTTTGATTTATAGGAATATCTGTATTTTGAATAAAAGCAAATATTACAGCAACTAATGTGCTAATGCTTAAAATTAAAACAATAATCTTCATGCTTTTGTCCAACCGACTATAACGACCGCGCCACAATAGAGTAAAACAAAAAAGCGCAACAGCTACAGATATCCATGTATTATAATCTATACCAATAAGCCTTGCTGCTATACCAGCAGTTACAGCAGTTACAGCTGCTTGAATGGTAAACATGGTTCCCAAATTCAGTACGTAGTAAGCTAGCAAAACACCTTTTCCCAAGCGTTTATAACCCTCTAAAAGACTTTCACCTGTGGCCATAGCATAGCGTGGACCAAATTGGAAAAATGGGTATTTGAACACATTAACTAAAAGCAATGCCCAAATCAGGCCATAACCGAAATCAGCACCTGCTCGTGTGGATTGCACCAAATGTGATACACCAATAGCAGCACCAGCAAAAAGCAATCCAGGACCTAGCTTTTTAAAGATTGAAATCACTTTAGGAGTTTTGTGTTGCTAGAATATCAGATAATAGTTTTCTCGCACGCATAAGTTTTACTTTGACGGTACTTTCACTGCTGTTGAGTTTCTCAGTTATTTGTTTGATACTTAACTCTTGGAGATACTTCAACTGTATTACTTCACGATAGTGTGGCTTCAAGTTTTTAATGGTATTAAGAAGTGTTTCTAAACGTTGTTTACGAATCAAATCGTCTTCTGGTCCAGGAGCATTATCGGGAATTTTCTGTACTACTATTTGGCTAGTCCCTGTGGTAAAATTGGCGTTTGTTTTTTTTCTTATTTCGTCAATATGCAGATTTTTGGCAATGGTAGTAAGCCATGTTTTAAAGCCATATGCTTTGTTATAAGTCATGATTTTTTCAAATGCCTTTCCAAAACTTCTAATGGTTAGTTCTTCTGCCTGGTTTTCGTTTTGGGTACGTTGCAGCATAAATCCATAAACATCATTCCAAAAAAACTCCAACAAATAACGAAATGCATGCTGATCACCTTCTTGTGCCAGCTTGATTTTTTCGATAAGCGCAGTTGCTTCTGCCAATGAATTAGTTGTTTTTTGGATTGGGAAGATCACAGTCCATTTGCTGATTCG
>CAXHBH010000033.1:0-12867 GCA_964014735.1 uncultured Flavobacteriaceae bacterium | reverse complement strand
CAAAAGCTTCCAGTTTTGCACCAACGTCGCCAAGTGGTAAAACGTCATCTGTGCTACCGTCAATCTGCTGTTTGTTGTAGTCTATGGTTGATATAAGGTTGTCTATTCCTTTAGCACCCGCATACATTATGGCTTCCCAGTTTTGCCCTTCTTGGAGTTCACCGTCTCCATGGAGACTGTAAACCATATGCTTATCTTTATTTAGCTTTTTTGTTTCTGCCGCACCTATGGCAACTGACATGCCTTGACCAAGAGACCCTGAAGCAATACGTATCCCAGGAAGACCCTCATGGGTGGTTGGGTGACCTTGAAGTCGGGAATTTAACTTTCTAAAAGTGGCAAGTTCTGAAACTGGAAAAAAACCACTGCGTGCCAAAACACTGTAAAAAACAGGCGAGATATGTCCATTCGACAAAAAGAAGAGGTCTTCGTTTAAGCCGTCCATGTTAAAGTCGGTTGAATAATTCATAACATGTTGATAGAGTGTAACGAAAAACTCAGTACAGCCCAACGACCCTCCAGGATGGCCCGAATTTACTTGGTTTACCATGCGCAAGATGTCACGGCGCACCTGTGGTAAAAGCCGTTCGATTATTTCAATGGATGCCATAAAAATAAATTTTCAACAAAAATAAAACTTCACTTTCACCTGATACCATTATTTTATCATTATTTCTATTAAAATAATCAACAGTTATTAATAACCTGCTTACCGACAAGTGTTATGTATATTTGACGGGTGAAATTTTCATTAGTACATACGGATACATCCTCAAAAGCTAGGGCAGGGGAGCTCACTACGGAACACGGAAAAATAGAGACCCCTATTTTTATGCCTGTGGGAACGGCAGCCACAGTAAAGGGTGTACATCAACGCGATTTAGCTCAAGATATAAATCCCGATATTATCTTAGCCAATACATATCATTTATACTTAAGACCTTCTATGCCCATTTTAGAGCAAGCGGGCGGCATCCATAAGTTTATGAATTGGGGGCGACCCATATTGACAGACAGTGGTGGTTATCAAGTATACTCCTTAGCAGAAAACCGAAAAATCACAGAAGAGGGTGTAACTTTTAAATCGCATATTGACGGTTCCAAGCATTTTTTTAGACCTGAAAGGGCTATCGATATACAAAGAAGTATTGGTGCCGATATTATTATGGCTTTTGATGAGTGCACACCATACCCGTGCCCTTATGATTATGCCAAAAATTCCATGCACCTTACACACCGTTGGCTTATCCGTTGCCAAGAACATTTTGAAAAAACATTGCCCAAATACGGATATAGTCAAACGCTTTTTCCAATAGTTCAAGGAAGTGTTTATTCCGATTTGAGGATTCAGTCAGCCGAGTTTATTGCTAACACCAATGCTCCAGGGAACGCCATTGGAGGCTTATCAGTAGGAGAGCCAGCAGCGGAAATGTATGCCATGGCCGATGCTGTTTGTTCCGTCTTACCAGAAGATAAACCTCGTTATTTGATGGGTGTTGGCACGCCGATTAATATTTTAGAGAACATCGCTTTTGGTATAGATATGTTTGATTGTGTCATGCCATCAAGAAATGGACGTAATGGTATGTTGTTTACTTCTGAAGGCACAATTAACATTAAAAATAAAAAATGGGAAAAAGATTTTACCCCAATTGACCCTAACGGAATTAGTTTTGTTGACTCATCATATAGCAAAGCATATCTGCGTCATTTATTTGCTGCAAATGAATTGTTGGGAAAGCAAATAGCCACCTTACATAACCTGTCTTTTTATTTGTGGTTGGTACGCCAAGCGAGAAAGCATATTTTAGCTAGAAATTTTACCTCTTGGAAAAATACCATGGTACGTCAAATGGATAAGCGATTATAACATGAAGTTGTTAGACCTATATATTATAAATAAATACATTAGCACCTTTATAGTAATGCTGGTATTGTTTATCCCCATAAGCGTATTGGTTGATTTGTCACAAAAAATTGATAAGTTCAAACAGCACGAACTTTCAACTACTGAGATTTTATCCCATTATTACGATTTTGTTTGGGTGTTTGGATACCAACTGTTTCCTATATTCTTGTTTTTATCTGTCATTTGGTTTACATCAAAATTAGCAAGTAATAGTGAAGTAATTGCGGTTTTGAGTTCAGGAATTTCTTTTTATCGTTACCTACGTCCTTTTATCATTTCTGCATCAATAATTGCCATGTTAGCTTTTGGAGCAAGTATGTTTTGGGTACCTAAAGCAAGCAAAAATTACAACAGCTTTAAATACGAGTACATCAAAAAGGGAAGAAAGGTGATGTTAACGGAAAATATTTATAAGCAAATAGGTGAAAGCGACTTCATATACGTCAGTAATTACAATGCAAATCGACAGGTGGGTTATAATTTTACGTGGGAACATTTTGATAACAACCAACTTATATATAAGATAAAAGCCCAAAACATTCGGTGGGTAGAAAAAGACAGCATCCATCGTCTTTCGCAGTTTTTTCAACGTACCATTATCAACGATAAGGAGTTCATCAGAAAAGAGGCGCGTCTAGATACCCTCCTAACACTGGATTTAAACGCAATGGCGCCTGTTACTTACAAAGCACAAACACTTAATTTTTTTGAACTTAATGAATACATTAGGCAAGAACGCGAAAATGGAAGTCCACTTATCAACAGTCATCTGTTGGTGCGCCACAAACGTTGGTCGCTTCCCATATCTGCCTTTATTTTAACATTAATTGCAGTAGCAGTGGCTTCCTTTAAAAAACGTGGTGGAATGGGTATAAATTTAGCCATGGGTATCATTCTGGCCTTCATCTATATCTTTTTTGACAAAATTTTTGAAGTCATGGTTGAGAAATCAAACTTTACACCTTGGTTAGCCGCGTGGATTCCCAATTCTATATTTGCAGTGCTCTCAATATACTTACTTCGCCATGCAAAAAGATAAATTTTTTAGTACCCTTCACTTTCATTTTATTGTGGTCATTTTCGGCTTTACTGCCATTTTGGGTGCCCTGATTAGTATCTCGGCCGTTCCTTTGGTTTGGTACCGCATGACACTTGCGACTTTAGGTTTGGGTTTGATACTTTTGTTACGTAAACACAATTTTCGTGTAAGCAAGCCTATTGCTTGGATAGCCATTGTAGGTGGTGTGCTTATTGCATTTCACTGGATTACTTTTTTTGGATCTGTTAAAGTTTCAAATGTTTCCTTAACCTTATCCGTACTTTCTTCAGGTGCCTTTTTGACTTCCTTAATAGAGCCCATTTTTTACAAGCGCAAAGTGATTGGTTATGAAGTGCTTTTTGGATTGTTAGTAATAGCTGGTTTGGTATTGGTTCTTGGAACTGGCACAACTAATTTAAAGGGTTTTTTTTATGCAGTTATATCAACCGTTCTTGCTGTTTTTTTTACAATTCTCAATGGAAAGTATGTTTCTAAAACGGACCCCTATATATTATCTTTTTACGAGCTTTTTGTGGGTGCCATAGTTGTTACTTTGGTCTTGGCTTTTCAGGGTTCTTTTAATAATAAATTCTTTGCTATCTCAAAACATGATCTGCTATGGTTGTCCATATTGGCATTGGTTTGTACTTCCTATGCTTTTGTGGTTTCTATTGTTGTGATGCGCCATTTGACACCCTATTCCATTATGCTCGGTCTTAATATGGAACCTGTTTACGGCATTGTCTTAGCCTATGTCATTTTCGGCGAAAAAGAAGTCATGCATACTGGCTTTTACATTGGATTAGCCTTTATACTTATTGCGGTTTTAGCTAACGGCATTTACAAACTGAGAAGAACAAAAAAAATAGCTCATTCACTTGCTCCGAACCCAAAATAAGTATATTTGTTATGCATTAAAAACTCAATATGGAGTATTTAGACTTTGAAGAACCAATTAAGGAATTAGAAGACCAATTGCTAAAATGCCAAGAGATAGGTAATGAAAGCGAAGTAGACGTAACTGAAGCCTGTGAAAAGATCGAAGATCGTTTAACTGAACTCAAAAAAGAAATTTACAGTAACCTAACACCATGGCAGCGTGTTCAGGTCTCAAGACATCCTTCAAGACCCTACACTCTTGATTATATCAATGCCCTCACTCAAGGCAGCTTTTTAGAACTCCATGGCGATAGAACAGTTAAAGATGACAAAGCCATGATAGGGGGTTTGGGAAAGATTGGCGATCAGAGCTATATGTTTATTGGACAACAGAAAGGCTATAATACCAAAACACGTCAGTATCGCAACTTTGGGATGGCAAATCCTGAGGGATACCGTAAAGCCTTACGCCTGATGAAATCTGCTGAAAAATTTGACGTTCCTGTCGTTTGCCTTGTCGATACGCCAGGCGCATACCCTGGTTTGGAAGCTGAGGAGCGTGGGCAAGGCGAAGCTATTGCACGGAACATATTGGAAATGACGCGTTTAAAGACACCTATTATGGTAGTTGTTATTGGCGAAGGTGCTTCTGGAGGAGCTCTAGGTATAGGTGTTGGTGACCGTATATTTATGTTGGAAAATACTTGGTATTCTGTTATTTCACCCGAGTCTTGCTCCTCTATTTTATGGCGCAGTTGGGAATACAAAGAACAAGCAGCAGAAGCTTTAAAGTTGACCGCTAAAGACATGAAACGTCAAAAGCTCATTGATACCATTATCAAAGAACCTCTTGGTGGCGCGCACACCAACCGCGAGGCCATGTTTGATACGGTTCGAAAAGCCATTTGTAAATCTTTCAAGGAACTTCAAGAATTGCCAACCGATATACTAGTGCAAGAACGCATGGACAAGTTTTTTGCAATGGGTGTTTATAATGAATAATGTTTGACTTTTAAACAATTTGAAGCGGGTTATCAACTACTGATTTGTTCGTTAGTTTTTTTCTTTTTCTAAAATTATCTACCGTCATTTGTGTAGTTTAGTGTCATGGAAAAAAAGAACCCTACGCCGTCAATAGTATCGCCATCAACAGTTGTTTCATTGGAGCGCGGAAAGCTACCGCCACAGGTTGTTGACTTTGAAGAAGTTGTACTTGGAGCTATGATGATTGACAAAAAAGGGGTAGATGAAGTCATTGATATCCTACAGCCTGAAGCCTTTTATCGCGAGGCACATCAGCATATTTTTTCTGCAATGGTCAAGCTTTTTGAGAATTCAGAGCCCATTGATCTTTTAACGGTGTCAGCTCAATTAAAAAAAGATCAGAGGCTAAATCAAGTAGGAGGAGATTTTTATCTCATACAGCTTTCTAAAAAGGTATCTTCTTCTGCACACATTGAATATCATGCGCGCATCATCCTTCAGAAATTCATTCAGCGTAGTCTTATTAAAATTTCAAGTGAAATTATTGAGGAAGCTTATGATGAAACCAAAGACGTTTTTGACATGCTCGACAAGGCAGAGTCCAAACTCTATGATGTTAGTCAGGGAAACTTAAAGACTTCTACTGTGAGTGCACAAAGTTTAGTTATCCAAGCAAAGAAAAAAATTGAGGAAATTGCCAACCAAGAAGGTATGAGTGGTGTGCCATCAGGTTTTCATGCTGTAGACAAATTGACTTCTGGTTGGCAAAATAGCGATTTGATTATTGTCGCTGCCAGACCGGGTATGGGTAAAACGGCCTTTACACTTTCCATGGCCCGAAATATTGCCGTGGACCAAAATATTCCTGTTGCCTTTTTCTCCTTGGAAATGTCTTCTGTTCAATTGATTACTCGTCTTATTTCATCTGAGACAGGACTAAGTTCAGAAAAGCTCCGTACAGGTAAAATGGAAGATCACGAGTGGAAACAACTTAATGTTAAGGTTTCAGATTTGGAAAAAGCACCGCTCTATATCGATGATACACCGTCTTTGTCTATTTTTGACCTACGAGCAAAAGCTCGTCGCCTGTCTTCTCAGTACGGGATTCGCCTTATCATGATAGATTACTTGCAATTGATGACGCCTGGCGGTAGCAGTAAGGCAGGAAACCGAGAGCAAGAGATCTCGACCATATCTCGAAACTTAAAAGCATTGGCTAAGGAATTAGAGATACCAGTTATCGCGCTGTCGCAGCTTTCACGTGCTGTTGAAACGAGAGGTGGGAGTAAGCGTCCACAAATTTCTGATTTACGTGAGTCTGGTGCTATTGAGCAAGATGCCGATTTGGTGACCTTTATCTATAGACCTGAGTATTATAAAATTGATGAATGGGATGATGAAGAGCGCTCACCTGCAGCAGGTCAGGCAGAATTCATTGTCGCAAAACACCGTAATGGTGGATTGGACAGCATTCGACTTAAGTTTGTTGGTAACCTAGGTAAGTTCGACAACTTAGACCAGTTTGATGCTCCTATTGAGTACCAATCCAAAATAAATGCTGGGGATGAACCCTTTGAAGCATCGCGTATGAGTCCAAATGAAGCATTTGGAACAGACGATGATGATATGCCGTTCTAGTTAACTACTTATTTTACTTTTTCAACAACAGCCTTAAAAGCTTCTGGGTGGTTCATGGCCAAGTCAGCCAACACCTTACGATTTAATACAATATTATTTCCACTTACTTTACCCATAAACTGTGAATAGGACATGCCGTGTAATCGAGCACCCGCATTGATGCGTGTAATCCACAATGCACGGAAGCTGCGTTTTTTATTTCTACGGTCGCGATATGCATAAAGCATAGCTTTGTCAACAGCATTTTTGGCAACTGTCCGAACGTTTTTTCTACGACCAAAGTAGCCTTTGGCTTGTTTTAAAATCTTCTTTCTTCTTGCGCGTGATGCAACAGCATTTACTGATCTTGGCATAATGTAGTATTGGTGAAGCAGGCGGAGAATCTCACTTTTAAAGCCGACTTCAGGTTATTATTATTTTAAACGAAGTTGTTCCTTGATGTTATCGGCGTCACTTTCATGTACTAACCCACTGTGGGTTAACTTGAGCTTACGCTTTTTAGATTTTTTAGTCAAAATATGACTCTTAAACGCGTGTTTGCGTTTGATTTTACCCGTGCCTGTGAGCTTAAAGCGTTTCTTAGCACTCGATTTTGTTTTCATTTTAGGCATAACTACTTCCTTTTATTTTTTCGGATTCATCAACATGATCATCCGTTTTCCTTCTAACTTAGGCAACTGTTCAACTTTACCGTAATCCTCCAAGTCTTGTGCTAATCTCAGCAACAAAATATGGCCTTGTTCTTTAAAAACGATTGAGCGTCCTTTAAAAAACACAAATGCCTTAAGCTTTGCACCTTCTTCCAAGAATTTGATTGCGTGTTTTTTCTTAAACTCGTAATCGTGCTCATCAGTTTGTGGTCCAAAGCGAATTTCTTTTAAAACCACTTTTGAGGCGTTTGCCTTCATTACCTTTTCGCGCTTTTTTTGCTCGTAAAGGAATTTTTTATAATCGATGATTTTACACACCGGTGGAGCAGCGTTAGGTGAAATTTCAACCAAATCCAACTCCAAGTAATTTGCCTTTTGTAAGGCCTTTTGCAATGGATAAACACCCATTTTTACATTGTCGCCAACTAAACGCACCTCTCGAGCGCGAATCTTTTCATTGATTCGATGCTTGTCTTCTTTTATGATCCGAGCAGGTCCTCTGCTTCTTCTTCTACGTATCGCTATAACAAACGAATTTAATTGACTTAAAATGATTTTAATTCATCTGCAGCGTGACTTTTTATCATTTCTGCAAATGATGCTAAGGACATGGTCCCTAGATCGTTTCCCCCGTGGGCTCTAATGGAAACCGTTTCTTGCGCAGCTTCTTGTTCGCCTATGATGGCCATAAAAGGCACCTTGCTCATTTCAGCTTCGCGGATTTTTTTTCCAATGGTTTCATTTCTATTGTCCACGAGGGCGCGAATTTCGTTATTTTCTAAGAAATCTGAAACTTTTTTCGAGTATTTTTCATGCTTTTCACTCACACAGAGGAGCTGTACCTGTGTTGGATTGAGCCATAATGGGAAATTACCTCCTGTATGTTCAATTAAAATAGCCACAAACCTTTCCATGCTTCCGAAAGGCGCACGGTGTATCATCACAGGCCTATGCAGCTCATTATCGTTCCCTTTATAATTGAGATTAAAACGCTCAGGTAGGTTGTAATCTACCTGTATTGTGCCTAACTGCCAGCTTCTACCCAAGGCATCTTTCACCATAAAATCCAGTTTTGGGCCATAAAAAGCGGCTTCGCCTTTTTCAACTACATAGTCCAACCCTTTTTGTTTCGCAGCGGCAACAATGGCTTGTTCAGCTTTTTCCCACAATTTTGTATCACCAATATATTTCTCGGGTTTTTCAGGGTCTCGCACTGATACTTGGGTTTTAAATTCGCTAAAGCCTAAGGCATTAAACACATAAAGCACCAAATCAATAACACCTATAAACTCATCATTTAGTTGCTCAGGTGTACAAAAAATATGTGCATCATCTTGGGTAAAACCACGCGCACGTGTAAGTCCGTGTAGTTCCCCGCTTTGTTCATAACGATACACCGTACCAAACTCGGCATACCGAATAGGTAAATCTCGATAACTCCATTGAGAGGCATTATAAATTTCACAGTGGTGCGGACAATTCATGGGTTTAAGCAAAAATTCTTCTCCTTCTGCGGGTGTGTTTATGGGTTGAAAGCTATCGGCACCATATTTTTCATAGTGTCCAGAAGTAACATACAATTCTTTTTGTCCAATATGCGGCGTTACAACTTGTTGATAGCCCGCTTTGGTTTGCGCTTTGCGCAAAAACTGCTCGAGTCTTTCGCGCAGTGCTGCTCCTTTGGGTAGCCAAAGCGGCAGTCCTTGTCCTACTTTTTTGGAGAAGGTGAATAATCCGAGTTCAGCGCCAAGCTTGCGATGGTCGCGTTTCTTTGCTTCTTCTAACAGTTCAAGGTGCTCTGTGAGTAGTTTTTGCTTTGGAAACGACACCCCATAAATTCGAGTAAGTTGTTTGTTTTCTTCGTTGCCACGCCAATAAGCACCTGCAATATTGATGAGCTTTACGGCCTTGATAATTCCAGTGTTTGGTATGTGTCCTCCACGACACAAATCGGTAAAGTCAGCATGATCACAAAAGGTTATGTTTCCATCATCAAGCCCTTCAATAAGTTCTGTTTTGTATTCGTTTCCTGCTTTTTTATAAAACGAAAGGGCTTCTGATTTAGAAACCGATCGCAAAGCAAAAGCGTGTTTCCCCCTTGCGAGTTCAATCATGCATTTTTCAATAGCGGGCAGGTCTTTTTCTGAAATGCTGTGTTCAGCCGGGTCTATATCGTAATAGAAACCGCTGTCAATGGCTGGGCCTATGGTGAGTTTTATGCCTGAATACATCTGCTCTAGTGCTTGTGCCAGCAGGTGTGCGCTGGAGTGCCAAAAGGCTTTTTTACCCACATCGTCATTCCAAGTATACAGCACTAGCTCACCATCTTCTATAAGTGGACTTGTTACTTCTATGATGTTGCCATTATAGGATGCAGATATGACCGCTCGGGCAAGTCCCTCGCCTATAGATAGTGCTACTTCATAGGGTGTACTGCCGTTAGGCATTTGCTTTATTGCCCCGTTGGGCAAACGAATATCAATTGTTGTACTCATGGAGCAACAAAGATAAGCGGATTGTTGGAGAGGTCAAGCACTTTTTATTTCTTAATCTTTTTTTGGTTTAGTAAGCGCTTATTCTTCACCAAAAAGACCTTTAACCATTAGTCGAATACCCCAAAAACCAAAAACAATTGAAGCAGCGCATATCAGTATGGCAACAACTAAAACGGGAATATACATGGCATGCTCTTGATTTTTAAACGCAGAAGTCAGTACTGTGGGACCAATGAATGCCAGTACCACAGCGTATGCCATAGTACGAAGACCCCGAAAAAGATTTTTTTTATTCATGATTAATCTTCCACGGCTGTAAAAATAAAACTATCTCGCTCTATTACCCGAAAATAGCCCAAAGGAAAGTCATTGTTGTTAGTGGTGTTTTGGATATTGCCACGTAGGGTAGACTTTGCCGTGGCAAAAGGACCACCAGCGTCTTGTCCTGTATGAGATATTAAAATTTGCATGTAGGTGTAGAAATCTTTATCTACTCCCATCAAATAAATGGGTGTTGGCGTGTTTTTTGGAAAATATTTATCGTAGAAAAATGAAAAGCTAATTTGATTCCCGTTATAAAACTCATCTCGTGTTACAAATAAATTGTTGTATCCAAAATCCAAAAGGTAATAGTTACCAACTTCTGGCCTGTCTGAAAGTGTCACTATAGCTTCAGTTTGATCTCCAGAAATAAGCGTATTATCGCCCTGGAGGACGTTGTCGAAGGAGGTTGATAGCACCAACGACTCGTTGGCTGTGTATGTTGCTCCATCAACATTCAGGCTGAGGGTAAAATTGGTGTCTACTGCTATGTTAAGATCGTAAATATAATAATGCCCCGGCACATCTTCTTGCGCCAAAAAAACCATGTCGTTTGCTTGCAGTGAGACCGTTGCATTTGACACATAAGGCACTTCTTCGTTGTAGTAACTCGTGGTTCGTGATACAATTACCTCTAAACTCCCTGAGGTTTCTCCTATGTTGCGCCAAAGCATGGCATCTATTACTAATTTGTTTTCTACTGCTGGTAGTGCTACTTCTATCGGGTCCTCACAGCCCAGCAAAAGTAGTCCCAAAAAACACATAATTTTTTTCATCAGAAACGTATGTTAAAAGTTACAGAAGGAATGATGCCAAAAATTGACAGCTTGTAAGCTTGATTTTTTCCTGTTTCAGGATCTTGTTTAAAACTGATTGTAGCGGCATTTCTTCTGTTATATATATTGTAAATACCAAATACCCAGCTTGCTTTTATTTTTTTGTCTTGTTGTTTTTTCGTTGTTAGTGTTGCAGCAACGTCTATGCGGTGGTAGGCAGGCAGTCGCTGCCCGTTGCGCTGTCCAAAGCTAGGTACGCTAGTTCCCATAAATTCATATTGTCCCAGTGGGTAGGTAATGGGTTGGCCGGTTTGTAGTATCGCATTGGCATCCCATTTCCATTTTTTGCTATGATTATAGCTCACATTCAGGCTCAGGTCATGGGTTTTGTCATAGGCCGATCGGTACCAAGTACCTTGATTAATTCCTGGTTCGTTGGCGTATTGCCCGGGTGTTTTTTGTTCGGCTCGTGACAAGGTGTAGCCCGCGATTCCAGTAACCTTTCCTTGTGTTTTTTTGAACAATAACTCTAGGCCGTAAGCCCTTGCAATTCCAGGAAGTAATATTTGCTCTATGGCTTTGTTGGCGACCAGTTCAGCACCATCTATATAGTCATATCTATTAACTGTGTGTTTATAGAAGATTTCTGCTTCAAGTGAATTGCCATTTTCTCTTTCGGTCACATATCCCAATGCCCATTGGTCGGACTGTTGGGGCTTGAGATAACGCCCACTTGGTGTCCAAACGTCTAAAGGTGTGGGGGAAGTGGTATTGGATATCAGGTGTAAATATTGGTTTACACGCTGATAGCTTGCTTTCCATGCACTTCGATTTAGGCGATAAGCAAGGGTAAATCGAGGTTCGATATTGGTGTAATTTTGCTTGCTTTCTGCTTTATTGTAGAAACCAACCGTGATGCCTTTTAGATATATCCCCAAGGTTGGGTTGTAAATAAGCGGCTGTGCATTGGCATATTCCAACAAACCAGATTGTGCCAAACGGTTAAACTGGTTGATGCGCAGGCCATACTGTAGCGCCATCTTGGATGAAATATCGTGTTTGGCGCTGAGGTAGATTGAGCCTTCGGCTGCAAACTTGCTTTGCAGTTGTTCGGGGTTAAAACCAGATGTGGCGGCTAGTGGCTGTATATAGCCAGGGTTAAAGCTATAGTAGGTGCCTTGCACCCCAGTTTCCAATGAGATTTTTTCAGAAATATTATAGCTTAAGTCGTATTTGATATTAAAGTTTTGAATACCTGAATCCCAGTCAAAACCTACAAAGTCCAGTGCGAGCCCATAGTAATAGTCACTGTAAATTAAGGAGAGGTTTCCAAATATTTTTGGTGAAAAAATACGATTCCAACGAAGATTTACTACTGTATTGCCATAGGTGTTTTTAAAGGTATTGTCAAAGGAGACCACATCTCTTCCAAAATAGCCAGAAAGCAGCAGGCGATTATTTTCGTCTATGGGCAACGTAATTTTGGTGTTTAGGTCGTAGAAATACGCAGCGTTGGGTTGGTCAAAGGCTTTTAAGAACAGGTGGGCATAGGTGCCCCTTCCGGCCAAAAGAAATGAGCCTTTTCCAAGTGGCCCTTCTAGTAATCCCCTACTTGACACAGCGCCTATTCCGCCGTTAAAGCGCAAGCGGTCTTTGGCACCTTCTTTTTGGTCAATACGGAGTACGGAAGAAACCCTTCCACCATAAGCAGCTGGTATACCCCCTTTGTAGAGCTGAATATCTTTGATAGCATCTGAGTTGAAAACAGAGAAAAAACCAAAAAGGTGGGAAGAGTTAAATATGGTTGCTTCATCGAGTAGGATTAGGTTTTGATCAGCGCCACCACCCCGAACATTAAAACCCGATGCTCCTTCACCTGCACTTGTTACCCCAGGCAAAAGCTGTATGGTTTTTAGCACATCTGACTCACCAAAAACTACGGGGGTTTGTTTGATGGTCTTGGCCGAAAGTCGGTTGATGCTCATCTCAGGGGATCTCATGCGTATGCGCTCAATATCATCTGTAATCACTACTTCATCGAGTTCTTCGCTTTGCACACTCAATGAGATATCCAAATTCCGATCTTGGTCGAGATCAACTTGGATACTTGCGACCTCAAACCCGATGTTTTGATAGATTATTTGGTAGCGTCCAGCTGGAAGGGTTAGGGAATATA
>CAXHBH010000032.1:0-13692 GCA_964014735.1 uncultured Flavobacteriaceae bacterium | reverse complement strand
AGTTTAATGCAAAAAAAAGAGTCACCATTTCTGATGACTCGATTGTAGCGGGAGCAGGACTCGAACCTGCGACCTTCGGGTTATGAGCCCGACGAGCTACCTACTGCTCTATCCCGCGCTGTGGACGGCAAAATTACAAAATTTCTCTGACATAGCAATAGCTCTTAGGCAATCCTTACCTTTGCAATATGCACAAAGCAGGTTTTGTAAATATTATTGGAAGTCCTAACGTGGGAAAGTCTACCCTAATAAATGCCATTTTAGGAGAAAAACTTGTCATTACCAATGCCAAAGCACAAACCACACGCCACAGAATACTCGGCATGCTAAACGCAGATGAATATCAGCTTATCCTTTCTGACACTCCTGGTATTATTCAACCCTCATACAAACTACAAGAAAGTATGATGGATGCGATGCAGTCTGTTTTTGATGATGCTGATGTATTGGTTTATATGTTAGAAATTGGGGAGAAAAAGGGGAAAGATGAAAATATTATCCAACGTTTGAATAAGACAGATAAGCCTTTATTTTTAGTAATTAATAAAATAGATAAAGGCAACCAGAGCTTACTTGACGAAACTATCGATGCGTGGAAAGAAAAGCTACCCAATGCACAAATAAGAAGCATTTCTGCACTTAAAAGATTTCAAATTGAAGAATTGGTAGCGCAAATGGTAGCCCTTTTGCCCGAACACCAACCCTATTTCCCAAAAGACCAACTAACAGATAGGTCTGAGCGCTTTGTAGTGAACGAAGTCATAAGGGACAAGATATTGACCCATTACGATAAAGAAATCCCTTACTCAGTTGAGGTGGCAACAGAATCTTTTAAGGTTGAACAAAGCATAATAAAGATTAGCTCAGTTATATTTGTAGAACGCAATTCTCAAAAAGGCATTTTGATCGGACACAAGGGAGTTGCTTTAAAGAAGGTTGGTACACAAGCCCGGCGCGATTTAGAACGATTTTTTGAAAAAAAAGTGCATCTTGAGCTATTTGTTAAAGTAAACAAGGATTGGCGCTCAAATGCGAATGCCCTAAAACGTTTTGGTTATTAAATGTCATATACTTAATCTCTAAAATTTAATTATGCGAAACCTGGTTGCTATTGTTGGAAGACCAAATGTTGGTAAGTCTACATTGTTTAACCGTATGGTTCAGCGAAGAGAAGCCATAGTAGATCCCACAAGCGGCGTTACACGTGACAGACAATATGGAAAAGCTGATTGGAATGGGCGTGAATTTACACTTATTGACACAGGTGGCTATGTAATAGGTGGGGATGATGTTTATGAGAAAGAAATTGACCATCAAGTTGAAATTGCTATTTCTGAAGCAGACGCTATATTTTTCATGGTCGACGTAGAAACTGGTATCAACACCATGGATGAGGAAGTTGCCAAACTGCTTCGTAAATCTGACAAACCCGTTTTCCTTGTAGTAAACAAGGTAGATAACGCAAAACGTGTGATGAAATCTGTCGAATTTTATGCGTTGGGTATTGATAACTTATTTCATATATCTGCAATGAATGGGAGCGGTACAGGTGATTTATTAGACACACTAGTTTCTGCGCTTCCAGAAATGAGCTCAAATATGGTTGAAGGATTACCCCGCTTTGCGGTAATAGGTAGACCTAATGCTGGTAAATCCTCTTTTGCGAATGCACTCATCGGAGAACCCAGGAATATTGTAAAAGACGAAGCGGGCACTACACGTGATAGTATCGATACTATTTACAACAGATTTGGTTTTGAGTTTTGCCTTGTAGATACAGCTGGCATACGCAGAAAAACTAAAGTAAAAGCCAATATTGAGTTTTATTCTGTAATGCGAGCCTTGCGATCTATTGAATTTTCGGATGTATGTATGCTGGTTTTTGACGCAACTAGATCTTTTGATACTCAGGTTAAAAATATTTTTTGGTTGGCAGCCCGAAACCATAAAGGGATTGTAATTTTAGTGAATAAGTGGGATTTGATAGATAAAGACAACAACAGCACTAAAAAAGTTGAAAAGCACATACGCCAAGAAATATCTCCTTTTATAGATGTGCCAATTGTATTTATTTCTTCTCTTACCAAGCAACGTGTGTTTAAGGCCATAGAGACGGCATTAGATGTGTATAAACGGCGAATACAACGAATTTCAACAAGGAAACTGAATGACTATATACTACCCATTATTGAAAAAAACCCTCCTCCAGCGCTAAAGGGTAAATATGTTAAAATAAAGTTTGCGACCCAATTGCACTCAAACCATCCGCAGTTTGCTTTTTTCTGTAATCTGCCTCAATACGTTAAAGAACCATACAAGCGATTTTTGGAAAATAAACTTCGCGCAGAATATGATTTCAGTGGGGTAACAATTGATATATTTATTAGGAAGAAGTAATTTATAGCTCTGCTTTAATTCGTAGTAATTCCTGACGAATTTTTTGCAATTTTTTCAAAACGCTTAGGTTTCCTTTTTTTTCCCTGCTGAGTTCCTTTTTGGCACCTTCAAGGGTAAAACCTCGCTCTTTGACCAAGCTATAAATAAGCTCAAACTTTTCAATATCTTTTGCTGAAAATTTGCGGGTTCCACTTTGATTTTTTTTTGGGTTGATAATTTGGAATTCTTTTTCCCAAAAACGTATCAAGGATGGTTTTACATCAAATGCTTCGGCAACTTTGCCTATGCTGTAATACAATTTCTCAGGTAAACGATGTCGCATTAGTCGAGCGATTGATTTTCGCGATTTGCAGCCTCCAGCATGGCCTCAAATTCTTCTGGATTAAGGTCGCCAGAAAAGAAATTAATCGGATTAACAGCCTTTCCATCTTTGATTATTTCATAGTGAAGATGAGGCGCTTGCGACCTACCAGTATTGCCAACATATCCAATGATGTCACCGCGTTTGACACGCTTGCCACGACTCACGTTATAAGCACTTAAATGGGCATATAATGTCACATAGCCGTAACCGTGATCAAGGCGTATGTGCTTACCATATCCAAATGAACGGTTATCTGCTCTAATAACTTTGCCGTCACTAGTGGCGTATATTGGTGTTCCTCTTGGGGAAGTAAAATCCATGCCTTTGTGTCGGCGCCTAGCTTTTGTAAATGGATCCGTACGCCATCCAAAACCAGATGCCATACGATTTAAATCATCGTTTTTTATTGGTTGAATGGAGGGAATCGCAGCCAACAATTTTTCTTTATCAAGCGCCAATCGCTGGACTTCATCGAAAGATTTAGATTGAATGACCATCTGTTTAGACAGAATATCAAGTTGCTTTGTTGTGCTGATAATCAATTCTGAATTGGCATAACCTTCAAGGTTTTTGTATCGGTTAGCGCCACCAAAACCAGCTTTCCTTACGTCATCGGGGACAGGGTTTGTTTCAAATACCACACGATATATTTGATTGTCGCGTTCTTGTAAGTGATCGAGGACTTCTTCAACCTTATTCATTTTACGTTGTAATTGTTCGTAGTTGAGCTTGTAATTTTCGAGCTCCCGCTTTTGTGCCATTTCGGTAGGTGTACTGACCGCAGGTGTAGAAAGTAAAAAGAACACAAAAGCTATCCCAAATAGAGCAGAAGCAGTTAAAAATGCCAAGACATTTCGAACTTTTCGACGATTTTTAACTTCTATTTTTCGATATGATAGACTCTCTTGGTCGTAGTAATATTTAACCTTTGCCATTCCGTAAAATGTACTATTTTTACTCCGCTGAATAAGCGTTTCATACAAATATACGTAATTCGGACTAACCATTAACCGGTTTCATGAAAGCACAAGACATTCGCGCAAAGTTTCTAGACTTTTTTAATAACAAAGCACACAAAATTATAGCCTCTGCACCCATGGTTATAAAAAATGACCCGACGCTAATGTTTACCAATGCTGGCATGAACCAGTTCAAAGAATATTTTTTAGGAAATAAAGCTGCTACAGATAAAAGGATTGCTGATACCCAAAAATGTTTACGTGTTTCTGGTAAACATAACGATCTTGAGGAAGTTGGCAAGGACACCTATCATCACACCATGTTTGAAATGCTTGGAAACTGGAGTTTTGGTGATTATTTTAAACAAGAGGCTATCGAGTACGCTTGGGAGTTCCTTACCAAAGAGATGCAAATTGATAAAAACAATTTGTATGTTACGGTTTTTGAAGGAGACAATCCTGAAGGATTATCAAAAGATGATGATGCCATTTCTTTTTGGCAATCGCATGTCGCACCGGAACGTATTTTAATGGGCTCTAAGGCAGACAATTTTTGGGAAATGGGTGACCAAGGTCCTTGTGGTCCTTGCTCTGAGATTCATGTGGATATAAGGTCTGCTGAAGATAAAGCCAAAGTTGATGGAGCTACGTTGGTTAATATGGATCACCCCCAAGTAGTTGAAGTGTGGAACCTGGTATTTATCGAGTTTAACAGAAAAGCCAATGGTTCACTTGAAAAATTACCTGAAAAGCATGTGGATACAGGTATGGGATTTGAACGCCTTTGCATGGTCGTTCAAGGTGCTCAGTCCAATTATGACACCGACGTCTTTACACCACTTATTCGTGAAATTGAAACCGGAACCGCTACCGATTACGGCAAAGCGGAGGAGTTAGATATTGCTATTCGCGTGATTGCTGATCACCTTAGGGCAGTTTCCTTTTCTATCGCCGATGGTCAATTGCCTTCCAACAATGGTGCAGGATATGTTATAAGACGTATTTTACGACGTGCTATCCGATATGGCTACACTTTTTTGGAACAAAAAGAACCTTTTATTTTTGCTTTGGTCAAAACCCTATCAGACCAAATGGGAGATTCCTTTCCAGAGCTTAAAGACCAACAAGATCTTATTCAAAATGTCATCAAGGAAGAAGAGCAATCATTCTTAAAAACCTTATCACAAGGCTTAGTTATCCTTGAACAGCTTATGAAATCCAATGCTGGTAAAGAGCTCTCAGGAGCAAAAGCTTTTGAATTGTATGATACTTTTGGTTTTCCTGTTGATTTGACAGCCCTTATTTTGTCTGAAAATAACATGACCCTTGACGAAGATGCTTTTGCCGTAGAAATGGAACAACAAAAAGCGCGCTCTAGGGCTGCTGCGCAAATTGAAACCGAAGATTGGATTGATCTTAGAAAAGATGGTGAACAAGAATTTGTGGGTTATGATTTGCTAAAAACACCTGTTAAAATTGTTAGATACAGAAAAATAACAACCAAAAACAGCACTTTATTTCAGTTAGTTTTCAACCCCACACCTTTCTATGCTGAAGGTGGTGGGCAAGTAGGAGACAAGGGTTATTTAAAGGCACCAAATGGAAATGTGACCTATGTCACTAATACCAAAAAAGAAAATAATCTTATTATTCATATAGCCAACCAATTGCCCGAAGACCTCAATGCTACTTTCACTGCCGTAGTCGACGAACAAAAGCGAAATGCTACTGCTGCTAATCATACGGCAACACACATACTACATCAAGCCTTAAGATCGGTTCTTGGTACCCATGTTACTCAAAAAGGATCTATGGTTCGGTCAGGTTATTTGCGTTTTGATTTTTCACATTTCTCTAAATTAACCGCAAATGAATTATCCGCTGTTGAAGCATTTGTAAATGCCCGAATCCAAGAACAAATTGATTTAGAGGAACAGCGTAATACACCCTATCAACAAGCTATAGAGAGTGGAGCTCTTGCACTGTTTGGAGAAAAATATGGCGACACTGTCCGCTGTATACGCTTTGGCGAATCGGTTGAACTATGTGGAGGAACCCATGTTGCAAATACTGCAGCACTCTGGCATTTTACTATAACTGCAGAAGCGGCTGTTGCCTCGGGAATTAGACGTATCGAAGCTGTTACGGCACAAGAGGCTAAAAAAAGGGTTTACGATCAAGCAGAAACTTTTGAAAAATTAAAAAAACAATTAAAAAACTCACAAGATGTAATTGCATCTGTTGAGGCTTTGCAGGATGAAAACAGCAATCTCAAAAAAGAGTTGGAACAACTTAACAAGCAATTTGTATCACAGCTAATTACTGAGTTGGAAAAAAGTATTGTAACCCAAGAAGAAATATCTATTATTATTGCAGAAGTTAATTTGGATAGCGCAGGTCTTAAAGACGCTCTTTTTAAACTAGGTCAAAACCATAATAACTTAATTGCCGTACTTGGAAGCAAGAGAGGAAATAAACCCCTATTGTCTTGCTATGTATCAAAATCAATAGCAGAAAACGGTAATTGGCAGGCCAACAAGATTATTAAAGAAATCAGCTCCCATATTCAGGGAGGTGGTGGTGGACAGCCATTTTATGCCACAGCAGGAGGTAAAAAAACAAATGGAATTGCAGCTGCTTTGTCAGCCGCTAAGGATATGTTAGTCAGCTAGTTTGAAGGTGGATATGCTGCTAAAATATCTGTAACAAATTCATTAATTTTTGCTTTGCGTTCTTGTGGTGTGCCACTGCCCAATTTACCAACGCCTTTTCCTTGCCAAATTAATTTTTTGGAATCTGCATCTATAAGATCTATGTATAGTACACCACTCGTTGAAGTACTTACATTGTAAGGACGATTAAATCCCCAACCCCAACCCATTCCACCATAAGGGCCGAAGAAAGGATTGTAGAAAGGGCCTCCTCCCCAGCCGAGATAATTTTCACTAACATTAACATTTTTTTCTGCTTTGGTATGAAAACTCACTAGAAGATTCGGTGTTTCAGAAGCAATAAACCCTTTTTCAGTTAATGAAATTTCAATGGCCTTTAGTACACGTCTTTTGTCCAAGTCTGAAATTTTAGCATCGTCAATTCCAGGTTTAAAAAAGGCGTAAGAATTATACGGGGTAAAATCTATCCCAGTATCATAATCTGTACTCACACGAATGGATGCACAAGAAGTTACTATAAGTGCTGCAATGAAATATGAAAAACGTTTCATAATTGATTTTTTTTAAAATTAAACAAAAAACATGCCGAACATATCTTTAAGTTAAAATACGTAAAATCATGTACTTTTGGATGTGCACACGCAAACCGCCATAAACGAACATTTATTACTTCCCGAATTTGAAAAAAAAGGGATTTCGGTCTATCTCAAAAGGGAGGATTTGGTTTTTCCATTAGCTTCTGGAAATAAATGGCGTAAACTGGAATATAATTTTAAAGCTTTAAAAGCCTCGTCTTGTGAAGGTATGCTCACATTTGGCGGCGCTTATTCCAATCACCTTGCTGCAGCTGCTGCACTGGCTGTTAAGCAACAAATTCCTATTGTTGGTGTAGTTAGGGGTGAAGAACTTGCTGATAAACCATTGAATCCCACTTTGACACAATGTAAGGCCAATGGCATGAAATTGATTTTTGTGACTAGAGGTGAATATAAATTAAAAGAACTCGGCGAGACTGTAAGTAAGCTCGTGGATAAAGAAAACCTTTTTGTTGTGCCAGAAGGCGGTACAAATAAACATGCTGTTAAGGGTTGTATGGAAATTTTGACAAACCAAGATATGCGTTTTGACGTTATCGGCTGTGCTGTAGGAACAGGGGGGACTTTAGCAGGTTTGATAGCGTCGGCAGCCAAACATCAAAAAGTTGTGGGTTTTCAAATGGTTGATGATGCTACAATCCCGGACCGTATTCGTACATTTGTAAAGCGTGATAATTGGGAGCTCATACTGCACCCTTCCCATGCTGGCTACGCCGCCGCTGATAAAAGACTTGTTACTTTTGCTAACGAATTATTTTCAAAAACAGGTTTGCTACTGGATCCCATTTACACAGCACCCATGCTGTTTCAGTTGGTGCAAATGATAAAAGATAACACATGGTCGTTTGGAACAAATATTTTACTAATTCACACTGGAGGAACGCAAGGAATTGCTGGCTACAATTTGCAGCATCAAGCACAATGGCCAGAACAGTATCCTTTTCCATTACTTTACTAATCCTGAGTTCTTGTGGCACAAGAAAAGTGGTATACAATGGTGAGGTCAAACGAAACGTAAAAAAAATCGAAAATAAATCTCCGAAGCAATCAGCAAAAAAACTTGCCGGTTTAGATGCCAATATGCGTATGAAAGTTTATGTAATGCAGTATGCACCATTAGCGCAAAAGGAAATGAAAAAATTTGGAATACCAGCAAGTATTACCCTTGCACAAGGGCTATTAGAGTCGCAGGCGGGTGTAGGGAAATTAGCACTGGAATCCAATAATCACTTTGGTATAAAATGTCATAAGGGATGGCGTGGTCCTAGTGTTTCCCACGACGATGATGCTAAAGGTGAGTGCTTTCGTAAGTATAAGAAAGTAGCACAGTCCTACAGAGATCACTCCGAGTTCTTACGTTATAGAGAACGTTACAGTAAGCTTTTCAAAATGAAGAAAACGGACTACGTCAGTTGGGCACATGGACTAAAGAAAGCAGGCTATGCTACTGATCCGCAATATGCATACAAGCTTATATCGCTTATTGAGCGCTATGAACTTTGGCAGTTCGATGGCATTGAGGAACCAATTAAAACAAAAAAATCCAAAAAGGATAAATCTAAAAATGTTAAGGGTGTTACAAGTCAAAATTATATAGTTCAATCGGGTGACACACTATATGCTATTTCCAAGCAATTTGACATTTCGGTACAATTTCTTATGGATCTAAATGAATTGAAATCAACTGATTTAGCTGTTGGTCAACAACTCAAAGTAAAATGATGCAATACCAACGTAGTAGTGCCTTATTTAATGAGGCGAAGAAAGTAATTCCAGGCGGAGTTAACTCCCCTGTGCGCGCATTTAACGCTGTTGGCGGAACACCTATTTTCCTCACGCATGCAAAGGGTGCTTATCTCTATGATGAGGATCAAAACCGCTACATTGACTTTATTGCATCATGGGGCCCCATGATTTTAGGTCATGCACACCCCAAAGTAGTTGCTGCTATTCAAGAACGTGCCGAGAAAGGAACTTCCTATGGAATTCCAACAGCCTTAGAAACCGAAATTGCCCAACGAGCCCTTTCTATGGTGCCAAATATGGACCAAATCCGATTTGTGAATTCAGGAACAGAAGCTTGTATGAGTGCCGTTCGCTTAGCTCGGGGTTTCACGGGGCGAGATAAAATCATCAAGTTTGCGGGTTGCTATCACGGACATGCAGATGCCTTTCTGATTCAAGCAGGTAGTGGCGCCGTTACTTTTGGAAGCCCAAACAGTCCTGGAGTAACAGCAGGTACGGCAAAAGACACCATTCTTGCAACATACAACGACTTGGAACAAGTAACTGAAATATTTCTCGCTAACCCGGGACAAGTTGCAGCTATAATTGTTGAGCCAGTTGCTGGAAACATGGGCTGTATTTTACCTCAATCAGGTTTTTTAGAAGGCTTACGTAGTTTGTGTGATTTACATGGTGCAGTTCTTATTTTTGACGAGGTCATGACAGGATTTAGATTGGCCCAAGGTGGCGCTCAGGAGTGTCTTGGTGTTCGCGCCGATTTGGTTACTTATGGTAAGGTAATAGGTGGAGGTTTGCCCGTTGGTGCTTTTGCTGCTCGAAAAGAAATTATGGATTTTTTGGCTCCACTTGGACCTGTTTATCAGGCGGGAACTTTGAGTGGAAACCCACTGGCCATGACAGCTGGATTAACTATGTTGAACTTGTTGCATGCACATCCCCAAATCTATTCCAGCTTGGCTGACAAAACCGCATTTCTACATCATGAGATGATACCGCTATTGGAACAAAAAGGACTTCCATATCAAATTAATAGATTGGGCTCCATGATGTCACTGCATTTTACGGACGCTCCAGTTGTCAACTTCGAAACCGCAGCAAAGGGCAATAACGATTACTTTAAAAAGTATTTTCACGGTATGTTGAAACGTGGAGTATATTTACCGCCCAGTGCTTTTGAGAGCTACTTCCTCAACGATGCTATAAGCCAAAAAGACCTCGAGCAAACGCTTGAGGCCTTTTCAGATATTTTAAGTGATTTATAAATTAACTTGGTTCTAGAATGCCATCAATACGCACCAAAGATTCTTGTAAGTGGTAACGTGTATTTTGATCTGTTATTTCTGTCAAACTTGAATTAATTGCATTTTCAAGATTTACCAACTGCGCCCTACTTACGGCTCTAATATCTGATTGACTCACCAACACTCTAGTGCGATTGCTATATCGTCTTGCAGAACCTTCTAGTGGCTCTTGATTTTCTGTCATTAAGTAAGCCAAGCGATCTATATATGCGCGTTGCAAGTTTCTGCGGTAGATACTTATAGCGCTTTTGCTGTACAACTCATTCCAAATCCCTTTACGAAGTGCCGTCATCATTTCAATCATTCCGTAAGCATTACTTTCATTAAGTGCTTCGTTTTCTGAAATACGCGCTAGTCTATCAAAGCTCAAAAGACGGTTGAGAGTGCCTGTTTGCATACGACGCATACGGTCTAGCACACCTGCAAACTCTATTTTATTGAAAATATCGTTATTCAACATCCAAGTTGGCGTTGTAAATAATTCCTTTTGTAAAAATTGCATGCATTCTTGCTGGTATTTCTTGTCCACATGTGTATATACCGCGCCATCTTGGTCATAGGTCTTATAGTACTCATAAACGCCACCAATATTAGCCGCCACATGCCCCATATAACGATTAAACTGACTCAATACTTGGTTGTACATATCTTGTAAATCGTCATAGTTCTTACCGTCTTCAGCTGTCCATGTTATCAATTTTGGTACAATTCTTTTAAGGTTAGCAATTCCATAGGCACTTGCTTTTATGGCATTATCACCTAAATCCTCTGTTTGTGAACTTGGGTCAATTGGATTTCCAAATTGTTGACTCCCAAAACGACACATCGGGTCGTCCTGATGTTTTAAAATCCATTGGTCTAAAATTTCCTTTTCTTCAGATGCGGTTTTAGCCGAGGGAATAGGTCGATAACCCCAGCGAACGGCATGCTTGTCATAAACACCAATATCTGGCATCAGTGATACGTCTCCGTCACCAGGCTGTGCGACATAGTTAAAACGTGCATAATCCATGATGGAAGGCGCAGTACCATATTTTTTGGTAAAAGTGACAGAACGCAGTGAATCAACAGGGAAAGCAACACTACTTCCCATATTGTGGGGTAGCCCAATGGTGTGTCCTACTTCATGTGCAGAAACAAACCTTATCAAACGACCCATAATTTCATCTTTAAATTCCACGCCTCTTGCCTGAGGATTTATGGCAGCAGTTTGCACAAAAAACCAATTGCGTAATAGAGTCATTACGTTGTGGTACCAGTTGATGTCAGACTCTAAAATTTCACCCGATCGTGGATCACTGACGTGTGGGCCATTGGCATTAGGTATAGGAGAAGCTAGATAACGTACAACAGAATAGCGTACGTCTTCTGGGCTCCAGTCTGGATCTTCTTCAGGAGTTGGTGGGTCTTTGGCAATAATGGCATTTTTAAAACCTGCTGCTTCAAAAGCTACTTGCCAGTCTTCAATACCCTGCTTAAGAAAAGGAATCCATTTTTTTGGTGTGGCTCTGTCAATGTAATATACGATGGGTTTCTTGGGTTCCACTAGTTCACCACGGTTAAATTTTTCTAAATCTTCATCTTTTATTTCCAAACGCCAACGATCTAAATAACGTACAGTTTTGCTTTTTTGCACGTCTAGGCCGTAGTCTGTTTGCCCTCTTGAAAACCAACCCACACGTTGGTCAAAGTAGCGTCTTTTCATTTGTTCTTTGGGTAACAGAATCATGGAGTTACTTATTTCCAAGCTTACCGATCCTGTACTCGAGTTGGAGGGCGGTGCACTAGAGATGTAGGTTTTTACATGACGTGCTTCAATATTTAATGGATAACATTTAAGCATATTGATAAAAGATCTAGATTTATCCATACTCGAAATTTTATAGGTTTTTCTTCTCGAAGCTGGAAAGCCAAGTGCTTTTACATCTGTTTCGAAAAGCTTATTGACTTCAATTACAGTAGAGGTTGAGTCTTTTCCTATAGACTTAATGTCAAATCGAAACAGGATGGGTTCGAAGTTTGAATTAACAACGGCCTCATGAATGGGCAAGGAGTCTGCTGCCACAACTTCGTGAGATACGACACGGAGCAAAACTTTTTTGCTGTCTTTTTCCCAGCGCAATACCTGGGTATTTTGTTTTCCCCCACCAAAACCTATACCCGATGCCGTCTTAGCAATTCTTGTAACCATAAGCATTTCTGCCCCAAACAAGGAGTCAGGAATTTCATAATAGAATTTGTCGTCAACCGAATGCACGTCAAACAACCCCTTATCTGTAATCGCTTTTTCTGTAATAACTTTATTATAGGGCTTAATATCATTTTTATCTTCCTTTTTGGGTTTTGGCTTTTCTATTACGGGTGGTTTTTTCTTTTTAAACAGTTTGCCAAGTTGTGCGTTTGAGGGAGCTGTAGATATTAAAGCCGTCCCAATAAGTAGAAATGATATTTTCTTCATAATTTTTTCTTCAGTCCGCTAAATTGTTGAAAATATTTCATTTAGGCAACTAAACGAGATAGTAGTGTATTGAATTATTATAATGTTGAATCCAAATTAGCTCAAGCTCATGGTTAGCACATCATCGGTTTTTTTGACTTCTGCAATTGACTTAGCTGTCAATCCTTTAATGGCCTTGTCCCATTTCTTATTGCTAAGTCCTGCTTGCTCCTTGAGTGTTATAAGATCGATAGGGCTTTCTTTTTTAAGCAATCCAATTATAAGCAGTTCCTCCTCTGTTAGTTTTGGTCCTATTTTCTCAGGACGCATCTGTGGGAAAAACAATACTTCTTGGATAGAATTGTTGTTGGTCAACAACATGGTGAGGCGGTCAATACCAATACCAATACCAGATGTTGGAGGCATACCGTATTCTAAAGAACGAATAAAGTCTTGATCAATAAACATGGCTTCATCATCTCCTTTTTCTGAAAGGCTCATTTGATCTTCAAAGCGTTCACGTTGGTCAATTGGATCGTTTAGCTCTGAATAGGCATTGGCCAGCTCTTTTCCATTAACCATAAGCTCAAAGCGTTCTGTTAGGCCAGGTTTGCTGCGGTGTGCCTTGGTCAGTGGACTCATCTCTTTTGGATAGTCGGTAATAAAAGTAGGTTGGATATAATGATGCTCACAACATTCCCCAAAAAGCGCATCAATAAGCTTTCCTTTAGCCATAGTTTCGTCAGCTTCTAGTCCCAATTTTTTTGCTGTTTCCCGTAATCCATCTTCATCCATACCGGAAACGTCAATGCCTGTGTGCTCTTGAATGGCATCTAAAATAGGCACACGTGGATAGGGCGCTTTAAAGTCTATGGTAATTTCTCCAACCACCACGGCAGCGACGCCATTTGCAGCAATAGCCACTTTTTCAAGCAGGGCTTCGGTCGTTTCCATCATCCAGTGATAATCTTTATAGGCCACATAGAGTTCCATTACCGTAAATTCAGGATTGTGGGTTTTATCCATGCCTTCGTTTCTAAAATTTTTGGCAAATTCATACACCCCATCAAAACCACCCACTATCAATCTCTTTAGATACAATTCGTTAGCAATTCTAAGGTAGAGTGGTATGTTAAGCGCATTGTGGTGTGTAACAAATGGACGTGCAGCAGCACCACCAGGAATGGGTTGTAATATGGGTGTTTCAACCTCCAGATAAC
>CAXHBH010000031.1:0-14926 GCA_964014735.1 uncultured Flavobacteriaceae bacterium | reverse complement strand
AGATCTACACGACGAACTTCGTCGGCAGCGTCAGATGTGTATAAAGAGACAGACTATTACAATTGGAGTGTCTTGTTTTTTGATTTTTTAACTAAACCATAGGCATATCTTCTTCTTTAAGTTCTGCTATTTCTAGTCCTCTTAAGTAGGTTAGGGATATGTTTACTACATTTAAGTATGAGAATTCTGTTATTTCTACTATTAGCCCCACTATTTGTATTTGGCAGAACATTTAGTTAGAAAATAACGCTAAAGCGATTCAGTTTTATTTGCCTTATTGGAGCAATACATAATTACTTCTTTAAAAAAAGCACTATTCTCGTCAGACTCCTCAATTTCAATCTGTGAATATTTACCAGTTATTATCTTTTCAGAATAGCAATTACAAAAGACTATTGTCCAATCTTTTGACACATCCAAAGAAGATTCAAAGGATTCAAAACAATTAGCAGTTATTTGTCTTAACCACTCTTCTTTGTATTTCTTGCTTGAGCCCCAATTAAACTCATTATTATAATTAACATTTGTCAAATTCAAACATTCCATAACTAAATCAAATCCTTTTTCAGATTGAATTAGCCCTTTCAAATTATTTGAATTTACGGCATCGATTATTTCGTTGTAATTATAGTTTGGGATAACAGATTCAGCAAAACATTTGCAATAGTCTTTAAAATCAATTTTCAGACCGTTTATTTCTGTTAATTCTGTGTTGCCACCTGCAATACAGGACTGTACAATTATAGATTTTTCTCCCAAACTCACACCATCTTTAGAATAAAGTATTTGAGAGAAACAGTTAATCGATATTAGTAATAAAAAAAGAATTTTAAAAACCATATTTCCCATAAAGTGAAATCAATAATAAAATTGAAAACACAATAACAAAATTTTTATATAATGTGTTTTTTCTGAAAATGGAAACGGGGTAATATATGAGAAAAGAACCTGCAAAAATAAAAAGTAAGTCAGGAACAATTGTACTTGTGATTATATCTAACTGCAAATCGAATTCAAAGGGAGAAACGTTTTCTTCTTTAACTAACACGCTTTTACTTTTGTTATTAATCAATCTTAATTGTTGATACAAAGAAATTGAGTAATCAATAAGTGCTACAAGAAACCCTAAAATAGAGGCAGAAAATTTCTTCATCTTTTTGTTTTAAAAGCACTAATTTAAACAATTAAATCATAGGCATATCACTTTCCTCAAGTTCAGCAACCTCTAAACCTCTTAAGTAAGTTAAGGATACATTTAAACTTGAATGACCCATTGCTCTTTGTAGCTTGTGTATAGACCCAGTTCTCTTAAAGATTTCAATAGCTCCTGAATGCCTAAAAGAATATAGTGTTTGTCCTTGTTCAAGTATATCTGATTGTTTCTTAAAACGGCTCCAAAGGGTCTTAAAATAATCATTGTTTAAAGGTTGTTGTCTTCCAGAAAAGATATTATGATTAGACTCGCCCTTTACAAGTATATCTCTAACATAAGATGGAACAGGCACAATCCTATTTCTTCCTGATTTGTTTCTATTTCCTGATAAATGAATGTACCTAAGGTCTTCTGAAAAGTCACCCCAGGTAAGCTCTCTAATCTCTCTGTGAGGTCGCAGAAGACACCCATAGATCATTAAACAGCATAGGTATAGCTGTTGATTATAATCTCTAACAGCATTAAGTACTTCATTAACATTATCAAATGGTTTATGAAGAGTTGAGGTGGGTTTCTTTAGTCTTACACTTTGAACTAAATTAGGAGTAAATTCAGACAGTAATGGACTTAAAGTAGACTTTACTGTTCGTTGAGTTTTTGCACTCCAGTTAGGTCTTACAAGGAAGTTTCTAATGTGTGATGGTTGCAATTTATCAAGATTAAGATTCCTTAAATGCTGTTCTCTCTCATATCGCTTCCAAAGTGTTACAATACGTTTAACATCTTTAATGTATCGTTCAGAGCAACCTTGATTTATCTTAGTTTCAACTCCTCTTTCAAGAGTTTCAATAACTGTCAAAGGCAGCTCTTTAACCTGCTTTTTCTTTGATTCAGGCCTCCACCCTTCTCTTAACTTTAGTTCAAATGCAGCTTTTAGCAGATTAGGATTTTCTTCAGAAGATATATTTACATTGATTGCTTTGCCATTCCAATATCGATGGCGTGTTTCATTGTAATAAATGACAATAATAGGTTTAGATTTTGATGTTCCGATAGATACTTTAATGTTGCTCATTCTGGCAGTAATTACTGGCAGTTAAATAACAAGTGTATTTAAGTAACTGAATAACAGGTAGCTCAGCCGGTTAGAGCGTCGGATTCATAACCCGGAGGTCGGGAGTTCAAGTCTCCCTCTCGCTACAACAACCCTCTTTACAGGGGGTTTTTTTGTGACTTTACTGAACCAATTCGAGAAGTGTAATAAGTATGGCAGCTACTGATAATAAGTTTTTTGATTTATTAAAACTTTTTTACTTTTAGTGGGTCTATATGATAAAAATGCGCATTGCAGCAGGAAAATTACATAATTGAACAACTCAAAAGAAAACAGTATGGCAGGGCGGTCAAAGCTATTTCAGAACTATATCACGAGATACTCTATTGGCATATTAGAAAACTAGTAAAACAGCATCAAGATGCCGATGATGTAATACAAAATACATATATCAGAATATTTAAGGGATTAAAAGGGTTTAGGTTCCGAAGCAGCGTTAAAACCTGGTGTTTTCGAATTGCCTATAACGAGTCCTTGAGGTTACTCAAAAAACAACAAAAATTAGGATACAGCAGTGGCAAAGGGGAATTAACAGATCCTTTAAGTAAGCTTACTGCTGATCCATATTTTGATCTAGATTCCGTTAGCTATGCCTTCCACGAGTCATTGATTAAGCTTCCTGAAAAGCAACAACGCATTTTTCAGATGAAGTATTTTGACGAACTCACTTTTAATGAAATCGCTGAAATAACAACATGGAACAAAAACTCCATTAAAACAGCATTTTATGCCGCCAAAGAAAAAATTATAATAAATGTAAAAGCTACCGTATGAATCAGAAACATTTACATAAAGAACAATTGGGTTACAAAGTACCACCAGGATATTTGGATTCCTCAAAAAAAGAAATATTATCATTATTTAAAGAAGAAATTAATGTGCCTCGTTTTTTTGGTAATAAGGTAATACTTGCTACCGCCGCCTTACTTGGAATTATGGCAATTGTATTCTTGTGGGTTAAAGAGCAGCAGGTCATCAATTACGAGATAAACACATTTGAAGAATTAACCATTGAGTCTTTAGAAGTCAGTGACGAAGCATTTGATGATTGGTTTGATGAAAAATTTGTTTTTAATGAAGCCTAATAAAACTATTTATAAAACAGTAGGTCTAAAGATTAAACATAAAAATTGAAAAATATGAAAACCATCAAAATCACCATTATACTTGCAGTAATGGCATTTGGGCAATTTGCAATAGCGCAAGACGAACCGAAAGAGAAAGAAAAAATATATACCCCCGAGCAAATTGAAATGCTAAAAACTCAAAAAGCTGCAGTAAAAGAAAACCGAAAGGAATTTAAAAGTTCACTTACCGATAAGCAACTTGCCATCATGGAAAACAAAGAACTTGGTAAAAGAGAGCGCATGGAAGCACTAAGAACAAGTTTTACAGAAACGCAAAAGGCAATACTGGAAGCTAATCGCAATGAAATTAAAGCCTTAAAAGATGCTTTCCGCGCCACCATTACAGATGAGCAAAAACAAATGATTAGAGAACGTAGAAAAAAAATAAAAAAACGTTTGGGAAATATGAAGGACCGTAAGGAACAGCTTAAAGAGCGAAAAGAAAATATTAAAGAGAGAAAGATAAAATAATAAAGGATTAGATTGGGGGCTTTGCCCCCTTTCAGTCCATTTAGGTGAAGAAACTAAAATTTATTGTAACATGTGTTCCCGCTTTGGTCTTGGCGCAAGAAAGCTTTAAGCCCTAGTCAGATGCAATTTTAGATAAATTCTTTCCCACTAATAGCTTAGCAATTGAGGCTATGGTCAATGATTTTAAAAGTCAATATTTTTCTCTCCATAAACACACTCTACAATAACAAAACCCTTTTTTAGTACGTGATTTTGGGGTTGAGCAGTACAGTTTCTTTCAAGCCATTAGTTATATAGACTCCAATAACTTTTTTTTAAATGTGGGATCGGGTTTTTAAAGTGAAATTAACCCACAATGGGATTTTGTTACATTTAGTGGTGGTTACTCAGACTACCTAAGCAAAAAAATCAATTATGGCAACGGTTATGTGTTCATATACCACCTTTACAGAAGATGTTGCGGATCTGAACAATCAACGTGTTTCATTGAGCTTGAGTTTTCGAAAAAAATGGTTTAGAAACGTGCTCTCGGGCAGTTATTTATTTGGGGGTGACAGCTTAAGTTATTTATCTAACAACAACTACTTCAACATTTACATCTAGGAAAGCAAATCACTGGATATATTTATTGAACCTAGGATTGGTGTTTTTTGGGAAAATAAAACGGTTATCGGACTAGTGTGTGTTGACTTTTTACAATTTTAAGAGGTAAGTACAGAAGTTTTTCAAATTTTGAATACACAGCTGAGTACTCCCTTAGAGGTTGACTTTGGAAAATGGGATTTTGAAATTGAGTACAGCTATGCAATACCAAATCCTCTTCCAGGAGAGGACAATCTCAATAACAACGGCTACTTTTCTATTTCAATGGGTTATTTAATTGGTCTTTAAACCACACAATTTAAGGTGGTGAGCTAGATGAAGCTTGATAAATTTCTGGGTTAATGTTTTGTTTAATCGTCCTATAAACATATGCTTAAAAATTCCCTTTCGGGCTGTGGCTTCAAGTAAATCTTCAAAAAACAAATCAGCCTCCACTCGTGTTTTATAAATTCGTTTAAATAAATCCTCTCGGTTCATGTTTTCAGGAAAGGTCTCCACTACTTTCGGAGCTTTAACCTTTAACAATCCTAGTTTTAGGATAATAAAAAAAAGGTGAAACCGCAATCGAGTTAATATGCGTACCCGTTCCAAAGCATCAGGATCTTGCGTTTTAAGTTTAATATAAGCAAGTACACCTCTTTCCACCAACCAGCAATGATAAAGATGCTGCAATATGCTCCACTTTTCGTTAATAGGCGTTAATAAAGCTACATCAGAGTAAACCGCAAGTTTTTGTTCCAATATGTCAATAGAAACGAAACGGGTAGAAAATGAATTCATTTTTATCTTCCAAAATCGTCAGATACCCGGACAATATCATCTTCATCAGATGGGTTTTGCGGATCAGTGTGTTGCCATATTTCAGCTATCAAGGCAAGAGAAGCTAGTCCAACCAACCGATGGCGTTCGCCCTGTTGAAGTCTAACCTGATCATCTTCATTTAGTACCTCTAATGCCCCTTCCTGATCGTTATCAGAGCGTATGATTCCAGCAGTGCCCTTATAAACACGCCATATTTCAGCTCGTCTGTGATGGTATTGCCAAGAGAGCCGGACTTCAGGACATACAATCAATATTTTAGGACTTAATTTGTCCCCTATACGAAGTGAATTTACATCTAATCCTGAAAAAAATTGATTGGCAAAGTCTTGAGCTTGTGACTCATCTATAACCAAAAAACCACCCCACGGCCGCTCAAAATCATAAGCCACAACACTAAAACCTAACGACTCTATATGAGTCTTAATTTGATCGAAAGAATCCATCATAAAAATTTTTGTTTAAAAATACAACAAGGGAAAAGAATTGATGTGTCATATTTAATCTAAATTTATATATTGAAGAAATTTTAATTTCATGTTTGAGCTTTTATATGCGAAACTTTTGGATGAAAAAACCAAAAAATTAAGTGAAAAGTTTATTATCAATCTTGCCATTGTAAGTTTTTTACTTCATTTGGCTGTGATTTCTTTAAACGACCTTGGCGTTCTTGGAATTGCCGTATCAAGAGAGCTTTTCACTAATCCAATTTCGGCTATTTATACACCATTCTCGTTCATTCTCGTTTATGAAGTGTACTTGCTGATTTATTATTTGCCAAAATCCATGACAATCTACATTGGTAAGCAATATGAAATAATTATGCTTATTATCATAAGGAGGCTATATAAAGACTTATCAAATATATCTTTGGATGGGAACTGGTTTGAAAGCACACAAAATCTCCAATTTATTTATGATATTATAACCACAATAATCCTATTCTTACTAATACACTTTTTCTACAGTATGAATAAATTTAGGGTAAGAAAACTATTAAAACTAACTGAAACCCGTCCTGAGCTTATTCGTTTTGTGAAATTTAAGAAGTCATTAGCTGTTTTGTTGGTGCCGACATTTATCATTATTGCATTCTTCAATGTATTTGAATGGGCATCGCAAATTTCTGAATTTGGACAAGGCATTGCAACAGGACTTGATGTTAATTCTGTGTTTTTTGATGACTTTTTTACTGTTTTAATATTGGTAGACGTACTTTTAGTATTGTTTTCCTTTGCGCACACTGATAAATTTAATAAGGTAATACGGAATTCGGGATTTGTAATCTCAACTATTTTGGTGAAATTATCCTTTAGTGTTTCAGGGCTACAAAATGTATTACTTATTATTTCAGCTGTTGCCTTCGGGGTAATTATTTTGTGGATTCACAAACTATTCGAAAAAAATAAATTACCCAATAATTATTAAAAAAACCTACATCTGGTAAGTTTTGCATAAACTCGAATTAAACATATTTGAGGCTAACTGAATGTTTAAGGATCCGTTTTGAAACGGCTTGCTTGTGCACCCAAAACTCACCTCTTCGAATTAAATTAGCGTTGAGTTTATCAAAAAATATACCTGATGTAGGTAGGTTTGATTAGTAATTAGGAAGCTAACTGCTCCGTTAAGTACTTGGTTAAAAGTACAATTTTTTTGTGAATATCGCTTTGCAATGTCGTATTGGCATCAGCCTCCTTACTGGATTGCACGGCAATTTGAAGGGCACACATGGCCAAAACATCTTGTTTATCTTTTACTGCGTAGTTTTTCTCAAAATGATCTACCATTAGGTTCAGGCTTTTTGCAGCTTCGCGCAAAATGGCTTCTTCCCCTTCCGGAACACTTAGTGGGTATACCCTATCGGCAATTGAAAGTTTAATTTTTTGCATCAGTCTCCTATTTTAATTTGTGCAATACAAGAGTCAATTTCGTTAATTAATGCATCGATGTGATGTAAGGTACGTTTTTTAGCTGCTGTATTACCTGTTTTAATACCTTGGACTGCTTTTAGGGCTTCGTATTTCTCTTTCCAATCCTGTGCGTCTTCTTGCTTTTTTTTAAGCCTAGATTGCGTCTCAAGCACTGTGGTTTCTAAGGATATTTTCGATTGCTGTAATTGATGTATTTTTTTAACCAACTCCTTAAGTTGATTTTCTAATTGATCTAAAACAGCACTGGTTGGTATTTTCATCCGGTTAATTTCCTTTCAAATGTACCTAAGCTGTCAACATTTAACAAATTCATAGTACGCATTTTGAGTCATAATATTTTTACCTTTAAAACATGAAAAGCTCAATCTTACTATCTATTTTACTTATGAGTAGTTTTGTTCATGCGCAGGATTATCACCCACCCATAGACATTCCCATCCAATTATCGGGAACCTTTGCAGAGCTTAGAGGCACACATTTCCATGCAGGAATTGATATTCGCACCAAGGGAAAAAAAGGTTTGGCTTTGCGTGCCATTGAAGATGGCTATGTATCCCGTATTAAAATTGAGCAAGGCGGATATGGAAAAGTACTATACATCAATCATCCTGATGGGGTTACAAGTGTTTATGCACACCTACAGCGATACAGCCCAGAAATCATTCCACATGTTCGTAAAAAACAATACAAGCTAAAGAGCTACAATATTGAATTTTACCTAGATCCTGACCAAATTACTGTTAAAAAAGGTAGCCTGATTGGGTATTCGGGAAATACAGGTTCGTCATTTGGACCTCACTTGCATTTTGAAATAAGAACAACTGCAAACCAAATTCCTTTCAATCCACTTTTGGTTAATGACAATATAACTGATACGAGAAAACCAAATATTGTACAACTCGTTGGCTACCCTATAGATGGTGTCATTAACAGGTCAGAAGAGCAGATTCAATTGGCTATTACCAAAAAAAATGACAGTCTATATATTGCTGACTCCATAAATGCCATTGGAACAATTGGTTTTGGTGTAGAGCATTTTGACAGACAAAATGAGTCCTTTTATAAAAATGGAGCATTTAAAATAGAGGCAGCTATTGATAGCACACCATGTTTTGAAATTCAATTTGATACGCTTTCATTTGATGATACTAGTGAAATGCATAAATTGATTGACTACCCATTGTACATAGACACAAAAAAGAAAGTGATGCAGCTTTTTAACACTCATACATCACCAGTTTCCTTTGCTAATTACACAAACAATGGGCTTATTAATGTTGAAGCGGGAACAAATTTGACATATAAGATAAGTATCAGTGATGTCACTGGTAATAAGGTCTATTTACAAGTGCCAATTGTGGGGAAATCCGAAGAAGTTTGGGTAACAAAAAAATCCCCAACGCCTGGTAAAATGATTTTTCCCAAAAGAGACTATATGATTCAATTAGCTGATGCCAGCTTATATATAAACGCAAAAACCTTTAGTCAACCAACTCCATTGGATATCGAAATGGATGGTGACACCCTAAATATTTCCAACGATTACGCTTATTTTAACAAGCCATATTCATTGACAATGGAAAAAGAAAAAACACTTAAGGGGGCTTATTTGGCGTTAAAGCGAAATAAGCATTGGGAATTTGTGGCAAATAAAAACATGAAAGGGCAGTTTTCAGCAAAGCTAAAAAGTGCTGGGGCTATAACAATATTAGCAGACAGCATACCTCCTGTAATTGTAGATCAAAAGAAAATCAGTAATCGTTGGATTTCACTTGAGAAAGATATTCGATTTACAATTGATGACATTGGTACTGGTATTGGCCGCTATGAAGGGTATTTAAACAATAAGTGGATTTTGTTTGAGTATGAACAAAAGAAAAAAGAACTCACGTTTCGATTCCGAGATCCGGTAAAACTCAAAAAAACAAAACATAAATTAAAGCTAATTGTTTGGGATAAAGTCGGTAACAGCACTACATTTGAAACAACATTTTATCGTAAAGAATGAAAAAAATAGCGCTTATTGTTTTATGCTACTTAAGTTGTCATTTGATATTATCTGCGCAAAACATAACTCTACAAGGTATCATAACCAACGATAGCCAAGAACCTATTCCCTATGTCACAGTGAGCACAAATACTGGTCTAGGCACTATAACAAACGAAAACGGCTTTTACCAATTGAATATTCATGCTGAAAATAAATTAGTCATAACCTTCTCTCATATAACCCATGAAAAGATTGTATTAACAATTAATCCACAGCCTGGTTCCATTCAAGAGCTTCACCCTGTTATGAACACCAAAAATGCGCAAATAGGCGAAGTAGTGGTCTTGGGGAATCAAGCTGCAAGAATTAACGGCGTTACCGTATTATCTCCTAAAACAGTAAGAAGTATTTCTGGAGCAAATGCAGGTGTTGAAAACCTACTCTTAAGCCTTCCTGGAGTGAATTCAAACAATGAACTCAGTACGCAATATGCGGTCAGAGGAGGTAATTATGATGAAAATTTGGTTTACGTGAATGGTATTGAGGTATATAGGCCAACACTTATTCGCGCTGGCCAGCAAGAAGGCTTAAGTTTTCTAAATCCTGATCTAATTCAAAAAGTAACTTTCAAGGCCGGTGGTTTTGAGTCTCGTTATGGCGATAAACTTTCCTCAGTATTGGATATAACTTATAAAACACCAACAAAAAAAGAATTGAATGTTGACGCCAATTTATTAGGGGGTGGTGTAAGCTATGGTAATGCAAAAGGTAAGTGGTCGTCAATTATAGGTGCACGCTATAGAAATAATCAGCTGCTTGTAAACCAAAAAGAAACCAGTGCGCAATACCAGCCTTTGTTTACAGATTTACAATCTTTTATAAGTTATCGAAAAACTGAAAAGCTAAAATTTCAATTTCTGGGCTCCATTTCTAAAAATGTATACAATTATGACCCCAAAACAAGACAAACAAATTTTGGAACCGTAAGTGACCCACGTGCCTTATTGGTTTATTATAATGGTAGTGAAAAAGATATTTACCAAACTTATTTAGGTGCGCTAAAGATCTCTTTTCAGCCATCTAAAAATAACCAATATATATTGACAACTTCTGTTTATCATACGCAAGAACAAGAGTATTTTGATATTATTGGACAATATTTACTTGGTACTCCAAATACGGAAATTGGAACGGAAAATTTGGGTGACGTGTCATTTGCTGAGGGGATTGGTAGTCAGCATACACACGGAAGAAATGACTTTGATGCTCTTATAACATCTGTTATTGTTTCAGGCAAGCATCAGCTAGAGAAACAGGAACTTCGCTGGGGTATAGAAATTAAGTCAGAAAAAATACGTGATCGAATCGTGGAATGGGAAAAAGTAGACTCAGCAGGTTTTTCCATACGACCACCCAATATCAATGCGAAAAACAACCAACCTTATATACCTTTTGAAGGTCCAGTAACATTTTTTAATGACATAAGGGCTACGCAACAAAGTACTTTGAACAGGATTTCGGGTTATGTACAATGGAATAATCGTTTTTTGATGGGTAAAAAGATAGCATGGCTATCAGCCGGAATTCGCACGCATCATTGGAGTTTATCAAACTTCAGTAATTCGGGAAGTACATTTATTAGTCCGCGTGCTCAATTAAGCTTTCAGCCTGTAGACAATCCTAATATCGTAACACGTTTATCCTTTGGGAATTATACCCAAGCACCATTTTATAAAGAGTTGAGAGGCATTGATGGAAAAATAAACCCATCAGTAAAACCACAACAATCCATTCACGCAGTGTTAAGTCAAGATCGTACATTTAAGCTTTGGAAAAGGCCTTTTGTTTTTATGGCCTCTGCTTACTACAAATACTTGTGGGACGTTAATCCATATACACTGGAAAATGTTCGTATTAGATATGCTGCTAACAACGATACAGAGGCACAGGTATTTGGATTAGACATGCGCCTAAATGGTGAATTTGTTTCAGGCACAGAGTCTTGGATAAGCGTAGGGCTATTAAAAGCTACAGAAAATCAAAATAATCGAGGCAATATTCCCAGACCCACAGACCAAAGATTAAAATTTGCCATGCTTTTTCAAGATTATGTGCCAAGGTTGCCTTTCTTAAAAATGAACTTAAACTTGGTTTACAATACTGGCCTCCCAGGTGGTTCACCCAGCTATGCAGATGCATACAATTATCAGAACAGATTACGAAACTATAAACGTGCTGATATTGGTTTCTCATATGTCATAAAAGATGATACACGCTTTAGAAACACCTTTAGTGCTTTTAAAGAACTTGAAGTTGGGTTTGAGATTTTCAATATATTCAATGTGCAAAACGCAATTACCAATACTTGGGTAAGGGATGTTTACACTCAGCGCCAATTTGCAATTGCAAACTACATGACTCCACGTGTGTTTAACATCAAAATTAAAGCAAAGCTCTAGCTTTTAGAATAGTTGACAAGTGCATGTATTAACTTGTCAATTTCTTTTTTTGTGTTGTTTACTGAAAAAGAAAAACGCAAAGAAGGCAATTTGTTTTGAACAGAAGTTAACAAGTTTTGCAATACATGAGAACCAGAATCACTGCCTGACTGACAAGCACTTCCCTTTGAGCAGCATATCCCTTGTAAATCAAGATTAAAAGCCAAGAGTTGTGCTTTCTTCTCATCGAGAGGAAGGCGTGCATTAACAATTGTATAAGTGCTGTTTTCAATATCTCCTGAAGCACCATTAAACTTTGTACCAGGCATAGCTGAACTTAATTGAGCGAGAAAGTAGGTTTTTAAATCCTTGATATACAAAGCGTCTTTTTCCATTCGCTTACAAGAAATTTGAAGAGCTGTTTCCATACCAACGATATTATGAACAGCTTCTGTTCCTGCTCTTAATCCACGTTCTTGTGAGCCTCCAAAAATCAAACTACTTAAGCCTATATCCTTTTTGATATACAAAAAACCTACTCCCTTAGGCCCGTGAAATTTGTGGGCAGATGCAACGGCAAAATCTACTGGAAGCAATCCGAAATCTAATGAGAAGTGCCCAATGGATTGAACAGTATCGGTATGGAATAAAGCGTTGTGCTGGTGACATAGATTTCCAACAGCTTCAAGGTCTAATATGGTGCCTACCTCGTTATTGACATGTATCAAGCTTACCATTTTCTTTTCATCATTCTTAGCCAACAAGCACATTAAGTCATCCATATCGGGTAAACCACTAGGAAGTACTTTGACCAAGTCTAGTTGAATAAGTCCTTGCTCAGCCATGTGTTCTAATGTGTGAAGGACTGCGTGGTGTTCTATTGGAGAACTTATAAAGTGACGAATTCCCAAATGATGTAAAGCAGATTGCAATACACTGTTGTCTCCCTCTGTGCCACCTGAAGTAAAAATGATTTCTTTGGGTAAAACACCCATTTGCTTAGCAATAGACTTCCGTGCAGATTCTATTTTGGCCTTAGCAGAACGTCCTGCAGCATGGACAGAAGAAGGGTTGCCAAAATCCTCTTGCATGGTATCAAACATAACTTTGATTACTTCAGGGTAAATTGAAGTAGTCGCAGCATTATCAAAATAAATCATTTCCATAAAACTACTTCGGATCGAAAGTTTTAAGTGTTGATATTATGATGTTAACACAATCTAATAATTGATCCTCGGTCATCACCAGTGGCGGTGCAAAACGGATGATATTACCATGTGTGGGTTTAGCCAGTAATCCATTTTCTTTCAAGGCCATACAAATATTCCAAGCAGTGTCACTTTCAGGGCTGTCGTTAATAACAATAGCATTAAGCAAACCCCTTCCACGTACCAAAGTCACAATATTGCTAGATTGGATATAGTTATTCATCTGCTCCCTAAAAACCTTTCCAAGCTTTCGGGCATTTAATGCGAGTTCTTCGTCTTCAACAACTCGAAGTGCTGCCGTAGCCACAGCTGCAGCAATTGGATTTCCTCCAAAAGTAGACCCATGTTCACCAGGCTTAATGCACATCATCACTTCGTCATTAGCTAAAACTACTGAAACAGGAAAAAATCCACCTGATAATGCTTTTCCTAAAATTAAAATATCTGGTCTAGCATCTTCATAGTCTGTCGCTAACATTCTGCCGGTTCGAGCTATACCTGTTTGAACCTCATCAGCAATAAACAAAACATTGTATTTATCACATAGTGATCTAATCCCAGATAAATAACCTTCATCTGGAACCACAACTCCTGCTTCGCCTTGAATAGGCTCCACCATAAATGCACAAACATTGGGATCTTTAAATTCAGCTTCTAATGCGTCTAAGTCATTATATGGAACTAATTCGTAACCAGGCATATATGGCCCAAAGCCTTGATAGGAAACAGGGTCATCAGAACTAGAAATAGCAGCTAAAGTACGCCCCCAAAAATTACCCCTAGCAAAAATAATTCGTGCTTTATTTTCGGGAATATTTTTTTTAATGTATCCCCATTTACGAGCTAATTTATTAGCTGTTTCGCCTCCTTCAACCCCGGTATTCATGGGTAGAACTTTATCATAACCAAACAAATTGGTAATGTAAGCCTCAAATTCACCAAGAACATCATTGTAAAATGCTCTAGAAGTAAGTGTTAAACGTTTAGCTTGATTAGTTAATGCTGCTAATATTTTAGGGTGGCAATGCCCTTGATTAATAGCAGAATAAGCTGACAAAAAATCATAATACTTTTTTCCTTCAACATCCCACACAAAAACACCTTTACCCTCTGAAAGAACAACAGGTAAGGGATGGTAATTATGTGCGCCGTGCGTGTACTCAAGTTCTATGAATTGTTCTGTAAGACTAGTATCAGTTACCATATAACAAAAATACGGAAGCCTGAGGTAATAAAAAAGTTATATGATCGTTTCGTATGTTTTCACAATTAAGGAAATCAATAGTTTATATCCAGTTCTAGGGATTTAGATACGATATCAATTTGTCAAGGTTAGGGTATACTGCATGTTTCGATGGACGGTTCGAGTGGCCTTAACATTAACAATGGACGCAAGGCTGACCCTAAAAAAGATATGATTAGGTAATTTTTTCTCCATTTCAAGTAATGGTTTTACAACAATATATGTTTCCCTTTTTTATGATGTTTTAGTACGATTTCTGTTTTATGAGTACCCTTATGTGTTTCTACACATAAAATTTCATCAATGGAAAATAAAATCAACACTAAATTTTTCAGAAATTGCAATCCTTTGGTTTACTGTTGCTAAGGCACTGCCAGAAGATTTAAAAAGAGAAGCATCAAACACTTGTTTTTCATTGCTTTTCTTTATTTCATTTTGAATTTATTCAACAGTAGAGATTAAATCTTGAATTTCAATAGGTTTAAGCAAATAATCTGTTAGCTAATACCTAATTGCTTTTAGGGCAAATTCGTCATGTGCAGAACACATTACGATATTTATATTTTCGAAATCTATGACTTCCAAAATATCGAAGCCGCTTCCATCGTCAAAAATAATATCCAAAATAGAATGTCAGGCTTGTTATTTCTCAAAAAAGAAATAGCCTTTGTTTTTTTTTAAAATAATGCGATTAATGAAATATGTGGGCAATACCTGTCGATGCAATAGGATAAAAGTGCGATATTGCGTACTTCACAATCTACAACTACAGCATTGAGCAACCTGTCTCTTATACACATCTGACGCTGCCGACGAAGTTCGTCGT
>CAXHBH010000030.1:0-15006 GCA_964014735.1 uncultured Flavobacteriaceae bacterium | reverse complement strand
GCATGCAATAAAATAACATTATGAAAAAAGTATTGTTTATTGACCGAGACGGCACACTAGTATTGGAGCCCGAAAACTACCAGCTTGATGGATTAGATAAGCTCATTTTTTATCCAGGTGTATTTCAGTATTTGGGACGTATTGCTAAGGAACTGGACTACGAATTGGTTATGGTAACTAATCAAGATGGACTGGGAACGGAAAGCTTTCCAGAAGACACCTTTTGGCCTACACACAATTTTATGATGACTTCATTAAAAAATGAAGGTGTTCAATTTAGCGAAGTACATATAGACAAAAGCTTACCAGCTGAAAACGCACCAACCCGCAAACCCAAAACAGGTATGCTAACCACATACATAGGCAATCGTGAATATGATTTGGAGCAATCTTATGTCATTGGAGATAGACTAAGTGATATGGAGCTAGCATCAAACTTAGGTTCAAGGGGAATTTTCTTGCAAAATGATGCGCTTATGGCAAAAGAAATGCCCAAAGAATTAATGAATGTCGTCGCACTTAAAACAACTGCCTGGAGCGAGGTTTATACAATGTTAAAAGCAGGAGAAAGACGTGTTAGCCACGATCGAAAAACAAAAGAAACATCCATTGAAATTGACCTAAATCTAGATGGTACAGGCGAAAGTAATATTGATACAGGCATTGCCTTTTTTGATCACATGTTGGATCAGTTGGCACGTCATGGCGGGGTAGATCTAAAAATGAAAACCAAGGGTGATTTAGAAATAGATGAACACCACACAATTGAGGATACGGCCATTGCTTTAGGAGAAGCATTTGGAAAAGCATTGGGTGATAAACTAGGCATAGAGCGCTATGGCTTTTGTTTGCCTATGGACGATTGTTTGGCGCAAGTTTCCATTGATTTTGGTGGTCGTGCATGGTTAATGTGGGATGCGAAATTTAAGAGAGAACTCATTGGCAAAATGCCAACAGAAATGTTCTTTCACTTCTTTAAATCTTTTGCAGATGGTGCTAGGGCAAACCTAAACATCAAAGCAGAGGGGCATAATGAACACCACAAAATAGAAGCCATTTTTAAGTCCTTTGCCAAGGCAATTAGTGCAGCCATCAAAAGAGATGCAGAAAAACTAGTGTTACCCTCTACCAAAGGACAGCTATGAATGTAGTCATCATTGATTATGGAGCGGGCAATATTCAAAGCATACGCTTTGCACTGGCGCGTTTGGGCATTACTGCAGCACTTAGTGATGATATCAGCATCATTAAAAATGCTTCGCATGTGATATTCCCTGGAGTTGGTGAGGCAAGTTCTGCTATGGAAAAACTCCGCGCAACAAAACTTGACAAACTCCTTCCTAAACTAACACAACCCGTATTGGGCATCTGTTTGGGAATGCAACTGATGTGTAAGCATACCGAAGAAGGGAATACTCAAGGGCTTGGTATTTTTGATACCGCTGTTGTGCGCTTTGAAACCAATTTAAATGTACCACATATGGGATGGAATTCCGTTGAGGGTAAAGGAATACTTTTTGAAAATATAGATGCAAATAGATATTTTTATTTGGTACACAGCTATTATGCCATACCAAACAAAGATATGGTAGGCGCTTGTACTTATAACGTTCCCTTCGCTGCGGCATTGGCTAAAGACAATTTTTACGGTACACAGTTTCACCCAGAAAAAAGTGGAGTCGTAGGCGCTCGCTTGTTACAAAACTTTCTTGCCTTATGATTTTAGTTCCGGCAATAGATATCATCAATGGACAATGTGTGCGTCTCACTAAAGGGAACTACGACACAAAAAAAGTCTATAACGAATCTCCTATAGAGGTAGCCAAATCTTTTGAAGGCGCTGGGCTGACCCACGTACACGTGGTTGATTTAGACGGTGCACGTGCAAAACATACTGTAAATACCAAAGTATTGGAGGCTATTGCGACCAAAACATCACTTATAATTGATTTTGGTGGTGGCATTAAATCCGCTGTTGACTTACAAACCGCTTTTGATTGTGGAGCTACACAAGTTACGCTGGGCAGTGTTGCAGTCGATAGCCCTAAATTGGTTTTAGATTGGCTTCAAAAATTTGGGGCAGACAAACTTATACTAGGTGCTGATGCTAAAAAAAGACGTATAGCCACTCACGGATGGGAAAAAGACTCAGGCATAGATATATTGGATTTTATCAAAGACTACAGTGAAAAAGGCTTTAAACATGTACTGTGTACCGATGTGGCCAAAGATGGTATGTTAGCAGGCCCGTCTTTGGAACTTTATTATGAACTGTTAGAAGAAATAAAAAAGATTTCACTGATTGCTTCAGGTGGGGTAAGCAGTATGGATGACTTGTATCAATTGGAAGAATTGGGTTGTACTGCAGCCATTGTTGGAAAAGCAATATACGAAGGAAAAATATCTTTAAAAGAATTGGAAAACTATCAATTAGAACAATCATAAGATGCTAACCAAAAGAATAATTCCTTGTCTGGATGTCAAAGACGGACGTACCGTAAAGGGCGTTAACTTTGTTTCTTTACGTGACGCTGGCGATCCAGTAGAATTGGCAGAGCGCTATGCACAAGAGGGTGCTGACGAGTTGGTCTTTTTGGACATTTCAGCTTCTGAAGAAAAACGTAAAACACTAGCAAAATTGGTTCGTGATGTGGCCCAGGCTATTGATATTCCATTTACGGTGGGTGGTGGCATAAGCTCCATTGAAGACGTCGGTGTTTTATTAGAAAACGGCGCAGATAAGGTTTCCATCAATTCTGCAGCAGTGCGCCGACCAAAGCTTATTAGCGAACTTGCACAACGTTTTGGTACGCAGTGCATAGTCGTTGCTATAGACGCTAAACAAATTGAAGATGAATGGGTCGTGCACTTGGTAGGGGGTAAAGTACCAACAGAGCGACGTCTTTTTGAATGGGCCGCTGATGCCGTGGAACGTGGTGCGGGAGAACTACTGTTTACGTCTATGGATCATGATGGTACAAAGCTAGGATTTGCCAATACAGCATTAAAACAATTAAGTAAAACGGTAAGTGTTCCTGTGATTGCTTCTGGTGGAGCAGGGGAGATGAGCCATTTTGTTGATACCTTTGTAGAAGGAAATGCAGATGCTGCTTTAGCAGCAAGCGTATTCCACTTTAAAGAAATCGGCATACCCGAACTCAAAAAATATTTAGACCAACATCAAATACCTGTACGATGAACATAGATTTTAGCAAATACACGGACGGACTAGTACCCGCCATAGTACAAGATGCACAAACAAAAACGGTACTGATGCTGGGTTATATGAATGCAGATGCCGTTGCCAAAACCCAAGCAACTCAATTGGTTACCTTTTACAGTAGAAGTAAAAATCGACTATGGACTAAGGGCGAAGAGAGTGGTAATCACCTGAGTTTGGTATCCATGACTGTAGATTGTGATATGGATGCCTTGCTTGTTAAAGCATTGCCCAAGGGACCTACCTGTCACAAAGGAAACGACACCTGCTGGAACGAAAAAAATATACCTTCCTATGGATTTCTTTCAGATTTAGAGAACACCATAGCTGACCGTAGGAACAATCCTACTTACAAAAGTTATGTTGCGAGTTTATTTGCTAAAGGCATAAATAAAATTGCGCAAAAAGTAGGCGAGGAAGCTGTAGAAACGGTTATTGAAGCCAAGGACAATGATGGAGGTCTATTTTTAAACGAAAGTGCCGACTTAATCTTTCACCTATTAATTTTGCTACAAGCCAAAGGATTTACGCTGCAAGATGTGATTGATGAGTTGGAGGCTAGGAAGTAGATAATACTCATTTATCGTATTTAAAGCACTATCAACTCTTTTTCGTATTTTTATTTACCAAATTTAATTTACTTACCTAATCATGAAACGATTAATTTTCACCCAAAATTCTCTTGTATTATTGTTATTAATTGTAATACTTAAAGGATGTGCAAGCCTTGGGTTGACCTATAAAAAAAGTAATGTTATTGAAACCTATATTGATCTGAATTCAGTCGAAAATGACCAACTTATAATTACACTAGACCCAGAGCCATTCCCAGCAGGGGAGGTAACTTTTTATATGCCAAGCGTTATACCCGGTACCTATCAATATTCCAATTTTGGACGTTTTATTTCTGATGTAAAAGCTTTTGATAAAAAGGGGCAACCCTTAGTCGTTGCGAAGGAGGATGCCAATACTTGGAAAATTGTTAACGGCAAACAACTCGATCGCATCACTTATTTAGTTGATGACACCTTTGACAGTGAAGAAGGCAAAGAAGTGTATCCAATGGCTGGTACAAAAATTGAAAAGGGTGAAGTTTATTTACTAAATCTCCATGCTATGGTAGGCTACTTTAAGGGTGGTAAAGAATGGGCCTACCGCGTGACCATAGACTCACCAACAGATTTGGTTCCCTTTTCTTCCATGGAATCGGCTAGCCATACGGCAACACAAGACGTATTTCTAGCAGACCGTTATTTCAACATTATTGATGATCCAATTCTTTATACCAACGATGATAGCGTTTCTTTCACATTAGATTATATTGAAGTAAATCTAGCTGTATATTCACCAAAAGGCGTACACAAGGCTGCTGATTTTAAAGAAACACTGGAGGAAATGATGCAAGCACAAAAACGCTTTTTGGGTAATGCCAACACTACTAAAAGTTATGACATCTTACTACTGCTGATGAGCAAGGAAGAATTACAACATTACGGAGGTATGCAAGGCGCATTGGAACATCACACTTCCACAACAGTGACGTTTTATGAAGGGTTGGATACAGAGTCGCTAAAAGAATATCTTGTGGATGTGGTGTCGCATGAGTTTTTCCATACCCTAACCCCTTTAAACATACACTCAGAGCAAGTGCATTATTTCAATTACAATGAAGGTGTGATGTCGCAACATCTTTGGATGTACGAAGGCACAACAGAGTATTTTGCCAACCTATTTCAAGTACATCAAAACATTATAGACGAGGACAATTTTTATAGCCGCATGTCGGATAAAATTTCAAGAGCTAAACGCTTTGACGACAACATGCCATTTACGGAAATGAGCACTAATATTGTTGATGAACCATACCAAGCTAACTACCAAAATGTATACTACAAAGGTGCGTTGATTAATATGTGTTTGGACATCATTATTAGAGAGCAGAGTGGGGGAACACGTGGTTTCCTAAATGTCATGCAAACGTTAGCTAAAAAATATGGTGTAGACACACCCTTTACCGACAATAAACTTTTTGATGAAATTATTTCCATGACCTATCCAGAAGTAGGTGCCTTTATTGAGACCTACATACAAGGAGAAACACCCATTCCTTATAAAAGTTATTTGGAAAGAGCGGGAGTTACAATATCTGAAACTGATAAAAATCTGCAAAGTATTATAATGGTTGACCCCAGAACGCCATTTATTGCACCAAAACCCAACGAAGATGGTAGCATGGATTTGGCTGTTAAAGGACTTAACAATCGCCTAGTAGAACTAGGTTTTCAAAAAGGAGATTTGATACGTGTTTTTAACGGTACTGAAATCCCTGAGCTTTCACAAGAAAATATGGGTGCCCTAAATATGTTGTTTGGTGCATCTTTCAGCTGGTCGCCAGAGCAAAAAGTAACATTTGAAGTAGAGCGGGATGGCGAACGCATAACCCTTGGCGGAACTGTTGGAATTGCGGTGTCACCAGCCAAAGGCATCACCGCTATGGTAGATGCTACGCCAGCACAAATCGCATTGCGAAATGCTTGGTTACATTGAAAGTACGGTTGATGAAAGCGTTATCGCCTAAAATATTTAAATTTTTCAAGCAACTAGAAAAGCACAATAACAGGGAGTGGTTTGAGCAACATAAGCCTGAGTTTAAGGCGCTAGAAACAAGTGTCAAGCAGTTTGGCGAAACCCTTAAAGAAAAACTCAACCAACATGACAGCATAGACCGTTTTAAGTTGTTCCGTATTTACCGCGATGTGCGTTTTTCAAAAGATAAAACTCCCTATAAAACACATTTTGGCATGGCATGGCAACGTACCAAACCCCATTACAGGGGGGGGTATTATTTGCATTTCAAGTCGGACGATGTATTTTTGGCCTGTGGCTTTTGGGACCCCAACTCTAAAGACCTTAAACGCATCCGCGAAGAAATAGACCTGGACGGCGATGAGTACCGAAATCTTATAAATGCATTAGACTTTAAAAGCGTTTGGGGAGAACTACAAGGCGATGCTGTAAAAACTGCTCCTAAAGGTTATGCTAAAGACAACCCAAACATAGATTTACTGCGTTTTAAACAGCATATTTTTATGGTACGCTATACGGATAAGGAGGTTACAGCTGAAGATTTTATGGACCGCCTGGACGAAGCCCTACAAGCCGTACGGCCCTTTGTGGACTATATGAGTGCCGTACTGACCACCAATGCAGATGGAGAAAGTTTGGTTAAGGTTTAATTAATTTTTAAACGCTTTCTTTTAGGCAATGCAATTAATTTCCAAAAAGATAGTCTATTTGAAAAAGGAGTATTATTACAATAATGAAAAACGTTATATAAACACAATAGCAAGGGTTTTTACCCATATTACTACTGTTTCAAAAAGGATTTAAAAATAATTTAAATAGCTTTAGATAAACGGTCTGCTACAAATAACTGTAGCTGGTCTTGCAAGCGTACAATTACCAAATTCATCAAACGCTTGTTTAACTTGGAAGAGTTTTGAATATAGAATTTGTATTCAGCAACAGTAAACTGACCAATCAACATACCATTAAGAGCATTACGAAACTTCTGGTCCTTACAAATGGCCGTTTCTACATACTGTAGGCGTTTTTCTAGCGAAAGCTCATAAAACACACCCTTATGTTTGTTGGCATAATTAACAAATGCAGCAATAAGCAAGGGGTTCTGTAATTTTAAAACAGGACGGAGGGTGGTGTTTTGAAAACGTTCCTCTTCCGACATATTATCAAAAGTTTGATGTTTTTTTATTTCTGGCCGAATACACAAAAGATCGTTATGCCTGTCGTTCATTTTAAATTTTTTATTAAAATTAATATCAAATCAAACACAATACATTTATAATCATATATTTCTTTTAAATAGTTTTTCAACAATTCATATTTGAATGATAATATATATTATGTTAAATTATTAATTTCATACAATTTTTTATAATTTGGTGGTACATATCACCCCAATGATAATAGGAATACCAAAAGAGTGCAAAAACAATGAATTCCGTGTAGGGCTTATGCCCCAGCATGTGAATGAACTATCACTAATACATAAGGTCATTGTGCAGCGAGATGCTGGATTGGGTGCAGGTCTGACCAACGAGGATTATATTAATTCAGGAGCCACCATTGTACCAAACATGGAAGATATTTATGCACAAGCAGAATTAATTGTTAAGGTTAAAGAACCATTGCCACAAGAATATTTGTTAATCAAACCCCACCACACCCTATTTACTTTTTTTCACTTTGCCGCTTCCTTATCGCTTACAAAAGCCATGCTAAAATCTCAAGCTACTTGCATTGCTTATGAAACAATTGAAGATAAAAGTGGTGCATTGCCACTTTTAGCTCCCATGTCAGAAGTTGCAGGTCGTCTTGCGGGGCAACAGGCAGCTAAATATCTTGAAAAGCCTCAAGGTGGCAGTGGTATATTAGTAGGTGGTGTCTCAGGAGTTGCGCCTGCCAAAGTATTGGTTTTGGGCGGTGGCGTAGTGGGAACCAATGCTGCAGATGTACTTGTAGGTATGGGTGCAGATGTGACCATCTGCGATGTCAATGAAAGCCGTTTAAAGACACTTGAAGAAATATTTGATGGCAAAGTTGAAACGATATTGGCCAGTAAAGAAAGTATAGCTGCAAAGCTACATATCATAGACGCTGTAATTGGTGCTGTATTGGTTAAAGGCGCCAAAGCACCCAAGCTAATAACCAGAAAGATGTTATCACTGCTTAAACCCCACTCTGTTTTGGTAGATGTAGCGGTAGATCAAGGAGGTTGTTTTGAAACCACAAAACCCACCACCCACGAAAATCCCGCTTACTACGTTGATGATATACTACACTATGCCGTAGCCAATATGCCTGGTGCTGTACCCCAAACCTCCACACAAGCCCTTTCCAATAGGACTTTTCCTTATGTCATGAAACTAATCAATAAATCAATAAAAGAACTGCCAATGGAAATCCGGAAGGGAGTAAACATGTACCAAGGTAAGCTGACAAACCGTGAAGTAGCGGATGCTTTTAAACTTCCCTACTCCAATTTGTCTACTATTCTATTGTAATTACTATTTTAGTAAGATGAATAAAATTCCATCATTAAACCTTGAGGACTTTGTTTTGGGCGATTTAGTTCAGCGACAAGAATTTGTTGTAGACCTTGGTCGTGCCTTTGAAGAAATTGGTTTTGTTGCCATTTCGGGTCATTATTTAAACAAAGCGTTGATAGATGAGCTTTATGAACAAATTAAAGCCTTCTTTGATTTGCCTTATGAAATTAAAAAAAAATATGAAATTGAAGGCTTGGGCGGACAACGTGGCTACACCTCTTTTGGTAAAGAACATGCCAAAGGAAAGAAAGAAGCAGACCTAAAAGAATTTTGGCATTTTGGACAATACGCTGAAGTTCCGGAAATTTTAAATTCCCACTATCCTCCAAATGTAATTGTTGAAGAGCTACCAGCTTTCAATGAAATAGGTAAAAAAGTCTTTAAAGCCTTGGAAGAAACAGCCATGGCATTACTACGTGCCATATCTTTGCATTTGGGTCTTGAAGAACATTATTTTGATGCATTTGTCGCCACTGGAAATAGCATTCTAAGACCTATTCACTACCCTCCCATTCAACAGGCCCCAAAAAAAGCTGAACGTGCCGCTGCACACGGAGATATAAACCTGATTACACTTCTGATGGGTGCACACGGAAAAGGATTACAAGTGCTTAACCGTAAAGGAGATTGGATAGATGCCATTGCAGAACAATATGAACTTATGGTTAATGTAGGTGATATGCTTTCCCGTCACACCAATAATGTTTTAAAATCTACCATTCACCGCGTAGTAAACCCCTCAAAGGAAATGTGGGGCACTTCACGTTACTCCATTCCATTTTTCATGCATCCCATTGCTACCATGCCATTAGACGTTTTACCAAATTGCATTAATATTAAGCAACCCAAAAAATATGAAGACACATCTGCTGGCGACTTTTTAAGAGAAAGGCTTATTGAACTTGGATTACTAAAAGCATAATGGCGAAACTCAGCGATTTATCTGATTTAAGAAAATTGTTCCCAGAAGCAGAGGGAGCCTATATTCCACCTGTTGAAAAAAAGCTAGAAATAACAAAGCAATACCTAGAAGCACACTTCAGTAATAAAGGACGTGGGGGTAAAACGGTTACCATTATTAAGGGATTTGAAGGCTCGCAAGATGCACTGAAAACCCTGGCTAAATCGCTTAAGCAACACTGTGGTGTTGGTGGAAGTTTTAAAGATAATGATATCATTATTCAGGGAAATATGCGTGATAAAATCATGGGCTACCTCAATAAAATAGGATACCACGTTAAACGGGTAGGTGGATGAAGTCGTTACAATGTTTTTTAATAGTCTTAATAAGCTTCACAACTTATGGGTAAGAATTTTCGATTGTAAATAACGTTTTGCATATAGTTAATATCAATTACGACAAGTAATGGTCACATTTCGGTACTAATTGTCGCATCAAATTCGCAAAAAAATAATCACCAATTTACAATTGGCTTTCCATTTTCTTTTAAATAAACATTCGCCTTACTGAAGTGTTTGTTGCCAAACCACAAGCCTCTATTGGCACTCAGTGGTGATGGATGGCCAGATTCAAGGACTAAATGATTGTCTCTATTGATGTATTTTCCTTTTTGCCTGGCATAATTTCCCCATAGCATAAAAACCAAACCTGTTTTATTTGTGGATAGTTTTTCAATTACGAAATCCGTAAAGTTTTCCCATCCTTTTTTTTGATGACTACCAGCATGCCCTGCCCTAACGGTTAAGGTTGCATTGAGCAATAAAACCCCTTGAGATGCCCATGTTAGTAAATTACCGCTTTGAGGATATGGCTTTCCAATATCTTGTTGGAGTTCTTTAAAGGTATTTACGAGAGATGGCGGATGTGACACGCCCTCAGGAACAGAAAAGCAAAGACCGTGTGCCTGTCCTTCGACATGGTATGGATCTTGGCCGAGAATAACCACGCTAACATCTTCAAACGGACATAAATTAAAAGCATTAAAAATTTCTCTTCCAGGAGGAAAACATCTAAATTTCTGATATTCTTGACGTACAAATTGGGCAAGCATATTAAAATATGGCGAATCAAATGTGTCAGCCAACTGTTCATGCCAAGATTTTATCAGTCGAACCTTCATGAAAAAAACTATTTTTGTCTTGCCTCAAGGTAACAAAAATTGAAATGAAAAAAATTGCGCAAAAAGCACTTGATGATTTAGAGTTTGGTGTTGTCCTAGAACAAGCTGCTTTACGTTGTATTACAGCACTAGGAAAAGCACGGATGATGACAACAAAACCTTTAGTCGATATAGTTTGTGTTAAAAAGGCTTTGTTGCGTACAAACGAATATGCTATTTCATTTTCGGAAGAAAAACCCATTCCCAACCATGGCTTTGAAGACGTGAGTGATGAAGTATCACTCCTAAATGTAGAAAACAGTAAAATTGAGGTTGAGGGTTTTCGAAAATTATTATTACTAGTCGAAACTGCCAATACTATTATTGCATTTTTAAAGAAGAATAAAGACCGTTATCCTACTTTGTTTGATTCCACTTATGGGCAAGTACCCATAAAAGAAATTCCAGCCGAAATAAACCGTGTAATTGATAAGTTTGGTGAGGTCAAAGACCGTGCGTCTGACAACCTTAATATAATTCGTAAACAAATGAATACGGTTCGTTCCAAAATAAGTCAAAGTTTTGGTTCGGCATTAAGCTCTTATCAGGGTTCTGGTTTTCTTGATGATATTAGAGAAACGGTTATGGGCAGCAGGCGTGTATTAGCAGTTAAGGCCATGTACCGACGTAAAGTCAAAGGCGTAATTCATGGTAGTAGCAAAACGGGAAGTATAGTGTATATAGAACCACAGACTACCTTAGCCCATACCCAAGAGCTTCAAAATCTTATTTATGATGAGAAAGAAGAAATTGATTTAATCTTACGTACACTTACAAATTATATACGCCCCTTTGTAGCAGACTTTAACCAATTCGCCGAACTGCTGATTTTAATTGATATACACGCTGCTAAAGCCTATTATGCCAAAGAAATGGAAGGCGTAATGCCTATAATTAGTGATGCTCAAGAAATCGACATCAAAAAAGCATACCACCCCCTACTCTATTTGACCAACAAGAGAAAAAAGAACACCACTTATCCACAAGATATTCATCTTCATCCTGAAAATCGTATTGTTGTGATTTCGGGTCCAAACGCAGGAGGAAAAAGCATTACACTCAAGACTGTTGGACTGCTACAATTAATGATGCAAAGTGGGTTTTTGCTTCCGGTTGACGAAAGCAGCCATATGAGTGTATTTGAACGTATACTCACGGATATTGGAGACAACCAGTCTATTGAGAATGAATTGAGTACTTACAGCTACCGACTAAAGAACATGCAGCGCTTCTTGAAAAAATGTGATGAAAAAACACTTTTCCTTATAGATGAATTTGGGACAGGTTCAGATCCCGAATTAGGTGGTGCGCTTGCCGAAATATTCCTTGAAGTATTTTATGATCGTAATGCCTTTGGGGTTATCACCACCCACTATTCAAATCTTAAACTACTCGCAAATGAACTTCCGCATATCACAAATGCTAATATGGAATTTGACGGTAGAAGCTTACAACCAACCTTTCATTTAGTGACAGGAGAAGCAGGTAGTTCCTTTACATTTGAAGTGGCAGAGAAAAATGGCATCCCATACAGCCTTATCAATAAAGCAAAAAAGAAAATTGAGCGAGGTAAAATTCGCTTTGATGCAAGCATCGTCAAACTTCAAAAGGAGCGTGCCAACTTGATCAAAACTTCTAAAGCACTGCAAGAGGCTTCAATTAAAAACAAAAAAGAAAACGACAAGCTAGAATCGCTTAATGCCAAAGTGAAACACAAACTTGAACGTTACCAAGAGCTTTTTGATCAAGAAAAACGTATGATTGTTCTTGGGAACAAAGTTAACGATGCCGCAGAGCAATTTTTTATTACAAACAAAAAGCGTCCACTTATTGCAGAGTTACTGCGAATTGTGGAGACTGAAAATGCAAAACGAAAACGAAAAACAAATGCAGTACATAAAAAAGAACTGCAAGAAAAGCGTACAATCAAAAAGGAAGTAGCCAAAAAGGTAGTAGTAGTACGTGAAGAGAAAAAGAAGCAAAAAGCAACCAAACCAAAAAAAACCTATCGCCCTAAAGTTACTTTCCAAATTGGCGATAAGGTGCGTATGTTTGATGGGAAAGCCGTTGGCACCATAGACACGCTTGAAAAGAAGAAAGCCATCGTAAATTATGGCATTTTTACCACACAAATAAACGTAGAAGCTCTTGAATTGGTGGAAAGAAAAAAGAAGTGAACAAAGATTGCTGTTGTGTTATGTAAAAACTAAATTTTGACTTGGGTTGACAAAAGCTCAAATATTTTTATTTAGTAATCTTAACGCCAATTTTAATAACTAATTCTGGTAATGATCATCCCAATCTTTGATTTTGGGTTTTCCGAGTTTATTCAGCCATTTGGCTACCATCATCGACACTGAGGCATCCCCTGTGACATTAACTGTCGTACGACACATGTCAAGTGGTCTATCAACAGCAAAAATCAAAGCCAATCCTGCCTCGGGTATACCAGCTTGAGCCAAAACAATTACCAGCATAACCATACCAGCGCCCGGAACCGCTGCTGAGCCGATGGAAGCCAGTGTTGCAGTAGTAATTATACCTAATTGTGCGCCTAGGCTTAAGTCCATTCCAAAAGCTTGAGCGATAAAAACAGCAGCAACCGCTTGGTATAAGCTTGTACCATCCATATTGATGGTTGCGCCTATGGGCAGTACAAAGCTGCTAACATCTTCTTCAACGCCTAAGTGCTCGTGAACACGCTCCATTGTAACAGGAAGTGTAGCAGCAGAAGATGAGGTAGAAAACGCTAATAACTGTGCTGGAGAAATTCCCTTTAGGAAAAAGCCTATTTTGTATCTTGTAACAAGGCGTACTAAAATCAGATAAAATAGAATCATACAAAGCAAGCCCAAAAGTACTGTTATGGTGTATAAACCAAGTGCTTTAAACAAGTCGGCTGATGGCGCTTCGGCAACCAATGCTGCAAGAAGTGCGAACACACCATAGGGTGCGGCAAGCATAATTAATTCAATAAGTTTAAGTATGACTTCATTGAGTGCATCAAAAAAATCTTTAACGGCTTGTGATTTTTTTGGTGGAATAAGCACAATACCTATTCCAAAAAATATGGCGAAGAAAATTACCTGTAGCATATTGCCATTGTCCTGCATAGCAGCAAAAATATTAGAAGGCACTAAATCCACTAAGGCTTGCAGTGGGCCAGCTGCTTTTTGCTCCGCTGCTACAGATTGCTTGGCAGCTGCGTCAGAGGCATAAGCAGAAAGTAGCTCTGTTCTAGTTTCATCAGAAATGGTATTTCCAGGCTTAATTATATTCACAATACCCAAACCAATGGTAACAGCAGTAAGCGTTGTTAGTAAGTATAGACCAATGGTACGACTACCCATAGTGGAGAGTTGTGAAATGTCTTTAAGGTCAGAAACGCCTTTAATTAGCGATGCCAAGATCAAAGGAACAGCGATTAGTTTGAGTACATTGATAAATATTGTGCCGAATGGTTTAATCCAATCTACTACCAAAGACTTACCTAATTCAAATTGACTGAATATTAAACCAAATAGAACGCCAAAAAGCATTCCAATTAGAATTTTCCAATGCAGGGGCAGTTTTTTCATGTTTTAAATTTTGGCATTTTTATTACGTAGACTAAAATCCGCCAATACCAAAGCAGCCATGGCTTCAACAATTGAAACGGCGCGCGGTACCACACAAGGATCGTGTCTACCCTTGCCTTCCATAACAACCTTTTCCCCTTTTTTGTCAATGGTTTCTTGATTCTGCATAATGGTAGCTACAGGTTTAAAAGCGACATTGAAATAGATATCCATACCATTGCTAATACCACCTTGCACCCCTCCAGAATAGTTGGTTTTAGTTGTTCCGTCTTCGTTATATAAATCGTTATGAGCACTTCCTTTTTTAGAGGCACCTACAAAGCCACTTCCATATTCAAAACCTTTAACGGCATTAATCGACAGCATGGCCTGTCCAAGGGCTGCGTGAAGCTTGTCAAAAACAGGCTCTCCCAAACCAATAGGAACATTTTTAATAATACAAGTAACAATACCGCCAACTGTGTCACCCTCCTTGCGAATTTGCTTTATATAAGTTTCCATTTTGGCTGCCATTGCTGGAACTGGACAGCGTACAGGGTTATTTTCTATAGTAGAAAAATCTATTATATTATGAGGATTTTCAAGGGACATTTCCCCTACTGCTGAAACAAAAGCACGAATACTTACAGGGGCGATAAATTGCTTGGCTATGCTACCTGCTACCACGCGAGCTGCAGTTTCACGTGCCGAGCTTCTTCCGCCACCGCGATAATCACGGAAACCGTATTTCTTGTCGTAAACATAATCGGCATGTGAGGGGCGGTAACTGTCTTTTATATGGCTGTAATCCTTTGATTTTTGATTGGTATTAACAATGCTAAAGCCAATTGGGGTCCCTGTAGATGCCCCTTCAAATACACCTGAGTGTATGGTAACTGTGTCAGGCTCTTTTCGCTGAGTTACGATAGCTGATTGTCCAGGCCGTCTTCTGTTAAGATCTTCTTGGATTGCCGCAACAT
>CAXHBH010000029.1:0-15758 GCA_964014735.1 uncultured Flavobacteriaceae bacterium | reverse complement strand
GTATAAAAATATATATTCTTGTTTAAAATCTTCTAAAAAACATGCTTACTTTTAACCCTAGATGGGAATACCAATTATTTCAATACAAAACGCGGCCATACAACAAAACAAAAATGTGGTTTTAGATAATGTATCACTAGACATTGATGCAGGGGCGTTTGTTTATTTTATTGGTAGAACAGGAAGTGGAAAAAGCAGTTTGATAAGAACACTTTATGCAGCATTGACGCTCAAATCCGGAGAAATTAGCATATGCGAAACGGCTTTGGCAAAACTTAAAAGTAGGCATATTCACAAATTAAGACGTTTGCTGGGAATTGTTTTTCAAGATTTTAAGCTACTCCCAGACCGTAATGTATATCAAAACTTGGATTTTGTATTGCGAGCTACAGGCTGGAAGAACAGGTCAGAGCGCGATACGCGCATTGGTAAGATATTGACCTTGGTAAACCTAGAAGGAAAAGAGAAGAAATTTCCACAAACACTCTCTGGAGGTGAGCAACAACGGCTCTCTATTGGTCGCGCTTTACTCAATCATCCAAAAGTGTTGCTAGCCGACGAACCCACAGGCAACCTAGACCCCATCACAAGATGGGAAATTATGGATGTCCTTCGCGCTGTAAACAAACAAGGAACCACTGTACTCATGGCCACACACGATTTTGGAATTATTCAAAAATATCCTGGCAAGACCTATAAGTGCGAAGACGGAATGGTGGCTGAAGTTACTGTAAAAAATTAGGTTTTGTTGTCTATTTGCATACCCGCATACAATACCAATTGCACAGATTTACTGAAATCATTACGCAATCAAATTGAAGAAGTTGATATTCAGATTGAGGTTCTGCTGGCAAATGATGGATCTACCCTTTTCGATAATATTAATAGAAATGAATGTAACCTTCATGATTTTACTTATTTACATAACGATTTAAACGAAGGGCGAGTAAAAACACGTATATGTTTAGCAAACGAAAGTAAAAATGAATGGATATTATTTTTGGACGCTGACATGCTCCCTGCTGGCGATGATTTTATCATTAAATATTGCAAAAACATAGCTAAAGACAAACATGATGTTTTTATTGGTGGGTATTGTTATAAAAAAAACAATTCCCTGTTCTCGCTGAGGCAAAATTATGGAAATGCCAGAGAAGATATTGGACAAAAACTGCGAAACAAAAACCCTTACAGTCATATATTTTTTGGAAATATTGCTATAAAAAAAAAGCTATTCAATACAATCTTTTCAACCTACTTAGACTCCTCATATGGTGAAGATATCTATCTTTCGGGAATGTTGAGCAAACAAAAAGTGGCGGTACTTCACTTAGACAATAACGCCTTCCACTTAGGCATCGAAAACAACACAAGTTTTATTTCAAAAATTGAAGCGGCAGCAAGTACAGTAGCACGACTTTTTCGTGAAAACAAAATAGACAATTCACAAAGTAAGCTTATTAAGTGTTATAACTTTCTTACACGATATAAACTTTCTTCTATTACATACATTGGCTTGGTATTGATTCACCCTATAATTAAAAGACTCCTTTTATGGTTTGGGAGCCCACTATTTTTTATAGATCTTTTTCGCTTATATCATTTTTTGAAAAACATGAGAAATGGATATTAAATTTTCAATTGTGGTTCCACTTTATAATAAAGAAGGTTATGTGTTGAGCACGCTAAACAGCATTTTCAAACAAACATTTCATAATTATGAAATAATTGTTGTTAATGACGCATCTACAGACAACAGCCTCCGACTGGTAAAAGAATTAAACGACAAGCGAATTCGCATTATAGAAAACAAAAAAAACGTTGGCCTTTCAGCCACGCGAAACGCAGGTATTTTAAACTCAAAAAATGATTATATCGCTTTTTTGGATGCTGACGATTGTTGGCACACAACTTTTTTAGAACGTATTGCTTCGTTAATAGAAGAATTTCCAGACGAAGGAGTGTTTGCAACATATTATGAAGAAAATTTTAATGGAAAAATACTATCTCCAAAAATCAAAATCGCTAATCATAAGAAAGGAACCTCTTTTTTAATTAAAAATTTTTTTGAGCTTAACATGGGCAGACTAATATTAAACCAAAGCTGCTTGGTTGTAAAAAAAGGAGTGCTTGAAAACATTAACGGTTATAATGCATTAGTAACTTTTGCAGAAGATATCGATTTCTTCATCCGTTGTTTTTCAAAATACAACCTAGCTTATCATTATGAAACTTGCCTTATGCAAAACACAACAGTGACTTCAAGCCTAACGCAAAGCAACACTTTGGATAAAACATATCCAGACTTAACAAAAAAACTTGGCATTTCAATTGAGATTAACAAGTTTATTTATTTTTATATGTATTGTTTTTATCAGCGTTTAAAGTTAGAAAAAAGACTTGATGAAGCACATAAATTACGTGAAGAAATTGATATGAAATATCTCAATATTTTTCAAGTTGTGCTTCTGTATCTTCCACATCCCCTTTATAAACTACTTATTAAATTCAAAAAGTTTTTGATGCGCTTTGGCGTTCAAATCAGCACTTACTAATAATACATAATAACCACATGACAAACGGCCTAATTAGCTAATTTCAAGTCATAGTCAAGGGAATCTAAAATGATTCGGGGTGAAGGTTTAAAGTTTTTGTTAAATAAACTTTTAGAGTGGTCTATGGCATTAGATTGAACACCACATAAATCTGCAATAGCATGTGACAAATTTTCAAGGGTAAATTTCGCGTTTATGTTTTGCTCAATATTTTGCCCTTTTTCAAATGCTTTTGACTGCCACAAAAGAAACGGTACTTCAAACATATTCTTGGTGATGTTTTGATCAACGCTATGGCCAGCATAATCAATCACATCAAATACTTCCTCACCATGATCTGAAAAATAAAGTACAAAACTTTTTTGGTCACGTGCTTTGGTAATACTAATGATTTCACTAACTATATGGTCATTGTAAAGAACAGCGTTATCGTAATGATCAATTTTAGGATCTTTTGAAAGCTTGAGATCAGGGTCAAATTTTTTATAATCACTGGGGTATCGCATATAATAAGCACCATGCGTTCCAAGCAAATGAACAAAAATCACCTTTGGACCTTCATATGTGATGAATTTTTTAAAATGAGGCAGTACAACTTCATCGTAGGGTGCTTTGTAGAACCATGTCTCTGAGGATGTAAACTTAGTGTTATGGGCTGTCATTCCAATTTTAGTAACCAATGTTTCATAAAGTCCAATGGGAGCTTGGTTAGAAAGCCAAAAGGTATTAAAATTTGCCGCATTTAATAGTTGGATAATATTACCGCTTATAATTTTATTGCTTAATCGCAACGCTCTTGTTAACGATGCAATGGTATATGCATGACTACTAATTACGTCACTAAATATGGTCAATTCGTCTTGAATAGCTGTTAGTTTTGGATTGGTCTGTCGATCGTAACCATAGATTTGCATATGGTTTCGATTTGTTGACTCACCAATCACAAAAATAAAAAGCTCATCACCAGAAAGATCAGCAGTTACATCAGTAAAGCCTCCATATTTATTTGCCTTTTGTTTGTTTAGCTCATGTGAATTAGCCCAATAATCCATTATACCAGTATAGAGAGTAAGAGGTAAGTTTTGAGTATAAATCAAGGGATGACGTAAACCAATTATTGCACCTAAAATACCTGCGTAGTAGAGCCATTTATAGCTAAGATCACTACTTCGTATTGCCTCGAATCGAATAATAAAAATTCCAGAAGCGAAAATCACAAATACATAAAAGAGCACATCAAATGAAAAGTAATCTTGAGCAAATTCAAATGTTTCGGAGACATTGGTTTCCATTGCTATGAATATAGCAGATGGAGAAAAAACAGCATGTAAAATCAAAAAATAGGCTCCTTCAAGAAATACAATAAATAAGACAAAAACGGATATTGTAACCTGAAAAAATGGCCACCGGCTTTTTGGGAAAATTAATCTGAAAAAAGAAAGTAGGCCAATTGTAAAAATTAGATTCTCTAACGCATTGTATAAACGGTATTTTTCATAACCGCTAAACAACAACTCTAGCAGATAGGCAACTGCTAAAAAACCTACTAAAAAAAAGTACAATCTAAATGTTAACAAAAAGCGTTTCATTGTTTGATAGTTTGGATTTGTTTTAGAAAAAACTGCTTCGCGAATTTAATCATTTACATCTTCGTTCGTTTTAAAAAAGTGTTTTTCTAAGCCAGAAAACAGTAACAACAAAATATATGAAATAGGAAATAAAATGAGCTTTTACAGCTCCAATTAGCCCATAAGAGTCAATAAAGACCGTTGTAAGTGTAAGCATTATAACAAACAGTAGTGCGTCAATAATTATATATGGAACTGCCATACGGCGCGCATGAAAATAAATAGAAAATATCAATGTCAATGCTCGAAAAAAATCACCTAACAACTGCCAGCCAAAAAGGACTTCTATTGAACTAAACTCAGGAGATAATAAAATAAGTATGGCGTACTTACGTAGTAAAAACAGTGCAACCAAAAACACCGTAAATAAAGGCATTATTTTTTTTAAATATTCTATCACTTGTGACCGATAAAACATTTTATCAGTTTGTTCTGTAATTTTTGGAAGCACATACATTAGCATTATAGAATTCAGTAAAATAAAATAGAAAAAGGAAAATTGATTTACGGCTTCCCAGTATCCGACTTCATTTATTCCTAAAACGCTTGAAATATGATTACGTATTAATATAAAAAGTAAGGGAAAAGCAATACCTGATAAAAGCGTCATTAAAGCGTAAAGAAAAAGGTTTTTTGCCGTTGAGCTAAACCATACATATTTAAAATTTGGTATATCAGATTTTAAAAAAGAAGCACTTACAAAAAAATAAAAAACAGGAACAAATGCGACAGAAAATAATGCGCCAGTGAGACCAAACTTATATGTAGACAAGCCTGTAAATACCAAATTGCAAAAAATCATGATCAATTCTACCCAAACTACTTTTTTATAATTATCCAATCCCTGAAGAATTGAAAAATAAAGCATATGAAAACCTTGAAAAGGAACTACAACAGCCAAGATTTGGAAAAGCCAAACATAATTATTGTTTTGCAAAATAATAACAGCGAAATAATCAGAAAGAGAAAACAGTATAATAGCAACAAACAATGCTATAAATCCATAAATTATATGAGCGGTACCGAGCAACTTTTGAAATGCATCACGTTGATCTTTAAACTCAGATGTAAACCTAATGATACCCTGCTGCATTCCGAAGCTACTAGAAGACAAAAGGATTTGAATGAAACTCTTCATATTCCCAAGTACAGCTATTCCAGATGGACCTAAAAAAAGAGCAAAAAGCTTTGTAAGTACAAACCCAACAATAAGCTTAAACGTTAATGCAACTGCTGAAAAAGTGAGGACGCGATACAAATGTTGATTTGTTTTAGTTTTCTAAAATAAGAAAACGCAAACAAAACGAAATAATTATCCTACTTGCTTAGCTCTGCGCTTTCTTTCGTTTTCGTCAAGGTAAATTTTGCGCAATCGCAGCGAGTTTGGAGTAACTTCTACATACTCGTCTTTTTGGATATATTCTAAGGCTTCTTCGAGGCTAAACGTGATTGGAGGAGCTAGTTTGACCTTATCATCTGAGCCTGCAGCACGCACATTTGAAAGTTTTTTGGTTTTAGTGACATTTACTACTAAATCATCGGCTCTTGAATTTTCACCAATAACTTGGCCTGTATAAATTTCAGTACTTGGTGGAATAAAAAACTTGCCTCGGTCTTGCAATTTATCTAGAGAATATGGGATAGCAGTTCCTTTTTCCATGGAAATAAGCGAACCGTTAATGCGTCCAGGAATTTCTCCTTTATATGACTCGTAGTTGATAAACCTATGGTTCATAATTGCCTCGCCAGCCGTAGCTGTTAACAATTGATTTCTTAGTCCAACAATACCTCTTGATGGAATCTTAAAAGAACAAATCATACGACCCCCTTTAGGCTCCATAGCGGTCATTTCACCTTTGCGCATGGTTACCATCTCTACTGCTTTGCCAGAAACTTCTTCGGGAAGATCAATAGTAAGCTCTTCAACAGGCTCACATTTTTTACCGTCTATATCTTTGATGATTACTTGTGGCTGTCCAATTTGTAATTCATAACCCTCACGGCGCATGGTTTCAATTAAAACAGATAAATGTAAAACGCCACGGCCATAAACCATGAATTTATCTGCTGCATCTGTTGGCTCTAATCGCATTGCGAGATTTCGCTCTAGCTCACGTTCTAAGCGTTCCTTAATGTGACGTGAAGTAACAAATTTGCCCTCTTTTCCAAAAAATGGAGAATCGTTGATGGTAAACAACATACTCATGGTTGGCTCGTCTATGGCAATGGTTGGTAGACCCTCTGGGTTTTCTGCATCGGCAATGGTATCACCGATTTCAAAATCTTCAAGTCCAACAACAGCGCACAAGTCACCAGCAGCTACTTCATTCAATTTTTTTCTACCTAATCCGTCAAAAACTAATATTTCTTTAATTTTTGATTTCACTACATAACCGTCACGCTTTACAAGTGAAACCGTATCAAAAGATTTTAGTACACCGCGGTGCAATCTTCCAATGGCAATTCGGCCCGTAAAGGAAGAATAGTCTAAAGATGTTATCAGCATTTGTGTGTTCCCTTCTGTGACTTTAGGCGTTGGAATATGTTCAACTACAGCATCAAGTAATGGTGTTACAGAGTCTGTTTGGTGTTGCCAATCGACAGACATCCAATTATTTTTAGCCGATCCATAAATCACAGGAAAGTCGAGCTGCCATTCTTCTGCGCCCAATTCAAACATCAAATCAAAAACAGCTTCATACGCCTCTTCAGGAGCACAGTTTTCTTTGTCTACTTTATTGACAACCACAATAGGTTTTAGTTTTAAATCAATAGCCTTTTGTAACACAAATCGGGTTTGCGGCATGGGTCCTTCAAAGGCATCTACCAACAATAACACACCATCAGCCATATTAAGCACACGCTCTACCTCTCCTCCAAAATCGGCGTGTCCAGGAGTATCAATGATATTAATCTTGGTGTCTTTGTATTGTACAGAAACGTTTTTAGATAATATCGTAATTCCACGCTCTCGTTCCAAATCATTGTTATCTAAAATGAGTTCGCCTTTAGTTTCATTTTCACGAAACAATTGACAATGGTGAAGTATTTTGTCAACTAGTGTTGTTTTGCCGTGATCAACGTGGGCGATAATGGCAATATTTCGAATATTTTGCATAGCTTTTTTTGGCGGCACAAATGTACATTTTTTTACAATGGAGTTGAATGTGTTTTACTTGTGCATAATTCCTATTTTTGTGATATGAAGACATTTACCGCGCGTCAAGCGCAGTCCAATCAGTTTTTCTTACTTGCAGGACCTTGTGCTATTGAAGGCGAAGACATGGCACTACGCATTGCTGAGCATATCGTAAAGCTTACTGATAAACTGAATATTCCGCTTGTTTTTAAGGGTAGTTTCAAAAAGGCTAATAGAAGTCGCATTGACAGTTTCACTGGTATCGGCGATGAAAAAGCTCTTAAAATTCTTCAAAAAGTAGGTGAAACTTTTGGGGTACCCACCGTAACGGATATACACGAAGTGTCAGATGCTGAAAAAGCAGCTCAATATGTAGACGTGCTTCAGATTCCTGCTTTTTTGGTACGGCAAACTGACTTAGTAGTTGCTGCAGCTAATACGGGCAAATACGTCAACCTAAAAAAAGGACAATTCATGAGTCCAGAAAGTATGGGGCATGCCGTAACTAAGGTTACTGACACAGGAAACAATAATATATGGATAACGGAAAGGGGTACCATGTTTGGTTACCAAGATATGGTGGTAGACTTTAGGGGGATTCCGGTTATGAAGTCCATGGCACCTACCATACTGGATGTGACGCATTCTTTGCAGCAGCCCAATCAAACTAGTGGAATAACAGGTGGGCGCCCAGAACTTATTGAAACCATAGCACGTGCAGGTATTGCAGCTGGTGTGGATGGATTATTTATGGAAACTCATCATGATCCTGATGTTGCCAAAAGCGATAGCGCTAATATGTTGCCATTACATCTTATGGAAGGTTTACTCGAACGACTAACGATTATTCGAGAAGCTACAAATCGAATCTCATAAAATAACATATCTTTGTAGTCCCTTTTTTGGGGGTTCTTTGAAAACATGGGGTCGACTGGTATTGACAGCGAGATTCATGACAGTGTAAGCAAGTCGAGCGCTGGACTACAGCTCGTAAAACTCATAGTACCACCATTTTAAATGGCGAGAATAACTACGCTCTTGCAGCCTAATTGACTGAATTATAGTAAGTCCAGGCCCTAGTCCCGCAAGGCGGGAAGGCAAGATGTCTTTGGGAAGCCCTTGTTGACGGCGTCCCACCAAAAGGCACCATCAAAGTCAACATAGAGAATTTGGTGCTTCGACGCGTTCTCAAAATAAAGAAGCTAAGCTAACTGTGGGCGGTTTTCGGTCAGCAGCTATTCGAAAATTAAACGAAAACTATACTTGTAGAAAGCATTGAAATGGCTTGTTTGGACGAGGGTTCGATTCCCTCCGACTCCACCACACGGGACAAACTCATATTTTTTGAGATTTGTCCCTTTTTATTTTCATCTAACTCCTTGTCTATCTGCAAGATATACCTCAACACGTCATTGATTCTTGTAGTTCGACATTTTTTTCCGTCAAATTCTATTTTTTCTGGAAAAATCGAACTTATCAGCTTCTTTTTATGCATAATAGGACTGTTGGTATAGGTTTGCTTAAAATTTTCTAAATGCAGAAATGCATTTTCAATAAGACCCTTATATTCCGAATCTGAAGTATTTAACCCGTGTAGACTTGTAGTGATTTGATCGCGCTGCTTTGTATATCGATTTAATGTTTGCCCATAGACTTTTGGAGAAATAGTTCCGTCTACTAATAAATCTTGTAAATTTTCAATCCGTTGGTTTGCTAGGAATTGGCAATGTATGAATTTCAATATCCCTTTTTGTATGTTTAAAAAGCTGTCTGTAAACTATAGGTGAATCACTGTCATTTACATTAATGCTAATTTTGTCTTCAGGGTTAAACATTCACAAACTTTATGTTACACAAATTTAATAAATAAAATTAATTTCATTGACTTGGATAACAAAAATTGCGAACATACCTTTATTAAAGTTCGAACTTTCGTAAGTTTGGGTCACTTATTAAAAGACTGTCTATTTAGGTGGTTTTTTTCTATTTTACGTGCACCTACAACTCTATGTAATTAATTAAAATTGAATTGATAATTTAAATTATTTATTTATTTTAGGCGTGCTAAAAAAACAACATCATTACTTAACAATGGATATGTATCAAAAAAATATATAGACAGAATTAGTAATGTGAAAATCATTAAAGAGGACTACTTTATTTTTAGAAAAGAATATTGCTTTTTCGTTTATTATTCAAGAAGCATACCACTGAAATCCGTAATTGATTTTGTTTTACCTACTGCGTCTTTGAGCTCTGGTCTTAATTTTTCGATTTTTGATTTGAAAACCTTTAAGTTATTTGAGTGATCGAGCATTATATTAAAATTCACAGAGAATTTTGGGTCAATTTTTTTGTAATCATTTCGTTGATGTGCACCACGACTTTCCTTCCTTTCAATTGCACCCAAGATAGTGGCCTCGGCAGACATTATAGATCCTTCTAAGTCAAATGCAAGCATTAAGTCCTCGAAACCTTCTGAGTCTGGTCTTACATCTAAATTTTTTAAAGATTCTTTCAAAATATTAATTTTATTTAAACCAATCTTTAGGCTTTTTTCATCTCTTACAACACCACAATTCTCCCACATTATATTTCTTAACTCTCTCTGTAAAGGTCTAGCTACATCAGTCCCATTTTTTAAAAAAGAATTTATTTTTTCGTGAGCATTTTTTATTACATTTCTTGATCTATACTGAACATCCATATTGACAGACCTTTTGGCAGCAGCATTTCCGGCTCTTTTACCAAAAATTAGTATTTCAGCAAGAGAGTTTCCTCCTAATCGATTTGCTCCATGTAAACCACCAGTGACTTCACCGGCAGCATACAGGCCTTCAACAGCAGTTGAATGATCATCTGGCTCAACAACAATGCCACCCATAGAGTAATGAGCTGTTGGCGATACTTCCATTGGATTTTTTGATATATCAATCATCAATGTATCAAGAAACTGTCTGTACATTCTAGGCAATTTATCAATAATAAATTCCTTGCTCTTGTGACTTATATCCAAATAAACTCCACCATTTTTGGTGCCTCTGCCTTCAATTATTTCAGTATAATTAGCCATTGCAACTCTATCGCGAGTTGATAGTTCCATTCTATCAGAATCATAATTTTTCATAAAACGCTCGCCTTGATTATTCACAAGATGACCACCTTCACCTCTGACAGCTTCGGTAACGAGTGTTCCAGACATGTACTCAGGCATCACCATTCCTGTTGGATGAAATTGTACAAGTTCCATATCCTTTAAAATACATCCAGATTTTAATCCAAGATAAAATCCATCTCCAGTATTTTCATTTCTTCTGGACGAACTTTTTCTCCAAATCCTTGTGTGCCCTCCCGCTGCTAAAATTACGGAGTCTGCTAAGTATACAGTTCGTTCACCATTTTGAATATTAAAAGTCATTGCTCCAAAACAAATCTTTTCATGAACCAATAACTGGGTTACATACTGTGAGTCATGAATAGGAATTTTTAGAGATTTAACTTTTTTCAAAAGAGTCATCAGTATGGATCTTCCCGTGTAATCGCCAGAGTAACATGTCCTTCTAAAGGTGTGAGCGCCAAAAAAACGTTGATCTATTTTTCCATTTTTGAGCTTAGCAAAATTTGCCCCCCAATCATCAATTTCAGTAACTAATTCGGGTGCTTCCTTAGACATGAGTTCAACCATTCTAGGTTCGGAAAGTCCATACCCTTCAATAATTGTATCTGCAAAATGTTGTTTCCATGAGTCATCAAAATCTACATTCCCAAATGCCGCATTAATTCCTCCTGCGGCTAATACCGTATGAACATCTTCTTTAATCCTTTTACCAATTACAGTAACTTCGACACCAGACTTTTTTGATTCAATAGCTGCACGTAATCCAGCACCACCACTTCCGATAACTAATACATTCGAAATATGGGTAAGATGTTTTGATTTTTGGTTGGTTTTCATTGTTGTTTTTTATTTTTTTGATATTATTTATTAAATACTTTTGAGAATAGATCCCTTAAACGAATATTTCGCAAATGCTACTACAAATTTACTAGATTAATTGATCAAAAGTTTGAACTATTATTAAAAATAAATGATTAGCACTTATTTATTGTTCTAATACTGGTTCAATTGAACATATTTCTAAAATTACATGTAATATTGTTTAACAAAAATCAAATTCTCAATAAAATAGTTTGATTTTATTCTCTTTGGCTCCACAACTTACAGAGTAGATTGTCTCATAGTAACAAGGATAGCGACAAGTTTAGCTATTATTTAGAGTTCCATGAGGCAATTTATTGCTGTATGCCCTCCAATAATAACTCCACAGCCTATTGCTTGCTTTTTGCAAGTTCTTTTTTTAAACTGTAACCAAAAAACTTTCTAGTCATGTTTTCATTATTTCTGTTTGCTTCTAATTTAGAAAATTGTAACCCACGTTGTGCATATCGAAACATCTAAAACGAATTCAAACACCAAATTCTCTTTTCTCGATTGAACTACTGAGCTTAATCGAAGGATAAATTTTTACTCATTTCAATTGTAAAATTCACTCGAATTGGCAGAACGTAATCAAAATACACAATGGCTATATCTATGATTCCGAGATGGAAATATCTTTTAGGGGAGAAAAGGTTTTTGAAATTTTTCGAAAATAGAAAAAGTTATTTTAAAAATTAAAAAACATTAACAGTATATTAGTTAGATGAAACTTTTTCAGGTTTGTGTTTTTTGTATTGGGATTTTAGGCTACAGCCAAAACAATTTTGATGTCACAGTCCAAGGAATTCAAGACAATGATTCTATTCAGATTATTATGCAAAAAAGCGTTAATAATCAGCTTTCCCAATGGGTAAAAAATAATGTAGGCGAGCCCCTTACGATTTCTTTTAATCTTTCAGATGGTCTATGGGCTTTAATTATAGACGCTACAGGTTACACATACCCTCCAGCAAAAGTAATAGACGTACCAAACGATAATGCCGCAACGGTAACGCTAACCCCTTTAAGCAACCAAAACTATTCATACCAATGGTCTGACGACGACAGCTACGCTGGGCATGCTACACAAACATATATCAACGAGCCATATTCTCTGCAAATCATAGACAGTACAATCAACGTCCCAAACGATTTTTCGTCAATAACTCTTAGAAATGAATTTGGAATTGTTCTCAGCGACAGTGAGATTAGTTGGAATCAAGAAGACGCATATAAACTATATAATACAGTTTTAAAAGTGCCAATAATTGAAAAAATTGATATAAACTCATCGTTAAATTACGAAAACGGCGAAAACATAAAGTTGATACTTACATTAACAGAAGATGAAATTTACAAAGACATAGAGGTTGTAGATAACAGCCAAGATTTATTGTATGCAAGAATAACCAAGAGCGCTTTTGTATACTCGGAACCACTGGTTGGAATTTTAGATGGAATAAAGAGCCAATTTTATTCAAAAAGACTATATAATTCCGTTGTTTATTACGCAACTGACTTTGGCACTAACGCAACTAAAATAAACGATATGGCTCAACAAAAATTCGGAGTTGAATTTATGGACTCTAGCCAAAGAACAGAAGATTTGATGAACGAGACAAAATCAAATTTTCAAGAGTTTCACATTGAAGAAAAAATAGAAATATTATCAATGTTTGAGGAACTTCCCGAAGGAACACATAAGCTAGAAAATCTTAAATATTTAGTGAGAAGAATAAACGGACAAGACAACCCTAAGATTCCGGGAGCATCTGCAATTGCATGGGGTTGGGGCAACAATGGAACAATTGAGTTTATGAGCAAGGGTTTTAACGGAGTTGAAATTGGAGCAACAAGAAGACTAATTTTACATGAAAAAGCCCACTTTATATATTGGGAATTAGTTGATCAAGAGACTAAAAATGAGTGGATAGAGATTGGAGGGTGGTTTGTTGATCCTACGTCCACAAGCGGCTGGTCAACATATAATACCACAGAGTCTGTCTCCGCTTATGGTCACGCCAACGGTCCAGGGGAGGATTTTGCTGAGTTTTTTGCAATGTATGTAGAAAATGTAGATAATGTTAAAACCGTATCTATGTCAAAATACGAGTTTTTTAGAGACAAGATAATGCACGGAACAAGATATATTTCTCAAATAAGAGAAGATCTAACTTTTCAAGTTTACAATTTGTGGCCAGATTATACATACCCCGGAAAGGTTACTTCAGTGAATTTAAATGTTTCGGGTGAATCTGAAGACGACAAGGTTGTGACAGTTGAGCTTAAACTACATTGCCCAAGTTTTCCAGACGATGGAGCCTCAGGAGGCGGATTTTCTATTTATTCCACAATTGGATCTGTTCAAAACATTGGACTGTCACCAAAGAATGGAACAATAGATTCTGTTCTTGTTGGACAAACAACTTTATCAAAGTATGTGAAGAACGGATACTGGAAACCAGGAACAATTGAAATAAGAGACGAAGTTGGAAATAAAAGATATGAAAACACATCAACGATCGGCTTTAAATTATGGATTGAAAATCCATTGGAAGACATTAGTCCGCCAATATTCAACGATGATTTTCAAATTGATGTTGTTCAAAAAAAATTTGATCCAACAACCTCTAACTGGGACAACTTTGAAGGGCACGAAACAGGAAACGAGGTTAATACTTTACAAATTAGAGGAACGGCGTATGATGGCCTTCCGTTAAAGTACTTCAACGCAAGTGTTTTTTTCCCAAGACTTGATCATGAGTATGCACAATTATATGATTTTGGAATTTTTGACGAACCACATGTTGAAGAAGAAAACGGAATTACGAATGGATTTGAGAACACAAAGCATTATGATATGCTTTTTCCTATTATGGACTGGAGCCCATCAGGCTGGTATTCTGTCTCGCAAATAAGAACCGAAGATTTAGCAAAAAACGGCGCTAGTTTGTATTTAGTCAACGACTTAGAGTCTTTTGATGATAGCGCGGCACATATATATGAAGCCCTTAGAGACAGTATTTATATACAAACAAACCACCCAGACTATATTGCGCCGGAGATAGATTTGAACAACATAATAATTGACGCAGAACCTACAAACGCAGAGTCACCGAACGGAGAAACTAGAGTTGATTTAAGTTTTTTAGTTAGGGATCTTTCAGATTACGCTGGTTATGAATCTGGAGCCAAACAAGTTTGGTGGACTTTAAGAAACCCGTTAGGATATGAATTCACATTCAGCTCAGAAGGCCAGTCTGACGTTCTAGAAAAAAACAGAACAACCTTTTTGCCTCATGGACACTCTGATTGGGAGCTTGTTAGGCTTAATAAACTACTTCCTAGAGGATCAGCTCCTGGAAAGTGGGGAATGTCTTCAATGCATGTTATTGACAGAAACAACAACATTAGAAAGTATTCTTTTACTGAATACGTTAGGTTTGACGTTATCGTGTCGGACATAGAGCTTACAGTTCCACTAAGCGTTGAGATAACTGACAAAGTTGTAAACTTAAATAACGTCAACTCGATAACTGCAAATATTAGTTGCACACCTTGTCAAGGGCTAAACTACATTTATACTATTTACAGTCTAATGGGTGGGAATGTTGTTCGAGGCAATGGAGTTTTTAGTTCAGATCAAATTACAATTGACCAAATAGATACTGAAGGTGTACTAGACGGCGTTCTTAAAATAACAGCACAAGTTACTGACACAGAAAACCAACTTGTGGCAACAAAAAGTTCGGAATACACAAAAGACACAGTCAGACCTTCTGGCTATTACACTAGATCAAACATTCAAGATCAAGGAATATCAAGCCTAGATGATTTTATTATTCAGATAATTGTCGAGTCCGTTGATGTTGGAGGAACCTTCTCAGGAAGCGCAAAATCCACAAACAATCAAACTGGCTCAAAACAACCAAACTCATCAACTCAAGAAATTAGCTTCTCTGGCCAAATTATAAACGAAACGATTAGTTTGTCAAACCTTAACCTTAGTTCACTTGAGGACGGATATGTAGAGGTGTCTTTAGATGTAATTGATCCAAACGGAAATAGTGGCGCATCAACCAATAAACAATACTATAAAATTGAAAATGGCCAAATAGAATACATAGGCACTAATCTAAGCACAGAAAAAAACCTCATTAATGAGATTGAAATTTATCCAAATCCCGCCTCTAAAATAGTTTTTGTTAGAAATATAAATAGCAATGTAAAAGTGTCAGTGTTCTCAATTACCGGAAAAGCAGTTATTGAGAAAGAAATAAACATCGACACACAAATTGATGTTTCAAAGCTAAATAAAGGAGTATATTTTTTCAATCTGACAAACGGAAAATCAACAACTACAATGAAGGTTGTTGTTGAGTAAAAACAAGCACGAAAGAAAAGCGACAAGGATAGCGACAAGTAATATGTTCTTTAATGTCTAATTAACTGGACAC
>CAXHBH010000028.1:0-18247 GCA_964014735.1 uncultured Flavobacteriaceae bacterium | reverse complement strand
CTATCACAAGGCACTTTAGTTGTTAATTACTTTGGACACGGGGGCGAAGATGGCTTGGCTAGTGAATTTGTTGTAGATAAAGACATGGCCTTAAGCTTATTTCATCCCGGGAAATACCCTCTTTTTATCACGGTTACCTGTGAATTTTCTCGGTTTGACAACCACACAAGACCTACAGCAGGAGAAATGCTTTATCAAAATCCAACTGGAGGTGCCATAGGTTTGATTTCAACTACCAGGCAGATTTTCATAAATAAAGGAGTTGATTATAACAAAATTTTGTCCAAACACCTATTTTCATACGGAAGCGAAAATTACACCAGTATTGCTGAAGCGTTGCGACTTGCCAAAAATGAATTTACAGACGCAAATCAAAAACGTGTACTTTTTTACATAGGCGACCCTGCTCTTAAACTTCACATTCCTAAGCCAGAAATTGCCATATCTAAATTAAATGGCGTTCCTATTGAAGATGTCCCCGAAGGAGATCGTCAATTCAAAGCGCTTGACAAACTAACTTTAGCCGGCGAAATTTTGGGTCCCTCCAAGGTGCTTCAGCAAAGCTTTAATGGAACAGTAACCCTTCAGATTTTTGACAAAGAAGTTGAGCGTTCAACGCTTGGCAATGACCAAAACAAGACTATGAACTTCAAAACACTTGGCGAGCAAGTTTTTGAAGGACTTGCTACGGTTTCTAATGGACTATTTTCATCCACTTTTGTAATCCCTAAAGACATAAATTTAAATGTAGATAAAGCCAGAATTAGCTTTATTGCTTTTAATCACGACAAGACCGAGTCTGTAGGAGGGTTCTCTGACCAGTTTGATATTGGGGGAATAAATACGGCAGCTGTCAGCGATACCCAAGGGCCTCTCATAAATGTTTTTCTGGAAAATAGAAGTTTTACAAATGGTGGAAAAGTATTTGATAGCCCAATGCTTATAGTTGATTTTGAAGATGAAAATGGGATTAATTCGTCTGGTGGATTGGGGCACGATATCATAGCCACGCTAGACAACAATCAGGCAGATCCCTATGTGCTTAATGCCTATTATTCCACAATATTAGACGACTTTACAAAAGGGACACTTTCATATCCTTTAAATGACTTGGAATTAGGTCAACATTCCTTAACCTTACGTGCATGGGACACCCACAACAACCCAACCACAAAGACCATTATATTTACGGTCATTGATAGTAGTGAAATTCGGATTGATAATGCATTTAACTCGCCCAATCCAGTTACAAATCAAACAATATTTTTTGTACAACACAACAGACCAAGAGAGATGCTTGACGTTAAAATTTCTATATTTACTGTCAATGGAAAACGTATATGGCACAGCAGTCAAGATGTTTTTTCATCAGGTTACATGATCGATAGCTTACAGTGGGATGCAACATCTTACAGCGGTCAAAAAGTAAATAAAGGCAACTATATATACACGATTGAACTGATTTCTACGTTATCAAGCTCTAAAGACATATACTCAGGAAAACTTATTGTAAAATAATTATGAAAAAACCAATATTTCTCACACTAATACTATTAGTAATGCAACTCACTTTTGCTCAACAAGATATCCGTGTGGTTACCACTGCCGTACCCTTTTTATCCATTGCGCCTGATGCGCGCTCTGCTAGTTTAGGAGACCAAGGAGTAGCAACCTCTTCAGATGCATTTGCCAACCATTGGAATCCAGCAAAATATGCTTTTATTGGAAATGATACAGGGGCCGCCGTAAGTTACACACCTTATTTAAGCAAATTGGTAAATGATATTTTCCTTGCAGATTTGACATATTACAGGGCAATAAGTGACCGCTCTGCTTGGGCTGTTGGATTGCGCTATTTTAGCTTAGGGGAAATTGAGATTGGTCAAACACCCGCCGACTTTCTTAATCCACTTATAGAAAGTCCTAACGAATATGTTTTGGATGCCTCCTATGCACTAAAATTGAGTGACAAATTTTCTATGGCTGTTCAAGGATCTTTTTTGACTTCCGATTTAAAACTCAACTCTGCCAATAATGACAGTACATCAGCGAGTACGGTTGCTGTTGGTATTTCTGGTTTTTACCAATCTTATGAAGTGCCCTACTCTAGTTTTTCAGGAATGTGGCGTGCAGGTTTCAACATTTCAAACATAGGTCCTAAATTAAAATATGAGGATGAGGGTCAATCAGACTTTTTACCAACCAACTTAAAACTTGGTGGTGGCTTCGATTTTATTTTTGATTCTTATAATAAATTTGCATTAAGCTTGGAAATTAATAAGCTTTTGGTGCCGTCTCCAAGTGAGCCTATCGAGGATAATGAAGGAAATATTACGGGATACGCACAACCTGATGATGTTGGTGTTCTTTCCGGAATTTTTAAATCTTTTGGCGATGCACCTGATGGTTTTAGCGAGGAATTAAAAGAATTTACTTGGTCGCTTGGTGCTGAATTTATGTATGACGAATCATTTGCATTACGTGCGGGATATTTTAATGAGCATGAATTAAAAGGAGCTCGAAAATTCTTCACTCTTGGTGCAGGATTTAAATATAATGTTATTGACGTTGACTTGTCTTATTTAATTTCCGCCGGGAGGGTTATAAATCCGCTTGAAAACACCCTGAGATTTTCCTTAACTTTCAATTTTGGTGCAGAGCGGTACTAAGCCTTAATTTTCGTTTTTTTGCCAAAGTAAGTTACCTTATCTTTGCTTTTCGTAAAATATACGCGCCTTATGAAAGAAGTTACACATGATACCTATCTTGATTGGTATGAAAACATGATGTTTTGGCGCAAGTTTGAAGATAAACTTGCATCGGTATATATTCAACAAAAAGTACGTGGGTTTCTACACCTATACAATGGACAAGAAGCCATTTTAGCAGGCTCACTTCACGCGATGGATCTTACTAAAGATCGCATGATTACTGCATATCGAAATCACGTCCAACCCATAGGTATGGGTGTTGACCCCAAAAGAGTGATGGCTGAGCTTTTCGGAAAAGCCACTGGAACTTCAAACGGATTGGGCGGCTCCATGCATATTTTCTCAAAAGAACATCGCTTTCACGGTGGTCATGGAATCGTAGGAGGACAAATACCACTTGGCGCAGGAATGGCTTTTGGTGATAAATATCATGGCAGTGATGCCGTGACACTTTGCTTTATGGGTGATGGTGCTGTGCGACAAGGCGCTCTTCATGAAACACTTAATTTGGCCATGCTTTGGAAGTTACCGGTAGTATTTATAGTTGAAAACAATGGATACGCGATGGGAACATCTGTAGAACGCACGGCAAACCACACGGATATTTGGAAACTTGGACTCGGTTATGAAATGCCTTGTGGCCCCCTTGACGGAATGAACCCTGTTGCAGTTGCTGAAGGTATAGATGAGGCCATTAGGCGCGCGCGAACAGGGGATGGACCGACATTTTTAGAAGCCAAAACATATCGTTACCGTGGTCACTCCATGTCTGATGCACAACATTATCGAACCAAAGACGAGGTCGAGGAATATCGTAAGATTGACCCCATTACCCAAGTTAAAGATATTATTATTGCAGAAAAGTACGCTACGGAAGAAGAACTGGAAGAAGTAGTTGCAAACGTAAAATCACGAGTAAAAGAGTGTGAAGCATTTGCTGAGTCTTCGCCACTCCCTGAGAAAAATGTAATGTATGATGCAGTTTACGAACAGGAAAATTACCCATTTATCTCACACAAACTATAATATGGCTACAATCATCAATATGCCGCGCCTAAGCGATACCATGGAAGAAGGAACAGTAGCTTCTTGGTTAAAACAAGTAGGTGATAAAATTCAAGAAGGTGATATTCTAGCCGAAATAGAAACAGATAAGGCAACCATGGAATTTGAATCTTTTCACGATGGCACATTATTACACATTGGCGTTCAGGCTGGTGAAACAGCTCCTGTTGATGTGTTGTTGGCTATCATTGGTGAAGAGGGTGAAGATATTTCAATGCTGCTAAATGTAGATGTATCTGAAAAAGAAACAGAATCTCAGGAGTTAGTAGAAATATCAACAGCTAGTGAGACTGAAATTGCAGCCATTCCTGAAGGCGTTGAAATTATAAATATGCCACGCCTTAGTGACACCATGGAAGAAGGATCCGTAGCCTCTTGGCTCAAACAAGTAGGTGATTCGGTAGAGGAAGGGGACATACTTGCAGAAATTGAAACGGACAAGGCAACCATGGAGTTTGAATCGTTTTTTTCAGGTGTATTATTGCATATCGGCATTCAAGTTGGTGAGACCGCTGCAGTAGATACTTTGTTGGCAATTATTGGCCCTGAAGGCACAGACGTTGCAGCCATTCTTGCTGCACCTGCACCTGCAACAAAAGCAGCTGACCAAGCACCTGTGCAAACTGAAATTCCAGTTGAAACACATGATGATGTTGCTGCAGCTGTCAAAGCTCCCGTTCCCGTTACCACAAGTACAGGAAGAATAATGGCATCGCCATTAGCTAAAAAAATTGCCAAGGAAAAAGGTATTGATCTTAATCTTGTAGCTGGAACAGGCGAATCTGGAAGAATTGTAAAACGCGATGTAGAGCAATTTACTCCAACCACTAAAACAGCAGCTACCCAAGTACAAGCGGCAGTATTTGTTCCTGCTGGACAAGAAAAGCAAGAAGAAATTCCCAACTCGCAAATGCGTAAAACCATTGCAAAACGCCTTGGCGAATCTAAATTTAGTGCACCACACTACTATTTGTCCGTGGAGTTTGATATGGATGCAGCAATTGCCTTTAGAAAACAATACAATTCAATTCCAGATACTAAAATATCATTTAATGATATTGTAGTTAAGGCAGCAGCACTATCGCTAAAGGCACACCCTCAAGTAAATTCACAATGGTTTGACGACAAAATGGTTCTCAATCACCATGTGCATGTGGGTGTTGCAGTGGCAGTTGAAGACGGGCTCGTTGTCCCTGTTTTGAAATTTGCTAACGAAATGAATCTTCCACAAATTGGTTCACAAGTGCGGGACTTTGCTGGTAGAGCAAGAAGCAAAAAGCTTACACCGCAAGAAATGAATGGCAGTACATTTACAGTATCCAACCTAGGAATGTTCGGTATCAATGAATTTACATCTATTATCAACCAACCAAATTCAGCGATACTTTCTGTAGGATCTATCGTACAAAAACCCGTAGTAAAAGAAGATAAAATAGTTGTAGGCAATACAATGAAGCTCACGCTAGCCTGTGATCATAGAACAGTGGATGGGGCTACCGGAGCCCAGTTTTTACAAACTCTTAAAGAGTATATCGAGAACCCTATTCGATTGGTTGTTTAGTTGCTTTGGATACTGCAAAAAACATTGTGATAACTGGAGCAAGCCGAGGTATTGGTTTAGCACTCGTTAAATCTTTTTCGGTTAAACATCATCACAAGGTTTGGGCACTTTCTCGAAATACCTCGCCTTTAATACGGCTTAAATTACCTAATGTCGTAGTTACCTCGCTTGATTTAACGGATGAAGATGCCGTAGCATCATGGTCACAAAATGAGGCGCCTGAAAATATTGATGTGTTAATTAACAATGCTGGAAAGCTGGTCAATAAGCCCTTTGCCGAAACCAAACAATCAGATTTTGAAGAGGTGTATAAGGTCAATGTGTTTGGTCTTGCAAATATCACACGAGCTATACTAAAAAACCTACAGCCAGATGGCCATGTGGTAAACATTAGTAGTATGGGAGGAATAGGCGGTACATCAAAATTCCCAGGTTTGGCCGCATACAGTAGCAGCAAAGGAGCTGTTTCCATACTCACAGAGTTATTGGCTGAAGAATTTAAAGAAACAGGTCCTGTTGTTAATGCACTCGCACTTGGCGCAGTACAAACAGAAATGCTTTCTGAGGCTTTCCCAGGTCTTGACGTACCAATGACTGCTGCTAATATGGCTGATTACATTGCCAACTTTGCACTTAAAGGACGACTTTTCTACAATGGAAAAGTACTGCCTGTATCGAATACAACTCCCTAATGCATACCGACTTTTATTCATACTTACCATTGCAAGCCATCTCTAAATGCGCTGCGCTTGTGGAAGGACATAGAGTTGTAATTCATGTTGTAAAAAATCGAAAAACCAAGCATGGAGATTTTAGAGTACACTCCAAAGGGAATATGACTATTACTATCAATACCATGGAAAACCCATATCGGTTTTTACTTACCTTTTTGCACGAATGGGCCCATTATAAAGTATTCAGTTCATATATCTTTAGGAAGAAACCTCACGGACAGGAGTGGATATCAGCATTCAGAGAAATCGTAGACTCTTTTTTAGATGCTGATATTTTTCCAGAAACTTTGTTAAGACCACTTAAGAAACACATGCAAAATGCTAAGGCAACCTTTGCTTCTGATGCAGATCTTATAATGGCATTGCGAAAATTTGACCCGCCCAACAATAAAAAATGTATTTTTGAATTGGAGCAGGGAGCATTTTTTAATTCGCAAGACGGACGTATTTTTAGTAAAGACAACAAACGCAGAACGAAATTTGTTTGTACGTGCATCAAAACAAAGAAGCAGTACCTGTTCCCGCCTTTTACAGAAGTAAGTCCAGTGTAATGGAGACTAAATTTGATTTTTCTGACAAACCTCTTGATAAGCCAAAAAAGCAGAATTGGACGCTAAAGATTGGCTATTTACGGCAGCTTTTTGACATTACAAGGAGCACAGACTATGCGGCAACATTGAAAGCAGTGCGACAAGACATTCCTTTCAGCGGGGCTACTGCTTGGGTGCTCATATGCTCTATATTCATTGCTTGCATCGGATTGAATACAGATTCCACTGCAGTTGTAATTGGAGCGATGCTTATTGCGCCACTTATGGGGCCTGTATTAGGGATTGGCGTTGGATTGGCTATTAACGATTTGGATATGATCAAGTCAGCCACACAAAACTTTGTTGTGATGGTAATGCTAAGTGCTGTGACAGCTACGTTATTCTTCCTTTTTTTTCCGCTTCAACAAGAGTCATCAGAGCTTTTATCACGAACCCAGCCTAATATTGGGGATGTTTTTATTGCTTTTTTTGGAGGTGTAGCATTAGCCATTGCACGTACCAAGAAAGGAACCATAGCTTCTGTAATTTTTGGTGTTGCTATTGCTACGGCGCTAATGCCGCCTTTATGCACCATTGGCTATGGTATAGCTGTAGGTAATGTTAGTTATGCGCTCGGAGCACTATATCTCTTTTTCATTAATGCTACTTTTATAGCTTTTGCCTCATTTTTAGTAGTAAAACTCTTACGCTTTCCCATGATTCATTATGCCGATTCCAAAAGACGTCGGTTAGTTGTTCGTCTAGTAAGCTTTTTTGCATTGTTGGTCATGATTCCTGCCAGTATTACTTTTATTAATGTACTGGGTGAAAATGCATTTAGAAAACAAGTAAATACTTATTTAGAAACTCACGTATCTAACTTGCCATACGGGGATTATCTTGTATCAACTGCATCTGTCAAATACGACAGGAAATCAGAAAGCCTACTGCTTATAAATCCTTTGGGTTTGATTCAAATTGATTCATCCAAAATACGTGTTTTGGAGCAGAAATTATCAACTTATGACAAGCTCAAAGACGTAAAGATGATAATTTTTCCTAAAGTAGGTGAGTGATTTAGGCAATTGCTTGTTTTATTTTCTTCATCAGATTTGAGGAATATACAAAGTCGTTAACTACCTGGTTATCAGTTTTGAATATTAGCTCTTTACTGCCTTCCCATGCCTTCTTGCCGTCTTGTAAAAACAAAATACTATCTCCAATCTCCATAACAGAATTCATATCGTGAGAATTGATAACGGTTGTGATGTTGTTTTCTTTAGTGATTTCTTTGATAAGATTATCAATAACAATGGCTGTTTTGGGATCTAGCCCAGAGTTAGGTTCGTCACAAAAAAGGTATTTTGGTTTCATAACTATAGCACGCGCAATGGCAACGCGTTTTTGCATACCACCAGAAAGTTCCGCTGGAAGTTTGTTGTTAGCATTTTCAAGATTGACACGTTCAATAACTTCTTCGGCAGCAATTTTTATTTCAGCATCGCTTTTTTTGGTTAGCATTTGCATAGGAAACATTACGTTTTCTAAAACTGTCATTGAATCAAACAGCGCACTTCCTTGAAAAACCATGCCCATCTCCCTTCGCAATGTTCTTCTGTCCTTTTCATGCATATTACCAAAGACCTGATCATTAAAGTACATTTGCCCACTATCTGTTTGAAACAAACCCAATAGACATTTAAGCAAAACTGTTTTTCCAGAACCACTTTGCCCAATTATAAGATTGGTTTTTCCAGCTTCAAAAGTCATACTAATTCCTTTTAATATTTGAGAGCCGTCAAATGATTTCGTGATGTTCTTAAGAGTTATCATCAAGTAAGTAACATTTGAGTGATGAAATAATTGAGCACGATAATAACTACTGAAGTCCACACGAAGGCTATGGTTGCCGCTTTACCAACTTCTAATGCACCTCCCTTCATATAGTACCCGTGATAGGAAGGGATTGTGGCTAAAATCATGGCAAATATTAAAGTTTTTATAAAGGCATATACCACATGGTAAGGCCTAAAGTCTAGTTGTATACCCTCTATAAAATCAGCACTACTTGAAAACCCACCGTATATGGTAGCGGCATAACCACCAAGAATGCCTAAAAACATAGAAAAATTTATAACAATAGGTAGTAAAAGCATGGAAATTATCTTTGGAAAGACCAAATAGTTTACTGAGTTGATTCCCATTACTTCTAAGGCATCGATTTGTTCGGTCACACGCATAGTGCCTATACTAGATGTGATAAAAGAACCTACTTTCCCAGCTAGTATAATGCTCATAAAGGTTGGTGCAAACTCTAGTATAATGGATTGCCTCGTAGCAAAGCCCACCAAATTTTTTGGAATAAGCGGATTTTCAATATTGAGTGCCGTTTGTATAGATACAACACCACCAACAAAAAAAGATAGAAAGGCAACGATACCTAAAGATCCAATAATAAGATCTTGTATATCTTTAAAGATAAGTTTCCGCATTACTTTACCCTTGGTTGGCTTGATAAAAACCAACTGAAGCATTATTATATATTCCCCGATATGATGCAGCATTTTCACTCAAACTAAATTAAAAAAATAATATTAATTTAAAATGAGCTTATTTAATTAAAATATATTTGTAAAAATCATATTATGAGAACTCAAACTCTACTTATTTGTTTTTTTTTCACACTAGCAATATTCCCTAATTCATCCTCATCTCAACTACTAGGGAGTATGAGCAATTCCCTGATAAATTTTTTTGAGTTTGATGATACGCAAAATGATACATTACAACATAAGCAACATCATTTTGATTTACATCACTGGGAGATTCCTAGTAAAGATCCAGACAGAATTATTTTAACCTTTAATGGTGACCCATCATCCAAAAGAGCAGTAACATGGAGAACTGATTCAACCATTAAAAAATCATTTGCACAAATAGCACTTGCTTCTGTAAATGCTGATTTTATGAACAATTCAATAACATTAAACGCCTCAACTGAGGAATTTGATTTGGGGATTTATAAATCAAATAAATCATTTATTGTGAATTATCATAGTATTGTTTTTGACGGATTAAAACCAAATTCAATTTATGCATACAGAGTAGGAGATGGGAAAAATTGGTCAGAATGGATTCAATTTAAAACAGCTAAGAAAGAATATAGCCCTTTTCAATTTGTATATTTTGGTGATGCTCAAAACGATATACTTAATCATTGGTCACGAGTTATCAGGATGGCATACCAAACGGCACCAAACGCGTCATTTGTAATTCATGCTGGTGATTTGGTTGATACCGCTCACAAAGACTATGAGTGGGCACAATGGTTTAAAGCAGGTGGATTTATTCATAGCCAATGGACTGCTGTACCAGTTGTTGGCAATCACGAGTTTCAGAAAACTTCAAAATCAACCCCTCGAAAACTTTCTATACAATGGAGACCGCAATTTACACTTCCCGTTGAAGAAAATCTAAGTGATAAACTTCATGAAACTGTATATACAGTTGATTATCAAGATGTTTTAATACTTGTGCTTAATTCTACGGATAGTCTAGATGAACAAACTGAATACATTAAAAATAAACTTGCAAATAGTGATGCTAAATGGAAAATTGTTACATCTCATCATTCAGTTTTTTCTCCAGCAAAGGACCGCGATTTTGAATATGCAAGAAAATATTGGAAACCATTATTTGATAAATACGGAGTTGATTTGGTTTTAAATGGTCATGATCATTTATATGCGAGAGGTCATCTGCCAATAAAGGCAACAGATTTTGATAAAGCTGGAAAAATGAAAAGCTTATACATTACTTCTGTAAGTGGCCCAAAGCAATATAAAGCAGATGTTCAAAAAATTAATAATTATAAAGTAGATGGTTATGAGGTTGATATTTTGGCAGAAAACACTCAATTTTTTCAAGTAATATCAATCGAAAATGAAAAACTATCATACATTGCTTATACAGCTTTAGGAGATGAATATGACAAAGCTGTAATCACAAAAGATTTTAACTCAGGAGAAAAATTTTTAGAATAATCAATTATTAAAATAATTGAAAAGCTATTTAAAACTTATAGGTAAAAGCATTGATATTCATCCCAGCACCCACGCTGGCAAAAAGCGCAACATCTCCTTTATTTATTTGATGGCCATCAATCTCATTTCGCTTAACCAAATCTAATAAGGTGGGGACTGTAGCTACAGAACTATTACCCAATTTGTGAATACTTACAGGGAGTATGTTTGCTGGAATAGGCTGACGAAAAAGCCTGTAAAACCTTTTTACGATTGCTTCATCCATTTTTTCATTTGCTTGGTGAAGGAAAATTTTCTTCAAGGAATTAAGATCTTCACCGCTTTTGTCAAAGCAATCTTTGATGGCTTGGGGTACATGGCTAATAGCAAACTCATAAACTTTTCTTCCAAGCATTTTAATGTACTTTTCTTCTTGATTTGCAGCTGGGTCATTGGATTTTCCAGAGTACAAGTAAAAAGCTTCTTCATTACTGTAAGTTTGAGAGCTGTGACTCAAAAGGCCACCACCTTCAGCTGTTTCCTCAATGATAGTAGCTCCTGCACCATCGGCAAAAATCATCGCGTCCCTGTCGCTTTGATCAGCAATACGTGATAAAGTATCTGCACCAATGACCAAGCAGCGTTTGGCCATGCCAGATTTGATAAATGCTTTTGCTTGAATAACACCTTCGACCCAACCAGGACATCCAAAAATCAAATCGTAAGCAACACAATTTGGGTTCTTTATTTTAAGCTTATGCTTTACTCTCGTGGCTAAGGAGGGTAGAATATCAGTTTGTATGCTTCCGTATTGAATATCGCCAAAATTGTGGGCTACAATAATATAGTCTAAGGTTTCGCGGTCAAGCGATGCATCTTTAATGGCATTTTCAGCAGCGAGGAAAGCGAGATCAGATGAGGTTTGGTTTGGTGTAGCATAACGACGTTCTTCAATTCCGGTTATGGCTTTAAATTTTTCAATAATATCTGTGTTTTCAGCACCGAACGGTTTGCCGCTATCGTCTAAAAATTTATGTGATAAAAAATCTTGGTTTCGCTCTTTGTGTGAAGGAATATAGCTTCCAACACCTGTAATATAAATTCCCATATTTGATTTAAGCAGTGGTCTTATTATGATGTTCAAATATAGAGATCTATAACGTTACAAGAAAAAAGATATGTTAATAAATATACTTAACTCCAAAATTATTGGACTTGGGTTACTTGCTTGTCTAGATACACTTCAATGGGTGCACAAGTACACATAAGATTTCTATCTCCGTAGGCTTCATCAACACGTTGGACACTTGGCCAGAATTTATTTTCACGAACAAATTTCAGTGGGTATGCAGCCTCTTCTCTCGTGTATGGCAGCTCCCAATTGTGTGCTGTCAATTGCGTTAATGTGTGAGGTGCATTGCGCAACAAGTTGTTGGTTTGTTCTTTTGTGCTGGCTTCAATTTCGTATCTAATTGAAATAAATGCTTCACAAAAACGATCTAATTCTGCAATGTTCTCACTTTCAGTCGGTTCAATCATCATGGTGCCTGGAACAGGGAAAGATACCGTTGGGGCATGAAAGCCGTAATCAATCAACCTTTTGGCAATATCAATAACCTCAACACCTTTTTCTTTAAAAGAACGACAGTCAATAATAAACTCGTGTGCAGCACGATTATTGTCACCACTATACAAGACAGGGTAGTGTTTAGCAATACGTTCTTTTATATAATTTGCGTTTAATATGGCTACTTCTGTAGCTTTCTTGAGCCCTTTTGCACCTAATAAGCGTATGTAAGCGTAAGAGATGAGACAAGCTAGTGCTGAACCATAAGGCGCTGCAGAAAGAGCTGCTATTCCTTGCGCCCCACTTGTTTGAATTATTGAGTGATTAGGTAAAAAGGGTACCAAGTGTTTAGAAACACATATTGGACCTACTCCAGGGCCACCACCCCCGTGTGGTATGGAAAAAGTTTTGTGGAGGTTCAAGTGGCAAACGTCTGCACCGATAATAGCAGGATTGGTTAAGCCAACCTGCGCATTCATATTTGCACCATCCATATATATTTGCCCTCCCTTACTGTGGACATATGCAGTAATCTCCTTGATAGATGACTCAAAAACGCCATGGGTTGAAGGATAAGTGATCATTAATGCTGCCAAGTTATTGGCATATTCACTGGCTTTTGCCTTTAGGTCAACTAGGTCAATATTACCTTTATCGTCAGTTCCTACAACGATCACTTGCATACCAGCCATGACTGCTGAGGCTGGATTTGTACCATGTGCAGAAGCAGGTATAAGACATATATTTCGTTGAGTATCGCCATTGGCAAGATGATAAGCTCTAATGACCATTAATCCCGCAAATTCACCTTGTGCTCCTGAATTGGGCTGCAAAGACGTCCCTCCAAACCCGGTAATTTCTGTCAGGTAGTCAGCTAGGTCATTCAATACGTTTGTGTATCCAGCCGCTTGATCAGTGGGTGCAAAGGGATGAATGTTATTCCAATGTGGGTCGCTTAGGGCGAACATTTCGGTAGCAGCATTGAGTTTCATGGTACACGAGCCCAGCGCAATCATGGAATGATTTAGCGCCAAATCTTTGCGCTCAAGGGATTTAATGTAACGCATCATGCTGGTTTCGGAATGGTAACTGTGAAACACTTCGTTAGTTAAAAACGATGTTGTTCGCTTGTGCGAAACAGGTATGCAGTCCGTTTTAACTAAATTAATATCAACAGCAGTTTGCTTTGTTACTTCCGCAACAATATCAATCAAAGTTTGGATATGATGATTTTCTGTCGCTTCATGGAAGGTAACGCTTAATTCATTCTTATCAATTTTTCTAAGATTGATGCCTTTAGAGGTTGCCAATCTTACTATTTCTTCGGCAGGTCCTTCAATATGAAGTGTGTCAAAGAAAGCATTATTTTTTTGGGTTATTCCCAGTTGTAACAACGCATAATTGAACTGACAAGCATAACGATGAATACGTTTAGCGATTGACTTTAATCCATCCGGACCATGATATACAGCATACATTCCTGCCATAACCGCCAAAAGTACTTGTGCGGTGCAAATATTAGACGTGGCCCTGTCTCTTTTGATATGTTGCTCCCGTGTTTGTAATGCCATGCGTAATGCTCTATTACCAGACTTGTCTTGCGTAATGCCAATAATCCTTCCTGGTACACTGCGCTTGTAAGCAGTTTTTGTTGCAAAGAATGCAGCGTGTGGTCCACCGTAACCTAGTGGGATGCCAAAGCGCTGACTACTGCCTACAACAACATCTACACCAAAATTTCCTGGCGCTTCCAAAAGCACCAAACTCATAAGGTCTGCAGCAGCCGCTACTTTTACTTTTTTTTGTGCAGCAATGTCAATAAAAGCTTTTAGGTTAGGGATATCGCCATTAGCGCCCGGGTATTGCACCAAGGCGCCGAAGTATTCAGATGTAGGTACAAAATCATTACAACTGCCATAGACAATTGTTATGTCAACGGGAATTGCCCTTGTTTCTAACACAGATTTCGTCTGCGGCAATGTATTTTCGTCTACAAAAAATAGTTTGGCTTTGTATTTTTTTTGTGCTCTTGTGCGTTGGCCAAAAAGGAGACTCATGGCTTCTGCTGCAGCCGTTGCTTCATCTAAAAGGGAAGCATTGGCGAGTTCCATTCCCGTGAGTCCTACAATCATGGTTTGAAAGTTTAGCAGCGCTTCCATTCGACCCTGGGCAATTTCGGCTTGATAAGGAGTGTAAGCCGTATACCAACCTGGATTCTCTAATATGTTTCTCTGGATAACACCGGGTAAAATTGCCTCGTGATATCCTAGACCAATAAAGGATGTAAACACCTTGTTTTGTTTCCCTAAGTCAGTAATGTGTTTTGAGAAACAATGCTCACTCATCGGTACTGGAAGAGACATAGGGGCATTGAGTCTAATGGCTTCTGGTACAGTTTGCGCAACCAGTTCTTCAAGAGATGATGCCTTGGTAAGCGAAAGCATTTCGTCCAACTCCTTTTTGTTTGGACCTAAGTGGCGAAGTGCAAAGTTTTGCGTATCCATGAACACTAATTTATTACCTCTTCAAAGTTAATTTTTTGATTAAAATCAAAAAAATGAAACATAAACATTTCAGCCTAAAGTTGTTAACCATAAAATGCTACCTTATTAACACATTTGGTAGTTTTGTAGCTCTTTATGAAACCACTAATCATCCTTTTATATGTTAAATCTAGCTTGCATGTTGCCTTGTCGTTATGGGCATTCTGCAATGTTTTAGCGCTGCAACAAGGCATTTCTGTTTCCGTTTCCATGCAGTGCGCTTTTTTTGGGTTTGGTTTGGCGGCGTATAAGTACACAAACCAATTTGTTCCTGCGTTGTTCAATAGGCAGTCTATTTCTGTAGTGAATATCGCCCTTCTTGTAGTGGCTCTATCCCTGGGTTTTTGGGGATTGATGGCACAGCCCCTTAACGTTTGGTGGCTTTTTTTTGGGATTGCCGTGCTCACTTTTTGCTATGCTTTGCCTTTTGGTGCACATATGGGGTTGCGGTTTGTGCCTATGCTTAAAGTTTTTGTGGTCGCTTTTTCATGGACAACACTGGCACTGTTACCGCTAATTTCACTACCTAAGCAGATGTTTGTTTGGGTTGCTACAAAAAGTGTTCTTTGGATACTGTGTTTGATGCTCCCATTTGAATTGCGCGATTTGCATAAAGACCCTCCCAGTCTAAAAACTGTCCCACAGCTTTTGGGGATTTCAAGAACGAAAACCCTTGGGTATGTGTTACTTTGCGGTATTGCGTTTTTGGTATACCAAACGGTTGAAGTAGCAGCTTTGTTTTGGGTGGAAATAGGCGTACTCTTGCTTTTAGGGATAGCGATTAGAGCTTCACCCAAACGCTCTGAGACATTTACTTCTTTTTGGGTGGAGGGAATTCCAGTATTGTGGTTAGGTTTAAGTTATTTAGTGCTTACTTATTGTTGATATCCTTAGCGCTTTGAAGAACCTTTTCGCCTAAAGATTCTTTATAAGCAATCATGGCATCTCTGAGGGCAGGATTTTTTACTCCCAAAATTTGACAAGCAAGTAGCGCGGCATTTTTTGCGCCGTTTAGTGCAACGGTTGCAACAGGTACACCGCCAGGCATTTGAAGTATTGATAAAACGGAGTCCCAACCGTCAATTGAATTGGAAGATTTAACAGGAACTCCAATTACGGGTAATGGACTAATTGAGGCCACCATTCCAGGAAGGTGTGCTGCTCCACCAGCTCCAGCAATTATAACATCAATCCCATTTTCGTGTGCCGATTTTCCAAATGACATCATTTTGTCGGCAGTTCTATGAGCAGATACAATATCAACATGAGTTTCAATCTCAAAAAGAGCTAAGGTGCTAATTGCATCTTGCATTACGGGTAGGTCGCTTTTGCTACCCATGATAACGGCTACTTTCATGTCAATTTACTTTTAGTTTAAGTTTTTCTTTTAAGTCCTTAATTTCTTTAAAAATAACATTTAAATCCGCACCTGTAAGCGTTATGTGTCCCATTTTTCGCTGTGGCTTGGTTGTTTTCTTTCCGTAAATGTGAAGGGCAGCTTTTGGTGTATTTAGAATATTAACAACTCCCTCATAAACAAACGTACCAATCAGTTCTTTTGGACCAACAACATTGGCCATGATAGTGGGTTGGTAAAAACTTGTTTTGCCAAGGGGTGCATTAAGTATGGCACGTATGTGCTGCTCAAATTGCGAGGTATTGGCACCTTCTATTGTTAGATGTCCACTGTTGTGTGGTCTAGGCGCTACTTCGTTGATGAGCAGGTTGCTTTCTTGATCAACAAAAAACTCAACCGCTAACAAGCCAATATGCTGCCACGCACTTACCAGTTTGTGGACAATTTCTTGGGCTTTTTTTTCAATTTCTTTATCTATTTCGGCTGGGTAGTAGACGTATTCAACTTGATTTGCTTCTTTATGAAAAGCCATCCCTACAGCTGGGTAAAGTGCGATTTCACCATCAGGATTTCTAGTTGCGATAATCGCTATTTCTTGCTTTATTGGAACAAGAGCCTCGATGATACATTGGCTATCAGGCAGCGCATCTATGTCTGCTTTGCTATCAATTTTTTTAACGCCAAAACCGTCATAGCCAAAGCGTGCAGCTTTCCAAATAAATGGAAACTCAAAGCTAACATTTGAAATATGTGCTAAAAGCTCATTTTTATTTTCACAAGAAACAAAGGCGGCAGTTGGTAACTTATGTTCTTCAAAAAAAGCTTTTTGTGTTTGTTTATTTTGAATGATATCAAGGGTTGCGGGTTTTGGATAAACCAAAACACCAGTTTTCTCCAATTCATAAAGCGCGTCAATATTGACATGTTCTATTTCAATGGTTAGCACATCAACTTCCTTACCAAAGTTTAGCACTGTTTCATAGTCCATTAAATCGCCTTGAACAAATCGGTTACAGCTGTTTTTTGCAGGTGCTCCAGCGTTTGAGTCAAGAATATGTGTACGGATATCCCATTTACGTGTTATATCGGTAAGCATTTTGCCTAGCTGACCACCACCTAAGATACCTATAGTTAAATTTGATGAAATATACTGTTGCATTTCCGCCACAAAGGTAAGGATATTCTACAATGTTGCATACCTATAGTCTTACTGCTTAAAATAGAATATCTTTGCTTTGAAAATAATAACCATGAAGAACATTATTTTGTTTGGTAAACCCGGAGCAGGAAAAGGCACTCAAGCTGTTTTTTTAAGGGATCATTTTAATTTGATTCATATCTCTACAGGAGATGTTTTTAGATATAATATCAAAAATCAGACTCCACTTGGTTTAATGGCCATACAGTTTATGGACAAAGGTGATTTAGTTCCAGATGAGGTTACAATTCAAATGCTGGAGAGTGAAGTAGACAAACAACCTGACGCTGATGGATTTATTTTTGACGGTTTTCCAAGAACCATATCTCAGGCCGAAGCCCTCGATGGCTTTTTGTCTAAAAAGCATATGTCGATAGCTGCTACTCTGGCGCTAGACGTCGATGAGGACATATTAGTTGGTCGTTTGTTGTCTCGTGGAATAGATAGTGGCCGTGCAGATGACCAAGACGAAGAAAAGATTCGAAATCGCTTTGCTGAGTATAATGCAAAAACAGCTCCACTTATAGCATATTATACTGCACAAGAAAAGTTCCACGCCATTGACGGATCTAGGTCTATTGAAGCAATAGGAGACCATCTAACAAGTATTGTTGATCAACTCTAATGACAGAAGGTAACTTTGTAGATTATGTAAAAATACATGTTACTTCTGGAAACGGAGGCAAGGGCTCAACACACTTTCACAGGGAAAAATATATAACAAAAGGCGGTCCAGATGGAGGAGATGGTGGCCGTGGGGGTCATATAATTGTTCGTGGCGATAAGAATCTGTGGACGCTTATTAACTTTAAGTACAAACGCCATTTTAAAGCAGCACATGGTGAACATGGTAGTAAGAGCAGAAGCACAGGAGCAGATGGAACAGATTTAATCATACCGGTTCCTTTGGGAACTATTGTTAAAGACAATAAAACAGGAGAGCAAATAGCTGAGATTAT
>CAXHBH010000027.1:0-19030 GCA_964014735.1 uncultured Flavobacteriaceae bacterium | reverse complement strand
CGTTGGCAATGATTCGTGCTCTTTCAAAATATACCGTACCACCAAGAGGAGAAAAGCTATCAAGCTCCATACCTATAACCAAGTTTATATAGTAGGATAATACCGAAATAAGGTTGTTGTTATAACGGTTCAAGTCATAATAAAAAGGTTGAAACTCTTGGTAAGTAAAGCCAAAAGAATTATCGAAAAAGTTTACCAAAGGAGAGTTGTAGTTGGTGTTATATATTAAACGTCCTGATTGTACTTGTAAGGTTGCGGCAAATGAGTTGTCATTAACACTAGAAATGGTAAGTAGCATTTCAACATCTATTTCAGCTTCATTCAGTTCACGGCTAGAAGTCCACTTGGTATTGTTTAGAAAATCTTGGGCTGCTTTTTCTAGGTTTTTGACTGGATTTATATTGGTTTGATCAATCAAATCAGCATTTACATTGAGTGTTACACGAGCAGACTGTGCCCACGACAGCACATTAAAAATAAAAACGAAAAATAAAATTTTAAGATTCATCAATCATGCTTTTAAGTTGATTCATCACGTCCAAAGCAACTTCTTGCTTTGATTTGAGCTCATAATTTACGGCTTCTTTATTGGCTTGTAAAAAAGAAATTTTGTTGGTATCGTGACCAAAACCTGCGCCTTCATCTGCAAGTGAGTTTACAACTATAGCGTCTAGGTTCTTGGTTATTAATTTTTTCTGAGCATTTGCTATGGCATCTTGTGTTTCTAGGGCAAAGCCTATCAAGAGCTGATCTTTTTTCTGCTCCCCTAGTTTTGAGATTATGTCTGGAGTTGGTGCAAGGGACAAAGAAGCCAAACCTGCTTGTTTTTTAATTTTTTGCTTGACTTGTTCCGTTGGTTGAAAGTCTGCAACAGCAGCAGCCATAATAAGTGCATCAGAATTGTCATAAACTTCCAAACAGGCATCTAACATTTCTGCAGCTGTATTTACAGCAACAAAAGAAACATTGGGGTGTTTAGTGTTTCCGGTCGTGGGACCACTGATTAAAGTTACTTCAGCACCTTGTTGTGCTGCGGCATTGGCTAAGGCATATCCCATTTTTCCTGAGGAGTGATTTCCAATAAAACGTACGGGATCTATGGGTTCGTATGTTGGACCAGCAGTAATCACAATTTTTTTACCATAAAGCGGAGAGTTTGACTTAAAATAGTCTTCCAATATGCAAACTATTTGCTCGGGCTCTTCCATGCGCCCTACTCCTTCCAACCCACTGGCTAAAGAGCCAGAAGTGGCAGGAATCAAGATATTGCCATTGGTAACCAAACGGTTGATGTTTTCTTGATTAGCGGGGTGCTGATGCATATCTAAATCCATTGCAGGCGCAAAAAAGACCGGGCATTTGGCAGATAGATAAGTTGCCATAAGCAAATTATCTGCTGCAGCAGTAGCCATTTTAGCAATCGTATTAGCAGAAGCTGGTGCAATCAACATCAGATCAGCCCAGAGGCCCAAGGAAACGTGATTATTCCAAACATCATTATCATTGTCCTCTTGGGTAAATGAAGTAAGCACTTCACGGTCTGTCAGGGTAGATAGCGTTAGAGGGGTAACAAAGCCTTTGGCTGCTTCGGTCATAACAACCTGAACTTTGGCTCCTGCTTTGACTAGCAATCGGGCGATGGTCGGCGTTTTGTAGGCCGCAATACTTCCCGAAATTCCGAGTAGGATTTGCTTGTCATGCAAAATAGACATGACTATTCGCTTGCGTCAGCGTCAGTATGACGATAGTAAATCTTTTCTCGAAGCCATTGATCAATAGCGATAGCATGTGGCTTTGCAAGCTTTTCATAAAACTTAGAGACTTCAATCTGTTCTTTGTTTTCGAAAATTTCCTCTAAATTTTCAGTTGGCGTAGCAAATTCTTCCAATTTCTCGAACAACTCTGTTTTGATGTCCTCGTTGATTTGTACGGCACGTTTTGCCATGATTGAAATACTTTCATAGATATTTCCAGTTGACGCATCTAATTCATTGCGGTCATAAGTTTTTGTAGTAACAGCGGCTTTTGTGCTTTTTAGGTCCATGCGATAAGTTTAATTGGATGCAAAAGTAAGGATTTCTTGCTCAATATCTTTCAATAGTTTTTGAGCATCCTCCATATGAGTTGATTTTGGGTGCAATCGTTCAAAATTTTCAAATTTAGATTTAGCATCTTCAAGGCGATCCTTTTTCTTATAAGCAACACTATTAATGGCTAGTGTAACTGCTGCAGATAATTGAACAAAAAGTGCGCCCTCGCGATATGAAGTACCCGGGTTGTCCGCAATAAAATTATCCAGCGCTTTCATAGCAGCTTTATAATCGCGTATGGTATTGTATTGTTTAGCAGACTCAAACCCTTTCTTTTCTGTTTTGATACGCAATTCTTGAACCATTACATTGGCGCGATCCATACGCTCACTCTCTGGATAGCGGTTTATAAAATCTTGGAGCTTATCCAGCGCTTCATATGTATCAGTTTGATCTAAACTATAGTTTGGTGAAACCATATAATAGGCATGTGCCATTAAAAAATATGCTTCATCTGCCTTTTGGCTTTTGGGATAGGCCTTAACAAAAGTTTCAAATTCATACGCTGCCAAAATATAATTTTTGGTTTGCAACAACGTGTTTGCATAAAAGAAAATGATGCGTTCTGCCTGTGGCTTACCTCTGTATGATACTTTTAGTTGCTCATAAAGCTGAGCTGCTTTACGGTATTTACCTTCCTCATATAGAGACTGAGCTAGTTTATTTTTTACCCCAGGATATTCGGATTTTAGTGCTTTCTGATAATCACTACAACCCAGTGTTAAAATAAGCAGACCTACAACTAAATAATTTGGTAATTTCATGGTGGCTAATTTAATTAAAACGTTTTACATATTCAGCGCATGTCCATATCTTATTTATTACCACTCCTTTTCTTAATTTCCTTTCAAATAGTAAAAGGACAAGAAAAACCAACTCCACCCGATTGGGGTGTACAAATTGGCCATTCCACGCAGCAAATCTATCCACTTAAAGACAAAGATTACAAGCTTATCCAACATCATTTTATAGGTCATATAAGCCTAAATCAATTTCAGCTAGGAGATTTCAAATTGGATATCTTGAGTGAATTGGGTTACTATTTTTCAAAACACCAACTGCTCAACAAATGGTTTACAACAACTACGTATTTTGATGATTTTCCGGAAGATTTTCAACAGAAAATGTTGGCAAGAAAAACAATTCACCAACTGGCAGCGCATTTGGGTATAACATTCAACTGGCACTTCAATCCAAGAGTAGCTGTTTTTGGATACGGTTCCATTGGTCCCATGTTGACTTCACAACAAACAGAACGTTTGGCAGCTGGGTTAGCTTTTTCCGATAATATAGGCTTTGGTTTAAAGTTGAAATACAATGAACATTTTTGGATAAGCAGCACCCTTGTCTTAAGACATGAATCAAATGCAGATTTGAAGTTTCCCAATTCTGGACACAATACTGTTGGAGTCAGGTTGGGTTTGTTGTTTAATTAAGCTTTTTTACAAATGGTAGCAGTGCAGCAACAAGTGCATCAGAAGGCTTAACCAAGGGAAGTCTTAAGTTTGCCTCACAAAGACCAAGTAATTGAGAAACAGCCTTAATACCGGCAGGGTTTCCTTCCTTAAACAGCAAGTCTATAACAGGCTTGAACTGTTGATTAATTAGGTTAGCTTCAGGTTCATTTTTTTCTAAAGCCAAGTCCATTCCCCGTTTGAAAACTTTTGGAAAGCCACCAGCAACCACAGAAATAACGCCATCTCCTCCCATAAGTGTTAGCGAAATTGCAGTTTCGTCGTCACCAGAAAAAACCAAGAAATCTTTTGGGCTTTGCGCAATGATATGTGCGCCTTGATCCATATTGCCACTTGCATCCTTAACCCCTACAATATGTTTTGCATCATTGGCAATACGCACCGTGGTCTCAGCAGTCATGTTAACACCTGTTCGTCCTGGCACATTATACATAATTAATGGTAAAGGAGTTACTGCGTCTAATGCCATGTAGTGTTGGTATAATCCTTCTTGGTTTGGTCGGTTATAGTAAGGGGTAACGGAGAGAATGGCGTCAAACCCATCAATATCAAAAGACTGAAAACTTTCAACCAGTGATCTTGTACAATTGCCCCCAACACCCATAATTAGTGGAACGCGTTGCTTATTTTCATGCACAAAAGTGGCAAAAATAGCCTGCTTTTCTTCATTTGTAAGTGTAACCGATTCTCCAGTTGTGCCTAAAGCTACAAGAAAATCAATACCACTATCAATCAAGAAATGAATGATATGCGTAAGTGCGTCATGATCCACGGAACCGTCTGTATGAAAAGGGGTAATAACCGCTACTCCAGTAGATTTGGCTTTTAACTTATGCATGTGCTGTTATTTTATTGAAATATTGTTTTAGGTCATTTAAAAATCCACCAAAATCTAATCGTGTAGGAAGCAGCAAGTCGTTTAGCCTGTTGTCCAAACAAGATGGGCCAATGCGGAAGGATGCGCTGATTTGTGCAGAAAAAGATTCTAATGAAAGTGTGCTTTGCTTTACAAAATGTATGGCAATATCATAATGCTGAGATATTATAAATTTTAGATCGTTTTCCACTATCCTACCACGCCAATCCAAGCTCTTAGTCTGTAGGTGGGGCTTTGGTAGTCCTTCAAGCATTTTTTTATTTACATGAAAATGAACACAGTCGATGGTCTGATATTCAGGTGAAAAAAAATCAAGCATATTTTTAAACTGTGCCTCAGTAATATCTAAATCCGTCTCATGAATAAAAATCATACGACGAACAGATAAGGGTTTGACACCCACTCTATTTTCAAGCAAGTTTAACTGCTGTTTTACGACGCGTTTGGCAAAAAAATTCATATTCACAAAAGTAATGTTTTCATAAGTTGTGGTTGCATGACCTTAGCATTATATTATAAAAAACTAACGGTTTGTTATAAATACAACATTAGCCGTTGATAAGTCGTTCAAACTCTTGTTCAGAAATGATTTTGACAGAAAAAGTCTCTGCCTTGGTTTTCTTGGCAGGTCCCATATTTTCACCGGCTATTAAATATGTAGTGTTTTTCGAAATTGAAGAAGAAACCTTACCCCCATATTGCTCTATGGTACTTTTTAATTCGTCTCTAGAGTACTGAGTAAAAACACCCGAAACTACAAAACGCATATCATTAAGTGTATTTGAAATGGGCTTGGACAAAATATCTGCTTCTAATTTAACACCAGAAGTACGCAATTGTGAAATAACAAAAATATTGTTGACGTCTTGAAAGAAATCCACCACGCTTTTTGCAATGCGTGTTCCAATTTCATCAACAGCTTCCAGTGTTTCAACATCAGCTTGCATTAAGGCATCTACAGACCCAAAGTATTGTGCCAATTTTTTGGCTACGGTTTGACCAACATATCGAATACCTAAAGCAAATAACACACGTTGGAAAGGTATACTTAGAGAAGCTGCTATGGCTTGTACGATGTTCTGTGCTGATTTTTCAGCCAACCGATCAAGGGATATGAGATCTGCTTCTGTTAGGGCGTATAAATCCGCATAGCTGTTGATGCGATTATTTTTTATTAGAAGTTGTATGGTTTCGGCACCTAAACCATCAATATCCATAGCTTTTCTGGATATAAAATGTGACACTCGACCAACACGTTGTGGCAAACAATCAATCGAGTTTGGGCAGTAGTGCTGCGCCTCATAGGGATTTCTTTTTAATGGCGTATCACAAGAGGGACAGTTGGTTGCATATTGTATTGCTTGGCTGTTGGGCAAACGCTTGCTGTGGTTGATAGAAGTAATTTTAGGAATAATTTCACCTCCTTTCTGAACATAAACAGTATCATTTAGATGCAGTCCAAGATCTGCAATAAAATCTGCATTGTACAGCGATGCTCTTTTAACTATAGTACCTCCCAATAATACAGGCCTTAATTGAGCAACAGGCGTTATGGCACCCGTTCGACCTACTTGGTATGTCAAATCTTCTAGTTGGGTTTCAACCGCCTCTGCCTTAAACTTGTAAGCCATGGCCCAGCGGGGAGATTTTGCTGTATAGCCAAGTTGCTCTTGATATGCGAATTGGTTTACTTTAACCACTACTCCATCAATTTCGTAAGCCAAACTACTGCGTTCTTGTTCCCAATGATCCAGAAAGTGAAAAACCTCTTGCATATTATTGGCATGAATAAAATGCTTGGGCACATAAAAGCCCCATCTTTTGGCTGCTTGAAGTGATGCCAGTTGGGTTTGAAACAAAGTTCTGTCGGTAACAATTTGATAAAGAAAACAATCCAAAGGGCGTGATGCCACTAACTTGCTATCTTGCAGCTTCAAACTACCAGATGCCGTATTTCTTGGGTTCATATAGGGTTCTTCCCCTAGAGCTAAGCGTTGTTTGTTCATCCGTTCAAATCCTGCTAACGGCAAAATAATTTCTCCTCTTATGGCAAAGCGCTGAGGAACATCGGTAGCTGAAATTTGCAATGGGACAGTGTGAATGGTCTTGATGTTTTGGGTTACTTCATCACCTTGAAAACCATCACCACGAGTAAGGGCTTGTACTAGTTTACCATCTTCATAAGTTAGGCTTATTGAAGCACCATCATACTTTAACTCACAGGTATAATCTAAAGACGTTACGCCTAAGTTTTTACACATGCGTTTTTCCCAATCCAACAAATCTTGTCTACTGTAGGAATTGTCCAAGGAGTACATACGTTGCTCATGGGCTATAGTGTTAAAGTTTTTGGTTACAGCGCCACCCACACGCTGGGTGGGTGAATTGGCATCAAAAAGTGAAGGATTCGCATCTTCAAGTGCTTGGAGTGTAGCCAACTTTTCATCAAATTCAAGATCAGAAATTACAGGCGCATCTTCAATATAGTAGCGTCTATTATGCTCGTGAAGCTCAAGCCTTAATATATGTATTTTTTCTGCTATATTCATAGGTAATTTGCACGTATAAATCGTGGTTTTGTCCTGAAATCATTTCGTAGTACAATATCGGAAAATCCTGCTTGCATTAAAAGCAAATCAAGTGTTTTCATGAGCGGTTCATGCCCTTCCAAATAAATAGTGCCGTGAGCGTTTAGCTGTTCGGTAGCATACCCGATGATATGTTTATAGAATATCAATGGAGAACTATCCGGAACAAAAATGGCGTGTTCGGGTTCTCGCAATACGTGTGCTGCCGTGTGTGTTATTTCGGACTCGGGCACATAAGGTGGGTTTGAAATAATAATGTCCCAAAGCTTATTGGGCAATTGTGGTGCCAGCACATCTACCGCTTCAAAATTTACAGTAGTTTTATGTTTTTTAGCATTATTTCTGGCTATTTCTAGGGCATCCAAATCAATATCCCATGCCGTAACTTCCCAATTAGGGCGTGCTTTCTTAATCGCTATTGCCACACAACCATTTCCAGTACCTATGTCCAATACACGAAGTGGTGTTTCGTCTCTGTGCTGAGATAATAACCAATGTACCATCTCTTCTGTTTCAGGTCGAGGAATAAGTACCCTTTGGTCAACCTCTAGCTCTAGGCCTGCAAACACAACAGTACCTATTATATATTGTATGGGTACATTTTCTTGAAGAGCTATTAATGCTACTTTCAATTGCGCTTCTTTTTCAATCGATAAGCTTTTATCAATGTTGAGCACAGTTTCTGCAGGTGTATAGCTAAAATAGGCTTCACACAACAATTCAAAATGTATTTGAATTTCATCTTTCGTATACTGAGACGAAAGCAGCTTATAAAATTGCATCCTGAGTTTTTTTAATGTCAACGTGATAGTGTTAGCCATTATAAATAAACAGATAAGTTTTCATAACCAAAGAAAGGCATATTTAATACATCAATATCGAATAATAACAAATGAAATCTGCTTCGCAAGTAGATATTTGATATTTTTGCTAAAATACACATTCCCATTGCATTCATCCCACGATATTTTTATGCGCCGTTGTTTGGTATTAGCTCAAAAGAGTATTGGACAAACCTACCCCAATCCCATGGTGGGAGCGGTTGTGGTTAGTAATGGAAAAATTATTGGTGAAGGCTGGCATCAAAGGGCGGGGGCTGCTCATGCCGAAGTAAACGCCTTGGCCAAGTTAGAAAAGAAAGATTTAGTAGACGCTACTTTATATGTAAACCTTGAACCTTGTTCCCACCACGGCAAAACACCTCCTTGTTGTGATTTGGTTTTGTCTAAGGGTATCAAAAAAGTAATCATAGGGGCAATTGATCCCAACCCAAAAGTGGCAGGACGTGGTATTGCAGCGCTAAAAGCTGCCGGCGTTGAAGTAATCAGCGGGGTACTAAAAGAAGCCTGCTTGGAATTGAATAAGCGTTTTTACTGTTTTCACAACAAAAGGCGTCCCTATATAATATTAAAGTGGTCGCAAACAGCAAATGGCTATATCGCGCCGGCAAATGATAAAAAAGGTAAAGTATTTTGGATTAGTGATGCAGACAGTCAGCAACTGGCGCACCGTTGGCGAGCGGAAGAGCACGCCATTTTGGTGGGCAGAAAAACAGTAGATAATGATAATCCGTTACTAACCACAAGAAAGTGGACGGGCAGCAATCCAATTCGATTAGTCATTGACCCCAACAACAGTATTCATGACAATGCGCTTATTTTAAATGGAGATGCAAAAACAGTAGTTTTCAATTTTAATTTAAATAAAAAAGAAGTAAATATAAATTGGGTAGCCATTGAAAAAACGAAAGTTTTAAAAAATGTCATGAATTGGTGTACAGTAAATGAAATACAATCAGTCATTGTTGAGGGGGGCGCAGAAACAATCAAAGGGTTTTTGTCTAATAATTTGTGGGATGAATGCCGTATAATCGAAGCTGAAAAGTTAATTGAAAAAGGAATAAAGGCACCCCAAGAACCAAAGGGTGGAAAAACATCAAAAAAAATTGTAGGAGATATATTACACATTATTATTAATGAAAAATCCTAATTAAGAAGTCGGGGCATTTAATAGCCTTTCTAGTTTGACCATAAACAAAAACCAAACGAGTTAATGCAGTGGCAACGCAATCTTTTTGCACATTTTCTATAATATAGGAAAAATCAACAAAGTAGGGGCCAAGTTGGTCTAGTGATAAATGAGTAAAATATTTCTCCTCAAAGTGTAATGGCTTCTTATATTGTATATTAATATCAACAACAGAAATTAATATACCTTTTTTTTCTAAGGTGCCGTAACTAACTCCTTTATTTAGCAGCCATTCAATTCTGTTTGTTCTAAAGAATATACATATTGAGCATGATGCATAACACCCATTTGGTCTACTTGATGATAATGGACCATATTGCAAATTGTAATATAATTCTTACTCATTGTAAGTTATTAATGTCAAAAAAATGAATCTTGAAGACTCATAATATGCACAAAACTTTCTAAAAATTCAATAGTAAATTTACTTTTTTTTAAAAAAAAATAAGCACATATTTGTGAAGTCCAATAAAATTAAATAATCCCCAGAATTTTAACTTTTTTTGACACAACATAACCATTGCAATCATGAATAAAAATGCATAAAACCGCTGATAGCGTTTGGGGAAACTGTCTTGATTTTGTCAAGGACAATATTCATAATCAAGGTTTTAAAACTTGGTTTGAACCTATTAAGCCTCTAAAACTGAACGGAGACGCCCTTAGTGTCGAAGTCCCAAGTAAATTCTTTTATGAGTGGCTTGAGGAACACTATGTTGATTTATTAAAGGTTGCACTCACAAAAGAACTCGGTCTAAACGCTAGACTTGTTTATGTAATCCGAATGGAAAATACTTTTGGCAGTAAACAAGCGTTTACAGAAAGTATTCCAAGCCAAAATAAAGGACGTATCAAAGTTCAGAATGTTGAAGCGCCTTTTCAAGCCCAAATTGCTGAGCTTCGGAATCCATTTGTAATTCCAGGAATACGCAATTTAAAAGTTGAATCGCAACTAAATGCAAGCTACAACTTTGAAAACTTTTTGGAAGGCGATGCCAACCGTCTGGCAAGATCAGCAGGTATTGCTGTAGCCAACAAACCTGGTGGAACGTCATTCAACCCCTTACTAATTTTTGGTGGTGTTGGTCTAGGAAAAACGCATCTTGCTCACGCCATAGGTGTTGATATAAAAAGCAAATACCCAGAAAAAACTGTCCTGTATATTTCTGCAGAAAAATTCACACAACAATATATAGAAGCAGTTAAGAAAAATACCCGAAATGATTTCATTCACTTCTACCAAGTAATAGAAATCCTTATCATAGATGACGTACAATTCTTTTCTGGAAAAACTGGAACCCAAGACGTGTTTTTTCACATTTTTAACCACCTTCACCAAAATGGCAAGCAAGTTATCTTGACTTCTGACAAAGCACCGGTAGACATGCAAGATATTGAACAACGCTTGTTGTCACGTTTCAAATGGGGGCTTTCAGCTGAATTACAACGCCCCGACTATGAGACGCGGGTTTCTATTCTTAAAAACAAATTGTATCGCGATGGCGTTGAGGTGCCAGACGAAATCATTGATTTTGTAGCTAAATCTGTCAAAACAAATGTGCGTGAACTCGAAGGTGCAATTATATCACTTATTGCACAGGCATCTTTCAATAGAAAAGAAGTTACGCTTGATTTGGCGCGACAGATTGTTGAGAAGTTTGTACGGAATACTAAACGTGAAGTTTCCATCGATCACATTCAAAAAGTGGTGTCGGAATACTTCCAGATGGATGTTACAACGCTTCAATCAAAAACAAGAAAACGACATATTGTTCAGGCTAGACAATTGGCCATGTTCTTTGCCAAAAAAATGACTAAGGCTTCTTTAGCAAGCATTGGTACTAAAATTGGACACCGAGACCACGCTACGGTGCTTCATGCTTGCAAAACCGTTGACAACCTCGCTTTCACAGATAAGCAGTTCCGCAAATATGTGGACGATTTGAACAAGAAACTTTCTAACTAAAGCATGATAACCAAGGTGCTTATGGTGTGTTTAGGCAATATCTGTCGCTCACCATTAGCAGAGGTGATCATGCGTAAACTCACAAAAGACCAAGATTTTTTAATTGATTCGGCTGGTACTGCCAACTACCACATTGGAGCAGCGCCAGACCAAAGGAGTATTGCTATTGCTGCACTACACAATATTGACATAAGCAAGCAACAAGCCCGACAGCTCACGCATGCCGATTTAGATGCTTTTGACCACATATTGGTCATGGACGAAGAAAACCTCTGCAATGCACAAGCCCTTTCCCCCTCATCAGCTCAACGGAATAAAATTGCGCTTATCACCAAAGCTGTTGATTTATATGTGCCTCGAATTCCTGACCCATATTATGGGGGAGCTGATGGTTTTACGCAAGTCTACGAACTACTGCATGATTGTTGTTCTAACTGGTTAAAAAAACATGTACAATGACCAGACAAAAAAAAGGGCATCTTTTTTTAATCCCGAATGTATTGGGTGATACGGCACCACTTGAAGTGATGCCTATTTCAGTGAAAAAAACCATGGAAAGCTTGCGTTACTTTGTCTTTGAAAAAGAAAAAGCGGGTCGGGCGTTTGTAAAAAGTATCAGTCCAAACATACCGCAAGACAACATAACAGTTCACCTTCTGAATAAATTTACAGATGAAGAAGAGCTGAACGCGATGCTTCTACCCCTTTTAGGTGGAGAAGATATAGGGCTCATTACCGATGCTGGTTGCCCGGGGGTTGCAGATCCAGGTACAGCGCTTGTAGCACTTGCACACACAAACAATATTCGTGTAATTCCACTTGTAGGACCATCTTCAATTCTATTAGCAGTAATGGCAGCAGGACTCAACGGTCAGTCCTTTGCCTTCAATGGATATTTACCTATAGATAAATCCGAACGCCGAAAAGCCATCAAGCAATTTGAGAAAAAATCTTATGAATTAAATCAAACCCAACTATTTATAGAAACCCCTTACCGCAATAATGCCTTATTAGAAGAATTAAGCAAGGTACTAAGACCAAAAACATTAGTAAGTGTAGCTTGTGATATTACGCTTCCCAACGAGTTTATCAAAACGGCATCTGCAGAGTCATGGCGTAAAAACAAAGAAGATTTACATAAAAGACCTACTGTTTTTTCTTTACTGGGCGGTTAGCGATAGATATTTTTTTTACGTAACCAGCGCGTGTATATTTTTTTGTTTTTATTGTGTTGTGATAGTTTTGTTGCAAACAAATGATACCCACTTCGGCTTGGATCAGCAACAAAGTATAGATAGTTGTGTTTGGCGGGAAACAGCACTGCGTTAATGGCACTAATATCGGGCATCACAATGGGCCCTGGAGGTATTCCCCTATTTCGGTAGGTATTATAAGGAGATCTAATTTTTAAATCTTCATAGAGTACACGGCGAATATCCATATCAAAATTATTCGCTTTGCGCATCAATGCATAGATGACGGTAGGATCGGCCTGTAATCGCATGCGTTTGCGCAATCGATTGAGGTAAGCACCTGCTAGCATAGGTCGCTCGTCTACACGGTATGATTCTTTGTGTACAACAGCAGCCAATGCCACAACTTCTTCTCTTGTAAATTTTATTTTTTTGCGTGCCGACTCTCTCTTTGGTGTCCAAAAAGCCTTGTATTGCTTTAGCATCCTATCTCGAAACTGTACCCCAGTAGTGTTCCAAAAAACATCATAAGAGTTGGGCAAACAAATCGAAAATACATTTTCGTGTGTCAAATTATTTTGCTGAAGAAAATCCTCATCATAGAAAGCCTGCATGATAGCAGTACTGTCTGTTTCTATTTTACTTGCAACATATGATGCCAAATGCATTAATGTTTTTTGGTTATTAAACGTCAAGCGAATGGGTTTGTTTTCTGAGCGCAATCGATTAATCAAATCGTTATTGTTCATGCCTTTTTCTAACACAAAACGTCCCGGCAAGGGGAAGTATCCCTTACGACTGGCGGCTTTTTGAAAAAAATCGAAGCGTTCAACCACCCGAGATATGGTATCGTAGGCTGCTACTTTAGTATCAGAAGAAGGAATGAGGATTTCTTGTTGGGAAGTCTCAAAAGAAGTATTGGAAGCAAAGAAAACCCTGTAAAAATAAAATACAAACGCACTACCAATAAGAAATACCAATAGCAAAACAGCCAAAAACACACGTTTTATCATTTGGTTGTTATTTCCCATTGTCCCTTAAAAACAGGCGTAGCTGGACCTTGAAGCACCACCTCTTCATATCTGTTAGAGTTGGCTGTGAAAGAAACGGTCAATTCACCACCATTGGTTTGAATACTTATTTTATCAGCTGTAACACGTTTGCTAATGTGTGCTCCTATAGCTGCTGCAGTAACACCGGTGCCACAAGAAAGCGTTTCGGCTTCAACACCCCGCTCAAATGTGCGCACGTGCAAGCTGTCATTGGCAGTGACAGTGACAAAATTTACATTAGTGCCGTCTGCATAATAAGGGGGGCCGTGTGCAAGCGCCGCTCCCAAGTGAGCGACATCCACAGTAGCCACTTCATCGACAAAAGCAATATGGTGTGGTGAACCTGTATCTATAAAAAGTTTATCTTCTCTTATTTCCCAATTGGAAACAGCATGAAGCGAAAGGGCTACCTCCTTACCAATAAATTGGGCTTGGTGTAAGCCATCGGCGGCGCGAAAAACCACTTCTTTTTTAGTAAGGCCCAATGTATTGGCATAGTGAACCGCACAACGAGAACCGTTACCACATAAGCTCCCTTCATGCCCGTTGGCATTAAAATAACGCATAAAAAAATCAGAAGTAGTATCAGATTCTATCGCTATAAAACCGTCGGCACCTATGCCATAATTGCGGTGACAAAGCTGTGCAATTAGATGGTGGTCTTCAATAGGGAAACTACTGTCTCGATTGTCAACAATCACAAAGTCATTTCCAGTTCCTTGATATTTTACAAACGAAAAAATCATGTGCAAATATAGCCAAATTCAGCAGCGACTATGTTGTTAAAAATGCGTTAAATGGCTTTTAAATCAGAAACTCTTGTTTTACTTTTGAGTATAATATTTAATTTGAGCGCTATGAAATCATTATTTAAATACGTTGCAGTAGCCTTTGGCGCTGCTTTTATAACCCTATTGGGGTATCATTTTACGCAAAAACAAACCGTGGTTTACACTCCTCTACAACCACAAGCTGTAAATACTAATTTTACGCCTACCAACATAATAAAGGCTATTAGTACGGATTTTACCGCGGCAGCGGAAAAAACTATTGATGCGGTAGTGCATATCACCAATACTACAGTAGAAAAAAATCAAAGACCCAGCAGCTTAATGGAGTATTTTTATGGGAGAAGTGGACGCGAATACCCTCGTGTGGGCATGGGTTCGGGAGTCATCGTGTCATCAGATGGTTATATTATTACAAACAACCACGTTGTTGAGGGTGCCACAACAATAGAAATCACCACCAACGACAATAAAAAATACGAAGTTGAAGTCATTGGCTCGGATTCCAATGCAGATATCGCCGTACTCAAAATAAAAGGCGATTATAATTTTCCCTATGTGCGTTTTGCCAACTCCGACAACACACGCATTGGCGAATGGGTATTGGCGGTTGGCAACCCCTACAACCTCAACTCCACTGTTACGGCGGGCATAATTAGTGCCAAGTCAAGAGATTTTAGCGATTATGACAACAAAAACCAATCCTTTATACAAACCGACGCTGCTGTTAATTCTGGAAATAGTGGCGGTGCATTGGTCAATTTAGACGGCGATTTGATTGGCATCAATACGGCCATAACCAGTAACGGCATGGGCACCTTTATTGGCTATTCATTTGCCGTGCCCAGCAACATCGCGCGGAAGATATTTGAAGATATTGTAGAATACGGCAATGTGCAAAATGCACTGCTAGGTGTTTCGGGCAACGGACTTAACGCGCGCATGTCCGAGCAACTCGGCATTGAAGAAACTGAAGGTTTCTATGTTGGTGGGCTAGAAGAGAATATGGGCGCCAAAGAGGCTGGTATTCAAAAGGGGGATATTATCACCCAAATCGACACTGCCCCCATACGTAAGTTTGCAGATTTGACGGGATATTTAGGCTCCAAACGTCCGGGCGAAAGCGTGGATGTAACAGTTGTCCGTGAAGGAGAAACCATAAGCCTTGCGGTTGCACTCAAAGCAACTCCTTTTATCAATTACTACGGTATGCGCCTGCGAGATCTCAGTGAAAAAGAAGCTGCATCATATGGTATTGATAATGGCGTTTATGTTTCCGGAGTGGAGAACAGCAGGCTGTTTCGTAGAGGCGTCCAAGCAGGAGATGTTTTAATGGCTGTTAATGGCAAGGAAGTAAACAACAAATCAGCCGTATTGGCATTGGATGAAGATAGCATTTACGAATTAACGTTTTTAAATAAAAACGGCGAAAAAATGCGCTTTATTTTTGAGTAGGCTAACAACTTTTACAGGTCACTCCGTAACGTTCGAGAAGTCTTTGTTTCATTCAGCGTAAGTAGATTACCTATCTTTACCTCATGCGAATAGATATTATTAGCGTGGTGCCCGAACTCATGCACAGCCCTTTCACGGGCTCAATCATGAAGCGAGCACAGGAGGCTAACTTAGTTGAAGTACATTTTCACAACCTCCGTGATTACAGCGCCAACAGCTATAAGCAAGTAGATGATTATCCTTATGGCGGTGGTGCAGGGATGGTGTTGATGATTGAACCCATCGATAAATGCATCAGCAAGCTCAAAGTTGCTCGGGACTATGATGCGGTAATCTATATGACGCCAGATGCCGATTTGCTCAACCAAGATAAGGCCAATAAATTGTCTCTTATGGAAAATATCATCGTACTGTGCGGGCATTATAAGGGGGTAGATCAGCGTGTTCGTGATTTGTTTGTTACACATGAAATATCCATCGGCGATTATGTACTTTCGGGTGGCGAATTGGCTGCTGCCGTTTTATGCGATACCCTTATACGGCTGATTCCGGGTGTGTTGGGTAACGAGACCTCTGCCCTAACCGATTCCTTTCAAGATGGGTTATTGGCTCCACCTATTTATACCCGGCCTTCAGATTATAAAGGACATCAAGTACCCGAAATCCTAACTTCTGGTAATACCCCAAAAGTAGATGCCTGGCGCGAAGAACAAGCGTTGGAAATCACCAAAAGAAAGCGCCCAGATTTGCTTTAACTAATGGGGGTCGCTTTTAGCAAAACCGATGTCACTTCGAAAAACAATGATGTCATTTCGAGCAGGGCCGAGAAGTCCCAATTCCAGATTTCTAGACTAAGATCGAAATGACTTATGGGTCTGCCATTAAACCTATGAACACGTTCCATTCTAAAGGCAAAGAGTACGTCATTGTGCTTGATATTACTATTTCGGTGCTTAAAATATTTTGAGAAATTAAAAAGCCTCGTAAAGCGGCATATCCAAGATTTTTGAAGTAGCGCGAAATTCCCATGTTTCCAATACTTTATTGTAACTTATATTCATTGCTTTGTGTATTTTTTGCATTATTCACATAGCTTGAAATCGATGAACGCATGATTTTCGATTGTGCATGCGCAAGTTTAAAGGCACAAAATATTAAAGCTACAATAAGAACATTGCACATGTTTTTCATGATGTTTTGGATTTTAAAAACCCATATTTAAGCACTTAAGAGTTAAAAATTTAGTTTTAATATTTAAACAAATTTTTATCTTATTAATCGCCTTACTAAATTATTTTAATGGTACGCAAATAATTTTATAATCATTAAAATAAGTTATTTTATCATAAAATGACTGTAAATAAACATTTTGGAAAATATTTTTAAAAATTTTAGCTTATTATAAAAACACTACATATTCTGTTTTTTACCCCACTCTGAATTTGCTTTAAAATATTGGTTTTGTTGAATTGAGTTTAAGGTGTATATTTGCAACCGCTTTGAAACCGCTGGCGAGGTACGTGAATGTTTCATGGTTTACACGTAAAAACATACAAAATGGAGCCCTTACTACAATATGTTCAGGACGAATTTGTACCCAAAAAAGAATTTCCAAGTTTTCAAGCTGGAGACACCATAACCGTCTATTACGAAATCCGAGAGGGAAGTAAAGTCCGTACCCAGTTTTTTAAAGGGGTCGTTATTCAAATTAAAGGAACCGGTGCTACCAAAACTTTTACCATCCGTAAAATGTCTGGTACCGTAGGAGTTGAACGAATATTTCCCATCAACCTACCTGGTATTCAAAAAATAGAAGTCAATGCACGTGGAAAAGTACGTCGTTCACGAATCTTTTACTTTAGAGGTTTAACTGGTAAAAAAGCGCGCATCAAAGAACGTCAAGATAGATAGTCTAAAAGTAGCTGTTTCAAGACATTTTTTGTTACAAAATCAAAACAGCAACTCAAAATATTGAGCTGCTGTTTTTTTATACCTTATATGGGTGTATATTTGCGCCCATCAAAGCAAAAAATATGGCTAAAATCCACGTAGCAAACCCAGTAGTAGAAATGGATGGAGATGAAATGACAAGAATCATTTGGGATTTCATAAAACAACAATTAATTCTTCCTTATCTAGATATAGAATTGTTGTACTATGACCTAAGTGTGACTTCAAGAGATGCTACCAAAGACCAAATTACCATAGATGCTGCGGAAGCCATTAAAAAATATAACGTAGGAATTAAATGTGCAACCATCACTCCAGATGAAAACCGCGTAGAAGAATTTGACCTTAAAGAAATGTGGCGCTCGCCCAACGGAACCATCCGAAATATTGTAGGTGGCACTGTTTTCCGCGAGCCCATCATAATGAGTAATGTACCGCGTTATGTCCAAGGCTGGACACAACCCATATGTATTGGCCGTCATGCTTTTGGCGATCAATACCGTGCTACAGATGCCGTAATTAAAGGTAAAGGGAAGCTGACCATGACTTTTACACCAGAAGATGGCAACGAAGCCAAAACTTGGGAAGTATATAACTTTCAAGAAGGTGGTGTGGCCATGAGTATGTATAATATTGACTCTTCAATCTATGGCTTTGCTCGTTCGTGTATGAATCGTGCAATTAGTAAAAAATGGCCATTATACTTGTCAACCAAAAATACCATCATGAAAGCCTATGACGGACGTTTTAAGGATATTTTCCAAGAAGTATTTGAGAACGAATTTATCGACCAATTTGAAGCGCTTGGTATAAGTTACGAACACCGATTGATTGACGATATGGTGGCAGCTGCTATGAAATGGAGCGGAGGCTTTGTGTGGGCATGTAAAAACTATGATGGAGATGTACAATCGGACACTGTTGCGCAAGGGTTTGGTTCTCTTGGGCTTATGACCTCTACCCTGGTCACGCCAGATGGTAAAACACTTGAGGCTGAAGCAGCACACGGAACCGTAACACGACATTACCGTCAGCACCAACAAGGAAAAGAAACCTCTACAAATCCAATCGCCTCTATTTTTGCATGGACGCGTGGATTGGCACACCGTGCCAAACTGGATGGCAACCGTGATTTGGCAGAATTCTGTAAAAGTCTTGAAGAAGTATGTGTTCAAACGGTTGAAGGTGGTCAAATGACCAAAGATCTTGCTATGCTCATTAACAAAGAAGAAATGACACGTAATGATTATTTGTCAACACAAGATTTTCTAGCTGCTATCAAACAAAATTTAGACAAGGCATTAGCTACATAATGCAGGTTGCGTATCTTTGAAGAAAATTGCTTTGATGCGCTACGTCACTTTTTTGTTGATGTGTGTAGGACCAAATACTTATGCACAATCCTACACCCTTAGTGGTAGCATAACGGCTGCCGATACCCAAGAAACCCTATTAGGAGTTTCAATTTACGCAGAGGGCACCTCCTTAGGCACGGTAAGCAACAATTACGGCGTATATTCCCTAACCCTTCCAGCTGGACGCTACCAAATAATCTATCAAAACATCGG
>CAXHBH010000026.1:0-19767 GCA_964014735.1 uncultured Flavobacteriaceae bacterium | reverse complement strand
GAATAGCATAAAAAGACTCTGCATCTGTTTGAGACAAGCGTGTCATCTTTAATGCCTTAAACTTAAATCCTGCCTCAGCAATTTTACTTAAAATCGCTCCGATGTGACCATTTCCGACCGCGTCAGGCTTTATCATCATAAAAGTTTGATTTGTTTTCATGTTGGAATTTATGCAAACCTAATGAAATTCATGTAAAGACATTTGCAAGTATTTAGTTATTTGTAATTTTGAACAATGATGCGAATAGCCCTTTTTGGTACTGGTAACCTTGCCACACATTTTTTAAATGTCTTTGAAAGATTAGAAGCCATTTCGTGTGTCCAATGGATAGGTAGACATAAAAATCCTCCAGCAGTGAACACCACACCCTATTTTAATTCGTTTCAAAACGAAATTGAGGTTGATATTTGCATCTTGGCCATTTCAGACGATTACATTGTGGAAGTAGCACAAAGCTTTAATACTGACGCTTTAGTGGTTCATACGGCAGCAGCCCGGTCACTTGATGAATTAGCACCTCATAAACGCAGAGGTGTTTTGTACCCACTACAAAGTTTCGTAAAAGAACTAAACATCAATTGGGAAAACATCCCCATTTGTCTAGAGTCAAATGATGAGAATGACTTATGTATACTCGAAAAACTCGCGCAAAAATTGAGTGATGAAGTCCATGTTGTTAACACCAAACAACGCCTTAAGCTTCACACAGCAGCTGTGTTTGCAAATAATTTCTGTAATCATTTGTTGGGTATTAGTCAAAATATTATTTCAGAAATAGGACTCCCCCACGCTCTCCTTCATCCGATTATTAAAGAAACGCTATCGCGTAGCCTTCACTCTAATGCAAGAAAACATCAAAGTGGACCAGCAAAACGCAACGATATAAATACACAGTCAAAACATATTGATATATTGACAGCTCATCAAGCTACTTTGTATCGTGCATTGAGTCAATCTATTTATAAAACACATAAAAAATGAGTTACAAGCAAGAGTTTAGACACATCACTACCTTTATTTTTGATGTAGACGGTGTATTTACAGATGGTAGTATTACAATACTACCTGATGGAGAAATGATCCGCACAATGAACACAAAAGATGGTTATGCTGTTAAAGCAGCACTTCAAGCTGGTTATGGGATCGTTATCATTTCAGGCGGTACGAATGAGGCAGTAAGGATGCGCCTCAACCAACTGGGCGTCAAAGATGTGTATTTGGGTATACATCAAAAAGCAGATATACTACATGATTACAGCAAAGAAAACAATCTAAGCTTTGAAAATATGCTCTTTATGGGAGATGATATTCCAGATCTAGAAGCAATGAACTTGGTTCGTCTTGGATGTTGCCCAAACGATGCCGTACCAGAAGTGTTGGCAGCAGCAGACTATATTTCACACAAAGACGGAGGTAAAGGCTGTGTACGAGACGTAATTGAACAAGTGTTAAAGGTACAAGGCAAGTGGGGGACGCTCACCAATGCCCGTAATGACAGCAAATGACCTATAAAATATTCCTTGGTTCTGGCTCTCCCAGACGTGTGGACCTTTTACAACAAATGGGTGTGGTCTTTGAGCAACGTGTTTTAGCCGTGGAGGAAATATATCCACAAGAACTAAAAGGCGTTGAAATCACTGATTTTTTAGCACGTTTAAAAGGAAAGGCACATCAGCCACAACTTCAACTAAACGAGTTGGTGCTTACTGCCGACACCATTGTTTGGTTTGACAACAACGCTCTTGGCAAGCCCAAAAATGAAGCTCATATTATTGAAATGGTCTCGAAATTATCAGGGCAAACTCATGAAGTTATTACCTCTGTTTGTTTAAGTACCAAAGAAAAACAGACTTGCATTCATGCAACAACCAAAGTGACCATTGGTATATTGTCGAAAGAAGATATAACCCATTACGCCAAAACTTATAAACCTTTGGACAAGGCAGGAGGTTACGGGATTCAAGAATGGATTGGCCTGATTGGTGTGTCCAAAATAGTGGGTTCTTACACCAATGTTGTGGGCTTGCCCACTGATAAAACATATCAATTACTACTACCCTATTTCCCATTAATCAAACAATAAAACAGTTCTATTTTCAACATGACTATATTTATTTAAATTTTTCGATAAAGAAATGATAGAGCCAAAGACATATGTTATCGAGTTTTTTTCAGATGAATGGGTTAGAAATTCTTTGTGCACGGTATTTATAATAGCTACTTACTTATTTATTGGCAAATTTATGTCACCAAAGAATAAGCTGCGTATGGGTATGTTAATATCTATACTTTTAATCTTCACTACTCTCACGGGGCACACTCGAAACATCGTCAATGGCTACTGGAATATCAGCGATAACTTACCCTTGCACCTTTGCAGCGTTTCGAACTTAATCGCTTGTTTCATTTTATTCATCCCAAAAAAAAATAGGCTATTTGAATTTTTGTTTTACGCTGGTATTATTGGAGCATTTCAGGCCTTTTTCACGCCACAAATAAACAATTTTGATGGTACTAATTATGAATACCTAGAGTACTATTTGTCGCACGGTGGTATTATGCTACTACCAATATATATGTTCAAAAATCTTGGCTATAAGTTGACGAAATATTCTTGGCTAAAAGTTGTGATTTACTTCAACATATTACTGGCTATTGTAATGCCTTTGAATTTTATCATCGATTCCAACTATATGTACCTTGCATACGCACCCAATGTCAGTAATCCACTAATCATAGGCGATTGGCCTTACTATATTTTGTTTTGGGAAATCATAATCGTAATCCTTACTTACATACTTTATGTAATAAGCACAGGCAAACGTGTTTAAATAACATTTAGCTAACCTTATCATTAGTATTTTAGCAGCATGAAACCTTACACAGCACTTTACGCTGAATTTATTGGAACCTTTGCAATGGTTTTTTGTGGAACAGCTGCTATGGCAGTTAACGAAACTACTGGCGCTGTAGCCCACGAGGGCATTGCCATTACTTGGGGGCTTATTGTAATGGTAATGATTTATGCTTTTGGTTCTCAATCTGGTGCTCATTTTAATCCAGCAGTAACCACGGCTTTTCACTTGCGAAACGCTTCCGCTGGAAAAAAGAACCTGCTTACATAATTACCCAAACTGGAGCAGCCGTAGCAGCTAGCATAACAGTAAAAGCTATTATCCCAAAAAGTGTAATTATTGGCGCAACCATACCCAGTATACCACATCAAAGTGCCTTTTGGCTTGAGTTTCTGCTGTCCTTCTTTCTAATGATCGTAATCCTACACATAAGCACAGGCAGCAAAGAAATAGGACCTGTAGCAGGGTTGGCGGTTGGTAGTGTGATTTTACTGGAGGCAATGTTTGCAGGCCCCCTTACCAATGCCTCAATGAATCCTGCGCGTTCGTTTGGACCTGCATTTGTTGGAAACCATTGGGAGCCCTTGTGGCTATACCTCACCGCACCCTTTGCTGGCATGGCACTTGCCGTAGTGTTATTTAAATATTTCGTAATTGTAAAAGATGTTAGATAATCCTCCAATCTTTGTTTGTATTCTTTGCGGACTTATATACATTGTCACAGGACGACTTGTATTTCGCTATCCACCAAAAAAAATTAACGATTTATACGGCTATCGTACATCTCGCTCAAAAAAAAGTCAAGCGCATTGGGATTTTGCACAAAAAGAATCATCAAAATATATCATCCAATCCGGTTATTACTGCCTTTTAACATGTGTACCATTTATACTTTATGAATCTGGAAAAGGAGGAATATGGATCGCCATTATTTTGACTACTCTTTACCCTTTTATATCTCTTTTTCAAACAGAAAAAGCTCTCAAGAAAAAGTTTGGTTGATAATTTTGTTTAATCTTATTAAATTATCGTTAGACAAAATAGGTATATTTGCATAAAATCTATAGCGTGTACCAGTATATTTCCAAACAAGAACTGCCAATAACAATGGAAAAAGCTTGGGAATTTCTTTCAGATCCCAAGAACCTAAAACGTATTACGCCAGACTATATGGGCTTTGATATCCTCTCAGGTGCAGACCGTAGCATGTTCCCCGGACAGATTATTCAATATAGACTAACACCGATTTTAAACATTCCCTTTCGCTGGGTTACTGAAATTACACATGTTCAAGAGGGCGCTTATTTTGTTGACGAACAACGATTTGGGCCATATACCTTTTGGCATCACAAACATTTTATACATAAAACAGCCAATGGTGTTATTATGGAAGATATTGTAGATTATAAGCTTCCATTGGGTCCTTTAGGCTGGTTTGCACATGCGCTTTTTGTCCGATTTAAAGTGAAGCAAATATTTGATTACAGAGAAAAAGCATTAAACGAAATTTTTAAAACAACATCATGAATAAAACATATTTGCTAATTGGCGGGAGTTATGGTATTGGAAGTTATATCATTGACCAATTCCCACAGGGATCTGAAATAATTGTGGCCTCCAGAACCAGTGAAGGTTTGGCTGGCAAACAAGTGAAACACATTCGTTTTAATGTGCTTGAAGACACGCTTCCCTTGGATCAATTGCCATCAAAAATTGATGGATTTGCTTATTGCCCAGGAAGTATAAATCTGCGACCCTTCAGAGGATTAAAAGCTGAAGCCTTTACAAATGATTTTGAGATCAATGTTATGGGCGCCGTGCGCTGCTTACAAAGCATTCAGCCGCTATTGGCAGCCAGTGAACAAGCAAGTGTGGTATTGTTTAGTACCGTAGCCGTGCAAACAGGTATGCCTTTTCACGCAAGCGTAGCGGCTTCAAAAGGAGCTTTAGAAGGGTTGGCGCGGTCTTTGGCAGCCGAATGGGCACCCAAAGTGCGTGTTAACGTAATTGCACCATCCATTACGGATACGCCGCTGGCAAACAGATTTTTAAATAATGATGCCAAAAAAGAAAAGGCTTCCCTAAGACACCCTTTAAAAAGAATTGGTACAACTGAGGACGTAGCACAATTGGCTACTTTCTTACTCACAGACAAAAGCAGCTGGATGACTGGACAAATACTCGGTCTTGATGGCGGCATGTCTTCTTTAAACGTTAGTGGATGATATTATTTTGGTTTCGTCGCGATTTGCGCTTTCATGATAATGCGGGTTTTTATAACGCACTTATCGATACAGATGAGGTGTTACCCGCATTTGTATTCGACGAATCCATTCTTGATAAACTCCCCAAAGACGATGGGCGTGTTAATTTTATTCATCAGCACATTGCCAAAATGCAAGAAGAAAGCGAAGCACATGGCAGTAGCATGTGCGTAGCAAAAGGAAATCCACTTGAACTTATTCCGCTATGGAGTGAGGAGCACGACATAACAGCAGTCTATACAAACGAAGACTATGAGCCTTACGCCACGTCCAGAGACGTAAAAATCAAAGCATTACTTGCCGAAAAAGGGATTGGTTTTAAAACATTTAAGGATCAGGTAATTTTTGCGCCTGATGAAGTACTTAAAAAAGACGGAACGCCTTACAGGGTTTATACCCCATTTTCAAGAGTGTGGATGGCCAAAGAAGTAGAACAAGGTTTGCCTGAATATCCCACAACACCACTTCTTGGGAAACTACATAATAAAACACTACCAAGCAATCCTACAATCGAAGCATTAGGCTTTAGAAAACCGGATCACCATGCTCCAAAACCTAACCACAGCTTAAAGTTAATGGATGCTTATGATGCGGTGCGAAATTTTCCAGCGATTAATGGCACCAGCCGTCTGGGAATTCACTTGCGGTTTGGTACGGTATCCATAAGAGACATGGTGCGAAAAGCAAAAAAAAGCAGCAATCCTACTTTCTTAAAAGAATTGATCTGGCGTGAGTTTTTTATGCAAATCCTTTGGCATTTCCCACACACAACAACTGCGAGTTTTAAACCACAATACGACCGTATTGAATGGCGAAATAACGAAACAGACTTTTCAAAATGGTGCGAAGGTAATACAGGATACCCGTTGGTGGATGCAGGCATGCGTGAACTCAATCAAACGGGCTTTATGCACAACCGAGTGCGTATGTTGGTGGGCAGCTTCTTGTGCAAGCATTTACTCATTGATTGGCGGTGGGGCGAAGCTTATTTTGCCGAAAAACTGCTTGACTACGAGCAATCAAGCAATGTGGGTAATTGGCAATGGGTTGCAGGTTGCGGTGTTGACGCAGCACCCTATTTCCGCGTATTTAACCCAACTGAACAAGTAAAAAAATTCGATAAAGAACACACCTATATAAAAAAGTGGGTGCCAGATTACCAATCTTTGGACTACCCTACCCCGATGGTTGATCATAAGATGGCTCGCCTTAGGTGCTTAGAAATATACAAGGCAGGGCTCACATCATGAGAGGGGTAAAAAAAGCTGATTTACCTCAAAAAATTTGTGTGCATTGCAACAGGCCTTTTGCTTGGAGAAAGAAATGGAGCAAAGAATGGGAGAACGTGAAATATTGTAGTAAAAAATGCAAAACGCAAAAACAACGGGGCTAGTTTGGTTTCGAAACGACTTACGTGTTCGAGATCAAAAGAGTTTATCGCAGGCCATTGCGGCACACGATAGGGTTATTGCTGTATACCACTTCCCCGAGCATTGGCTACAACCAACCCAGTGGGGTTTTAAAAAAATGGAGGGGTTTCGTGCTGAATTCCTGCTGCAAACCCTAGCACAACTTCAAAAAGATTTGGCAAAACTCAACATATCACTTTGGGTAAAAGTTGGGCGTTTGGGAGCCTTGCTAAAAGAACTGCAAGAAACCTACAATGTGACAGCAATCTATGGCCAAAAAGAATGGACACAAGAAGAGCTTGATGATAACGCACTAATTCCATCGGGAATAGAAAAACACTGGAGTTACGATCAGTTTTTATTCCACCCAAACGATATTCCCATGCAAGTTTCCAATGTCCCAGAAGTTTTTACGATGTTTAGAAAAAAATGTGAAAAGCACGTGAGTGTACGATTGGCATTGCCCGTTCCATCGCCTATGCCCGAAGAAAATCTATTGACGATAGTTCCAGAATTACCAACGCTAAGCGGTTTGGGTTATGAAAATATAACTCAAGACAAGCGAACCGCCATTCCATTCAAAGGGGGCGAGCAAGCTGCTTGGGAACGACTAGAAAAATATTTTTGGAACACTAATCAATTGTCTTATTACAAAAAAACCAGAAATGGGTTGTTGGGCAAAAAGTACAGTTCAAAGTTCTCCATATGGCTAGCATTTGGGTCCATTTCTGCCGTTTCTATATACCATGAGGTAAAGAAATACGAAAAAGAGGTTACCAAAAACGACTCTACTTATTGGTTGATTTTTGAGCTTATTTGGCGTGATTATTTCAAATATATTTCCAAGAAGCATGGCAATGCCATATTTAAACTTGGTGGCCTATTGCAAAAGGACTACAACTGGAAAACAAATCAGAAATATGTGCAGCAATGGATTGATGGTGCAACACCCGAACCCTTTGTAAATGCCAATATGCGAGAGCTGGCACTTACTGGATTTATGAGCAATCGCGGACGTCAAAATGTTGCGAGCTTCTTTGCTAAAGAATGGCACTTGGATTGGCGTATAGGCGCTGCGTACTTCGAGGCCATGTTGATAGATTATGATATTCACAGCAATTATGGCAACTGGATGTACAATGCTGGTGTTGGTAATGACCCCAGAGACAGAAGATTTAATGTTGGTCTACAATCAAATATTTACGATAAGAACAAAACATTTCAAAATTTATGGAATCAATAAATATTATTTTTCCCAACCAATTATTTGAAAATTCAGTTTTAATAAATAATGGAAATAAAACTTTTTTAATTGAAGAAATACTTTTTTTTAAACAATTTAATTTTCATAAAACAAAACTCTATTTTCATAGAATTAGTATGAAGAAATACCATGACTATTTACTATCTCGTGGTGTTGAATCAGTATATGTAAGTTCTAATGAAAAAAATTCTGATGTAAGAACTTTTATCAATCAACACAAGAATAATTTCTCTGAAATTAATGTAATTGATCCGAATGACTTTTGGATTGAAAAAAGATTATTAAGCAGCTGTAATCAATTCGGGATAAAATTAAATATTAAGGAAAATGAGTCTTTTTTACTTAAAAAAAATGAGTTGAGTCATTTTTTTAAAAATGAGAAGAAAAAATTTTTTCAAACTTCATTTTACAAAACTCAAAGACTAAAGTTTGATATTTTAATGCGTGATGAAAAACCGGAGGGCGGGGATTGGACATATGATACTATGAATCGAGAAAAATATCCTGTGGGCAAAATACCACCAAAAATATATTATCAAAAAAAAGATCATTATAATGAAGAGGCAGTCAATTATATAAATAATAACTTTTCTTCAAACAACGGAACTATTTCTGAAAATTTTATTTATCCAACTTGCTTCAAAGAATCTAAAAATTGGTTTAAGATGTTTTTAAAAACAAGATTCAACGAATTTGGTATCTATGAGGACGCAGTCGTCGACAATAATTCTGTTTTAAATCACAGTATTTTATCTCCGCTATTAAATACTGGACTGTTAAGCCCTAAGCTAATAATTGACGAAACCATAGATTTTTATAAAAAAAATAATATTCCTATTAATTCATGCGAAGGATTTATTAGACAAATAATTGGATGGCGTGAATTTATAAGAGGTGTATATTCAGTAAAAGGAGTTCAAGAAAGAACTAAAAACTTTTGGAATTTTAGAAACAAAATACCAATATGCTTTTATAATGGTACAACTGGAATTTATCCTGTAGATTATACAATAAAAAAAATTAACGATTCTGCTTATGCTAATCACATAGAAAGGCTAATGATTATTGGTAATTTTATGTTGCTATGTGAAATAGACCCTGATGAAGTATATAAATGGTTTATGGAAATGTTTATCGACTCATATGACTGGGTAATGGTTCCAAATGTGTATGGAATGAGTCAATTTGCAGACGGAGGTCTTATGTCTACCAAGCCATACATAAGTGGTAGTAATTACATTCTAAAAATGAGTAATTATAAAAAGGGAAGTTGGTGCGAAATATGGGACGCATTATTTTGGAGTTTCATTGACAACAAAAGGGAGTTTTTTATTAAAAATCCAAGAATGAGAATGATGGTTAGTTCATATGACAAAATGAAACAGTCTAAAAAAGATAATATTGTGGATATTTCTGAAAAATTTTTATTAAAAATATATGCATAAATTAAGTATTTTTTGGTTTAAAAGAGACTTACGTATCTTAGATAATGAAGGGCTACAAGGTGCTATAGATAAAGGGATTCCCTTATTGCTATTATATATTTTTGAACCTAATCTTGAAAGAGATCCCCACTATCACAGTCGACACCAAAATTTTATTGAACAGTCATTAATTTCACTTTCAAATGAGCTAAAAAGCTATGGAGCTAAATTGTACATTTTTTATGGAGAAGTCGAATCAATTTTTAATCAAATAATAAAAAATATAAAAATTGATACAATTTATTCAATGCAAGAAACAGGGCTGAATGCGACATTCGAACGAGACAAATTGATTTCTAAATGGTGTAATAGAAATGATGTTAGTTGGAAAGAGCACATTAACAACGGTATAATTAGAGGTTTATCAAATAGAAGAGGTTGGAGAGAATCATGGACAAATTACATGATTAAGCCTATAATCCCTTTAAAAGCATTTGCTAATGATTTTGTTTTTAATAATAAATTAGTTCCTGAAGAAGTCACATTAAAACCGAAAAATATTGAAGGTGTTCAAGCCGGCGGTACTAAAATAGGATTGGCTTATCTGGAAAGCTTCTTAAGTAAACGGCACAAAAAATATCAGCAATCCATATCAAAACCAGAAACTGCAAGAATGCACTGTGGTCGTGTATCGCCTTATATCGCATGGGGAAATCTTTCTGTTCGCTATGTCTGGCAGCGTTCCAAGCAAGCAAAATCGCTAGGTGCTAGCGGATTTCAATTAAATGCCTTTACATCTAGACTGCGGTGGCAAGCGCATTTCATACAAAAATTTGAAATGGAAAGCCGGATGGAGTTTGAAAGTGTAAATACTGGATTTATTCAACTAAAAAAAGAAGTCAATGCAGATTATATTAACTCATGGAAGAAAGGCGTAACAGGTTATCCGCTTGTTGACGCTAGTATGCGTTGCTTAGTCCAAACAGGCTATTTGAATTTCAGAATGCGAGCCATGGTCGTTTCTTTTTTTACGCACCACCTTTGGCAACCTTGGCAAATGGGTGCAGTGTTTTTAGGAAAGCAGTTTTTAGATTTTGAACCAGGGATTCACTATCCACAGTTTCAAATGCAAGCAGGTGAAACGGGAATTAATATGCTGCGCATATACAACCCAACCAAAAATGCGCTTGAGCACGACTCAGAAGGGGCTTTTATACGTAAATGGGTCCCAGAGCTGGGACAACTCCCTACCCCATTTGTACTAGAGCCCTGGTCCATGACGGCACTTGAACAACAAGCCTACAGTTGTGTGTTGGGTAAAGATTACCCAAAGGCTATTGTAAACATTAAAGAAACATACAAACATGCCTCAGGCGTTTTGTGGCACATGAAGCGCAATCCAACCGTGACAAGAGAAAGTAAGCGTATATTGGAAATGCATACACTACCGGACAGAGAAAACATTATAGATAGATGAATAAAGAATTTAGTCTAGAAGATATTGATCGGATTATCGAAATGGGCTGGGAAGACCGTACACCTTTTGATGCTATCACCATGCAATTTGGAATCAAGGAGCAAGAGATAATTACCATCATGCGAAACAACATGAAGCCAAATAGTTTTAAACTCTGGCGCAAGCGCGTTCAAGGGCGGAAAACAAAGCACTTGAAAAAGCGCGATGAAGAAGTTGGGCGCTTTAAATGTAGCAGACAACGCGGCATCAGCAACAACAAGGTTTCTAAACGTTAATAAAAAAATATTACTTGTAAATGATTTTATTGGTTTCCAAAATAAAGTTGTAGGTCAAAAAAAATCAGTTTCAATAAATATTATTGAACTGGAATTAAATGAAATCCATATAATATAAACTTAAATTTTAATGAAAAAAATATTTTTTTTAACACTATTTTTCATATCGTGCTCTCCCTTAATAGAATACAAAAAAACGGCAGATAAATGGCAAAATGAAATTTATAAACTTGAAAAATTAGATGAATTTGAGAAATATACTAACAACGCGATTCTTTTTATAGGCAGTTCTAGCATAAAAAGATGGAAAACAATAAATCAGGACTTAAAACCTTATGAGCCAATAAAGAGAGGTTACGGGGGTGCTCGATACACAGATTTAATTCATTTTACGGAAAGGCTAGTGTCGCAACACAATGTTCAAGCTGTTGGAATTTTTGTTGCTAACGATATAACTGGAGGCGGTAATGATTTATCTCCAATGGAAGTCTTTGATTTAACCAAATTGATTGTAAAACAGATACGTAAAACCCATAAAAAAGCTATTTTTTTTATTGAAACAACCCCGAGTTTAAAAAGATGGAAAGCGTGGCCAAAAATTTCTTTAGCTAATGATTTAATAAAAGAATATTGTGAATCTAAAAATAATTTATATTATATATCTACTAGGAATTATTATATAGGAGACAATGGTCTTCCAAATGAGGACCTTTTTGTAAAAGATAAACTTCATCTTAGTGTAAAAGGATACGCTTTGTGGGGTGAAATTATTAAAAAGAATTTAAAGAATATAGTTGCTTATAATTTATAGTTTTTAAGTAAACCACAAAATTTAGAATACTCCTATAAATCTAATGTTACTTACAAAGTTACTAACCTATTCGTTCAATTTTTGCCCCTATAGACCGTAAACGAGCATCAATGTCTTCATAGCCACGATCAATTTGCTCAATATTAAAAATGGTGCTAGTACCCTTGGCAGAAAGTGCTGCAATTAGTAGTGAAATACCGGCACGTATATCTGGAGAGGTCATTGTAGTAGCCTTTAGAGAAGACTTAAAGTCATGTCCTATCACATTTGCACGGTGCGGGTCACATAAGATGATTTTTGCTCCCATATCAATAAGCTTATCTACAAAAAACAAACGACTCTCAAACATTTTTTGATGGATCAAGACACTTCCCCTTGCTTGTGTTGCGACAACCAGTACAATACTCAAAAGGTCGGGAGTAAAACCAGGCCAAGGTGCATCAGATACCGTCATTACAGATCCGTCAATGTAACTTTGGATTTCGTAACCATTGAGATGTTCAGGAACAAATATATCATCGCCCTTTCTTTCAACAGTAATTCCCAATCGACGAAATACTTCTGGTATTTGACCAAGATAATCCCATTGTACGTCTTTTATGGTAAGTGCACTTTTGGTAAGTGCTGCCAAACCAATCCAACTACCGATTTCAATCATATCGGGAAGTATACGGTGTGTAGTACCGCCCAGAGATTTTACGCCTTCTATGGTCAGTAAATTAGACCCAATACCTGAAATATTGGCACCCATACGCACAAGCATATTACAGAGCTGTTGCAAATAGGGTTCGCAAGCAGCATTGTATATTGTAGTGGTACCTTTTGCCAAGACTGCTGCCATGACGATATTCGCTGTTCCAGTAACAGAAGCCTCGTCAAGCAACATATAAGAACCTTTCAATTCTCGGGCCTCTACACCATAAAAAGACTCGTATTTATTGTAGCGAAATGTAGCACCCAGACTAATAAAGCCTTGAAAGTGTGTGTCGAGTCTACGTCGTCCTATCTTATCCCCGCCAGGCTTAGGAATAAAACCTTTACCAAATCTTGTCAACAATGGACCTACAATCATTATTGAGCCGCGTAAACCACGACCATCAACTTTAAAATTGTCTGATTGAAGGTAATCAATATTTACATTATCGGCTTGAAAGGTATAGTCATTGTTACTGTGTTTTTCTATTTTAACTCCAAGCTTTTCTAGAATTTGTATTAGCTTGTTTACGTCAATAATATTGGGAATGTTGTGAATTGTTACTGGCTCTGGCGTGAGCAATACAGCACATAGGATTTGAAGGGCCTCATTCTTGGATCCTTGAGGTTGTATGGAACCAGAGAATGATACACCACCAGTTACTTTGAAAGCGCCCATTTTATTTACGTCGCTGCTTTTGGTTTCGATATTTCTTATTGTTATTGTTTCTGGAACCCTTAGCAAAACGTTTGTTTGTTAGACGAATTAGGTTTTCAGAAGCTGACAATACTTCATCTTCGGTATTAATATTAATTTTACCATTCGATAACTCAGCCAAATGGCCAAAAATAACTTTATCTTCTACCGTATCTTTATTCCAGTTAAGGAAACATTTTTTCATGTGATTAGCAATCACATATATCAATGCCTCTTTTAATTCACCCTCTTCCCAGTCAACGATGACGTCTATCATACCCTTAATATTGTTTCCATAGAAACGATATTTAGGGTAAGATTGCGGGTAAGCTAAAGGGGTTGGAGGGGCTGAAAGTACTTCGGCATCAGGTTTTGGGAAAGGCGCATCAACATCCAATTTAAAATTAGACATGATAAAAAGCTGATCCCAAAGTTTATGCTGAAAGTCAGCCACATCTCTTAAATGTGGATTTAGATTACCCATAATACCAATAATGGCTTGGGCTTGTTTGTTGCGTTCTTCTTTGTTTTCTTCAGCTAAAACTTGCTGAATCATCTTGTGAATGTGTCGGCCATATTCAGGAATGGCTAGCATTGAACGCTCTGTGTTGTATTGAAGATTGTCTATCAAGAGGGAATATTATGAGGTAAAACTAATAAAAAATAAATTAGAGTTGGATGATGTTTGGAATTTTCGCTGCCTGTTTATGTTTTTTGATGATAATTTCAGGGTTCCCAAACTTACCTGCAATAGAAATACTGGTGTATTTACCATTACTAGAGGACCTAACATTGATTGTTACTTTGTCATTTTCAAATAGCTCTAATAAGGTTGCTTTATCTGTTTCTGAAGAAGAAATAATAAATTTAAATACATAAACGCCAGGCCATGAATTACTTTCTAATAATTGCTGGTGAAATCGTTCATAGAATGACTGGTCCTTGGGTTTTTGTTGCATTATACAAATATACAGTTTTAGATAAGGCAACAATTAACGACATTTGTGTATGCTTGAGCACAAAAGAATCGTGTTGACTGGTGGGCCATCAAGTGGCAAGACAAGTGTATTGAATAATATTCAACTGCCACATATACATTGTTTTGAAGAGGTCTCAAGAGAATTAATAAGTGAGGGGCAAGCCAAAGGCATCAATCAACCGTTCCTAAATAACCCGCTACATTTTAGCGAAGCAATATTTGAGCTTCGCCTACATGACTATTTTGAAGACTGTAAAAATAAAAACCATGTATACGACAGGGGATTACATGATGTGGTAGCCTATTTAAATGCCATTGGACAAGACGTTCCATGTGGTATGCTAAATGATTGCAGTAAGTACTGCTATGATGTCGTTTTTGTGTTTCCACCATGGGAAGATATTTTTGTACAAGATGCCGAACGCGTTGAAGTGTTTGAGGAAGCTAAACGTTTTCATAATGCACTTTTGAAAACCTATTCCTATTTTGGCATGCAATGTATTGAAGTGCCCAAATTACGCATCGAAGAAAGACTTCGTTTTATAACGGATTACGTATGAAAAATGACATATATGACGTACTCCAAAGATATTGGAACTCCTCAGAATTTCGACCAGGGCAAAAAAAAGCTATAACTGCAGTATTAGAAAAAAAAGACTGCCTAGTTGTTCTACCTACCGGCGGCGGTAAAAGTTTGTGCTATCAATTGCCTGCCCTTACAAAATCAGGGCTGTGTGTTGTTATAAGTCCATTAATAGCACTTATGAGCGATCAGGTAGGGGGTCTTAAAAAAAAGGGGGTTCGCGCCATGAATTTGTCTGGTCCCATGCGAGAAGACGACCTTGTTAATGCACTGGACAATTGTAAATTTGGCAGTTTTAAATTCTTATATCTATCGCCTGAGCGGGCACAACATCCGTTGGTTCAAGACCGCTTGGCTGAAATGCAACTTTGCCTGCTGGTCATTGATGAAGCACATTGTATCTCAGAGTGGGGACATGAGTTCAGGCCCGCGTATAGAGAAATTATACAACTCAAAAATAGGCTTTCTAATATACCGACAATTGCTCTAACCGCAACTGCGACAAAAAGGGTTAAAGAAGATATTTGCGATACACTTAAGTTAAATCAACCAGAAAAAGTGATAGATTCATTTGACAGACCAAATATCGAATTAAGGGTGCTTAAAAGAAACTATAAAATAGAATCTATATCAGATGCACTATCTCCAAAAGGAACACCTGCAATTGTATATGCAGGAACAAGAAAAAGTGTTGAGCTTTTAAGCAATCACTTAAATAATATGGGCCACCGAACTAACTTTTTTCATGGCGGAGCATCAGAAAAAGAAAAGCGAATATCAAATTGGATTCGAGAAAAAATACCCGTAATGGTAGCTACTTCAGCTTTTGGAATGGGGATTGATAAGTCAAACGTAAAAAGAGTAATACACGCTACACTTCCATTAAGTGTAGAACAATACTATCAAGAAATTGGGCGTTGTGGCAGGGATGGAAGTGCCGCAAAAGCCACCTTAATTATTGGAGACGGTGACAAGCAAAAACTATGGAACAGTACAACCGCAAGTATTCCAAGTATTGAAGCTATAAAAAAAACTTACAAACACCTATGTCATTATTTTGATATTGGATACGGAGAAAAGCCACATGATATTTTGGTATTTAATCACGCTCTATTTTGTAAGCGATATGAATTAAATTACAGAACTACCTATCATGTACTAAAAGTACTGGAGCGTGGGCAAATACTCACACTAACTCAATATGACAGGCCAAAAACAAAGCTAAAACTAATACACAAATATATAAAACACGACCACGTATTTGTAGATTATATATTACGAAACGTGGGCGGTATTACGGATAGATATCAAGACATTTATTTAGATAAAATAGCGCGCAAAAGCGGATTGGGTTTGAATAATGCAATTGAAAGCCTAAAAAAATTAGAAAAACAAGGTGATGCAGAAATAAAGCAACTTCATAGTGATAGCGGGATTACTTTTCATGTCCCTCGAGAGGATAAAATAAGCTTACTGCCAGTTTTACAACAACTAGATAAGCTTACTGTTGAAAAAAGGCGTTTGGCTAAAGCCATTTGGGAATACGCAACTTCTGATGTTTGTCATCGAAAAAAATTGTTGTACTACTTTGGGGAGACCTATAAAAAGAAATGTGACACATGCTCTAACTGCGTAAACGAGCGCACACCAACTACTGAAATAATCACATACCTAAAAGGGATACTCTCGAGCAAGGATGCGCTATCTTTGGAGGATTTAAGTCAAGAAGCGCCATATGAAAGAACAGAATTAGCATTGGCCTTGCAAGAAATGTGTGCTGAACAAATGATAATACAAAATTTGTCAAACCAATATAAACTTATATGAGTAAATCGTTACGAGTTGTTTTTATGGGAACACCTGCTTTCGCAGTGCCAGGGCTGCTTAGCATAGTAAAAAGCCATCATGAGGTTGTTGGTGTTGTTACTGTACCCGACCGCCCTGCTGGGCGTGGAAGAAAACGACATTTTTCAGCTGTAAAAGAAGTCGCACTAGAACACAACATTTTACTATTTCAACCTGAAAAACTATCATCAAAGCACACGTTTTCACAACTTAAAGCATTAAACGCAGACGTTTTTGTAATTGTTGCCTTTAGAATGTTACCCAAAATAATTTGGGAATTACCAAAACTAGGCACTTTTAACTTGCACGCATCACTATTACCGCAGTACCGAGGTGCTGCACCTATACACTGGTCTATTATTAATAGAGAGAAAACATCTGGACTCACTACATTTTTAATTGATGATAAAATAGACACAGGATCCATTTTGCTTCAAAAAAAGCTGGGCATATTGCCACAAGACACCATGGGCACACTCAGCAATCGGATGCAAGCGCATTCAGGTGATTTGATTATTGCTACACTTAATGGATTGCAATCAGGTTCAATAAAACCCAGACCACAAAAAGAGACAGCAGCTATTAACGCTGCACCAAAACTAACACGAGAGAATACCCAAATTGACTGGAATAAACCAGGTCAAACTATAGTGCATTTTATCCATGGTCTAAACCCATTTCCAACTGCGTGGACGGTAATGGAAAATTATGAGAAAAGAGTGCATGTGAAAATTCAACTTGCACACTTTGTTGCGGGAACATCTATTGAAGTTCCTGGGCATATCAATATTAAAAACAAACAACTTTGTGTGAGTGTTATAGACGGGTATGTCTACATAGACAGACTCCAATTACCTAACAAAAAAAGTATGGAAACAGCAGCACTACTAAATGGATTACCATTTTCAAGAGCATCTCGATTTTTATAATGGTAGGTAAATTACTTATTGCACATCCGTCCCTTCTTGGTGACCCCTCTTTTGGCAGAAGTGTGATTTTGATGGCGGAGCACAATAACGAAAGTTCTTTAGGCTTTGTTGTAAACCAACCAACCCATTACAATTTAAATGAATTAATTCCTAAGTTATCGATTGACCTACCTATTTATCAAGGCGGACCTGTGGATACCGATAAGTTGTTTTATGTGCATACCATTAATAGTTTACCCAATACAAAAGCTATTGGAAACAAGCTTTTTTGGGGTGGCGATTTGGAGGAGTTTCAAGAAGCGATAATTAACAAAAAAATAGCTTCAAATCAGTTTCGGTTTTTTTTAGGATATAGCGGCTGGAGCAAAGGACAACTTCGACAAGAATTCAACCAAAAGAGCTGGCTATTAATTAATAACAACTACAATGTTTTTGAGAAAGAGCATCAACTGTGGGGTAAAATTATGCGTGATATGGGTGGTGAATACGGGCTATATGCTACAGCACCTAAACACCCTGGTTTGAATTAATCAAATCAAAAAGTCCTTGCTGAAGTTTTAGGGAGATTGATTTATCATAATTAGTCCTACGATATTTTGAGACTGGCTGAATACCAACAATAGTATTAGTCATAAAGAGCTCTTGTACACGCTGTAAATCAAAAGGAGAAATGGGCTCCTCAACGCATGAAATATCTAATTTTTTAGCAATTCTAATAATTTGCTTTCGCATTATACCATCTAAACATCCAGAATTAATGGGTGGTGTACGCAGTTTCCCATCTTCTACGATAAAGAGATTACCATTGAGGAATTCAACAACTTCTTTTTCATCGTTGACCAATATGCCGTTGTTAAAACCTTGCTCTTGCATAAAAATGCTACCTATAACTTGCAACGCTTTATTGTTAGATTTAAGGTTTGACAACATACTTTTTTGCAAATAATAGTCATTGAAAAGCTGTACCTTATATTCTTCAGCAGGCAGGTAGTATTCCGAGTCAAATGACATAGCTGAAATTACATAGTCAATGTCTCTAGATATGGGTAGATAAGCACCGCCATCCTTTCTATAAACGTTCAAACGAATACGCCATGCTGCTGATATTTCACTCTGAGCTTGTATAACGCGTAAACACTCTTGCTCCAAAAACTCTGGTGTAAATGTCATCGGTATGTCCATACGAAAAACACGCATAGCAGACATAAGTCTAAAATAATGATCTTCCCAAAAATGAATATGGCCTTGGCTGTATCTTAAAGTTTCAAAGACTGCATCTCCAAAAAGAAAACCACGATTATGTGCTGTAAGAACAGGCGTTTGCGAGGAGGTAAGCGCACCGTTGTGGTTTATCATGTTAAGAAGAACCTAAAACTTGTTTTAAATCACTTATTTGGCTTTCCCAAAGCATTTTAGCTTCTTCAACTTCATCTTCGTCTGCAAAATCAGTAACAACAATAGAAACGTCTTTGGTTATTTCGTCAACCACGATGCGAATTTCAAAATAAAAATCATCTTGATCATCTTCTCCATTTAACCAGCGAAAACGTACAAATTCGTTGGCTTTTTTACGGATAAGTAGTGCGTCTTCCTCTGAATCGTCCCAAAAAAAAGAATATTTTTCTGTTCGCGCGTTGACGTTATCAGCAAACCACTCTGAGAGACCAGATGGGGTGTGCATATATTGATAAAGAAGTTGTGGAGAGGCTTGAATAACGAATTCAAGCTCAAATTGTGTTTTTGACATAATTAATAAAACGCCCAATATATAGATTTATGATGACCTTTAAAAGAAATGATTAAAAAACCAAGATATATTGGGAAAACAAATTGTTATATTTGCGCCGCTTTGGCGAGGTAGCTCAGCCGGTTAGAGCGTCGGATTCATAACCCGGAGGTCGGGAGTTCAAGTCTCCCTCTCGCTACAATCGAGTCATCAGAAATGGTGACTCTTTTTTTTGCTTTAAACTCAGTTATACCAGAGTAATAAAGGTGTATTGGCTGAGTGTTAAACAGTTAATATTAACCACACTTTGGTTGTTAATTGCCAAAGGTTAAAAACCAAATATAATCAAAAACTGCCACCAAATGGGGGCAAACTGGCAGTAAAACTGGCAGTAAAAACCCGAAAAAGTCAACCCAAAAGCTTTAATAACCTACTCCCCCCCCTACCAAAATAAATCACTTTCCTTTTTAGGGGTTAACCACGTAGAATGGGTTATAACCCACAACGTCAGTATATCTAAATATTGAAATAGTAC
>CAXHBH010000025.1:0-21307 GCA_964014735.1 uncultured Flavobacteriaceae bacterium | reverse complement strand
CTACCTGAGCGCCTATGCGGTAAACAATAAGAAATCCAAGGGTTATCAAGATACGGTTTTTGAGTTCCTCTATTTTCCAAATATTCGTTATGACCACTATTAATCTTTTCATTTATTCTATCGTGATTGCCTCTCCACCAGCAGTTTCAATTGCTAACTTGGCAGAAGCGGTAAATTTATGGGCACTTACTTTAAGTTTTGCTGATAATTCTCCGCGTCCTAATATTTTTACTAAATCGTTTTTTCCAACAAGACGCAATGAAACCATGGTCTCATTATCTAATGTGCTTTTAATTTTTTTGCTATCTACTAATGATTGTAATTTATCTAGGTTGATACCCGCATACTCTTTACGATTAATGTTAGTAAATCCAAACTTGGGTACACGTCTTTGTAATGGCATTTGACCTCCTTCAAAACCAATTTTCTTAGAATATCCAGAGCGAGATTTTGCACCTTTGTGACCACGTGAAGCAGTACCGCCAGTACCAGAGCCTTGCCCTCTACCTAAACGTTTACTTGCGCCTTTAACCGAGCCTTTAGCAGGCTTTAAATTTCCTAATTCCATATTACACGTTTTGGACAGTTACCAAATGTTTTATTTTATTAACCATACCCTTGATGTTGGCTGAATCTTCGTGTTCAACAACCTGACCAATCTTTTTTAAACCAAGAGCAGTTAGTGTGCGTTTCTGATCTTCAGGACGCTTGATATTGCTCTTTACTTGTGTTATTTTAATCTTTCCCATGCTTATCCGTTAAAAACTTTATCAAGTGAAATACCACGTTGCTTGGCTACTGTATTGGCATCGCGTAATTGCAACAACGCATCAAAAGTAGCTTTAACAGCATTATGTGGGTTAGAGGAACCTTGTGATTTTGAAAGTACATTTTGTACACCTACTGCTTCTAGCACAGCACGTACCGCACCACCAGCAATAACCCCAGTACCCTCAGAAGCAGGTTTGATGAACACACGTGCACCACCATACTTCCCTTTTTGTTCGTGTGGTAGAGTTCCCTTGATAATTGGAATACGCACCAGATTTTTTTTGGCATCTTCTACAGCTTTAGAAATTGCCTCAGAAACCTCTTTAGACTTACCAAGCCCTTGACCGACAACACCATTTTCATCTCCTACCACAACAATTGCAGAAAATCCAAATGCACGTCCTCCTTTTGTTACCTTGGTAACTCGTTGTACACCCACCAAACGATCTTTCAGATCTAATCCGCCTGGTTTCACAATTTCTACGTTTTTATAATCTTGATACATACTTAAAATTTTAGTCCTGCTTCTCTTGCGCCGTCAGCTAGTGACTTTACACGTCCATGATATAGATATCCACTGCGATCAAAACGAATAGAGGAAATCCCGGCAGCTAAAGCTTTTTTACCAACAACTTTACCTACTTCTTGCGCGAGTTCAATTTTTGTTCCATTATACTTTTCAAATTCCTTATCTCGAGACGAGGCAGCCGCTAAAGTTACTCCGGTCTCATCGTTAACGATTTGAGCATAAATTTCTTTATTACTTCTAAACACAGACATACGAGGCATGGCAGCGGAGCCAAGAACTGTATCTCGGAAGCGTTTCTGAATGCGTTGTCTGCGTTGGGTTTTAGTCATTTTCATATTCCTAATGCTTATGCAGATTTACCTGCTTTTCTTCTAATTTGTTCACCTACAAACTTCACGCCTTTTCCTTTGTAAGGTTCTGGCTTACGGAAGCCGCGAATTTTTGCTGCAATCGAACCAACCAATTGATTGTCGTATGAGCTGAGTTTGATGATAGGGTTTTTACCTTTTTCAGAAATGGTCTCGACCTTAACCTCTTTTGGTATTTCAAAAACAATATTGTGAGAAAAACCAAGTGCAAGGTCTAGTTTTTGGCCTTGATTACTAGCGCGATAGCCAACACCAACCAATTCTAGTTCTTTTTTAAATCCAACAGAAACACCGGTAACCATATTGGCAATAAGCGAACGATACAAACCGTGCTTAGCTCTGTGAGGTTTACTGTCTGAAGGACGTGATACCAACAACTGACCATCTTGTTGAGTGATGCTAACATCAATGTAAGGCTGTGTCAATTCACCTAATTTACCTTTAACACTGATCTCACTAGGCTGGATGTTGACTGTGACGCCGTCTGGAACTATTATAGGGTTATTACCAATTCTTGACATAATTCAATTTTTATTAGTGGACGTAACAAATTACCTCACCACCTACGTTTTCTTTCTTTGCTTGTTTTCCAGTCATTACGCCGTGCGAAGTGGATACTATTGCAGTACCTAAACCATTTATTACACGGGGAATTTCAGTAGAAGAAGCATATTTACGCAAACCAGGTGTACTGATTCGCTGTAATTTTTTAATTACGGGTTCTTTGGTAAGATGATCGTATTTTAGGGCAATTTTGATACTTTTTTGAGTAGTTTCGTCTTCCACCTTATAACTGAGGATATAGCCTTGGTCAAATAAAATCTTTGTGATTTCTAGCTTCAGTTTTGAAGCAGGAATCGAAACCACGCGGTGGCCAGCGCTGTTAGCGTTACGAACGCGTGTTAAATAATCTGCAATTGGATCTGTATTCATAATTCTTTAGTTTACCAGCTCGCTTTTTTAACTCCTGGGATTAAACCTTTATTCGCCATTTCTCTAAACATAACACGAGAAAGGCCAAACTGACGCATATACCCTTTTGGACGGCCTGTAAGCTTACAACGGTTGTGCCCACGTACAGGAGATGCGTTTTTAGGTAATTTTTGTAGCGCTTCATAATCGCCAGCTGCTTTTAATGCGGCTCGTTTATCTGCATATTTAGCAGCTAGTTTTGCTCTTTTGACCTCACGGGCCTTCATTGATTCTTTTGCCATACTAGTTTTTCTTGAAGGGCATGCCCAATTCGTTTAACAGTGATTTAGCTTCTTTATCGGTATTAGCCGATGTTACAAAAGTGATATCCATTCCAGCAATCTTGTGCACCTTGTCGATGTCAATTTCTGGAAAGATAATTTGTTCTTGGATCCCCAAGTTGTAATTGCCACGGCCATCAAAACCATCTGCTTTAACGCCCTGGAAGTCACGTACTCGTGGAAGTGCAGCCGTAACTAAACGATCAAAAAATTCGTACATCTTTTCCCCACGTAAGGTGACTTTCGCCCCAATGGGCATTCCTTTACGAAGCTTAAATGTTGCCACGTCTTTCTTTGAAAGCGTTGACAATGCTTTTTGGCCTGAAATCATAGTAAGTTCTTCAACTGCATGATCTACAAGTTTTTTGTCGGCAACAGCTGCCCCAACACCACGACTCAACACTATCTTTTCAAGTTTAGGTACTTGCATAATGTTGGTGTAACCAAATTCTTCGGTTAGTCGCGCCGTAATACGGTCTTTATATTCGGTCTTAAGTCTAGGTATATAACTCATGTTAAATAGCTTCATTGGTTTTACGTGAAACACGCACTTTCTTACCGTCTTCCATTCGATATCCGATTCGAGTGGTTTGACCTTCTGCAGTTAACAAAGAGAGGTTAGAAATAGCAATAGGTGCTTCTTTTTCTATGATTCCTCCCTGTGGGTTTTGTGCATTGGGTTTAGTGTGGCGTTTTACAATATTTACGCCCGAGACAATCGCTTTGTTTTTTTCACGAATTAGCGAAACTATTTCGCCTTCCGTTCCTTTGTGGTCTCCCGCAATGACACGAACTTTATCTCCGTTTTTAAATTTTATCTTACTCATAATTATAGTACTTCAGGAGCTAGTGAGATTATTTTCATAAACTGTCGATCACGTAGCTCACGGGCAACAGGACCAAAAACACGCGTTCCGCGCATTTCCCCTTGTTCATCTAGTAAGACACATGCATTTTCGTCAAATCTGATGTAGGAACCATCAGGACGACGAACTTCTTTTTTAGTGCGCACAACAACTGCTGTTGATACCTGTCCTTTTTTGACAGAACCATTAGGAGTTGCTTCCTTGACCGTAACAACTATTTTATCGCCAATAGAAGCATAGCGACGCTTCGTACCACCCAACACACGGATGGTGAGCACTTCTTTGGCACCAGTATTATCGGCTACTTTAAGTCTTGATTCTTGTTGTAACATTATTTAGCTCTTTCAATAATTTCAACCAAACGCCAGCACTTTGATGCGCTCATGGGGCGTGTTTCCATAATTTTAACCGTGTCTCCGATGTTACAATCGTTTGTTTCATCATGAGCGACGTACTTTTTTGTTTTCAAAACAAATTTCCCATACATCGGGTGCTTCACGCGTTTTACTTCAGAAACAACAATTGACTTCTGCATTTTGTTGCTCGTTACAAAGCCAACACGTTCTTTACGTAAATTTCTAGTTTTCATACTATGCTTGCTCTAAAGTTCTTTTTGTGAGTTGTGTTTTGATTCGTGCAATAGTTCTACGCTGCTGACGCAAAGAAAGTGGATTCTCTAAGGGTGATAATGCATGTGTAGCACGTGCACTTTCATAGCTCTTTTGAAAAGCAACTAGCTTTTCGTTTAGCTCCTCAACCGATGACTCATTAATTTCTGTTTGTTTCATTTCTATATTCTTATGCTTCGTAATCGCGGGCGATAATAAACTTTGTTTTAACTGGTAATTTTTGAGCTGCTAGTCGCAATGCCTCTTTAGCAACATCAATAGGCACACCTGAAACCTCAAACATGATACGTCCAGGTTTAACAACAGCCACATAGTGGTCTAATGCCCCTTTACCTTTACCCATACGAACCTCAAGTGGTTTTTTAGTTATGGGCTTGTCTGGGAAAATTTTAATCCATAATTGTCCTTCACGTTTCATGTAACGTGTAGCAGCAATACGTGCAGCCTCAATTTGGCGTGAAGTGATAAACTTGGAATCAAGAGCCTTGATACCATACATACCATTGGATAATACATGTCCGCGTTGGGATAGGCCTTTCATACGGCCTTTCTGCATTTTACGGTGTTTTGTTCTTTTTGGTTGTAACATGACCTAAACTTTATTTTCTACGGCGTGGACCACGTCCACCGCGTTTATCGTTTTTACCTTTGGCTGCGTTCAAGCTCATTCCTACTAAAGGAGACAACTCGCGCTTACCATAAACTTCGCCCTTCATGATCCATACTTTGATACCCAATCTACCGTAAGTAGTATGTGCTTCAACCAAAGCATAATCAATATCTGCACGGAACGTAGACAAAGGAATACGACCGTCTTTGTAGCTTTCAGAACGTGCCATCTCTGCACCGTTTAAACGACCTGAAATTTGCACTTTAATACCTTCTGCGTTCATGCGCATTGCAGCAGCAATTGCCATTTTTATGGCACGACGATAAGAAATACGACTCTCTATCTGACGAGCAATACTGGCACCTACCAGTTGGGCTTCCAACTCAGGGCGCTTAATTTCAAAGATATTCAGCTGAACCTCTTTGTTTGTTATTTTTTTAAGCTCTTCTTTGAGCTTGTCAACTTCTTGACCACCCTTACCAATAATAATCCCTGGACGAGCTGTTGTGATGGTTATGGTAACCAACTTGAGGGTACGCTCAATGATAACACGAGATACACTTGCCTTGGCAAGACGTGCATGAACATAGCGGCGAATTTTATCATCTTCGGCTAGTTTGTCTCCATAATCGTTTCCACCATACCAGTTAGATTCCCATCCACGGATGATACCTAATCTATTGCCAATTGGATTTGTCTTTTGTCCCATATTCGGTTTTAACTTTGTGCGTTATCTTGTGCTCCTAAAACCATGGTAACATGGTTAGAACGTTTTCTAATTCGGTGACCTCTCCCTTGTGGTGCTGGACGCAAACGCTTTAGCATTGCACCGCTATCCACACGGATTTCTTTTATATACAGGCCCGCTTTCTCAATATCAGCATCTTCATTTTTAGCTTGCCAATTTGATATTGCAGACAACAAGAGTTTTTCAAGTCTCTTAGAAGATTCCTTGGCGCTAAAACGTAGAACGGACAATGCCTTTTCAACTTCGTTTCCACGAATTAAATCTGCCATAAGACGCATTTTTCTCGGAGATGTTGGACAGTCATTGAGTTTTGCAAAAGCGATATGCTTTCGGTTCTCTTTCAATTGTGCTGCCATTTCCTTTTTACGAGTTCCCATAGCTTATTTTTTTCCCTTGTTTTTAGCACCAGCGTGACCTCGAAATGAACGAGTGGGTGAAAACTCACCAAGCTTATGTCCTACCATATTTTCGGTAACATATACAGGAACAAACTGTCGACCGTTATGAACAGCAATGGTTTGTCCAACGAAATCTGGAATAATCATGGAGGCACGAGACCAAGTCTTAATAACAGATTTTTTTCCTGAATCTACGTTAGCTTGAACTTTCTTCATCAAGCTGTAATGTACGTAAGGTCCTTTTTTTAGTGATCGAGCCATAGTTTATTTTTTTCTACGTTCAATTATATACTTATTTGACGCCTTATTCTTATTACGCGTCCTGTATCCTTTGGCAGGAATACCATTGCGTGAGCGTGGGTGACCACCAGAAGCGCGCCCTTCGCCACCACCCATGGGGTGATCTACAGGGTTCATAACCACAGGGCGTGTTCTTGGACGACGTCCTAACCAACGGCTACGACCCGCCTTTCCAGAAACAACCAATTGATGATCTGAATTGGAAACCGTACCAATAGTAGCCATACATGTAGTTAGTATCATACGTGTTTCACCAGAAGGTAATTTGATTGTTGCAAACTTACCATCGCGTGCCATTAATTGTGCAAATGCACCAGCACTGCGAGCAATAGTTGCACCTTGACCGGGACGAAGCTCAATACAAGAAATGATTGTACCTAATGGAATATTTTCCAACGGCATAGCATTACCAATTTCGGGTTGCGCCTTTACTGCAGAAACCACCTTTTGGCCAACTTTAATACCGCTTTGAGCAATGATATATCGCTTCTCACCGTCCTCGAACTTAATCAAGGCAATAAATGCAGTTCGGTTTGGATCATATTCAATGGATTTTACCTCCGCAGGTACATCGAAACGATCACGCTTAAAATCGATTATGCGGTAGCGTTTTTTGTGTCCACCACCAATATAGCGTGACGTCATGCGTCCACTATTGTTACGACCGCCTGAACGTTTTTTCGGAGCAAGCAAGCTTTTCTCCGGCTTGTCAGTGGTTATGGCATCGTTTCCATTTACCACTCTACCCCGCTGTCCAGGTGTTATAGGTTTTAGTTTTCTAACTGACATATCCTATTTTATAAATTACTATAAAAATCAATATTTTCACCCTCTGCTACTTCAACAATTGCACGTTTGGTAGCGTTGGTTTTTGAATGCTGTATACCATTTTTAGTATATCTTGAGCGTCTTTCAGGACCGTAATTAAGTGTGCGCACTTTTTCGACGGTAACACCATAAGTTGCCTCAACTGCTTTTTTTATTTCAACCTTGTTGGCTTTTGGATCAACCAAAAAAGTATAACGGTTTCTTAACTCACTTTCGCGAGTTGCCTTTTCGGTAATAACAGGTTTTAGTAAAATACGCATTTTTTGTTATTTACTCAGATTAGCTTCAATGGCAGCAACGGCACTTTCTGCAAGAACCAAATGCTGGGCATTCATTATTTTATATGTATTCAACCCATTGTTTGTAAGCACCTCCGTTTTGGTCAGGTTACGGCCAGATAAAAACACGTTTTTATTGGTTTCACCCAATACCCATAGTGATTTTTTATCTGCAATACCAAGTGCACTAAGTGCGGCTTGAAACGATTTTGTTTTTGGTGCATCTAACTGAAAGTCTTCAACAACCGTAATATTTTTTTGTTGTACCTTAAGGCTTAAAGCAGATTTACGAGCCAAACGCTTTACGTTTTTATTCACTTTCTGGTTGTAAGTACGAACTCTTGGTCCAAATACACGTCCACCACCACGAAATAAAGGGTTTTTGATGCTGCCCGCACGAGCAGTACCTGTACCTTTTTGTTTCTTGATCTTGCGCGTGCTTCCAACAATCTCTGCGCGCTCCTTGGCTCTATGCGTTCCTTGACGTTGGTGAGCTAAGTATTGTTTTACATCTAAATACAAAGCGTGCTCGTTTGGCTCAACACCAAAAATAGCCTTGTCTAGTGCAACAGTACGACCTGTTTCTTTTCCGTTAATATCAACTACTGCTACTTTCATTACTTACGAATTAAGATAAACGCATTCTTGTGACCAGGTACACAGCCTTTGACAACCAATAAATTTTTATCGGGAACTACTTGCAATACTTTAAGGTTTTGAACTGTAACCTTTTCGTTCCCCATTTGGCCTGCCATACGCATTCCTTTGAATACACGAGCTGGATATGAAGCTGCACCAATAGAACCAGGAGCTCTTAAACGGTTGTGCTGACCGTGTGTGGCTTGACCAACACCGGCAAAACCGTGACGTTTTACAACCCCTTGAAATCCTTTTCCTTTGGATGTTCCCGTAATGTCAACAAATTCACCAGCAACAAAGTGGTCGACAGTAATAGTATCACCAAGTTTATGTTCTCCATCAAAGCCTTGGAACTCAACAAGCTTACGCTTAGGTGTTGTACTTGCTTTTTTAAAGTGTCCACTGGCAGCTTTAGTAACCTTGCGGTTAAGCCTTTCATCAAACCCAAGTTGTAAGGCATCATAACCATCAACATCTTTAGATCTCACTTGCGTAACAACACATGGACCTGCCTCAATAACAGTACATGGGAGGTTTTTCCCATTCTCGTCAAAGATGCTTGTCATACCAATTTTTCTTCCTATCAAACCAGACATAATCTGAATTTTTACTCCCTAAAAGGGTGTTATACTTTAATTTCTACTTCAACGCCACTAGGTAACTCAAGTTTCATCAAGGCGTCTATGGTCTTTGATGATGAGCTGTAAATATCCAATAAGCGCTTATAAGAGCTCAATTGGAATTGTTCACGTGATTTTTTGTTTACGTGAGGCGAACGTAAAACGGTGAAAAGTTTTTTGTGAGTAGGTAACGGAATAGGACCTGTTACTACCGCTCCCGTAGACTTAACTGTTTTGACGATCTTCTCAGCAGAGCGATCTACCAAGTTGTGGTCGTACGATTTAAGTTTAATTCTAATTTTTTGACTCATCGTTTATATTTTTAGCTCTGACCTGTTGCTGCCGCAATTACTTCAGATGAAATATTTTGTGGTGTTTGTTCATAATGTGAAAACTCCATTGTAGAGGTTGCACGCCCAGATGAAAGTGTTCGTAACGAGGTTACATAACCAAACATTTCTGAAAGGGGTACATTGGCTTTAACAACCTTAGAGCCTGCGCGGTCGTCCATGCTGTTTACTTGTCCACGACGACGGTTAAGATCACCTACAATATCACCCATATTTTCTTCTGGAGTTAGTACCTCCAATTTCATAATGGGCTCCATAATAACGGCGCCAGCAGACTTCGCAGCTTCTTTGTAACCAATTTTTGCAGCTAACTCAAAGGACAATGAATCTGAATCCACAGGGTGGAAAGATCCGTCTTTAAGCGTAACTTTGATGGCGTCTACTTCAAATCCAGCCAATGGACCATTTGACATGGCTTGCTTGAATCCTTTTTCTACGGATGGAATGTATTCCTTAGGAACATTACCTCCTTTTATCTTATTTATAAACTCAAGACCCGATTTACCTTCCTCTGCAGGTTCAAGTGTAAATACAATATCAGCAAACTTACCACGACCACCAGACTGTTTTTTGTACACTTCGCGGTGATCTGTAGTAGCTGTAATGGCTTCTTTGTATTCAACCTGTGGTTGCCCTTGGTTAACATCAACCTTGAACTCGCGTCTTAATCGATCAACAATGATGTCAAGATGAAGCTCACCCATTCCAGAAATAATGGTCTGGCCTGAAGCCTCGTCCGTTTTTACTTGGAAAGTAGGGTCTTCCTCCGCAAGTTTGGCTAGTGCCATACCTAATTTATCCACATCTGCCTTAGTTTTTGGCTCTACCGCAATACCAATTACGGGATCGGGAAAATCCATGCTTTCCAAAACAATAGGAGACTTTTCAACAGAGAGCGTATCGCCTGTTTTTATGTCTTTAAATCCAACAGCTGCACCAATATCACCAGCTTCAATGTAATCGATCGAATTTTGCTTGTTGGCATGCATCTGATAAATACGAGAAATTCGTTCTTTGTTACCTGAACGGTTGTTCAAAACATAAGAACCCGCATCCAAGCGGCCTGAATAAGCACGGAAAAATGCTAAACGACCAACAAAAGGATCGGTAGAAATTTTAAAGGCCAAGGCTGAAAATGGGTCATTCACAGAAGGCTTACGTGATATTTGATCTCCAGTATCAGGATCAGTTCCTATAATTGCCTCTTTATCTTCCGGTGAAGGTAGGTAACGACAAACGGCATCTAACAAAAACTGAACACCCTTATTTTTAAAGGCAGAACCACAAATCATGGGAATAATACTCATATCTTGTGTAGCTGCGCGTAGTGCATTGTGCACTTCGTCTTCAGAAATACTATCAGGGTCTTCAAAATATTTTTCCAAAAGGTTGTCGTCATATTCTGCAACAGCTTCGATAAGCTCACCACGGAATTTTTCAACGTCTTGCTTCATTTCCTCAGGAATATCTACAACATCAAAAGTTGCACCCATGTTTTCCTCATGCCAGATTATTGCACGATTTTTAACTAGGTCTACACATCCTCTAAAGTTATCTTCGTCACCAATAGGAAGTACAATAGGGACAGCATTTGATTTTAGCATCTCTCGAACTTGATTACAGACATTCAAGAAATTTGATCCTTGGCGGTCCATCTTGTTCACAAAGCCCATGCGAGGCACTTTGTAATTATCAGCCAAACGCCAGTTGGTTTCAGATTGAGGCTCGACACCATCAACAGCAGAAAACAAAAACACCAATCCATCTAATACTCGTAAAGAACGGTTTACCTCAACGGTAAAGTCAACGTGACCAGGCGTGTCAATAATATTAAAATGATAAGGCTTGGCACCATCAGCAGCCTTACCTTGATCTGTAGGAAATGTCCACTCACAAGTAGTTGCTGCAGAAGTGATGGTAATACCACGCTCTTGCTCTTGTTCCATCCAGTCCATTGTAGCGGCACCATCATGCACCTCCCCAATTTTGTGGCTAACACCAGTATAGTATAAAATACGCTCGGTGGTAGTGGTCTTTCCAGCGTCAATGTGCGCTGCAATCCCAATATTACGTGTATATTTTAAATCTCTTGCCATAATTTAATATGATACTGTTTGTTAAAATCTAAAATGAGAAAATGCTTTATTTGCTTCTGCCATTTTGTGAGTGTCTGTGCGTTTCTTAACAGCAGCACCTTCTTCTTTTTCAGCAGCTAGAATCTCGGCAGCTAATTTTTGTGCCATAGATTTTTCATTGCGTTTACGAGCATAGCTAATCAACCACTTCATTGCCATTGATATTTTTCTGTCTGGACGTATCTGCATTGGAATTTGGAAAGTGGCACCTCCTACACGACGGCTACGAACCTCAACGTGGGGCATAACGTTAGACAATGCATCTTTCCAGTGTTGTAGTGCGTCTTTTTCATCGTCTTGTTTTTTTGAATCTACGATATCAATGGCATCGTAAAATATTTTGAATGCTACAGATTTTTTCCCGTTCCACATCATGTTGTTGACAAAACGCGTGACCAGTTGGTCATTAAATCGCGGGTCGGGTAGTAACGGGCGTTTTTTCGCCTTTCTTTTTCTCATATCATGGTTTTGAGTGGTTCAAGCAAGCTTGAACGTCATGTTTTCATATCAGGTCTAAACTATTTTTTTGGCCGTTTAGCACCATATTTGGAACGACGCTGTAAGCGGCCTTCTACACCAGCGGTATCAAGTGCTCCGCGTACAATATGGTAGCGAACACCAGGTAAATCTTTTACACGACCTCCGCGAACAAGCACTATTGAGTGCTCTTGCAGGTTGTGTCCTTCACCCGGGATATAGGCATTAACCTCATTCCCATTGGTCAGGCGCACCCTTGCCACCTTCCGCATAGCGGAATTTGGTTTTTTAGGTGTGGTGGTGTACACACGGGTACACACGCCTCTTCGCTGTGGACATGAATCCAAAGCTGCGGATTTACTCTTTTTTGTAAGATCCTTACGACCTTTCCGAACTAGTTGCGATATGGTTGGCATACTTTAAACTTACTTTAATCCTTTATTTAAAGGGCTGCAAATGTAGTATAATTTTCGTCGCTTTCAAATAAATTTTTAGCTGTTTTTATTTCTTCTTTAAACAGCGATTCAAAAGGAGGAATGTTAGAATAAAAAAAACAGAATGTTTAGACTTAAGTACTAGAATTCTATTTACTGTGTGTAATTTTGCGTTTGATAAAATGAAAATCGAAAACAACTTTTACGACCTTTTTGCGAAAAAATTAAATGATGTAAAACGTCCTTTCGTGCTATATCGTTTACCCAATGCCGAAACACTTCAAATTATACAGCAGAATAATAACACTCATTACAGAACCTCAACACTAACGGAAGAAGGCTTTGTGTTTGCCCCATTTAATCGTACAAACCGATTTTCGTACATACCCAATCACAGGGTCTTTCAAGTTGAAATCCCTACCCCAAAAGCTAGAGATAATACACAAGCTGCAACAAATACATCTGCTCAAAAAACATACTACAATAACTTAGTATCAAATGCGATAGACAAAATAAGGGAGGGAGAAATTAAAAAAGTAGTCGTGTCAAGGCTCCACAAGCAAGAGTTCAAACAAAATATAGCGGAATCATTTATTCGGCTAGTTGATGCATATCCCAATGCTATGGTATATTATTGGTCACATCCACAAACTGGCACATGGATGGGCGCAACTCCCGAAACATTACTAAATTTAGAAGCCGAAAAATGTAAAACCATGGCGTTAGCTGGAACATTAACGTATAATGAAAACAATCCTCCAAAATGGTCTTCCAAGGAAATTGAAGAACAACAAATGGTCACAGATTTTATTAAGCGGCAACTAAATGTTTTATACCCAAAAGACAATATCAACCCATCTGCTGCCTATACCAAGAGGGCTGGAAATCTGTTACACCTTTGCGCTGATTTTGAATTTGATATCAATGAAGCTTCGCTGTTAGATCTCGTTCAATTGCTACACCCCACTCCAGCTGTTTCTGGTGTACCGGTCAATAAAAGCCTGGAGTTTATTAATACCTTTGAGACACATCAACGCAATTATTATGCAGGGTTTTTAGGTCCTATAATTAAAGGAGCCGCAAATATATATGTCAACTTGCGTTGTGCAATAATAGAAAAAACACAACTTACAATATATGTTGGTGGTGGCATAACGGCAGAAAGCAACATTGCATCTGAGTGGGAAGAAAGCCAGCGCAAGGCCGAAACACTTCTCAATGTCATATAATTGATAGCCGTTAGCACACTCAAGTGCTGTTTTGTACTTTTGCATGGCTATGAAACCCAATTCAAAAATACAGCATTTGCGCTACACAGAAATTCCACTTCCACAAGCAGTCGTATTTTACTGTGAGCAATACAGTATTAAGCACGTTGTTATCTCTGCTGGCTCGCGCAATGCGCCCCTCACAAATGGCTTTACTGAAAATCCATTTTTCAAGACATATAGTATAGTTGACGAGCGTGCAGCTGCTTTTTTTGCGTTAGGGATGGCACAACAGCTTGATAGGCCCGTGGCAATCGTATGTACATCAGGATCGGCTCTATTAAATTACTACCCTGCCGTGGCAGAAGCCTATTATAGCAGTATACCACTGGTAATCCTTTCAGCAGATCGAATGCCACACCGAATTGGTATTGGGGATGGACAAACCATACAGCAAGAAGGTGTCTTTGGACCTCATCTTCTAGGCTCTGCTGTTTTGTTGCCTGATGTTTCGCATGCTACTGAGACACTACTAAAAAGTAATAAACAAACTTTTTTTAAAAAAACCCCCACCAAAAAAGAAGTAGCTGGCCTGCAAGAAAAACATCAAGCAAAAAACATCAAAGAATTACAGCGTGTGTTTGAATTAGCAAACCACAAGAAAGGACCTGTACATCTAAACATCCCCATGGAAGAACCCTTGTATGGGATGACCATAACACCCATTCCGCTCCCTATGCGTTTTAAGCAAGCTGCTATCAATAAGAAAAATGATATCTCTAAACTACAATCTCTTTGGAGCAAAGCAAAAAGAAAAATGATTTTAGTAGGTGTGTCAAATCCAGATGCAGCGTTATCGTCTGTCTTATCGGTATTGCTTGAAGACCCAAGTGTGGTAGTGCTTACTGAAAATACTTCTAACTTTTCACATCCAAAAGCCATAGGTGCTATAGACTGTCTTATGGCACCCCTTGAAATAGAAACCCAAAACCAAGCAGATTTACAACCCGACATACTAATAACTATTGGTGGAATGGTGGTTTCAAAGAAAATCAAGTTTTACCTGCGTGAGCACAAAGCAAAAAATCACTTTCATTTGGGAACAACTACTGCAAATGATACCTTTTTTTATTTAACACAACACATTGATGCCCCAGCTGCTTCAACTTTAAGTAGCTTGGACATGGGAAACAAGAGCAATTATCAATCAAATGTACTGTCTCAATATAACAGATATTCAGAAACGGCTGCCGGTTATTTAAAAAAAGTGCCTTTTTCAGACTTACGGGTTTTTAACATGATAACTACCGCCCTACCCCAAAATACACATTTACAAGTCGCAAATAGTTCAGCTGTTCGCTATTTACAACTGTTCGACTTACCCACAGGAACTGAAGTATACTGTAATAGAGGAACCGCAGGGATAGATGGGAGTACAGCAACCGCTATTGGGGCAGCCCAAATCAACACCAAACAAACAGTTTTGATTACAGGTGATTTAAGCTTTTTTTACGACATAAATGGTTTATGGAATAGTTATATTCCTAATGATGCACGTATTATTGTAATCAACAATCAAGGAGGTGGAATTTTCAGAATACTTCCTGGAGAGAAAGACACACCCAAATATGACACCTATTTTGAAACCATCCACAATCGCAGTGCTCGGAATGTGGCCAAAAGCTTTGGACTGGGCTATAAACGTGTTCAGACAAATTGGGGATTGAAACAAGCGTTGAAGTCATTTTTTAAGCCTAGTACAAAACCTAAAATTTTAGAAATTTTTACACCCCGAAAAATAAACAATTTGGTACTTTTAGATTACTTTAAGGCCATGGTAAAAAACGAATTAAATTGACAATTATGAGAACATGGGAAACCATAAAAGCCTATAGCGACATCCGTTTCGAGTTTTTTGAAGGAATTGCTAAAATCACCATTGATAGAGAAAGCGTTTATAACGCATTTAGACCAGAGACAAACAATCAAATGTTAGAGGCTATGGATATATGCCGCGAGCGCGAAGACATCGATATGGTTGTATTTACTGGGGCTGGAGACAAAGCATTTTGCAGTGGTGGTGATCAAAATGTAAAAGGTGTTGGCGGATACGTAGGGGAAGACGGTGTTCCACGACTAAATGTTTTGGACTTACACAAAAAAATTCGCGAAATCCCCAAACCTGTGGTTGCCATGGTAAATGGCTATTCCATTGGTGGTGGACATGTATTGCATGTGGTTTGTGATTTAACCATTGCAAGTGAAAATGCAATTTTTGGACAAACCGGTCCTAAAGTAGGTAGCTTTGATGGCGGGTTTGGTTCGTCCTATCTGGCACGTCATGTAGGTCAGAAAAAAGCACGTGAAATTTGGTTTTTATGTCAGCAATACTCAGCACAAGAAGCACTAGATATGGGATTGGTAAACAAGGTTGTTCCCTTAAATAAACTTGAAGACACCGTAGTGGATTGGTGCAAAATTATGCAACAACGCAGCCCACTAGCGTTGCGCATGATCAAACGATGTATGAATGCTGAGCTGGACGGTCAGCACGGCCTAATGCAACTTGCGGGTGATGCTACGCTAATGTATTACTTAATGGATGAAGCTCAAGAAGGTAAAAATGCCTTTTTGGAAAAAAGAGCACCTAACTTTAAGCAATATCCTAAGTTCCCATAGTGTCAAAAAAATCCTTGTTCATGGTTTGGGTAGCTGCAGCACGACTGCGTACATTGCCATTGTCGATAGCGGGGATTGTTGTGGGCAATGCTTTAGCTATCCAAAATGATGGTTTTTGCCCATATGTTTTTGGTGGCAGCCTGCTCACGGCTATTGTCTTTCAGATACTTTCTAATTTTGCCAATGACTATGGCGACGGTCTAAAAGGAACTGATAATCAAGAGCGTATTGGGCCCAAGCGTGTTTTACAACAGAACTTGTTGTCGGAAAAATCCCTTTTTAGGGGAGTCCTAATTACAGCTGTTATCGGATTTATATTGGCTACAGTCACCATTTTAATCTCCTTTGAAGTAAGTGAATTAAAAAGCAGCTTGGTGTTTTTAGCATTGGCAGTAGCTGCCATTTTTGCTGCTTATAAATATACTGCTGGTAAAGGAGCATACGGATATTATGCAATGGGTGATGTGTTTGTATTTACTTTTTTTGGGCTATTGGCTGTTGGTGGATCATATTTTTTACAAACGAAACAATTAAACAATATTTTATGGTGTTTTGCCACTGCAATAGGGGGGTTGAGTACGGCAGTTTTGAACTTAAATAATATGCGAGATATGCAAAATGACATTGCAGTTGGTAAAAAAACTATAGCCGCACTTTTGGGGCTAAAAGGCGCAAAAATATATCATACAATACTGGTACTAGGTAGTATAACAGCCTTGTCGTTTGGAGTTTTGTACAATCACAAAGGTTGTGTGGGATATATTCCTTTACTTGCAGTTATTCCATTGCTATTACAATTGGTTTGGACACTTAAACTTAAATCGCATAAAGATTTTGATGGACTTCTCAAGCCATTAGCCCTTACGACGTTTGGCACAAGTATTTTGTTATTGTTTACACAAATCGCCATTTGATGAAAGTAAGCTACAACAAATACATACTAAATTTTAAGCAAGCTAGCGGAACTTCAAGAGGGGTTCTTAGGAAAAAAGAGACTTTCTTTATTAAGATAAGTGATGGAGTAAAATATGGCATTGGTGAATGTGGTTTGCTCCGTGGATTAAGTTTTGACGATGTTCCCGATTTTGAAGATCAATTAAAAAGGGTTTGCAGGGCTTTGGAAGATGGTGCTGATGTTACTTCACTTTGTGCTGATTATCCTGCCATAAGGATGGGTGTTGAAATGGCTTTAAAATCTTTTGGTGCTGATGAGCCATTTCATTTATTTGACACCCCTTTTAGTAAAGGAACGCAATCCATTTCAATAAATGGTTTAGTGTGGATGGGGAGTATTGATTTTATGCGTCAGCAGGTTTTTGATAAAATTTATGAAGGATATGACTGTATCAAGCTCAAAATTGGCGCTTTAGATTTTAACTTAGAATGCCAGCTGTTGGAAGAAATAAGAGCACGTTATTCGTCATCGGTAGTCACCTTGCGGGTGGATGCCAACGGCGCATTTAAAACTGAAGAAGCATTGGAGAAACTAGAAAGGCTTTCAAAATATGAATTACACAGCATAGAGCAACCCATAGCTGCTGGTCAGTTCAAATTCCTAAAAAAGTTATGTGCACAAACTCCCATACCCATTGCTCTTGACGAAGAACTAATTGGAGTATTGAATAAAGCTGATAAAGCGGCAATGCTCGATGAAATACAGCCACAATACATTATTTTAAAACCAAGCCTATTGGGCGGTTTTGCTGCAGCTCAAGAGTGGATAACACTGGCTAAAGCGCGCAATATAGGTTGGTGGATTACCAGTGCACTTGAAAGTAATATAGGTCTAAATGCAATTGCGCAATGGACAACCACACTAAACACTTCCATGCCACAAGGACTTGGGACAAGCGGATTGTTCACAAACAATATTGAAAGCCCTTTGGTTGTTGGCATGGGTATTTTACAATACAATAACAAACTTAGTTGGGATACAAAACATATAGAGTAAGATGTTGATTAATTCTTCATTTCGACTTAATGGAAAGGCATATAGTCAAGATAGCTTGTGTAAGCATGCTCAAATATGGGTCACCTCTTCTGACGTAGAAGAACAAGCAGTAGGGAAGTTTATTATGGATTGGTTTAGCGATGATGAACATATTGCGTTGCATACTTCAGGTTCAACAGGAAAACCCAAAGAAATCCAGCTGCCAAAAACGGCCATGTATGCCTCAGCTGTTCGAACTGCAGCCTTTTTTAAATTATCGGAGGGTGATTCAGCATTATTGTGCTTACCCGTTCGGTATATCGCAGGAAAAATGATGCTAGTGCGCGCTTTGGTTTTGGGATTAGACTTGGACATCATACCTCCAAAAACCAAATTACACATTGAAAAAAATTACGCTTTTGCTGCTTTGGTTCCCCTACAGGCAAATGCCTCTTTTGATTTATTGGGAAAGTTTAATACCGTATTAATTGGCGGAGCACCCATACCCACTGAGCTTCGCAAACGTATTGGAAAAACACATAGTCACTGTATTGAGACCTATGGGATGACAGAAACGGTGACGCATGTGGCTACGAGGACTATAAAAGATGCAAATAAACCTTTCAAAGCAATGCCAGGAATTGGTTTTTCGACGGATGAAAACGGTTGTTTGGTCATTGAAGTACCTTATTTACCGCTGTCTCCTATTGTTACGCAAGACATAGTAAGTCTTGAGGACGATGATACTTTTAAGCTATTGGGCAGACGCGATTGGGTAATCAATTCTGGAGGAATGAAGATTTTTCCAGAAGCGTTAGAAGAAATCTTAGCACCCTACATGAAATTTCCTTTCTTTTTTACAACAATGCCGGATGAAGAATTAGGTGAAAAACTGGTGCTACTTACAGAAGCCCCCCCTTCTAAAAAAGCAGCAATTATGGCAATTGCCCAGCAACATTTGGGTACAAACAAATACCATATTCCAAAAGCAGTCATTTGTATTGCTGCTTTTAAGTACACCGCTGCGGGAAAGCTAGACCGAATAGCTAACCAAAAAGTCGCCATAGGTACTTGATTACCCATTAAACTTTCTAATTTAATATCGTCTAATAAAATTACAATCACGCACTTTGGCGGGGTTTTTGTTAAATTGTCCACATGAAAAAGAAAATCTTGCTGCTAATTGCTTTGTTACTAGTGGTGTCTTGTGTTACATCTACATCAGTAAATAACAAAACAAAAGCGCAAGATGACAAGGCCCTACAAAAGCAGGCACTAAAGGAGCGTATTCAACGTAGGATGGCGGCGCAAAACCGCATCATTGACAGCCTTATCAAGGTCAAAGACCCCAGACTAAAAAAAGACAAAGTCGGAAACTTCATCAGACCCAATGGTATTTCGCCAAGCGGTAAACCCCTTTACTACGAAACCTATCACGGACGCTCACACCGAAAAGCCATCAAAGCAGATGTTGTGGGAACCACTGGAAGTACAGGCTATAACCTAGACGGTGATGGCATTAAAATGGGGATTTGGGATGGTGGTCATATTTTTGCAGCACATGACGAATTTACTGGTGGTCATAATTATTCTGGTCCTAGTGTTAATATTGAAATTTCAGACGCAGCAACTGAAGATATTTGGAGTAGTCATCCAACTTCAGTGGCTTCGATAGTGGTGGCCAAAGGACTGTTTCACCAGGACAGCTACGAAATGACTGGCATTGCCCCTGGGCTAGACGAGGTATATAGTTACGATTGGGATAATGACGTTTTTGAAATTTTTGAGCAACTACAACTTAATGTAAATTCAGATTTCATTATATCGAACCACTCTTATGGTTATCCACTAACAGATGAAAATAATGAACCCATCCCAAGTGAATATATTGGTGATTACAGCGACTGGAGTGCTTTATTAGATGAAATATCTTACATCTATCCTAATTATTTACACGTGTTGGCTGCCGGTAACGATGGACGCGAGTCATATCCCGAGCAGCAAGTATTTGGCTTAGATCAACTAACTGGATCTACTTCAGCAAAAAACGTATTGACTGTTGGGAGTTTTTCAATGGATGACATCGGATCAAACAAAGGCGCAACTGAATTTAGCAGTGCGGGGCCCACAAACGATTTTCGCATTAAACCAGAAGTTTGCGGCCCGGGTGAAAACCTAGGGGTGGCTTCTTGGTCAGGAAATAATCCTGCAGCAACAGATTTATACCGTTCTAGTAGTGGCACTTCGTTTGCATCACCTGCCGTTGCGGGAGGTGTGGCCTTGCTACAGCAGCTGCACAAAAGAATTTTTGAAACATATATGGATGGTGCAGCCATAAAAGCATTGCTTTGCCACACTGCCGATGATATTACTGAGTGGAATGGTCAAGATATAACAGGTCCAGATGTAAAAACAGGCTATGGCGCCATTAGTTTGGAAAAAGCGGCAATGCTCATTAAGAAAGATGAGAAAGAAATCTTGACCATTCACAATTTTGAACTCGATCAAGGGGAAACAGAAAACATATATTTTCAAACAACGGCTGTTGGAGAATTATTGACGGCAACAGTTAGTTGGTATGATCCACCAGGCGCTTTCTACGCAACCAATACGCTCATAAACGATCTCGACCTCCGCATAACACAAGAAAATACAACCTATTTACCATGGAAACTTCCTACTGACGCGCAACAGGCAGTAGCTGTTTTGGGAGACAACGATAGAGACAATTTAGAAAAAGTTGTTGTATCGAATGAGATAGGCGGGCGCTATAAAATCACAATTTCCCACAAGGGTAATTTAAGTCGTATTAACCAAGATGGCGAATTTGAAAACACCACACAAAAAGGGACTTTAATAGTTTCAGGGCCTGGTTTTTTCACAAAATCTGAACAGGAGTTGGATCAGTTTGCTAGGGTTAATAGCTTTTTGGTGGCCCCATTACCAGCAAAGGATAGTTTCACGATTAGTGCTTTGGACAATACTTTATCTTTTAAAACACTTATTATTTTTGATTTGAGCGGTAGAGAAATCGCAAGGAAAACGAGAAATAGTTTTTCATTAAATAGTGCGATTTTTGATGTTTCTAATATTCAAAGTGGCCTTTATGTCTTGGGTATAGAAACAAATTCAAAAACATTATTCAAAAAAATACTGATTCAATAATTTTTAATCCTAATAAAAAAATTTTTGAGTAAAAAAATAATTATTAAAAATTTAGCAACTGTCTCTTATACACATCTCCGAGCCCACGAGAC
>CAXHBH010000024.1:0-22288 GCA_964014735.1 uncultured Flavobacteriaceae bacterium | reverse complement strand
TGATGAAACTGTTGGCCCAAAGGCCACTGCTCAAGCGTCAGCATTGGAACAAGGCACGGTAATGATAATTGAGAACCTGCGATTTCATGAAGAGGAAACCAAAGGCGATAAGGCATTTTCAGAAGCCCTGTCTAAATTGGGAACAGTGTATGTAAATGATGCATTTGGCACCGCGCACCGCGCACATGCTTCAACAACAATAGTTGCCCAGTTTTTCCCAAATAAGAAGTGCTTTGGCCATTTGCTGGCAGGAGAAATAACGGCTATTGACAAAGTAATGAAGTCTGGCGAAAAGCCAGTCTTGGCCATTTTGGGCGGAGCAAAGGTGTCTTCTAAAATCACCATAATCGAAAACATACTTTCAAAGGTTGATCTCCTTATTATTGGAGGAGGCATGGCCTTTACCTTTATTAAAGCCCAGGGAGGCAAAATTGGGAAATCTATATGTGAAGATGACAAGATGCCACTAGCCCTTTCTATTCTTGAACAAGCAAAAAGAAAAGGGGTGCAAGTACACTTGCCAGTGGATGTACGTGCGGGCCAAGACTTTTCAAACGACACTCCTCAGCAAGTATTTCCTATTGATGAAATTCCTAGCGACTGGGAAGGCATGGACACCGGCCCACTTTCAGAAGCTCAATTTGACGCTGTTGTAAAACAATCCAAAACCATTTTGTGGAATGGCCCTTTGGGTGTTTTTGAGTTTGAAAACTTTTCCAAAGGAACTCTAGCTTTGGGAGCTAGCATCGTGGAACAAACCAAAACAGGAGCCTTTTCACTTGTTGGTGGAGGAGACTCGGTTGCAGCAGTGAAGCAATTTAAACTTGAAAACGAGGTTAGTTACGTTTCCACTGGTGGAGGGGCCATGTTAGAAAGCCTAGAAGGGAAAACACTGCCTGGAATTGCCGCTATGTTGGCGTAATTATTGTGGATACGCTTTCATGAACACACGTATTCTATTTTTATTATTTGTTGTTTTGGGTTGTCAAAGCCGCCCATCAACACCTATAATAAAATCTTCCAACGGAAACATCAATACTATTTCTGTAGTTATGCCTGATTTGTTATGGGAAACAGAAGTTGGCGATGCGGTACGCGCAGCTTTTGCTTTTCCAGCCGAAGGTCTACCGCAAAAAGAGCCTCTTTATGATTTAAAGCAGATACCCCCTGAAGTTTTCACAGGCTTTACAAGATTGAGCCGAATGATTTTATGGGTTGGTTTTGGTGAAGAAGTTGTCATAAGAACAGACAAAAACAGATATGCAACCCCCCAGCAAATGGCGGTATTGAGTGCGCCCGACACGCCGACGCTCGTAGAAATGGTATTGTCTCAATCTTCTGGGATTATTAAGTCTTTTAAAAAAGGAGAGCTTGCAGAACGTCAAAGGCGCACACTCAAATCAACATTAAATCAAAGTGCCCTTAAGGATAAGTTTGGAATAGATCTTACGATTCCGTCAGCATACAAAGTATTTAAGGAAGAAAACAGCACTGTTTGGTTTCAGCGGGAAATTCGGAAAGGCCATGTAAACCTAATTGTATATGAGCTACCAACAACAACAAAGCTTGATTTTGAAGAACCGCTAGCGGATATAATTCGTATTCGTGACTCTGTTGGTCATGCTTTTATCCCGGGGCGGTTAGCGAAGACGCATCTCATCACTGAAGCAGCATACGAGCCCTATGTTTATGAGACCAGCATTGATGGCATACGAGCAATAGAGACAAGGGGTACTTGGGAGGTAAAAGGAGATTTTATGGCAGGGCCTTTTCTACAGTTTTTATTGAATGATAAAAACAACAACCGATACCTAGTTATGGAAGGTTTTGTTTTTGCACCTTCTGTTGCCAAAAGAGACTATGTATTTGAAACAGAGGCAATTATGCAGTCAATGCAACAACAAAAAAAGGACTAATCCTCTTTAGACGCATCTTTTTTCTCTTCTTCTTTGGTGGCGTTTTTAAATTCCTTTATTCCAGTTCCAAGACCTTTCATAAGCTCGGGAATTTTTCTTCCACCAAACAGAAGGAGCACAACAAGCGCAATAACAAGAATTTGAATAGGACTAATAGCAAGTATCATACTATTGATTTTTTACAAATGTAACAAAGAAAACGGACTTAGCAGAAGTCAGCATAAGCTATCAAACAACTAGTTATATTTGCACAGATATGGACAACAGTAAAAACACAAAACCGGGATTTTGGCAGCGGTGGCTTGCCAAGTACCGTTTTGTTATTCTAAATGAAGAAACATTTGAAGAGCGCTTCTCCTACAAGCTTAGCCGATTAAATGTTTTCCTTACCGTTAGTATTATCATTGTATTGCTTATTGCCACTACCTTTATAGTTATTTCACGTACCCCATTAAAGGAATACATACCAGGCTATGATTCTTCTGAAATAAGGCGCCAAGCAATTCGTAATAACTACCGCCTGGATTCGCTTCAGCTGGCTTTATTAAGAAGCCAACGTTATATTTTATCTGTTAATAAAGTACTTAGAGGAGATTTGGATCTTGAAGAGCTGGAAACCCAGGAGCAGTTAGACACAATCCAATTTGACGACGCAGTTGGCTTCTCAACCTCATCAGCAGACTCTTTGCTTCGCGCAGAGGTTGCCCAAGATGACAAGTATAATTTATCGGCGGCTGCTGGTCAAACCATTCCTTTTGTCCTTTTCCCGCCTGTTTCAGGCACCATTAGTCAGGAGTTTGACTCATCGCTAGCGCACTATGCTGTAGACGTTGTAGTGCCTCTGAACACACCAGTTAAATCGGCGGCAGAGGGCAATGTGATTTTCGCTAGCTGGACAATCGAAACAGGCTATGTTGTTATCATTGACCACCCATTTAATATCATTTCGGTTTACAAGCACAACGCATCACTTAACGTTCGTCAAGGAGATGCCGTTGAACCAGGCCAAGTTATTGCTGTTGCAGGTAATACAGGTACCATGACAACTGGGCCACACTTACATTTTGAGCTTTGGAGCGATGGTTATGCTTTGAACCCTGAAGAGTTTATAGATTTCGAATAATGAGCATCAAACAGCTTTTCGCAAAAAGATGGGCCAAGCGCGCAGTCAACAGCACTAACAAATGGGTACAAAACCCAATAGCTACTCAAGATAAGGTCTTTAGAAAGTTGTTAGAAAAAGCTAAAAACACCGCTTTTGGCCAAGACCACCAATTTTCTCAAATAAACAATTACGAAGATTTTAGAAAGCATGTGCCAATCCGAGATTATGAGGGTTTACGCCCCTATGTTGATAAGGTTGTTGCTGGCCAAGCAGATATCTTGTGGCCTGGCAAACCGAGGTATTTCTCTAAAACATCAGGAACCACATCTGGGGTAAAATATATTCCAATCTCAAAAGAATCGATGCCAATGCATATAAAATCAGCTCAAAACGCATTACTTCATTATATTCACCACTCTGGAAATGCTTCTTTTGTTAGCGGGAAAATGATTTTTTTACAGGGGAGTCCAATTTTATCCAAAACCAACGGCATTGATACAGGCCGTTTGTCGGGAATAGTGGCACACTATATTCCTTCATATTTACAAAAAAACCGAATGCCCTCTTGGCAAACAAACTGCATTGATGACTGGGAGCAGAAGGTTGATGCCATAGTAGAAGAAACTCACAATCAAGACATGCGCTTAATTAGCGGGATACCACCATGGGTAAAGATGTATTTTGAGCGACTCAGCGCCAAAAGTAAAAAACCAATAAAAGATATTTTTCCAAACTTCACACTCTTTGTATATGGCGGCGTAAACTATGCGCCTTACAGATTGGTTTTAGAAGAGCTGATAGGGAAGAAAGTAGACAGTATAGAGTTATATCCAGCCTCTGAAGGTTTTATTGCATTTCAAGACCACCCAGACCAGAAGGGCATGTTACTTCAGCTAGACGCCGGGATTTTCTATGAGTTTGTAGAGGCGGATAGAATATACGAAGAAAACCCACCGCGAATTTCACTGGCGGATGTTAAAAAAGGCGTTAATTACGCCATTATACTCAACACTTCTGCTGGCTTATGGGGATATAATATTGGGGACACAGTTGAATTTGTCAACCTCAAGCCGTATCGTGTAATAGTTTCCGGAAGAATAAAGCATTTCATTTCAGCTTTTGGCGAACATGTGATTGGAAAAGAGGTGGAGCAAGCCATGGAGGAGGCATTACAGCTACACGATGCTCGTGTAACAGAGTTTACTGTTGCACCACAAATAACCCCTTCTGAAGGATTGCCACACCACGAATGGTGGGTTGCTTTTGATAGCACACCAGCAGAATTGTCTACATTTGCAAAAACACTGGACTTGTCTATGCGCAAGCAAAACACGTATTATGATGATTTAATTACCGGGGGTGTTTTACGGCCGCTGATTATCAGGCCTTTGCCTACAGGTGCTTTTGAACAGTATATGAAGAACATTGGAAAACTGGGAGGGCAGAACAAAACACCCCGGCTGACAAATGATAGAAAAATAGCCAATGCACTAAGCAAACAGTTTTAATAAAATAAAATCACAAAATTTCCGTTCTGCATTTGCGCAGAGTAGACATAAACAAACAAAAATATGAGCTCATCTAAACCCAAAAACACAAATGAAAGCGAGGAAATTGATTTAGGCGTTCTGTTTAATTCCATAGGCAGAGGCATCTCTAGGTTGTTTCATGCCATTGGCTCCGCTCTACAATTTGTGCTTAAAGCCCTTATAGCCCTCGCTATTTTTGTGCGGCAACGCATTGCGTATTTTGCCTTGGCCAGTATTACAGGTCTTATCGGCGGCATTTTTTTAGAAAACATATTACCAGTAAAATATATTGCCACAGCTACAGTTGAGCCGCACTTTGATAGCGCACGACAGCTGTATAGCAACATAGAATACCTAAATGATCTTGCTGCTCAAAAAGACTCTGTTCAGTTGGCATCTTTTTTTGAGATTTCGTTGTCTGAAGCAGCAGCGCTTCAATCGCTTGAAATAAACCCTTTTGTGACCAAAACAAGCTTGTTAAAGGAATATAACGATTATACAATGGGACTAGATTCCTTGGTAGCCACAGAAATGTCTTATAATCAATACGTCAAACAAATAGATGATTTTGAAAGGAAGATACATTTGCTAAAAATTGAATCAACAGAACAAGATATTTTTCCAAGCTTGCTGCCTCCGCTGATTGGATCTGTTTCCGATGTAGCATATTTTAGAGACCAACAAGCCACCCAACTCTCCAACTTAGAGCTAATGGACTCCATTACACAAATATCTATTGTGCAAACCGACTCTTTATTGTCGCTGTTTGAAGAGGTAAGAATTGTTGAGGCCAACAAGGCTTTTTCAAACGGAACTAATTTATATATGTCAGAGTCATCTGAGGACAACGCAGAAATAGCACTGCTTAACAGAAAAATTACACTTTCAGAAGAATTAGAAGAAATACGCCTAGCCAAATTAAAGGCGCAGCACGTGATTGATGTAGTGTCCGCATTTCCAAAAGTAGGTTATCTTGACGATTCCATTTGGAAAAACAAGAAGATACAAGGCATTGCTTTGACCTTAATATTATTGTCGTTATTTTATTTAACACTGCGCCTAGACACCTTCTTAAAAAGCAAAAGTTAAAACGCATGAAAATTCTCATTACAGGCGGCGCTGGGTTTATTGGCTCGCATGTAGTTAAGCTTTTTGTGTCGGATAGCTCATATTGTGTATTTAATCTTGACAAGCTCACCTATGCAGGGAATTTAAACAACCTTTCCGAAATAGCAGACAAGGAAAATTACACCTTTATTAAGGGCGATATTTCGGATAACGAGTTTCTAAGAAGGCTATTTGTCAAACACGCATTTGACTACGTTGTTCATTTGGCCGCCGAGTCACATGTAGACCGCTCAATTGAAGCCCCCCTTGTGTTTGCAAAAACCAACATTATGGGCACACTTAATTTATTGCAATGTTTCAGGGACAGCCCGGGTAAAATGTTTTACCACATCAGCACGGACGAAGTCTATGGAACACTTGGTGAAACGGGACTTTTTACAGAAAGCACACCCTATCAGCCCAATTCACCATATTCCGCCTCTAAAGCAAGCTCCGATCATTTTGTCCGTGCTTATGGCGAGACTTACGGAATTCCGAATGTGATTTCTAATTGCTCTAACAATTATGGCCCAAACCAGTTCCCGGAAAAGTTTATTCCGGTGTGTATAGATGCTATAAAAAACCAAACACCAATTCCTATATATGGCGATGGTAACTACACCCGTGATTGGCTTTATGTGGAAGACCATGCCCATGCCATAAAAACGATTTTAGAACACGGAAAGGTTGGCGAAACCTATAATATTGGAGGGCTCAACGAAAGGAAAAACATTGATTTGGTAAAAGTTTTGATTAGGGAAACTGACAAGGCACTTGGCAGGCCCGAGGGCGCTTCTTTACCACTAATCACCTTTGTAAAAGACCGTCTGGGGCACGACAAACGCTACGCCATTGATAATACCAAAATTAGACGCGAATTACAGTGGGAACCCAAGCATCGTTTTGAAGAAGGCATTGTGAAAACCATTCATTGGTATTTATCAAATCAACAATGGACAGACGCCATTCTTGATGGTTCGTATCAAAATGTTACATTTAAGACATGAAGGGAATAATACTTGCTGGTGGTTCTGGAACACGACTACACCCGATAACTTTATCGGTAAGCAAACAGCTGATACCGGTATATGATAAACCCATGATTTATTACCCGCTTTCAACCTTGATACAAACGGGTATTCGTGAGATTTTGATTATCTCAACACCAAGGGATTTACCTCTTTTTGAACGACTACTTGGAAACGGTTCGCAACTAGGCTGTTCGTTTTCCTATGCGGTCCAGCCAGAGCCAAAGGGCTTGGCGCAAGCCTTTTTGATTGGCGAATCGTTTATTGGGAGTGACTCCGTCGCCCTTATTTTAGGAGACAATATTTTTTACGGAACAGGCCTTCAAGGCAAACTACAGTCTTGTAAAAACCCAAATGGCGGAACTATTTTTGCATATAGCGTTAAAGACCCAGAGCGTTATGGTGTGGTAGAGTTTGACGCAAAAGGGAATGCTATTTCCTTAGAGGAAAAACCACAGAATCCAAAATCTAACTATGCCGTGCCAGGAATTTATTTTTACGACAACGAAGTGGTTTCAATCGCAAAACAGATTAAACCCAGCATAAGGGGCGAGTTGGAAATAACAGACGTAAATAAGGCGTATTTAAAAAAACAAAAGCTTCAGGCACAAGTACTGGATAGCGGAACGGCTTGGCTTGACACAGGAACATTTTCTTCTCTTATGCAGGCGTCACAGTTTGTTCAGGTGCTGCAAGAGAGGCAAGGAGTTCGTATTGGCGCAATAGAGGACGTAGCGCTGCAGATGGGGTACATCAATAAAAAACAATACCAACAGTTAACAACTCCATTAACAAAGAACATGACTTCAAATACGTAAGCATGCAAATTGAAAAAACCAAGCTTAAAGATTGTGTGCTATTAACACCAAAGAGCCATAACGACGCCCGCGGGTACTTTATGGAAACCTATCGTGAATCTTGGATGCAAGACCTTGGATCATACAACGGCGCGTTTGTTCAAGACAACCAATCATTTTCACACTACGGAACCATTCGAGGACTTCACCTTCAAACAGGTAAGTATGCACAGTCTAAATTGGTTCAAGTAGCACATGGGCGTATTTTGGATGTTGTTGTCGATTTAAGACCTAATTCGCCTACTTATGGCCAATACCTTGCGGTAGAATTATCGTCTGAAAATAATTTTCAGTTATGGATACCAAAAGGACTTGCGCATGGATTTTCGGTACTTTCTGAATCGGCAACCGTATGTTACAAATGCGATGCGTATTACAACAATGAGGCCGAAAAAGGGATTTATCCATTTGATCAAACGCTTAAGATTGACTGGCGCATTACCAATGATAAGCAACGCATCTCACTCAAAGATTTGGAACTGCCATCATTTAATGACTTCAAAGAATGAAAAACGTTTTAGTTACAGGGGCGAACGGGCAGCTGGGTTTAGCCATACAGGCTGCAACGGCTAATTTTCTTGAACTTCAGTTTGTATTTGCTGGAAAAGCGGAATTGGATATTACCAATGAAAAACACCTCGTCGCTTTTTTTGAAAACATGCACTTAGATTACTGTATAAACGCAGCTGCTTACACTGATGTCGACAAAGCTGAGCAAGAACCTCAAGCGGCGTATTTGTTAAATGAAACGGCACCACGCTTATTGGCAGAGGTCTGTAAAAAACACGGCGTTTTTTTGGTTCATATTTCTACGGACTATGTTTTTGATGGCACTAAAGGAACCGCCTATACAACGGAAGACACCCCAAACCCCATAAATGTCTATGGCGCATCAAAGCTTGCAGGCGAAAAAGCCATAGCGGCAGTAGGAGGCGATCATTGTATTGTGCGTACGTCTTGGCTGTATTCGGGATATGGGAACAATTTCCAAACTAAAATTTTAGAAAAAGCAAAGACAAACCCACAACTGGAAGTTGTTAGTGATTTGTACGGTACGCCTACCTATGCCCCAAATTTAGCTGTATTTTTGCTTAGTAAAATATTCAAATCTGCGTTTGCCTATAATTTGGAACACTTTAGCGACGGAAAAACGATGAGTTGGTATGAGTTGGCCAAAAAAATTGTTGATGATAACTCAAAGATAAATCAAAGAAAGTCAAACACACCAAAGCGATATGTGCTTAGGCCTAAATATACGGGGTTAAAATAATGGGAAATAAGATTTTAGAAAAAACGCCAATTTTAATAACAGGAATAGCTGGGTTTATAGGGCATGCATTAGCTAAAAAAATTGCAGACCTAGGTTATGCGGTTGTTGGAATTGACAACCTCAACGACTATTATGACGTTGAGCTCAAACACGCTCGACTACAAGACATGGGCCTCATAGGGCCTTTTGAAAATCATAAAAAAATAAAATCGGAAAAGAGTAAAATTACATTTTACAAAGCAGACTTAAGAGATAGCACATTTTTAAAAAATCTTTTCAACGAGCATGGGTTTAAACAAGTTGTAAACTTGGCTGCGCAAGCTGGAGTTCGCTACTCAATAGTTAATCCACAAACCTACATTGACTCTAATATTAGTGGTTTAGTTTCGCTATTGGAAACCTGTAAGGATTTTAGTGTAGAACGTATTTTATTTGCATCGAGTTCTTCTGTTTATGGCAGCAGATTTGAGGGGCCTTTTACTGAGGACAACAATACAGATTGTCCAGTAAGTCTATACGCTGCAACTAAAAAAGCAAATGAAGTTATTGCACATTCTTACAGTAGTCTTTATGGTATTCAAACGATTGGGTTAAGATTTTTTACAGTTTATGGACCTTGGGGCAGACCTGATATGGCTCCGATGAAGTTTTTAAAAAAAATGCTTAACGGTGAGAAAATAGAGATCTATAATAATGGCCAGATGACTAGGGACTTTACCTATATCGAAGATGTTGTTGAAATTGTGTCCAGAGTAACCTCCTTACCTATTGATTTTTTCAGCGATCATGAACTTTTTAACATAGGGTCATCAAAACCAATTAAGCTAATGGACTTTATTAACACATTAGAAGAAGTTTCAGGAATTACGGCTAAAAAAGTATTTTTGAAAATGCAATTAGGAGATGTTACTCTCACCCATGCAGATTCAACGAGAATCCTTACAAAGACAAGCATTAAAAGAAACAATTTTAAGAAGCTTAGAGAGGGGCTTGAGGAACTTGTGCTTTGGAAAAATAAATTTTCACAAAAAAACACTAATATAATTTAAACCAACACCCTTAATGATTAAAAAAACCGTTTCATTAAACAGCAGAAAATAAAATTTTCCCCCAAACTATTGGAGCTGAGGGATCAATTATGCAAATATTTTTAAAACTAAATGATAAAGCACAAAGGTCATAACATATACAATTTCAAGGGAATCATAAAAAACGTTGGCCATTTATCATTTTTGAAACTACTTTCTATTCTGTTGCCTTTAGCAACCTATCCATATTTAATTAGAGTTTTAGGGGCAAATGTTTACGGCACAATTATTTTTGTACAATCAGCAATAGTTTATTTTACTCTTGTTATAAATTTTGGTTTTAATTTGTACGGAGCAAAAATTGTTGCAGAAAACGCGAGGGATAACAAAAGATTATCTGAAATTTTTTCATCAATCACTATAATTAAGCTTTTTTTGTTTACCGTCACAACAATTTTATTAGTTGTTTTAATATTGGTTGTCCCCAAAGTAAATCAGTTATGGCTACTTTTTCTAATATGCTACATAGTTACATTAGAAGAAATTATATTTCCTCAATGGTACTTTTTAGGAGTTGATAAATTAAAATATCTAACAGCCGTAGGAGTGATTTCAAAGATAATTTTTACGGCACTAATTTTCATGTATGTAAAAAAAGAAACAGATGATTTATTAGTGCCAATATTTCAAGGGACAGGCGTTTTAATTTCAGGGATAATATCGGGACACATCATTTTTTATAAGGAAAAAATCAATATGATTAAACCACCGTTCAATGTTATAAAAAAAATAGCCGCGGAAAGCTTTCCGCTTTTTATCTCGTCCTCCTCCAAACAAATTTATGTAAACGCCAATAGAATTATCATTGGATCTGCTTTAGGGATGAATGAAGTTTCTTATTATGATTTAGCAGAAAAGATTTTAAACGTAATTAAATTGCCGGTAATTATGTTGGTTCAAGCCGCATTCCCAACGTTTTCTAGAAATAAAAAGATTGATGAAATAAACAAACTAATGACTCTTGGTGTTTCTATTACGATTTTACTTATGCTTTTTACATATGCTTTTTCCAGTGGTATTATCGAACTATTGGGCTCAAAAGAAATGCTTAACACAAAAGAAATCTTAAATATTTTATTACTCTCAGCATTATTTGTAAGCCTTAGTCAGTTTTTAGGTAATCTAAGGCTGGTTGTATTTGGACATATAAAAAAATTCTCTCAAATTATGGTAAACTCAGTAATTTTTTACCTAACAGGCGCGCTTGTTCTTTACACGACAAAAAGTATAGACATCCATTCTTTAAGCTGGATTGCTGTTATAACTGAAATTTATGTTACTTCTCAAATGTTGTTATATATTGTTAGAAATAAATTATTATTATGAGAAAGTACGATTATTTAATTGTTGGTGCTGGGCCATTTGGTTCGACATGTGCTTTCGAGCTAACAAAAGCAGGAAAAAAATGTTTAGTTATCGATAAAAGACCTCATTTAGCAGGAAACACGTATACCGAAAATCAAAGCGGGATTAATGTTCATAAATACGGGGCACATATTTTTCACACAAGTGACAAAAAAATTTGGGATTATTTACATCAGTTTGTGTCATTTAATAATTTTATAAATTCTCCGATGGCAAATTACAAGGGCGATCTGTTTAATTTACCCTTTAACATGAATACTTTTTATCAGATGTGGGGAACAAAAACTCCAATAGAAGCTTTTAAAAAGCTTGAGACAGAAAGAAAGAAATACAGCAGAATAAAAAAACCCAAAAACCTTGAAGAACAAGCTCTTGTTTTAGTTGGCGAGGAAATTTACGAAAAACTTATTAAGCACTATACAGAAAAACAGTGGGGCAGAAAGGCGTACGAACTTCCACCATTTATCATTAAAAGATTACCTGTAAGACTAACCTTCAACAATAATTATTTTAAAGACAAATATCAAGGAATTCCAGAAGGGGGCTATACTCAAATTTCCGAAAAAATGTTAAAGAACATAGATGTAAAACTAAATACAGATTTTTTAAAGAACAGGGAATATTTCGAAAACTGTTCTAACAAGATTATCTATACAGGAATGATCGACGAATTTTATAACTACAAATTTGGAATTTTACAATATAGGTCATTAAGATTTGAAGAGAAAATGTTAGAAATCGAAAACTTTCAGGGGAATGCAGTGGTTAATTATACTGATAGCCAAAATAGATTTACACGCATCCTTGAGCATAAACATTTTGAGTTTGGAACCCAACCATTTTCTTTAATTACAAAAGAGTTTCCATTAGAATGGGACAAAAACAAGGAGCCTTATTACCCTATAAACAACAATATTAATAATAAAACCTACAGCAAATATAAAAAGTTGGCTGCGGCAGACAAAAAAGTCATTTTTGGAGGCAGATTAGGGACTTATAAGTATTATGATATGCACCAAGTTTTTGCAAGTGCATTAAAGACAATTGATAAAGAAATTAAAAGCTTTAAATGAAAACTGCAGCAATAATTGTAACATATAAGAAACCACATCTTCTTAGGCAATGTTTAAGCGGAATTTTAACACAACGCGAAAAACCAAATGCTATTATTGTTATTGATAATTCTGCTGATAGCGCCACGTATGATTTGTGTTTAGAAACCTTAAAAACACAAAAATGTTTTCAAAAAAAAAAGCAGGGAATAATACAAAAAGGAAATTTGAACAGCCAAAAAACCTTTTATGTTTCAAAAACAACAAATGATGGTGGAGCAGGAGGTTTTTTTTATGGAATTGAATTAGCAATTAGTTTAGGGTATGATTATCTATGGTTGATGGATGATGACGGGATTCCACACAAAGACAGTTTGTTTTTTTTAAAAAAAAACCACAAACCGGAGAGTGTTTCAAACTCCCTTGTGGTGGACGTTAACGATAAATCTAAACTTTCTTTTTGGCTAGATTCAAAAGGGAGTCAATTAAACAAATCAAAATTTGATTCTAAAAAAATTGTGGATAATCCAGAGCCAAGCTTTTTTAATGGCACCTTTTTAAATAAATCAATTATTACCAAATTCGGCAATATTGAAAAAAAATTATTTATCTGGGGTGATGAAATAGAGTTTTTGTTCAGGCTTAAGTCGAAATCTGTTCTTCTTTTTACTGTTGTTGAGTCACTTCACTATCATCCGATTAATAAAAAGACAATAGTATTAAAATTTCCATTGTCAATTTGTGTTAGAAAAATTGATAATCCGTTTTTCGAATTTCTTTATTATCGAAATAGTATATTCATAAACTATAAATATTACTATACACTTAATAGGAGGAACAATTTTTTTAAAGCTATTATAGAGTCTTTTATTAACATCATGTACCATGCTATTAATTTTCGATTTGATAGGTCTAAGAAAATTTCACAAGCAGTTTGCAGAGCTCTGCAAAAAAACCTGAACTAAAAGCATAGATTAAAACTACTCTAAAAACAACACAAAAAAACAAAATGAAATACTTAAATGTCGGTTGTGGTAAAAAATTTAGTAAAGACAGTATTTGGGAAAACGTAGATATGGTTTCCTCCAGCAAAAAGCATGTTAAAAGCACCAATTTAATTAGAGGCTTTCCTTATCAAAACAATAGTTTTGAAGCAGTTTACCATTCACAAGTACTTGAGCACATTCCAAAAGAAAACGCAAAAGAGTTTCTAAACGAATGCTATCGAGTTTTAAATGACGGAGGTGTAATTCGTGTTGTTGTACCGGATTTAGAAAACATTGTAAATGAATACTTAACTCGACTTAAGGAAAACCTTGTTAGTCCTAGCAAAGATTCAATAGAGGCCTATCATTGGGCTGTTTTCGAACTCTACGATCAAGCAGTGAGAAACAAAAGCGGCGGACTAACTAAAGATTACTATCTTAAAAACAAGTTATTTGACAACAAGTACGTCAACAAAAGAGCGGGGATTAGATGGGCTAAAACAAGAGAAAATGAAAACGAAACCACTCTTCAAAAAATTAATAGAGTTTCAAACGAAATAGGGAGATTTAACTTTTTTGTTGCCGCATTAAGGCTAATCAAACAAAAAGCACTTAACTTTTTTTTAGGAAAAAAATATAGAGTAGGAAGCTTTAGGTTAGGAGGAGAAATACATTATTGGATGTATGATAGGTTTTCCCTTAGTGAGCTATTAAAAGAGGTTGGGTTCAAAGAGATTAAAGTTAAAACAGCATATACTAGTGATATTATGAATTGGAAGAAATATGAGTTGGACGTTAAAGACAACACCCTTTACGACCCAACATCTCTATTTATGGAAGCCCGAAAATAAACACCAACATATATTCACTTCAAATCACCCTGCCTAGAACGTATAAACCAATGAGGAATCACAAAAAAAAAGTGTTGATAGTAGGTCAAATACCTCCCCCGTACGGAGGTCAAGCGATTCGAATTAAGCAAACGATAGACCATAATTATAAATCACTAAAGATTTTTCATGTTAACTTGAATTTTTCTCAAAATATGGCTGGTGTAGGAAAAGTGAATCCATTAAAAATTCTTCATTTATTTATGACGATTTTAAGAATTCTTAAAATCAGGTTTTCCAAAGGTGTAAAGAACATTTATTATCCACCGGCAGGACCAAACACGATTCCAATTATTCGGGATACCATTATTTTAACACTTGTTAGACCCTTCTTTACAAAGACAATTTTTCATTTTAGAGCTAGCGGTATTTCAGAAAAGTTAAAAAACAACAACCTTCTTTATTTTTTGACATATGGGGCTTACTTCAGGCCAGACATAAGCCTACAACTTTCGCAGCACGCTCCCCCTGATGGACCTTTTTTGAAGAGTAAACACACACAAATCTTAAATAATGGACAACCCAACCTTAACCCAAAAAACAGAAAGCCCAACCAAAAAACAGATAAGATTAAAATACTTTATGTAGGCGTAATTAAAGAATCAAAAGGAATCTTTGACTTGTTAGATGCCTTTCATTTACTGTTAACCAAAAACGAAAACTTGCTGCTAAGAATTATGGGAGAGCCAGATCATACAAATACAAAGAATCGGCTTATTAAACAAGCCGAGGGGATGGGATTGTTAAATAACATTGAATTTCTGGGTGTAATAACAGGTACTGATCGTTTCGAATTTTATTTGGACAGCAATATTTTTGTTTTTCCTTCGTTTTTCGAATCTGAGGCAATGCCAAATGTTGTGATTGAAGCAATGCAATTTAATTTACCTGTCGTTGCTACAAAATGGAGAGGAGCAAAGGAGCTCGTTATTGATAAGCAAACAGGCTTTCTTGTACCAATAAAATCCCCTTTAAAGATTTTTGAAAGGGTGCAAGAATTAATTAATAAGCCTACATTAAGAGCATCCATGGGACTTGAAGGAAGGAAACACTATCTTGAAAACTATCAAGAGCAGAAATATTTTGAGAACTTTGAAAAGATAATTTTTAATAATACGATTTGAAAAAAGTTTTAATAACAGGCGGCTCTGGATTTATAGGCACTAATTTTTCGGAATTACTTAATGCCAAAGGCATTGACTTTTTGAACATTGACATTGCCCCGCCATTAAATGAAGTATATAAAAAAAACTGGTTAAAACAAGATATTTTAGATTGTGAAGGGTTATTAAAGATAGTAAAAGAGTATGACCCTAATCACATTCTACATCTTGCCGCGGTTACTAGTTGCGCTTCAAGTTTAGTGATGGAAGACTACTTGACAAACACGGAGGGCACAAACAACGTTATCCAAGCAGCGATAGCATTAACAGGATTAAAAACGATTGTTTTTACTTCTACCCAGTATGTTCATTACCCAAATTCGACCCCAAAAAGCGACACGGATTATAAGCCCCATACCATTTATGGAGAATCAAAAGTAATCGGCGAAAAAATGGTTAGGAAATCAGGCATTGAGGCTAAATGGATAATTATTAGACCAACAAACATTTGGGGGGAATGGCATCAGCGCTATAAAAGTGAATTTTGGAGGATTTTACAAAAAGGGCTTTACATTCATCCAAAATCTAATGCCGTTAGGGCATATGGATATGTTAGAAATGTAAACAATCAAATTTTCGAATTTCTAACAAACCCCGCCGTGCCTAACAAGTCCGTTTTTTACGTTGGAGATAGCCCTATAAAAATGTATGATTGGGTCAATCTTTTTTCTGTCGGATTGACAGGAAAAAAAGTAAAACAAGTTCCAAAACAAGTGTTGTATTTGTTGGCGATAGCAGGGGAGTTATTAAAGCTATTAGGGGTTCAAGAGCCACCTATGAGACTAACAAGATATAGAAACATGGTATCTAGCGATAACGCACCTATGACTAAGACGATAGAACTAGTCGGAGCATCTCAATATACGCTAATCGAAGGAGTACATAATACTGTAAAATGGATAAAGGCACAAAAATAAAAATTAGCTTTTTGGCTTTTTGTTTAATCATTTTTCAAATTGCTTTTTTTCTTCCCATTCCAAAAATTGCAGCTTATATTTTGCCCTCTTTTTTATTGTTTTTGTACATAGTGATCTCTAAAAAAAAGGAAACACACACTGTAACAATCAGTTTCTTTACCATCATAATATTATACTTTATTTTTAACTCATTTGCTCAAGAAGACTTTTTTATTTCAAATTATATCACTGCTATAATCTTCAACATAACAGGAGTTTTTTTAATTTTTTTTCACTCTCACCATATGGGAAGATCATCATATGCGTTAATAAAAAAGTTTCTAATTTTCTTTCTAGCAATTCAAGTTTTTATAGGGCTATTCCAAGTAGTTATGATTGGTGGAATTGATGGCGCGGAAGGGGATTTTATACAAGGATCATTACAATGGAACTCTTTTAAAACTAGAGATTCTGGAGGCTTTAATAACCAAATTTATGCTATTGCGCTGATCAACATCACCCTCTTTTTATTTAAACACTTATTTAAGTCACTGAAGTGGCTTTTATTTTTAAGCCTAACGGTTGTATTATTAACAGGCGTAATCCACGTAATTGTATGTGTCATTTTATCTTTAGTCACAGCATCCGTTTTCTTTTTACCGCTGAGAGCAATTAATAAAGCGCTAATTTCAATTGGGGTATTAATCGCATCAATTTACTTTTTTCTTCCAGCAAATTTTTATTTGTTTACGCATTATTATGAGCTTTCTCAGCAGGAAAGCGCCGCGCCAAAAATTGCAGTTACTTACAACACTTTTAATTATTTGAAAAAAAACCCAAAAGTGTTGTTTTTTGGCACAGGAATTGGGCATTACTCAAGTAGAGCTTCACTAGTAAATTCAGGGGCATATAATGATAATTTAACCTTTCTAAGCAACCAGTCTACCCCTTTCAAACAAGTAGTAAAACCCCTTTGGGACCGCTTTAGGTTTAACAAAGCCCGTTTTGGAAACTCTACAATTCATAGACCTTTTTACTCGATGTTATCCTTTTTTACTGAGTTTGGGCTTTTAATATCTAGCGTTATTTTATATTTCTTTTACAAATACTTAAAGCAATTACGAAAACGTCTTTCAACATCTGCTAGTAGAAAAACTAAATCTGAAATATATATACTTTTAATCATGATTTTCTTCAACTTGTATTTAGGGGTTTTTGAAAATTATTATGAGCTGCCACAGGCAATCCTGCCTGGAATAATTCTTATGATCATACTAAATAACAAGAATAAAAAAACAAGTTTAAATGAATCTTCAATTTAAAAGAAACATAGAAAACGCCTCACATCTTTTACCCTTAGCTAGTTATTTTATAATTCCTTGGGGCTATGCCGCCATGAATATTGCTTCAATTTTGCTTCTAGTATATGCTTTGCTCAATGCAAATAAGACTAGGGTTAAAGCCAAGCAGATTAAAAAACGACATCTTTTTTATACGGCTTTATTTGCTTTTTATATAGCCATATTGACAGTTTTTACGGCAGTCAACCCTCTTGGCGAGAAAATTTTTCAACTTATGTTGTATTTGGGATTTTTGCCCCCTTTAGTTTATGTGTGTTCAATTCTAACAAAGAGCAAAGCATCAAAACTGTTTAATGCGTTCAAACTCTCTGTATTTCTATTTTGCATCAGCTCTTTTGTGGTTGTTTTAATAAATAACGGAGCATCTGACCCTGCAGATATTATGGGAACACTAACTCACAAAGTCTTTGCCTCGGCCATTGTCAGCGCACATTCGCCTTATTATCTGTCCTTGCTGGTTTTATTAGCAAAAGTAATCACGCTTGAAGAGCTATATAACCACAAAAACAGGGTATTAAACACGGTTATTTTTCTCACCCTTTTCATTGTTCTAATATTGTTAAGCACACGCACTGCGCTTGTTTTAGGAATATGCATAACTTTCTTTTATGTGTTTAAGACCTTCAAAAGCACCGCTCAAAAGATATCTGCAATTTTACTCATCATCTTTTTGCTTGCGGGGACGTTTTCAGTAAACAAAGTACTTCAAAAAAGAGTTGCCAACACTCTGAATATCTCGTTAAACAACCTAAATTGGCAAGAGGATTGGGCCTATCAGGGGCTTGCATTGAGGTATCAAATATGGGATTGCGCCATACATTCTTTTCAGAACGATATAATTTTCGGAGTAGGACCTACTAAAGTTAAACAACGAATAAAGAATTGTTCTGAGGAGAAAAAGTATCATCCTTTAATTTGGTTCAACAAGAACAGAAATGTAACATTTAATGCCCATAACATGTATCTGGAAGCTATGTTAATGGGGGGAATAATAGGCGCACTAATGTTTATATTTATGATATGGAGCATAGGAGCGTTTTTATTAAAAAATGCTACGAGATCTCAAAAAAATATTTTTATAATTTTCGTTGTTCTTTTTCTTACAGAAAGTATATTCGCTCGGAATATTGGAATTATATTATTTTCGTTTTTTATATTTATGTCAAATGACACAAAGGAAACACTTTAATTATAAATTTTGAACACAAAAGATGTTTTAGGGATACCAATTTTTGATGGTACCATCGAAGATTTAATAAAAATTATAATCAAAGAAAAGCCCCAAGAGACAAGATGTGTAAGTTTTTCGGGTGCTCACGGATTAGTTGAGGCTGAAATAGACAATTCTTTTAAAGCGGTTTTAAAATCCTTTTATTTGAATCTAGCCGACGGAATGCCGCTTGTTTGGGTTTCTAAATTAAAAGGAGCAAAAAAAATAACAAGGTCTTTTGGCCCTTTTTTCTTTAGAGAATGTATGAAGCGTACCTCAAATTATGATATCAAGCATTTTTTTTGTGGTGGGCAAGATGGTGTGGCGGAGTCCTTAAAAAAAGCGGCTAGAGTAAAATTTAATAACTCAAACGTTATTGGAACTTTTACCCCTCCATTTAAGAAGGTGGAAGAGTTTGATTATGAGCAAATTGCTAAAAATATAAATAAGCACAATCCAGACGTTATTTGGATTGGCTTATCTACACCAAAACAAGAAAAGTTTGCATTAAACTTAAGTACTCATGTCAAAGCATCGTATATTTTTTCAGTTGGAGCAGCTTTTGATTACTTTACAAACCCAAATCTTAAGTTTGCTCCTAGATGGATGCAGCGTCTGGGACTTGAATGGTTTTTTAGACTATTGCAAGAGCCGAAGAGGTTATTTAAAAGGTATGTAAAAATAGTACCATTATTTATTATTTATAATTTTAAAAGAATGCTTAAATGAAAAAAGTTTTAGTTTGTGGCGCGGGAGGCTTCATAGGGGGACACCTTGTAAATAGCTTAAAGAATAAAGGCTTTTATGTCATTGGTGTTGATTTAAAGGAAAATGAATATGGGAACTGCAACTCAGATGAATTTATGTTGGGTGATCTTCGGGATCAAAAATTTGTTTCCAATATTATTTCCCCTGAAATAGATGAGATATACCAATTGGCCGCAGATATGGGTGGCGCAGGTTTTGTTTTTACCGGCGAAAATGATGCAGAAATTTTACACAATAGCGCCCTAATTAACCTTAATGTTTTAAAAAGCGCCCATAAAAACGGAATTAAAAAGATTTTTTATTCATCCTCAGCCTGTATGTATCCTGAGTATAATCAATTAGACCCAGGCAACCCTAAATGCTCTGAAGACAGCGCTTATCCAGCTGCTCCAGACAGTGAATATGGATGGGAAAAACTATTCAGTGAAAGATTATATTTAACGTACGCGCGTAATTATAATATTCAAGTTAGAATAGCTAGATTTCACAATATTTTTGGCCCAAAGGGAACCTGGAAAGGCGGTAGAGAAAAAGCACCAGCAGCAATTTGCCGAAAGGTAGCTGAAGCAAAGGATGGGGCTACTATAGAAATTTGGGGTGATGGTAAACAAACGCGCTCATTTTTAATCGTTTATGAATGCGTAGAGGGGGTAATAAGATTAATGGAGTCTGAATTTCAGGGCCCAGTGAATATAGGCTCTGAAGAGATGATATCAATCAATGACTTTGCTAAAATGGTGATCGAAATCTCAGGCAAGAAAATACAAATCAAAAATGTTCCTGGTCCTGAAGGTGTAAGAGGTAGAAATAGCGATAATAAATTGATTAAAGAAAAATTAAATTGGGAACCTGTACAACCACTAATAACAGGCGTGAAGGACACATATTCCTGGATATTATCTCAACTAAATGATACGAAATGAATATAACCGTAGTAGGCACTGGTTATGTAGGCTTAGTTACCGGAACTTGTTTGGCAGAAGCAGGGAATGATGTTTTGTGTATTGACATAGACAAAGCCAAAGTTGAAAAAATGCAACGTGGTGAAGTACCAATTTATGAGCCGCATTTGGAAACGTACTTTGAGCGAAACATCAAATCAGGAAGATTGCATTTTTCCACCAAAATTGAGAAAGGTGTTGATCACGGAGAAGTTATTTTCTTAGCACTCCCTACGCCTGAAGACGAAGACGGCTCTGCGGATCTGTCTTACGTATTGGGCGTTGCCAACCAAATTGGAGATTTGATGAAAGACTACAAAATTATAGTCGGGAAAAGTACTGTACCAGTAGGCACAGGCGAGCAGGTAAAAGCTGTGCTCAATTCCAAAACCAATGTGCCATTTGACGTAGTCTCAAACCCCGAATTTTTACGTGAAGGGTTTGCCGTGGAAGATTTTATGAAACCCGACAGGGTGGTTGTTGGTGTGGAGTCAGAACGCGCACAGAAAACCATGAATAAACTCTACGCGACTTTTGTCCGTTCGGGCAACCCCATTGTGTTTATGGACATCAAATCAGCAGAGCTGACCAAATATGCCGCAAATGCTTTTTTAGCTACTAAAATCACCTATATGAACGAAATTGCAAACTACTGTGAAAAAGTAGGTGCCAATGTGGACGATGTACGCTTAGGCATGGGACTTGACGAACGAATTGGAAAACGTTTTTTGTTTCCTGGCATTGGTTATGGCGGCTCTTGTTTTCCAAAAGATGTAAAGGCGCTTCACAAATCAGGTAATCAAGCAGCGCATCATTTTGCTATTTTGGACAGTGTCATTGAAGTAAATGAAAAACAAAAAACAATTGTGTTTCCCAAAATGGAGGCACACTTTGAAGGCGATTTAAAAGGAAAAAAAATTGCCCTTTGGGGATTGGCATTTAAACCAAACACGGATGACATTCGTGAAGCACCCGCCTTATATATGATTGACAAGTTAGTGGCCGCAGGGGCCACCGTCACGACTTTTGACCCCGAGGCAATGAACAACGTAAAAGCTAAACTTGGCGACAGCATTTCGTATGCCACGAGCATGATGGAAGCTGCTCAAGGTGCAGACGCCCTGCTGATTTGCACAGAGTGGCACGCCTTTAGGAATCCAAATTTTGAGGAATTAAAAACAGCCCTAAAAAGCCACGTTATTTTTGATGGGCGCAACATTTACAGCCCCGAAGAAATGAAAGCCCAAGGGTTTACTTATTATTCCATTGGTCGATGAGAAAAGTACTAATAACAGGGGCCGCAGGGTTTCTTGGATCACATTTATGCGACAAGCTATTAGCTGAAGGGATGTCGGTTATTGGCATGGACAACCTGATTACGGGATCTATGACTAACATAGCCCACCTCAAGGACAATCTCAACTTTAGTTTTATCAACCACGATGTGTGTCAGCACATAGACATTAAGGGCGAATTGGATTATATCCTACACTTTGCATCCCCTGCAAGCCCAATAGATTATTTAAGAATTCCCATACAAACACTTAAGGTTGGCGCCCTTGGAACCCACAATGTATTGGGATTAGCGAGAGCAAAAAACGCACGTATTTTGGTGGCTTCTACTTCCGAAATTTATGGCGACCCTTTGGTTCATCCACAAACCGAAGACTATTTTGGCAACGTAAATACCATAGGTCCAAGAGGCGTTTATGACGAGGCAAAACGATATTTAGAGTCCATCACCATGGCGTATCAC
>CAXHBH010000023.1:0-24419 GCA_964014735.1 uncultured Flavobacteriaceae bacterium | reverse complement strand
CAAAAAATGGAGAACTCTACAATTTTTATCTTGGGCATTGAATAATGCAGCCAACAAAGATGAGTTGGTTTTTAATGACAGATGGGGAAAAGTAAGAGGTAAACATGGGGGGTATTACACCACAGAATACGGCTCTGGTTTTGCTGATGGCACTATACCCTGGGAAGAAAACAGAGGAATCGGTATGTCTTTTGGCATTAATCGTATTGAAAATATCGATGATTATCGAACAGACAAGGAACTTATATTTATGCTGGTCGACATCGTAAGCAGAGGTGGTAATTTGTTGTTAAATATTGGTCCAAATGCCGATGGAACTATTCCGGTAATTATGCAACAACGATTAATTGAAATTGGCAACTGGCTTTCTGTCTGTGGCGAAGGAATTTATAACACTGAACAATGGATAAAGGACTCTCAATGGAGCTCAGGAATGATCCCATCGTTTACGAAAAATGATTTTCATGCTGGGTTTCCTATTTATGAAATGACAATTAATCCAAAAATGGGAAATGCTGTTAAAGAATTTTGGTTTACAAAAAAGGAAAACCATTTGTATGTATTTACTCCCCAGTGGCCTAAGAAAACAAAGCTTTTAATTAAAGATGTTAAAACGACAATTAAGACAGAAGTAAAACTAATGGGTTGTGAAAAATCATTACCATACACTGAAACATCTAAAGGTATTATAATAGATATTTCGTCTATTAACATTCATGATTTAAAATCGCATTATGTGTTTGGGTTTAAAATATCAAATGTCAAGGAATAATACTTCATCTAATTATAGGATGAAAATTAAACCTTTTTTTAAACTATTTATTTTAGTTGGAGTATTATTGATTTCTTCAAAACTCAGTGGTCAAAAAAAATATTATGTTTCTAATGGGTCCAATGGTAAGCACCAATATGCCACTATTCATCATGCCCTAAACGCAGTTGATAAACAGATAAAAAGAAGCGGATACCCTAAACAAGGAATTGAGATTATAATTAAAGATGGATATTATAAAATTGACAAATCCATCAGGATAACAAAAAATTTAAGTGGCACTAAAAAAAATCCTTTGGTTATCAAAGCTGAAAATCCAAACAATGTTCGATTTTTTGGGGGACATATTTTAGTTTTAAATGAATTTAAAAATTTTAATCCTAAAAAGGCGCCTTTTCAGTTGGTTGATGAAAAAGCTGCTAGTAAAATCAAAGTATTAGACTTTAAAAAGACTTCAATCAAAAAATCGGATTTAGGAGACTTTGTAAAACACGGTTATGGTTTTGAAAAAAATCCATATTACACAACTCCCGCAATGCTTTGGGTAGATCATCAAAGAATGCATTTGTCACGATGGCCAAATATTGATGAATATAATGAGTATTATGATAACACCAATCAATTTAATGGCAGGTTTAAAGATGTATTTATTAAAGGAGCGGTTTCTTTAACAAATGTGATTGACAAAGGGCAAAAAAAACAAAATAAGTGGTATTTAAATAAAGGGTTTTTAGAAAATGGTGGCGGAACCTTTGAAGTAGCTTTTGACCGTGGTAGTCAGTGGAACTTTCACAAAAAAAACGACGAAAAGATTTGGTTAGATGGTGTCTTATCAGCCTCATGGGAATGGGAATACACAAAAATTAAATCTATTGAAAATAGAAGAATCAAATTAGCTTCAGGTTCAAACAGGGGATTAGGTTTTTTTAGAAAAGTAACACATTTTCATTTTGAAAATATCCCAGAAGAATTGGATACGGAGGGAGAGTATTTCATGGACAGAGAAAACATGCTGCTTTACTTCTACCCTCCTTATGATGTGAAAGAAAAAACAATTACTTTATCTACTCTAGAACAAAACATGTTTCATGTTATAGGAGCTTCTAATATTAAGATTGAAGGTCTTGTGTTAGAGTCTGGCAGAGGAAACGCAATTTTTATTAATAGTGTTAATTTCGGAGGTGAAATAAAATCCAAAAGCAATAACATTCATGTAGAAAACTGTATAATTAGAAACTTTAATCAATGGGGAGTTATTATTCAAAATTCGCAAAACTCGACAGTAAACAACTGCGACATTTATAATATGGGGGCTGGGGGTGTGAGACTTGGAATTGAAAAAAAGAGTTTTAACCTGGTGAAAGAAAACAATTTGGTTACCAACTGTAAAATATACGAGATTGCATTTGATCAAAAATCACAAGTACCAGCAATTACCCTAGCAGGAAACGGAAACTCAGCAAGAAATAACGAAATCTATAACACACCACATTTTGCTGTTAAAATGAAATATGCCAATAATTGTGTAACAGAAAAAAATTATATCCACGATTTACCAAAATACCATCATTTTGATGGTGGTGCTGTTTACTTGGCTACTGGAAATCAGTTTTTTAATAGAGGAAATAAAATAGCGCATAATTACTTCGAAAATATATCCACAAACGGAGCTTATCTAGATAATTATACTATGGGAAATTATGTGTATGGAAATGTGTTTTATAATGTTGGGAACAGCACAAAAGGATCTAAAAATGCAGCTGTTTACATTCATGGCGGGGGACAAAATGTGGTGAGCAACAACATTGCAATCAACTGCCCATTTGCGTACAAAACAGGATCGCATATTATCATAAATTTTAACACTGCAAATTACTTAAACTCTTGGTATAACGATGCTAAAAATCACTTTAAAAAAAGTGATAAGTTGTATGCAGATTTTACACAACAATATCCAGAAATAAAAGAGTTAATCTATAAATTACATAAATCTCCGAAAGTTATTTTGGATCATGTTTCCAATCAATCTCTTAAGAAAATTTCCTCGAATGAAAATAGAAAATCGCAATTGGACATGTATGATTTAAAAGGGGCTAATTCTTTTTTCGTCAAAGACACAAATAACCTTGAATGGATGAATTGGTTTGAGATCAGATATCAGTCATCAACTTTTAAAAATAATATTTACTCATTTAGTTCTGATGAATTTCTTCCAGATTTTGAAGGAAATGACAAGGGGGCGAAGGGCGCCTTTAAACTTGGAAACGAAAGTGGCGTATTTTTAATGGCTCCATACAAGTTAAAAGTAAGTTCCAAAATCAAAAAGATTTCAAATCATCGTGTCGCTAACAACCATTATCTAAAAGATTTTCCATTGAATATTAGAAGAAGCTCTCATTCATATGGATTGGAGTTAAATTCTATTATTAGCTTCCCTCATATTTCTAATTTCAAAGATATCAACCTAAAAGAAATCGGTATCAATAAATCTATTGGCAAAGATTAATATGGGCTTAATTACTAAAACCAAGCGGATTAATATTCTCATTCTTTTAATGGGTTTTGTTTTTACTGGTTTTTCTCAAAATTTAGATGTAAGAAAAATTACTTCTGAAGAAAATAGTTTTAATAAAATGAAGTGGTTTCAGCAAGCAAGATTTGGTATGTTTATTCATTATGGATTGTATTCAGGATTGGAGGGATATTGGAAAAATAAACCTGTAAAGGGGATTGGAGAGTGGATTTTAAAACATGCAGAAATCCCTGTTAAAGAGTACCAACAATTGGCACAAAACTTCAATCCAGTGAAATTAAACCCAGAGGCTTGGGTGAAATTGGCCAAGGAGACAGGAATGAAATATATCGTCTTAACCACCAAACATCATGATGGATTTGCGCTGTTTGACTCAGAGCACCATTTTAATGTGGTAGATTTCACTCCTTATGAAAAGGATATAGTTGAGCAATTTGTAAAAGCTTGTAATAAACACGGATTAAAACTAGGATTCTATTACTCTCAAAATCAAGATTGGACATATCCCGGAGCACAAGGAAACAACTGGGATTCAGAGTATTCCTACTCCAAAGAAGGGTTTGAGTATTACATGAAATCAAAAGCAATTCCACAGATTAAAGAGTTGCTAACCAAATATGGTGAAATTGATATGATTTGGTTTGATACGCCTTATAAAATGACCAAACAAGAGAGCCAAGCTTTTTTGAACGTTTCAAAACAATTACAACCACAAATTATTGTGAGTGGAAGAATTGGAAATGAGTTGGGAGATTATTTTCAAATGGAAGATAATAGCTTGCCAAAAACCAGACAAGAGTCTGCTTGGGAAGTGCCTGTAACGATGAATCATACTTGGGCGTACAAACGAGATGACAATCATTGGAAAAGTACAAAATACTTATTATGGCAACTCACTCATTCAGTTGCCATGAATGGAAATTATCTTCTAAATATTGGCCCAAAAGAGGATGGCTCTATACCGCAGGCCAGTTTGAATAGATTACAACAAATTGGTAAATGGATGCAAGTGAATAAAAAAGCGATTGAAAAAGCGAGTCCTAGCCCTTTTAAACAAGCTTTTAGATGGGGAAGCATTACACAACAGCCTGGTAAATTGTATTTAAACATTTCCGATTGGCCAAAAGACAGTACTCTGGCAATTCACGGATTGAATACAAAAATAAAATACGCTCAATTTTTGAGCGAAGGAAAACATATAAAAACTTCAAAAGAAGGTGACTACACCATTTTTCATTTACCTAAAAACTCAACAGATCCTTTTGTAAGTGTTCTAGAAGTGGAACTAGACGGAATTTTATCTGTTGAGGATGTTTTGGCTCAAAACTATGATGGAACAATTCAGTTAGAAGCGGAGGCAGCAATAAATACCACAGGAGCAAAAATTAGATTCGGAGCCTTAACCATGTATCGCAAACCAAAAGGAATATTAACTTGGGATTTTAAAGTTAACAAAACGGGTAGATACAAACTAGAAATCATTACTACAGGTAGAAAAAAAATGGCGACTCCAACTGCTCTAGCACTATTTGATGAAGGACACGAGATTGAGGTAACTTTAAATCAAAACTCTTATAATCATGTAGTAGAAAAACACTATGAAGAAAAGGCACCCAAAGATTTATATAATACTTTTAAAGTAACCTCATTGGGTGAATTCAACCTAACAAAAGGTATGAATTCCATTACATTGAAAGCTTTAAAAATTAATTTTAAAAACAAAGCCGGTTTTTCTTTAAGACAAATACGCTTAATTCCCATTCCGTAGGTTATGAAACAATTATTTATTTTCTCAATTTTGATTTGTTCTTTTTGTTTAAGTTGTAATAAAAATGTGGAAAAAATCTCAACACAGAACACACTTTATAACAACTTAGATGGATATTATGATGGTAAAAAACTAAGTGCGTCTATGGAACGTTATTTAGAGCAATGGGGACAAACAGAACCATCCCAAAATGAGTTCTATACAAGCTTTAGCTATTATCCCTTGAAAGGATTGGAATACGAGGAAGGTGTTTCTAGAAGAGACCCAAGTACTATAATAAATATAAAAGATACTTATTATGTATATTATACTAGGAGTTCAAAAACAGTTGCTCCCGTAGGATATAAAAAAGCAACAAAAACAGTACCGGCAAATACTTGGGATCTTTGTGATATCTATTACGCAACCTCAAAAGATGGCATCAACTGGGAAGAACAAGGTGTATCTGTGTCTAGAGGTCCTGAAGGTTCGTTTGATGACAGAAGTGTTTTTACACCAGATATATTGTGTTATAAAGGCAAATACTACTTGTATTATCAGGCAGTTTCATATCCTTATACAGAACGTTCCAAAAATGTAATAGGGATGAGTTGGTCTGAAAGTCCAGAAGGCCCTTGGCATCGATTTGATACTCCTGTCTTGAAACCTGGAAAACCAGGAAAATTTATTGAAAGTTCTAACAAAAGAGCTCATATTGAATCTTATGGAGATTTTGATAGTCATAAAGTTCACGATCCAAATCTAATTGTTAGAAATAGTGAAATTTGGATGTATTATAAAGCGCATCCTATGGGAGTTGGCAGTGAACATCCTATGCCAAAAGGTGTTGGTTTAAAAAAACCGTATCCTAACTTTTCAATGGGTTTTGCTATTGCTAAAGATCCAAAAGGCCCTTTTGTCAAGCATCCTTTAAACCCTGTTTCTGCAAGCGGACATGAAGCCTTGGTGTGGCCATACAATGAAGGAGTTGCTACTATGATTACTGCTAACGGCCCTGAGAAAAATACCATTCAATGGGCGGAGGATGGAATAAATTTTGAAGTAAAATCTCATATAGTTCTTCCACCTGATGCTGCAGGTTTATTTTGTGAAGACAAATACACAAATACATCAAACGGACAAGGTTTTACTTGGGGAATTTCACACATTACACAATCTAAATCAAAACCTTGGGCGTATATGATTCGCTTTAAATGCGACTTAAGTCAAAAAATTGACGACCCAAAACACAAACGTGAAAACATTCGTTTTGACGAATACAGTAGAATAAATTCAACTCAAAGGAGGTAACTAAAACTTACTTTTTCATAGTCTTCATAAGTTGTTTTTTGTTTTTCAATGCAATATGCCTGTTAAACAAAATAGCATATTTTGGATAGCCGTTGTACATGATCGCCTCATCTTTCCATGTTGCTATAAAATCATCATACAATTAACGCAAATAATTTATTTCTTTAAGATTTTGATATAATAAGCACCCATATTGATTTGTTCTCCTTCAAACCACGATTGAAAACGTTGCCCTTCTCCGGACTTTAATTTGATTTTAAAGCTTACTTTAAAATCATCCTCCCCTACTTTTTTATCCAAAGACTGTTTTCCAAATTTAATCTTTGCTTTTGTAATTGCTAAAGCCTTTCCCCTTTTACTTTCTTCAACGCTAGTACCTGTAATTGCTAGTCTTTCTATTTTTCCTGACGAAATGGGATGCTGTAAATGCAAAGGCCATCTGCTCAAAGTGATTTCATATTCACCAGGTTCTTCTACGTCTAATACCCAAAATCCGTTTTCTTGAATTCCGGCTCTAACATGTCGTTGATGCCATGGAACTTGTGATTCTGAATGCCAATCGTGACTTGTAATATGCACTGGGTTTTCAAATTTTGAACCAACTATAATACCTGCATACTCATCGAACCTTTCAGAAACATCTCCCCACCAATCTTCATAAACCTCTTTATATTGTTTTACTATTTCTTGATGTTGTTCTGCAATATCGTTTTGCTGTGAAGGATCTTCAATAATATTGTATAACTCAATTCCATTTACCAATCGAAATTTATCTGACATGACAGCACTTTTACGCCATTTTATAGGATGCTGTAAGCGCTGAGAATCTGTAATCAAAATCCTATCGCTCCATTGATGGGACTCATTATTTAATAATGGTACTAAACTTTTACCATCATATAAAGTTTGATCTTTATCTTCAAGATTACATAAATCAATTAGTGTTGGTAAAACATCAATATGAGAAGAAATTTTTGAAATATCTCTTCCCGCTTCTATATTCCCATTTTTCCACCGAATAAAGAAAGGAACACGGTGTCCGCCATCATACTCGCTGTTTTTCTTACCCCGCATTCCAGCATTATAAGGGTTTATTTTTTTAGATTTATGTTCACCCATGGCAGAACCGTTATCAGTAATAAAAATGAGTATGGTATTGTCTGTAATATTTAAGTCTTCCAGTTTATTCATTAGCAATCCAATATTATCATCGAAATTGGTAATCATTCCATAAAATTCTTTGCTGGGTACATTGGGAAAACCTCTGTAAAGATCACTATAAGTATCATCTACATAAAAAGGACTATGAGGTGCGTTTGTAGATATATAACAAAAAAATGGTTGATTTTTTTGATTTTCAATGTAATTCATGGCTTCTTCAAACCAAATATCGGTACAATAGCCTTTGTATTTCTTGGGCTTTCCACTGTATAGATATGTATCGTCATAGTAATCGTTATCAAAAAAATCTGGAACTTGTCCAATTCCGCCAGCACCATGAACTAAAGTTTCTTGAAAGCCTCTATCTTGAGGTCTGTATGGATAATTATCTCCTAAATGCCATTTCCCAAAAATAGCAGTACTATAGTTGTTTTCAGAAAAAATATTTGCAATGGTTTTTTCATCCTTTCTTAATAAAGAACGACCACCAATGGTATGCCAAACCCCGGTTCTGTTTGCATAACGGCCTGTCATTAAAGCTGCCCTAGTAGGAGCACAGGTTGGACTTACATGAAAGTTTGTAAAACGGGTACTCTCAGTATATAACTTATCTAAATTAGGAGTTTTTATAATTGGATTTCCGTGGCAAGCCATATCTCCGTAGCCTTGGTCATCTGTTAAAATTATGATGACATTTGGACGTGAATTTTGAGCAAATGTACTTACAGAAAAAATACATAAAATTGGCCATAAAAGAACGGCAACACAAAAACTTCTCTTACAATGGATTTGCATACTTAATTCATTTTTAAAAAGGTACTACAAAAATTGCACGCGTTGTGAAGTTTCATACTAAGAAATAAAAAAAGGACTTTGAAGCCACCAATTAGCGAAATATATAATTTATAAGTCTTTGCCGGTATAATCTAATGACAGTCCTTTTTCTTTTCTTTTTGTTGCCCATGATTTAATTACTTTCACTGCCCAATCTGGCTGGTCTAATTGTACTTTGTCCCCACTTTCATAAATACATTCTTGCAACAAAGCTGTCATTTGTTCAAGTTCATCTGTGTATTTGGGATCATGTGCCAAATTATTCATTTCTAGTGGATCTTTATTGATATCAAATAATTGTGTGGTTTGCCACCCATCTACTAAATATTTAATAAGTTTCCAATCTTTAGTACGAACACCTCTCTGAAAGTTCTTGTACAAAAAGAAAAGGGTTTCTCTAATCGTTTCGTTAGGATTATCAAGAATAGGTTTTAAACTTTTAGCATCAACAATTTTGGATTTTTTAATTCCTACTAAATCAGCAATGGTTGGAAACAAATCATGTAGATAAACTAAACTTTCTGTTCGTACTCCTTTTTTTATTCCAGGTCCTGAAAATATTAAGGGCACTCTAATGCTATGGTCATACAAACTTTGCTTTCCGATAAGACCATGTTGTCCAACTGCTAATCCGTTATCGCTCGCAAAAATGATAATAGTGTTTTCGTATTTTCCGCTTTTTTCCAATGCATCTAATATTTTACCAATATTATCATCAACTTCAGATATCATTGCGTAGTATGATGCCAACTCCCCTAATACGGCTTCTTCTGTTCTAGGGAATGGAAGAAGGTTTTCGTCCCTAATAATCAACTCTCCATTATCAAATGGGTGGATTGGCTCAAAGTTTTCAGGTAACGAAATTTTTTCTGTTTTGAACATCTCCTCATACTCTTTTGGAGCCATTCTTGGATCGTGAGGCGATGTAAAAGACACAAAAGCAAAGAATGGTTTTTCTTCATTGTAATTTTCAAGAAAATCTACCGTCGCCTCTCTAAACAATACACTTGAAAATTTATCTTCAAATCTTCTATTTTTTTTTGGGTATTCGCCAGATGGGTCAAAATCATGTAAAGGAACTTTTAGGTGATTGCTCATACCCCCTAAAAATATATTAGATCCATGCGTGAATGACTTAGCATATGAATCTCTATTATTATGCCATTTCCCAGTTCCGAAAGTTACATATCCAGCCTCTTTTAATAACTGAGGCATAGTTTCGTCTTCAGAAGTTATCGCTCCTTGAATATTAAACTTAAGAACATTCTTTCCTGTCATGATCATTGCTCTACTGGGCATACATATAGCACCAGTTTTACCACCCATGATGTGCGCATGGGTAAAAGTAGTGCCTTCGCTAACTAATCTATCAATGTTAGGTGTTGATACTTCTTTATTTCCTAAACCATTGATAGTATTAAAGCTCTGATCATCTGATAATAATAATAAGATGTTTGGCTGCTTGATTTTTGCTTCTCCACCTGTTTTAGGGCTTCTACAACTTATCATCATCAATGATAATAAAGTAAGAAGGACGAAATTATTCTTATATTTTTTCAATTTTTTAATTTAAAATTTAATTCCAAAATTTGTTTCTTAACTCAATTAATTCAGGGTACGATTCGTCTGTATCTTTAAGCTCTTGCTTTTTGACTAGCAATTCTGCCTTAAGTTCTTTTATAATCTGCTGGTATTTCTCAACAGTATATAAGTTGTTCATTTCTTTAGGATCGTTCTTTAAATCATAAAACTCCCAATATGGCTCTGTAATCTCGCTTAAAGCTCCATTTTGATTTAATGGAAGTCCGTAAAAAAAGATTAATTTGTAGTCCTTGGTTCTAATTCCATAATGTCCAGGAATATAGTGATGAGCCATATGCATCCAGTACCTATAATACATAGACGTTCTCCAGTCTGTTGGTGTACTGCCAAATAAATTTGACTTAAAACTTCTTCCTTGCATTTTTGAAGGGACTTCTGCTTCAGCAAACTCTAAAAGGGTAGGAGCAAAATCAATATTTAAAACCATGTCATTATTTACCTGTTTGGGATTGATCTTTGCCGGATATCTAATTACCATAGGCATACTCAAAGATTCCTCATACATCCAACGTTTGTCAAAATAATCATGCTCTCCTAAGAGCTGACCCTGGTCTGATGTATAAATTACAATGGTATTTTCAGCTAGATGATTATCATCTAGATAGTCTAAAATGCGACCTACATTTTCGTCTATAGCAGCTACTGTGCGCAAATAGTCTTTTGAATACTTTTGGTAGGCTAAATGAGTCTTTTCTCTTTTGGTCATCCCTAAGGTATCAATGATTCCAGTTGGCCATCCTTCACGAGTTACCTGATGAAGCATGTTCCTTTTGGGGTATCTGTCAGAAATTGAAGACCCATACCTTTCACCTTTCAAAGGACCATGATTGCCATTTTCATATAAACTATTTGGCTCTGGAATTTCTTTATCAGCAAATAAATGCTCGTGACGCTTTGCAAATTCCCATAAACCGTGTGGTGCCTTATGGTGCGACATTAAAAAGAAAGGTTTACTCTTATCTCTATTTTCAAGCCATTTGATGGATTCATCAGTAATTACATCAGTTACGTATCCTTTATAAACCTTTCCACCTTTATTATGATATTTCCATTGCTTACCTATTTCTTTAAGTTTTGGATTGTAATATAAGCCTTGTCCAGGTAATACGTTATAATAGTCAAAACCAGTGGGCTCAGTGTGTAGATGCCACTTACCAACCACCGCGGTAGAATAACCAGCTTTCTGCATTAACTTACCAAGGTGATTGCTTGAATTATCAAAGTCATCTTTAAGGGTGTATACTCCGTTTAGTTGACTGTACTGTCCTGTTAAAATCGCCGCTCTGCTTGGTGTACAAATAGAATTTGTAACAAATACATTATGCATTAAGACACCTTCTTTGGCAATACGATCTATATTTGGTGTTGGAGCAATTTCAGCAAGCCTTGATCCATAAATACTAATGGCATTTTTAGCATGATCATCAGACATAATAAAAATGATGTTAGGTTGTTTTTGGTTTAGCTCCTCTTTGACACCAGAATTTTTGTTTGATGGACTATTGCAACCAAAAATGAATACAGATAGAAACACTAATGCAGCAATTCCTTGTTGATATCTAGTCATCTTCAATTAAAAAAATTTAATGAGTTCATGACAAAACAAATGCTAGCCATGAACTCATAATAAAATAATTAATTATAACCTTCGTTTTGGGTCATATTAGGGTTTGATTCTATTTCTGCAGCCGGGATTGGAAATAATATGTGATAGGGTTGCACATTTTCTGACCAAGCAACCACTTTAGTTTTGGACGGATCACCTTCACCTGTGGTTTCTTCTTGTCCTTTTACCTCGGCCATGAACTTGTCCAAACCTGCTCTTACAACATCAAATTTACCATGTCCTTCAAAACATAATTCTCTTGCTCTTTCCCAAAAAATGAATTCCTTCAAATTATCTCCCGTTAAGCTTCTATCGACCAGAGCAGGATAAGAACCACCATTTTGAGCGCGCGTAAGAATCAAGTCTAATGCATCATGAGCGTCACTGTCAAGCCCTAACTCTGCCGCAGCCTCTGCATATACTAAAATTACATCAGCAAAACGTAAAATGGGTGCATTCATATCTGTATTAAATCTTGACAAAGGTTGAGAGGGAAATCTATATTTATGACTAAACCATACTTTTGATCGATTGTAGTATTTAATGGAATTATCTGCATTAATTCTTCCCTTGGCAATAGCTTGGAGTCTTGGATCTCCATCTTCAAATGAATTAGCAAATTTAAATGTAGGCGACATACGTCCATAACCCCAATCACTGGCTTTTCTACCTCCTGCTTTTTCATTTAGTGGGTTTTGAATACCTCCCCAATTACTTGTTTGCTCTCCAAGAACATCATACTGTATTTGGAAAATCCACTCTTGAGAATCTTTACCCTCTAATGAGTTTAAATTAAAATAATCATTATCCAGAGAATAATGAGCATCATTGATCATTTCTTTAGCTTTATCATAAGCAAGTTGATAAGAATCTAAATCTCTTTGTGGGTATGAGGCTCTTGTTAAATATACTTTAGCCAACAATCCTTTTGCAGCACCTACGGTGGCTCTACCAAGATTGCTTCCATCATAACTCGTATAATTTTCACCAACAACCCAAGAAGCTAAATTCAAATGTTCTTCAGCAAACAATAAATCATCGATAATTGCATCGTATACTAAATTTGAGCTTACTCTTGACTGGTTTGTAACTTCTGTATTATCAAGGTCTAATAATTCATCTAAAACCAATGGTACATCGCCATAAAAACGTACCAAGTTAAAATAGACTAATGCTCTTAAAAATCTAGCCTCGGCAATTACTCTGTTTTTACCAGGATCATCAGAATCTAATATAGAGGTTCTGTTAATTACTGTATTTGCTCTGTAAATTGCTTCATAAGCTGTTTGCCAAGTTCCTGTAACAAATCTGTTGGAATTTGTATAGGTGTACCATCCATACATATTTAAGTTAGAATTGTTTAGTACTATGGTACCCACGTGACTTCCATGGTCGCTCATGTAAATAAAGTTTTGTTGAAAATGTTCAGCCATTTTATCATAAACTCCATTCACTGCTATCTCAGCTTCATCCACATCATTAAAGAAATTTTCTGGAGCCAGCGTAGATAATGGTACAGTATCCAATTCGTCGTGACAAGAAGTTATTATTATCGAAGATAATATTGTCACAAATAGTATTAATAATTTATTTATTTTCATATTTTCCATTTTTAAAATCCGATTTTAACACCAAACGTTACATTTAGAGTTCTAGGATAAGCCCCATAATCCAAATTTTGGCTAGTGATTGCTCTTTGCCCCCTAGCTACACTCACTTCAGGGTCAAAGCCAGTATATTTAGTCCATAAAAACACGTTGTCAATGTTTGAGTATATTTGAAAGCTGTTTAAGCCAATAACCTGCATCGCATCGGATGGAAGGTTGTAGCTTAAATTAATACTTTGAAGTCTGATGAACGATCCATCTTCAACAAAACGTGAAGTTAAATTTCTATCTTCATAATCAGCCCTGGGAATATCAGTGTCCGTGTTATATGGAGTCCAATGATCTCTCATTTCTCCCATTTGATTAAAATTAGCATAACCATTAGCATACATTCTGTGTTTGTTACCATTAATAACATCGAAGCCATATTTATAGGTAAACAAAACTCCTAAACTGAATCCATTGTAGCTAAAGTTATTGTAGATACTTCCATAATGTTTTGGCTGTGTTCTCGCAATAATTGTTATGTCATCATCGTTAATCAATCCGTCACCATTTTGATCTACGTATTTAACATCTCCTAACTTAGGTCTTGAATCTGGATTCACAGATGAAGGCGTGCCGTAAGCTGAGTTTATATTATTTCCACTTTCATCAAAATCCTCATAAGAAAATACTCCATCAGTTTTGAACCCAATCCAGTTACCTAAACTTTCACCAACATTGAGAGATCCAGTATACAATCCATTAGTAAATTGATCTTGAAAAGTTCTTTGTTCAACCCCTCCTAAATTCAAAACTTCATTTCTGTTAATTGAAAACATAAAGTCTGAAGTCCACCTAAACTCGTCGTCCACATTTAATGTGTTTAAAGCAACTTCTATTCCCTTATTTTCAACATTTCCAACATTTGTTAATCTACTTCCAAAACCTGTCGACATTGGAATAGGCACTTGGAGTAATAAGTCCTCTGTTCTTTTGTAGTAAATATCAGCGGATAAGTTCACTTTACGGTCGAATAAAGATAAGTCTAAACCTATATCATATTGATCAGTAAACTCCCATTTTAAGTCAGGATTTGGTAATGACGTTACAGCAAGTCCAGCATTTACATTACCACTAAATATAGTATTTGAAACACCAAGTACAGAAAATGATCCGTAAGCTGGAATCCCTTGATTACCTGTTTGCCCATAACTTAATCTAAGTTTTAGATTATTTATGACTTCTGCATTATCTAGAAACTTTTCATTATGTAAATTCCAAGAGAAACCCACCGCTGGGAAGTAACCCCATTTATTTTTAGATCCAAATCTAGAAGAACCATCTGCTCTCATTGACAAGGTTAGATTATAAATACCATTTAACCCGTAATTAATTCTTGTCAAATACGATTTGAGCATTGTTTCAGTAGTGAAAGTATCAGGAGTTGCAGGAACTAATCCATTTTGTAGTGCGTTAAAACCTAATGTCTCTATTGGGAAATCAGTAACACTAAGATACTCCGTTTCTCTTGAAACATATGTTTGCTCAAAAAGAGCTAATGCATTTATCCTATGCTTATTTTTTGATCCAAATGATAGACGGTAACGTAATATGTTTTGATTATTCCAAGATAAATTTTGGTAGTGAAATCTCGTACCGAGTCCCCTATTTATATATCCTCTACCAAATTCTTTGGTGTAATAATTCTTTGTTTTACCCTCATCAACTCTTGCTCCAATTCTTATTGAGCCAGTTAAACCCTTTGAAATCTCGTAACTTATATTTGTATTCCCATTAAATCCAAAAGTATTTGTAAAATTTGAAGCTCTTTTGGCCTCTGTCACTGGATCTACCCAAACACCAATACCTTCATCAATATCATCTTCAACAATACCAATACCTCTATCTGTTCGTCTGGTTAAGGCTCTAATAACAATACCCATATTTCTTTGATTGAAGTCTCCTCCAGAAGCAGGACCTTGCTTGATAGAATAACTGGGAAATAAAACTGTCTTGACCTTTAGTTTATCAGTAATTTTATTTTCTAGGTTCAGATTAAAATTATAACGCTTAAAAAACGAGTTTATAACAGCACCTTCATTTTTAAAATAGGTGGCACCAACAGCATACTTTGTTATGTCGTTCCCCCCTATTGCCTGTAATGAATGCTTTGTCAAGTAACCTGTTCTAAACAATTCTTCCTGCCAGTTTGTTTGAGGCAATGAATCATACCTAGCTTGTTCTTGAACAGGTGTTAAATTTTCCCCAAATGTAACGCTTTGATCTTCAATTCCATCAACGTAAAGCTCTCTATGAATTTTTAATTCTCCATATTCTGAAGTACTTAAAACATCTACATATCTATCACCTGGAACACTACTTGTGGTAATCGAAGTGTCATAAGTAATTTCAGCATTTTGCTCTCTACCAGATTTAGTTGTAATAATCACCACACCATTTGCTCCTCTTGCTCCATAAATAGCGGCTGCAGAAGCATCTTTTAATATATCTATTGATTGTATATTACTTGGGTCTAAATTAGCTAATGGCGAACTTGATGGAGCTGAAAATTCAGTTGGTCCGTCAGAAACAGAATAATCTACCTCTATGGGAAAACCATCAATAACATACAAAGGCTCGTTGTTAGCATTAATGGATGTCCCGCCTCGAATCCTAATTCGAATACCAGCCCCTGGCGTTCCATCAGTAATAATAGTATTTACACCCGATATTTTACCATTTAAGGCTTGCTCTACGGTAGGGTTGAATGTTCTTTCAATGGTTTCAGAACCAATTTTAGCGATGGCGCCAGTAACGTCTCTTCTGTCCTCTGTGCCATAACCAAATACAACTACCTCGTCCAACTCACTAACGTCAGTAAGTAGTGTAACATTAATTACACTTTGTGAATTAACAGGTATGCTTTGTTTTACATAACCTAAGTAAGAGAATACTAAGTTGATATCACTCCCACCTACTAAAATGGAATAGTTCCCATCAAAGTCAGTTGTTGTTCCTTGTGTGCTAATGACTGCTTGTAGTTCTGAAGAACTTTCCACCAAAATTGTTACTCCAGGAATTGGCATGCCTTTAGTGTCAGTTACATTACCTGTAACCACAAATTCTTGTGCACACAAAGAAGCAGTAAAGAAAAGTAATAGACTTAGTAAAAGCCTATCTAGTTTTAGAATGCTATTCATTTTTTTTATTTTTTTCATATGATCTAAGTTATGATTAGTTAATTTTAAACTACTCAACAATATTTATTGAATGCTAAAATTCTATTGATTTTACAATACTTAATAACATAAATGACACATTTACTAATATAATTTTTGCAATCTGTTAAGTTATGAGCTGTTCTGTGACTAAATCCCAAAATATCATATAATAATATTGTTTTTTGATTTTTTTCGGAAATGATATAATTTAGACTATAAATATCTAATTATAGTTTCTGCAATTTACACACCAATCTCATAAATAGTAATAAAAATCTTTCATTGAAAATTAAAATGATTATAATTTTAATACAGAAATATCAAATATAAATTACAATGTGCAATGAATTTATCTTTGAATTAATAGAATAAAAAAAAATAACAGTATTTAATTTCAGCTTTGGAATTTAAGATTTACTCTATATTTTTTTGCATATTCTTTGGGAGACATATCAAAGCTCTGTTTAAAACATTTTGAGAAATATGAGCGATTAGTAAATCCAACATCATAGAGAATTTCTGAAACATTTAAATCAGTTTCTATTAGAAGATGTGCTGCTTTTTTTATTCTATAGTTTCTAATAAACTCGTTAGCAGATGAACCAAATATTGATTTAAACTTTCTATACAATTGCATTCTACTAAATGATAGTGCTAAAGCCAAATCTTCAACTCCAAACTCATTGTTCATTAGGTTTTCCTCAATTACTTTTTCGGCTTTTTCCAAGAACGTTTTGTGTGTGTTATTTATACCTATTTTCTTTGAATCCTGAGTAATCCCCTTTAATCTAAATTTCTCTCTTAAAATATCGCGATCCTCTAAAAGTTTCTTAACCTTAATTTCTAATATTCTCATATCAAAAGGTTTTGGAATATACGAGTCAGCACCAACTTCAAGCCCTTTTAGTTTACTCTCAACAGAACCTTTTGCCGTTAACATAATAATGGGGACATGATTTGTAATGTCATTGTTTTTTATCTTATTACAAAATTCTATTCCATCCATTTCAGGCATCATAACATCACTTATTATAATATTTGGAATATTATCTAATGCTTTCTTTAACCCTTGCTTTCCATTAAAAGCCTGTATTATTCTATATTGACCCTCGAATGAAGCCTTGAGAAATCGTTGCATGTCAGAATTATCTTCAACAATAAGCATTAGTGGTAATTTCTCTTCAGATTCAAGTTCTGAATCTTTGCTTACAGAATTATCTGAGATATTACGTTTAAATTCACTTATACCCTCTTCTAACAAAATATTTTCTATTTTTCCATCAATCGATGGCGAATCAACAATCAGAGGAAAACTCATTACAAACCTGCTCCCTTTATTTTCTCCACTTGTAACATCTATGCTGCCATCAAGCAAAACGACTAGTTTTTTTGTTAATGCAAGCCCAACTCCAGAACCTGTATAACTAACATTATTTGCATCATCAACTTGATAAAATCTTCCAAATATTTTAGAGGTTTTACCTTTTGGAATTCCTATTCCTGAATCTTCAACTATAATTTGAAATTCTGGATTCTGTTGTCCTGGTCTTCCGCTCATCCGTCTTCTAGGTTTTAACACTGTTAAAGAAACCCTTATTCTGCCATTATCAGGTGTAAATTTCACAGCATTAGATAAAATATTGTTCATTATTTTTTCCATGAGGTCGTGGTCAAAATAGGCTATGAGTTCTGACACTTGCGACTTAAAGCTAATATCTAAGCGCTTTTTATTAGCTAAAACATGAAATGAAGACACTATATTTTCACAAAAATCAACAATATCACCAAATACAGCATTTACTTTTAATTTTTTTGACTCTGCTTTTCTAAAGTCCATTAATTGATTGACGAGTCTGTATAAGTGCTTTGCATTTCTATCCATAATCAACAACGATTCTTTAGTTTTTAAATCTGTTGTTTTAATTTCAAGCAAATTTTGTAGTGGTCCTAAAATTAAGGTTAATGGCGTTTTAAATTCATGGGAAATATTGGTGAAGAATTCCAATTTCATTTTGTTTATTTCTCTTAACTTTCTTTTTTCAAATTTTTCGATTTTAAGTTTGTTATTATAGTCAACGCTTATTAAAATGTAGCGTCTAAATAGCCACATCAAAAAGACAAAGAATATAATATACATCAAATATGCCCACCAAGCCTTCCAAAAAGGTGGTAAAATTTTTATACGCAATTCTTTTGGAGTTTCGTTCCAGAAACCATAATTATTTGAAGCCATCACCTTAAATACATAATCTCCAGGGTCAAGATTTGAAAAGTTCGCAAATCGCCTGTCATAGTCCTTCTCAATCCAATCTTCATTAAAACCTTCCAACATATACTTGTATTGGTTTTGTTGTGGAGATGAAAAATGCATAGCAGAAAACTCGAACGAAAAGGAATTATGTGAATTTTTTAAAACTATAAAATCGGTTTCAGAGATTTCCTTTTCTAAAATTGCCTTTCCAAGTATTTCTTCATTAATTTCAACATCTTTGTTAAATACTTTAAAGCCAACTATTTCTATTTTTGGAGGTGTGGTATTTTTTTGAAAACCATCTGGATTAAATTTGTTAAAACCATTTATACCTCCAAAATACATTGTGCCATCTTGTGCTTTAAAAAAAGCATTCTTTCTAAAATTAAGAGCCTGTAAACCATCACTTGTTCCTAAATTTGAAAACTTGTCTTCTGTTATGTCATAATTTGAAATTCCATTATTGGTACTAATCCATAGGTCATTATTATTACCTTCCAAAATTCCGTATATTTCATTACTAGGTAAACCTTGTTCTTTTTTGAACTTAATTATTTCAGGAAACCTCTTATTTTTTTGTTCTTTAGGAATTTTGTTTAATCCACCACCAAAGGTTGCTATCCAAAGGTTACTATCGATATCCTCATGAATAGCAAAGATCTGATTATTGTTTAAGCCTGATGGATTGTTTTCTCTTCCTCTAATTCTTATATAATCAATTGGATTGTTATTCACGTCCCGTAATATTTTAACCAAACCGTTGTTTCTAGTGCCAACCCACAGAATGCCCTTAGAGTCTTCATATATGGCTGAAACGTGATTTTCTGTTAAGCTATTAGTATTTCCTTGGATTCTTTTGTATTGACTAATTAGGGGCAGCTCTCCGAACTCTTTGTTAGGTTTAAGTCTAAGTAAACCAAGATTTGAGTCTCCACCAATCCATATGTCCCCGCTTACATCTTTATACATAAGATGCAGCTTATTTGATTCTAAAATATTATTGGTATTTTCTTTTGTAAATCGAGCGGCTTTTACAATTTTTCCATTAAAAAACTTAATTTGGGTAATCCCGTTTGACATAGTTCCTAACCAAATATTGCCATAGTTATCTTCACAAATTGCACGAACATTATCGCTGCCAACAAGCCTGCTGTCAATACGAGTAACGCTGTTGTCTTTTTGTTGATCAGTAAAAACATTTAAACCATTACCAAAAGTACCAATCCATATATTTTTTTGAGAGTCTTCATAAATGCTATTAACTACGTTACCGCTAAGGCTCAAAGGGTCAATAACGTGGTTTTTAATATGTTCAATTCTATTCCTTTGCATATCCAGTTTACTAACTCCACCCCTCGCTGTTCCAATCCATATTAGGCCTGAATTATCTTTCGAAATGACATTTATTTCGTTACTCTTTAGGCTTTGTGCATCTACTATATCGTGTTGAAAAAATCTAGCTTTATTATTTACAAGATTTAAATTTATTAGGCCTAATTTTTTTGTTCCTATCCAAATGTTAGATTTATCATATGGTAAAAGAGAATTGATACTCACACTAGACAAACTATTATCAATTGTTTCGAGAACATTTTTAGAAACTTCAAAATTATTTCCACTTGAGTATACTATTTTATGAAGCCCCGTATTAGTCCCTATCCATACAGTTGAATTAAAATCGATAATCATACTTGATACAAATAAGTCTACAAGGTCATTATGAAGTATTTTTTTTATTTCCAACTCAGAGCCGTCCTTAAAAGGTATTCTGTTTAATCCTTTTCTTGTGCCAATCAATAATCCTAAATCATCTTGAAGAATCTGAGTTACATAATTGTTGCTAAGACCAACTCCATTGCTATCTGCACGATATACGCTTAATGTAAATCCGTTTGAGCTCCTATCAAATCGATGCAAACCATCAGAAGTTCCAACCCAAAGTGTTTTTGAGTCGTCTTCAAATATAGTGTTCACATTGTGTTTGAAGATAAAGCTTGAATTGCTTTGGGCATTAGTTAGCTCCCTACTGAAAGTATCAGTATCTCTATTATACCTACAAAGACCACTTGAAGTACCAATCCACAACATTCCCTCACTATCTTCTATTATTGCAGTTATTCTGTTCCCAATTATCGAGTATTGATTTCCAAGTTCATTATTGTAAATTTTATATTTAGAGCCACCGTACTTATAAAGTCCATTGACAGTTCCCAACCACATATATCCACGGGAATCTTGATAAATTGGATTAATAGAGTTGTGCATTAATCCTTCGCTATTTGTTACATGGTCAAAATTTATGGGGTTGATTTGTATTTGTTGTTGTGCAAACAACCCATTACCCATGGTAAATGAACTTAAACCAATTATTACATTTAAGAATATTATTTTTTTATAAATCTGTAAACCCATAGTTCATTTTTTAAACTATACTATAAATAATATAATTTCTAAACAATTTAAATATACTATATTCATTTCAGGAATTCTATTTTCTCTTAGTAAGACTGATGCTTTTAACCTCAATATATAATCCTCTATTACTTATGTCTTTGCTACGAAACTCTTTCAAAGTAGGCACAAAAATATACTATCTAGCATACTTTAAAGTCACAACTTAGAGACCTTTTATTAAATGAATAGCTCCTAAAGCTGAGGTATTACACTTCCTTTTAATCTGACTTTTGGTTTGAAATGAGACTAAATGAGCTGCGACAATAAGAGCTAGCAACTTGGTCAATTATTGTAGAATTTTGATTAAAATTCTATTTTAATTTACGATTATTTTTTTTGAAATATTCACCCCTTCTTCTTTTGAAAAGAAAAAAAAATATAAGCCTTCATTCAATGAGGAAACGTTTATTGAATTTGGTATACGAAGAAATTCCAATACTTTCTGACCTCTAATATTAAAAGCTGTGAGTGAAGAGTCACCTAGTTCTTTAGGAATCGAAATATTAAGTACCTGATTATCTACAGGATTTGGAAATACTTTTATTTCTATTTCCTGATTATTTTCCATAGTCCCTAAAGACAAAAATGACCACGGGTAAAAATCTGGTCTCCAAGTAGTTCCTGCAGTCCATGTATCTCCGATTTCATAGGCTCCAATATCTGGTGCACTACCAGAAAATCCATCATTAATTCCGGCAATAATTGTTCCAGCATCAATTAATTGTGTTGATGTAGATTTCGGTGTGAAATCGTAATTATCTGGATCTTTTAATAAAGACTTGATTCCATAATCAGTAGTAGTTGTTGAATATGTATTATAGCTTACAGCACCAGGTACTGTTTGCGGATTTTTACGATGACCTGAAATTTTATCTGCTGCATTATTTTTTGTAATTGTCAATCCGTTAGAACTCCCACCCGGAGGATCTGCATAAACCTCATACATCACGCTAATGTCATTAGTGCTATTATCAAAACAAGTGTTGTTATAAATTTCTTGTTCGTCACCTTTTATCATTAACGCTTTACTTAAGTTCCACATCACGTTATGGTGAATTAATCCATTTTTTCCTGCCAGTTCTGGATCGCTAACTGGTGCATCATAACGAGTTCCAGATTTAGGAGAATCGTGAAACCAATTATGGTGTACTTTAGAGCCATCAACTGACTCTCTTGTCATCTGTACAATAGAGCCATCACTTTGTAAAGACCCAGTATTGTAAATATTATTGTAAGATATTTCCGGTGAACCAACAAAATGTACTGTAGATGAAGCTCCTGTTGTATGTACCGTATTTCGTGTGAAAGATCCATTATCACCATTGTTCACCATAGTTGTCATCAAGTTTCTTAAAGAGGAAACTGTATAGTCTATATGATGAAAATAACAATCTTCAACTACATTGTTTTTTCCATTCATATAAAATGCATCTCCGTCAGTATGCTCAAACAAGCATTGGTATATTTTGAACCCCGTGATACTGTTTTTATTATTCCCTGTTAATTCAGTAGTAAATGGTGTACTTTTTTCTCCTAACATTCTTTTAGAACAACTAGGATAAGAAAACAAACAATTGTTTAATTCAATTTCCGAAGATCGGGATGCTTTAACTGTGGTTGCGAAAAAATTTAAGTTTTCTATTTTGATATTTGAACAATTATTCATTTCAAAAGCATAGGATTGTACCTTACCTTGAATCTTTTTCCCAGAGGGATTTCCCCAAACCGACAACTTTTTTGTTGAAGAGTCATAGAACCATTCATTTTGCGTATTTAAAAAATCTATCTTCCCTTCCAAAAAATAATAATGATGTTTGCTCTTGTAACTTTCTGCAGTTTCATAAGTGAATGTATTATTACCTGTCGTATGTGATAACACTTTAATTGTCCAGGTTTTCCATGACCCTACATTGGCTATTGCCAAAGCACCTTGAACATTCAAACCACTAGTTGCTAAGTTTCCAGAGTCTACCATTATACCATTAGAACCTGCACTAGCATCACCTGGTGACCAGTATGCTTGGTCAAAAATAGTATCATCATGAAACTGTGCATTTGGCCAACGTGCCATAACTTGCTGCTCATCATCAATAAATAATTGCCATATCTCCTCTGTCAATGTAGTTTCATAAATATTTGGATTACCAGCATTTTGAGTCCAAGATGTTTCAATTGACTTGGTGCCGTTGATGATCACTTTTTCGTTTGGAAAAGCTTTAATAATGATATTGTCTCTGTTTTCTAAAAGAACTCTTTCATGATAATAACCCTCTCTGATAATACAAGTTCCGCCAGAAGCTCCCATAGCGTTTATTGCATTGTTTATAGTTAGAAAAGGTAGTGATTCTGTCCCGGGATTTAAATCGTTTCCCTGAAGTGAAACATAGAATGTTTGAGAATGTATTTTAATTGTTACAAATAACAAGAAAAACAAAAACATAATATTTTTCACACCCTTTTGATTTTAATTTAAAAAAAAAACTTAGGGAAAAGACCAGTTTCCCCCAAGTCTTAAAAATTTAATGTTGATAAACTTTATTCTTTTATGATTTTATAAGTTCCTATATTTTCATTAATAGTAACATTCATAATGTAAACACCTTTTAAAAGATTTGAAATATCAAGAGTTCCTTTTGTATCACGCATATCTGTACTTAAAAACTTTTGCCCTACTAAATTAAAAACTTCGACATTGCCAATACTTTTAGCCGCTGATAAATAAATAGAATGTTCTGTTGGATTAGGACCAAAACTAAAATCGTATTTTTTTAACTTATCAATAGAAGCTGTAGAAACATTCGGAGAAACAGTCACATTTATTGTTTCATTTGCACCACTTACAGGGTCTTGCGTCGTGATATTTAGTTCTACATCTGTACCATTGACGTAAGTTCCTTTGTATTCAAGATTAAAACGAATTTTGTTAACTTGTCCACCAGCAAAATTACAACCACTCAATGTATTGTCGGTTGCATTGTGAGCGTAAGCCGTGAGCGTAAAGTCATTTGAAGAAATTGATAACATATCGTCAATACTAGTAGGATTAGGAATATTATTTTCAAATATTATCTCAGCTTGTATCCAATTCTTTGGAAGTGTCTCTAAATTTATATTTAATTCCCAATTAGAGGTGTTAGATGAACCAGCATACCCACCAGTAGCACCTGTAAAATATGTTGGATAGCTTACGGTTGTTTTACCTCCTGCAGTACAACCAGGCCCAGTAAAACCGTTAGCTTTTAACGACTTAAGCTGTGCATATGAAATACTGACAACAAATAAAGATATTAAGCTGTCTCTTATACACATCTCCGAGCCCACGAGACCTTCACTGA
>CAXHBH010000022.1:0-25655 GCA_964014735.1 uncultured Flavobacteriaceae bacterium | reverse complement strand
ATCAGCCTACGCTAGCAACTGAAATGGGTGCCATGCAAGAACGTATTACTTCTACTAAAAAGGGTTCGATTACATCTGTACAAGCGGTATACGTACCTGCGGATGACCTTACGGATCCCGCACCGGCTACAACTTTTGCACACTTAGATGCAACAACCGTATTGTCACGTAAAATTGCAGAGCTTGGAATTTATCCAGCAGTAGATCCCTTAGACTCTACTTCTCGAATCCTAACTGCCGAAATTCTAGGAGATGAGCACTATAACTGTGCCCAACGTGTGAAGGAACTTTTACAGCGTTACAAAGAATTACAAGATATTATTGCCATTCTAGGTATGGAAGAACTTTCTGAAGACGATAAGTTAGCTGTAGCAAGAGCTAGGCGTGTACAACGCTTCCTTTCACAGCCTTTCCACGTGGCAGAGCAGTTTACTGGTACACCCGGTGTATTGGTAGATATAAAAGACACCATTAAAGGATTTAACATGATTATGGATGGTGAACTAGACCACCTGCCAGAAGCAGCGTTTAACCTTAAGGGTACCATTGAGGAAGCCATTGAGGCAGGTGAAAAAATGCTTGAGGAAGCTAACGCATAATAACAGCTATGTATTTAGAAATTGTCAGTCCTGAAGCAACATTATTCGAAGGAGAGGTAAACGCAGTTTCTGTGCCTGGTTCTCAAGGGTCTTTCCAAGTACTAAACAACCACGCTGCCATTGTTTCTTCCCTTGCCGTAGGTGAGGCTAAAATTGAAGGAAATATAGATGTGGCAGATGCATTCAAATCCCTTTTTACAAAAAAAGGGAATGACACCATTGTTTCCCTATCCAATGGAGGCACATTTGAAATGAGCAACAACAAGGCTATTTTGTTTGTAGATTGATTCGTAAGTTTTCGTTACGCGTCAACTAATTTTTTAAAACCAAACTATGAGACGGTTCTATTTTAGTGCTTTAGCAGCAACGCTCGCCGTATTTTCGTCTTTAGCACAAACTCCATTAGATGAGGTGATCGTTTCTTCGCCACGCCTTAACTTACCTTTTTCTGACGACTCAAAATCTGTTACCGTAATCACTGCTGAACAAATTGCTGATACACCCGTTTCTAACCTTGTTGATTTATTGCGTTTTCAAGCTGGAGTAGATATTCGTCGTCAGGGTATTGAAGGGTCACAAGCCGATGTATACTTGCGCGGTGGTACTTTTGACCAAGTTTTATTGCTGATTGACGGCATTCGTGTTGACGATCCCCAAACAGGCCATCATACCCTCAACAGCGCTTTACCCTTGGAAGTAATCGACAGAATTGAAATAGTCAAAGGACCCGCTGCTCGAATTTATGGACAGAACGCATTGACTGGAGCCATTAATATTGTTACTAAAAAAGAAGGGAAAAAGGGAGCTACACTTACTGCCCGACAAGGCAGTTTTCATACAACACACCTAGGCGCTACGGCACAAGATTATAACGATAATCAACAGCACGTTATTCACTTTTCTAAATTAAGTAGCCAAGGGTACCGTCACAATACCGATTTGGATAACCTCCATTTTTTTACACACAGTGCTTTCGGCGTTTCAAAAAACCTAAAGTTGCTCACCATGTTTAACGAACGTAAGTTTGGTGCCAATGGGTTTTATGGCTATGCTAGCTATAAAGACCAATATGAAGAAACGCAGAGTAGTTTAGTAGCTTTAACGACTTCTTTTGCTTGTGAAAAAGCTGTTTGGACCCCTAGAATTTTTTGGAAGCGTGGACAAGATGAATATATTTTAATTCGAAATAACCCCAGTGCATACCGCAACATGCACATCAACAATAAAATAGGGTTTTCTGTTGATACCAAATTAACTCACAATAACGGTAACCTCAGTGGATTTGGTGCTGAATTATCAAGTGTCTCCATCCAATCCAATAATCTTGGAGAACACAGCCGTACCATTGCACATTTCTTTTTTGAGCACCGTATTAAGCTTGAAAACCTCAGTATTACACCAGGCTTTGCGCTTAGTCATTTTTCAGATGTAGATACCTTTTTCTATCCTGGTCTAGACCTTGGATTTAGACTAAATGAAAAGACGAAATTTACTTTTAACACGGGCTATACTTATCGCGTTCCTACCTATACAGACTTGTATTACAATGGACCAACTGCCTTAGGTAACGCAAACTTGAAACCAGAAAAAGCCTTAAGTCATGAATTGAGCTTTAGGTACAATGCTGCCAACTTGGAACTTGCGGCTGCTTTTTTTCAGCGCAATAGTGAAAACCTGATTGATTATGTTGAGGATATTGTGGGAGATTTACAGTGGTTAGCATCTAACATCCATGATGTTACCACAATGGGAGGTGAGCTTAACAGCTCATATCACTACACTGTTGGTAAGCAACGTCAAACCTTTACTTTTTCATACGGCTATATTCATGACGATTATACGAAAACGGTCAATTCAAGATATGCCTTAAACTCGTTAAAGCATAATATTAACTTACAGCTTTTAAATAGGCTATCTTCTAAATGGTCAACATCGTTTGCCTACCGTTACGCTACAAGGCCCTTGGGAGGCCATTTTAAAGTGTTAAACGCACAATTAGAATACGCTGCAGATAATTTTACCATTCAATTACAGGGACGCAATTTATTTGACGCCACGTACTATGAGAATCTCGTTCCAATGCCCGGCGCACACGGGATGGTTTCAATTCTTTATGCGCTATAACCATCGCTGCTAAGGCGATTGATTTCTTGGTAAATAAGGTCTGTTTCCCATCCTCTGTATGCGAGGTATTGAAATAGTTTTTGTTTCCTGGCTTTAGGTTTATGCCCTTTTAGCTGCCCCCACCTTTTATCACTCAAAACATGTAGTTTGTCAATGTATGCGTCTGGGTCAATTGTTGCTAGGGCTTTTATGATATCATAATTAGATACGCCTCTAATCTTAAGCTCTCTTTTAATACGCATTTTTCCCCAGTGCTTAATGGAGAATTTCCCACTGGTGAACTGTTTAGCAAAGCGGGTTTCATTTACGTAGTTTTTAGAAATCAAGGTACCAATAATTTGATCGGTTGTTTGGGGATTCATTCCCATCGTGAGTAGCTTATCTTTCACATCCTTATGGCAGCGCTCTTGAAATGCGCAATAGTTACGTAGTTTGTCCAATGCCTCGGCAACCGTATATGTTTTCATATTCGCTAAAATAAAAAAAGCGGCACTAAGGCCGCTTTTTATTTTATGTATGTATCACTTTTCCTTTTCCGTCAAAGAAACGGTAGTGTAAATAGGTGTACGCATCTCGTGGAATAACTTTTATCCACTTGTTGTACTCAAAGTACCACTTCATACGTTCAGACTTAACTCCTTTGGCAACATAGGCTGCAATAAAGGGGTGTAAGTGTAACACTACTTTTTTCTTTTTGTGCTTAGGATTAGCTAAAATCTTTTCAAGGTCAGCTTTTATTTTATCCATCAAAATAATTGGTGCTTCTACTTCTCCATTAATATTTGGATTGGGTTCAGCTGTTTTAATATCCATTTCTGGTCGGACGCGCTGGCGTGTCATTTGTATCAGTCCAATTCTGCTTGGAGGCAAAATTTTATGTTTGGCACGATCGCTTTCCATTTCCTTTCGGAAATGTTCAAAAAGCTTTTTTCTATTTTCTTGTCTTATCATGTCAATAAAATCAATGACAATAATTCCTCCCATATCACGCAAGCGTAACTGGCGGGCTATTTCTGTAGCAGCAATCATGTTGACTTCTAAGGCTGTATCTTCTTGATTTTTAGCCTTATTAGATCGATTGCCGCTGTTAACATCAATAACGTGGAGGGCTTCGGTATGTTCGACAATTAAATAAGCCCCTCTATTCATCGAAACTGTTCTTCCGAACGAAGACTTAATTTGTCGTTCAATACCAAAGTGCTCAAAAATAGGCACTTGACTTTTGAAAAGCTTTGCAATATTGACTCTTTCAGGAGCAATTTGTTGCAAATATTCTTTTACTTCTGCTAATAGTTCGGAGTCATCAACGTGTATTCCAGTAAATTCATCATCAAAAATGTCTCTCAAAATAGAGGAAGCTCTGTTGAGCTCACTCAATACTCTTGAGGGATAATCTGCTTTTTGAATTTTTTTACACATTTGAACCCAACGTTCATAAAGATCACCTAGATCTTTGTCGAGATCAGCTACTTTTTTGCCTTCAGCCACGGTTCGGATAATAACACCAAAACCCTTTGGTTTGATACTCATAACAAGCTTTTTTAAGCGGTTCTTTTCTTCTGTGGTCGATATTTTTTGTGACATCGACACACGACTTGAAAAAGGAACCAAAACCAAATACCTTCCTGCCAAGGACAATTCCGAACTGATACGGGGTCCTTTAGTAGAAATAGGTTCTTTGATAATTTGCACAAGTAGAGATTGATTGGCCTGAACAGCGTCTGTAATAACACCATCTTTACTTATTTCAGGCTCTAAAGGATAGTTCTTTAGGGAAAAATCTTTTACTTTTCCTGAACCAGCACGCTTGATAAATTTTAGCAGCGTTGTCACTTTCGGACCGAGGTCGTGATAGTGTAAAAACGCATCTTTTTCGTACCCTACGTTTACAAATGCGGCGTTTAGGCCGGATAGGGTTTTTTTAACTTTTGCTAAGAAAATATCACCTACGTGAAACTTATTATCTTCAATTTCTTTGTGAAACTCAACGAGCTTACCGTCTTTGAGTAAGGCAAAATCAACTGCAGAGGATCGCGAACGAATAATTAGTTCTTTACTCACAATAATGATTTTTAGATTCACAGTTGCGTGAATCAATTGAACAATTTTTACGGGGGATTCAACTCAGATTGAACAGTTCTAAAGTTGTTCCATGTCAAAGAACTTAAATGTTCAGAGATTAAAGAAGCTTACTTTTTCTTGTGTCGATTAGCACGACTTCTTTTTTTACGCTTATGCGTGGCTACCTTGTGTCTTTTTCTTTTCTTACCACTTGGCATATGTTATATTCTAAATAATTAATAATGTGCAGGCGTTAATCAACGACTACTTTTGTTTTTACCTTTTCCAAGAAAACCTTAGCCGGTTTAAATGATGGTATATTATGTGCTGGAATGTCGATGGTAACGTTTTGTGAAATATTACGTCCTTTTTTAGCTTTACGTGTTTTTACTACAAAACTTCCAAATCCGCGTAAATAAACGTTCTCACCAGACTCTAATGCACTTTTTACTTCTTTCATAAAGTGATTCACAATCTCCTGCGTGTCACTTTTTTCAACTCCCAGTTTATCTGAAATGTTTGATACAATTTCTGCTTTTGTCATCCTTAAATTCTTCTGTGGTTGTAAATTTTAGGTGAGCAAATATAAAAATTTAATTCAACGTTTATGAGATTTTAAACACCTAAAATCATTCTTTTGCATGTATTTTTGATTGCATGAAACGTTTCAGTAACAAATTGTTAGGTTGGTATGCGCAGCATAAACGTCCTTTGCCATGGCGACAAACAAAGGACCCTTATGTGATTTGGCTTTCTGAAATCATCTTACAGCAAACGCGTGTAGCTCAAGGACTGCCTTATTTTGAACAATTTTTGAACAATTTCCCATCTGTTCATGATTTAGCCCAAGCCAGTGAAGATGCCGTTTTAAAGCGATGGCAGGGTCTTGGTTATTATAGCCGCGCCAGGAACTTACACAAGGCCGCAAAATTAGTTAGTCAAACATATAACGGTAACTTTCCTAGCACTTCTCAAGAGCTTATCAAGTTGCCAGGAATAGGACCCTATACGGCAAGCGCTATTGCGTCTATTTGTTTTGGAGAAGTTTGTGCAGTAGTTGATGGAAATGTATATCGTGTTTTGGCACGTCATTTTGATATCGACACCCCAATAAACCAAACTACAGGAATAAAAACTTTTCAGACTTTAGCTCAAACCCTTATAAATCCAAAATCTCCAGGAACTTACAATCAGAGCATTATGGAATTTGGCGCACTACACTGTACACCAAAAAATCCAAGCTGTATCAATTGCCCATTATCAAATAGCTGCTTGGCATTTGCTCACGGTCGGGTAGCTGACCGGCCCATTAAAATAAAAGCTAAGCCTGTTAAAAAACGCTACTTTCATTATTTAATACCGATTGATAACAACAATAACACTTTACTTAAAAAGCGTGATAAAAACGATATCTGGCAAGGGCTTTATGAATTCCCACTTATTGAAGCAAAAAATATGTTGTCTGTTGCTGCACTTAAAACACATGATGATGTACCCAAATGGGCAAAATCGGCAAAATGGACTAAATTTCAAGAGGAAGCAGTTGTTCACAAACTAACCCATCAAGCTTTATATACTTATTTTTATGTAATAGAGAATGTTAATGAATCCCTCCCAATTTCTAGGGCTAGTATTTATGATTATGCAGTACCGCGCCTAATAGAACGATTTTTGGACAAGTTCATCCGATAATGTACATTTGATATAAAATATATTATGAGCGGAACACTTAATAAAGCTATGTTGATTGGGCATCTGGGCGATAATGTCAAAGTGACCTATTTCGAAGGTGGAAATTGCATTGGCAGATTCCCCATAGCTACTAATGAATCCTATACAAGCAAACAAACAGGTGAAAAAGTAACCAATACGGAATGGCATAATGTTGTTGTTCGAAACAAAGCAGCAGAAATTTGTGAAAAATACCTCAAAAAAGGAGATCGTGTTTATGTGGAAGGTCGTATAAAGACTCGTAAATGGCAAGGAGATGATGGCAAAGACCGCTATTCAACTGAAATTCACGTGGATGATTTTACCTTTTTAACCCAGCGACCGAGTGATGGAAACACAACGCAAGCACAAGAGGTCCAACAACAGCAATCACAGCCTAGTCAACCCACTCAGCCAACTCAGGCAAGCCAACCTGCAAGTGACGATGACTTGCCATTCTAAACGCTGACCGTTGGATATACCTCTTTTGGTTATTGGTTTTGATACACTAGAAACAGTCAAAGTATTCATACTGTTGTTTCTTTTACTCTGTTCTGCATTGGTTTCAGGTTCAGAAGTAGCTTTTTTTTCTCTGTCTCCATCATATATTAAAGCTGCAGTAAGCGCACCTAATAAGCCGTTGCGTATCATTGCGCATTTGCGAAGAAACCCAAGACGTTTATTGGCTATTATTTTGTTGTTAAACAACTTAATAAACATCGCTACTGTATTGCTTTTTTCATCAATAACCTCTTTCTTTTTTGAATCCATTACACAACCTGGTTTACGTTTTTTTGCTGATGTAGGTCTAATAACCACAGTGGTGTTATTATTTGGCGAAATACTCCCAAAAATTTATGCAAACAAAAACCCCGAAGGGTTTGCAAAAAGAATGTCTATACCTATCTACGTGTTAGATAAATATGTTTTTTTCTCATTGACCTTTCCTTTGAGTTATCTCACATTAATTCTTCAAAAAAAATTAGGTAAAAAAAACTTAAATATTTCGGTTGATCATTTGTCGCAAGCTCTTGAAATGACTGATGATTCTGAGACCACCAAAGACGAGCAAAAAATTTTGAAAGGAATTGTCACATTTGGTAATACTGATACCAAGCAAGTCATGTGTCCAAGAATTGATGTATTTGCACTCGATGAGGAAACATCCTTTACCGATGTAGTTATACAGATTGTACTTAAAGGGTTCTCCCGTGTTCCGGTTTATCGCGAAACCATAGATACTGTTGTTGGAGTTTTATATGTAAAGGATTTATTGCCTCATTTTAGGAAGAAAAATTATGAATGGGTGAAGCTGTTACGAACACCTTATTTTGTGCCAGAAAACAAAAAGCTTGATGATTTACTACAAGAATTTCAAGTTAAACGTATTCATCTCGCTGTAGTAGTCGATGAGTATGGTGGTACTTCTGGTGTTATTTCTTTGGAAGATGTTATTGAACAAATTGTAGGAGATATTACAGACGAATTTGACGAAACAGATATTAATTATTCGAAACTTAATGACAACATCTTTGTTTTTGAAGGGAAAACATCTTTGCAAGATTTTTATACAGTAACAAAGCTTAATGACAATGATGATTTTGAGCAAAACAAAGGAGAGTCTGAAACGATTGCTGGTTTTTTGTTAGAACAGCTCGGGTCATTTCCAAAAGCCAATACTGTCTTTCGTTTCAAAAATGTTGTTTTTACCATAGAAGCAGTAGATCGAAAACGCATTAAACAAGTTAAAGTACAATTAGGGACATGATTCGGATTTTTCTTTTAGTATTATTGTTTTTGGGATGTCAATATCAAACACCTAAGCCCAATGCAGCCTTGGCCTTGAATTATCCAACGCCACAATACAGCAATTTTGACCCCAATCCCTGCGCATATCGCTTTGTGTACAATAAAATATCTACACCAACGCTACTATCTGCGTGCGGTACAACTTTGGACTACCCTCTGTTAAAGGCAAAAGTTTACATTACCTACTTTGATTTGAAAGAGTCTTCTTTAGATACCCTTTTCATGGACTTCGATAAACGACTTAAGATTTTTGGTAAAGAAATCCAACATATTGATGAAAGCACTTTTGAAGATGAAGAAAAAGGCATTTTGGGCAGCTGCGTTATTTTGATTGGAGATTCACCATCGAATCTCCATTTTTTTGTCACAGACACTAAAAGGCACTTTATTTCAGGCTCACTGCTTTTCTCTTCCGCACCTAACTATGATTCTTTGGCACCTGCAATTGTATATATTAGAAATGATGTGCATAAAATACTCGAAACGCTACATTGGCAATAGTTAGGCTTTTTCCTTTTTTTGGCACAATAGGGATTTCCAAAGCTGTCTTTACAAGCATTATTGTTTTTTTTCAATCCTGTAACATGCTTTTTTAAAGAGTATCACACTTTTTTCATTTCTGATCAGATGAAAAAGAAGGTATAGAAGTGGCTACACCTATCTTGTAATCATCTCCAAGAGACTCTATAGTGGTTTTAATATCGTCAAAAGAAATTGTAATTGAGTCAAATGAAACATAGGCTGTTTTGGCTTCAAAATCAACCTTAGTGGTTGCAACCCCTTCCAAGGCATTAACTTTCTTTTCGATACGTGCAGCACATCCAATTTCACAGCTCATGCCTTCAACTTGGAAAGATATGTTTGAAAGATTTTTGTCAAAAATAGTTACTGTTATCTCGTTATCATGGTTAGCTGTTTTTTTCTCTGGATTTCTTGAACTACAACCAACAATTAGGAGTATCAAAACGTAAAAAATAGGGAGTTTCATAATAATAAGTTTTAATCAAATGTAGTAAAAAACGCCATTTTCCCATCCTTTTTTCCCAGCTTTGTATAGCAATGACTAGAATCCCAGAAAACAAATGGTTGTACCTTTTTTTGCTCTCTATAATATGGGGTAGTTCCTACATTCTTATAAAACGTGGACTTGTTGGGCTTTCTCCAATTGAACTGGGCAGTGCACGTATTGTTATCAGCACTGTTTTCTTACTCATTTTGGGCTTTAAATCTTTGAAAGGCTTAACTCGCTATCAATGGAAGTGGTTAATTGTAACAGGGTTTTTAGGAACTTTTTTTCCCTCTTTCTTTTTTGCTTTTGCACAACGACATATTGATTCGTCTGTCGCTGCCATTCTTAATTCGCTTACGCCAATATTTACTGTATTGGTTGGTATTGTACTTTTTGCCACCCGCCTGATTACGCGACAGTATTTAGGTGTTATACTAGGGTTCATCGGTTCCTTGGGTTTGGTTTGGGGAGGTGCACAAATCAACCCCAATCAACCTGTTGGTTATGTTTCGCTTATCATAAGTGCATCTATGTGCTATGCCATAAATATCCACTTTTTAAAACACAAGCTATCAGAAGTTTCTCCAATGGCCATGACTCTTGGAAATTTTATTAGCATTTTGCCACCGGCATTTGTGTTATTATTCTTTTCTGATTTCTTCACACTTAATAACCTGCAAAAACCAGAATTAATTACGAGTTTAGGCTATGTTGCTACATTAGCTTTTTTTGGAACAGCTATAGCTAAGGTCATGTTCAACCGATTTGTAAAAATGGCATCTGCCGTATTTGTTTCTTCAGTAACATACACACTTCCAATCGTAGCCCTTTTTTGGGGTACACTAGATGGAGAGAAAATAAATGTATATCAACTGATAGCCACTGTGGTTATTCTCGCAGGAGTATCATTTTCCCACAAGACCAAGCAGAGCTAATATTGAGTACTATTATTTTTCAGGATTAACCATAGCCTCTTCAAGTGTTAGAGAAATTTCTTGACCACCAAGATCAAAACTTTTTTCACCTGGCATTAGAAGGTTTGAAATCTCTTTATGATTTGAATAGTTGGTATTGTTAGTTTGCATCTGACCATTGAAGTTAACCATGGTAGACTCTTTAATCTTTAAACCCGTTTCTTTACTGTAGTAGTTGGTGTAACTCACGCCAACACCAGGGACCTTTATTACATAAGCTTCTGTGTCATTTACAGTCTCAATTCCCTCTAAGACAGCTTCCCCGCTTGCAAGCAAGCCTATTTCAGGCACAACTCCTAGAGATTTCTTAAGATCGTCATAGATAGGCTTTGGCAAATCCATTTGATTCGGCCCTTGCTTCATAAAAGCTCCCTCAGTACCAATAACACTCGTCATCATGGCGTTTCCACCAACAGATACTACTTGTTCTTGGCTATCTGCTGAATAGGTTTCTTCAACTTGAATGGACATTTGCATAAAAGTACCTTTGTAGATAAGCTTCAATGCATTTAGGTCGTTCATATTGTTTACACCTGTTTTTTCGATGTAATTAGTCAAAATACTCTCAACAGTGACACCTCCTTCGACGGCAACTTTTCTTGGTCGATCAATTGAAATACCATATTTGTTGTAGTAGTTTATAGGAAGTAGCTTACCATCAAACGCTACTTTTTCTAAATTGTCTAAAACATCAACTCCCTTTCCTGTTACAACCACTCTTGCTTGGTCAATATTAAAGTATTTTTGTGCAACACGCCTAACATCTTCAACGTTAACGGCATTGATTTTATCAAGGTAATTTTTGTAAAAGTCAGGATCTAAATTTTCAGTTGCAATTTCGTAAGCAAAAGATGCAATAATTTCAGGATCTTCAAGCGAACGTACAAAATCACCCACGTATTTAGCTTTAGCTTTTTTAAGTTCACTTTCAGAAACCAAGTCAGTACGAATACGTTTTATCTCATTGACTATTTCAACAACTGCACTGTCTGTGACTTCATTTCTAACACTTGCTGAAGCCCTAAACCTTGTTGCTGTTACTTTGCTATTTCCAATACTTGAATATGATCCATATGTATAGCCCTTATCTTCACGCAGATTTAAAAATAAGCGAGCCTCTCCGCCACCTCCAAGAATAGAATTTGCTATCAGAACTGGGAAGTAATCAGAATCCTTTTTTGCAAGATAAGCTGTACTTTGGACTACCACTTCGGATTGTACTGCGTTTGGCATGTTAACAAAGTCTATTTGAGTTGAAACAGGATTAGTTACTTTTGGAATTGGACTAGATGCAACAGGGTTGGGCTTCCATTTAGCAAAATATTTTTTTACCATCATTTTGACAGATTCAAAGTCAATGTCGCCTCCAATTACCAAATAAGCATTATTAGGCCTAAATCTGAAATCGTAAAATCGTTGAATATCAGATAGCTTGATGTTATTAACAGTTCCAGACGTGGTATACTCTGCGTATGGGTGACCTTGACCATATGCTAATAGTGTTTCCACACGCCTAGCAGCAGTTGTAACGTCTTTTTCTGATGACTTCAACGCATCAATCAAAATATCACGCTCTTTAGTAAACTCTTCATCAGTAAAGTTTGGATTAATGGCAGCGTCAGCCATCATTTGAAAAGTTCTTTCAAAATATCTTGTCAATGATTGTGCAAATGCACTTGACGTACCTATACTGATGTTGGACCCCATGAAGTCTATTTCATCATAAAAATCGTCTTTTTTTATTTTTTTTGAGCCTTTTCCAAGTAAGCTCCCAGTTATACTGCTCAACCCTGCTTTTATTCCTTCAGAAATCGGAGGGTTATCTAAAATTAATGATGCACTGACAATAGGAAGTTTTCTATTTTCAACAAACATTACCGTTAGACCATTTTTTAGTTTGTATTGTTGCGGCTCTTTAACTTGTATCGTAGGTGCTGGACCAGGAACTGGTTGTTGGCTTCTATCAATTTGACCAACTGCAGAAAATACTAATAAAGATGTGAATGATATGAGTAATTTTTTCATGACAAGTTGGTTTAATTAGCTTCTTCTTTTGGTAAATACTCAAGTACCAAGCGTTGATTTGTATTCAAATATTTGCTGGCAATCTTTTTAATTTCCTCGCGTGTGATAGAGCGGTATATATCAATTTCGTTATTGATTAGATTGGTATCTCCAAACAGCATGTAGTATCGGGCAAGGGAATTGGCAATTCCCTCAACGGAGGCGTTTGAACTTACAAATCCATTTTCAAATTTGTTAAGTAGCTTTTGATAATCACGTTCTGAAATAAGGTTATTTTGAATTTTAACAATTTCGTCATCCATCTCCGTTATCAAGTCTGTAAGTTTAAATTCTCCTTGTGGTAAACCGAAAATCACATACATACCATAATCTTCTTGGGCGATGTTTATTGCTCCTGACTGAAGCGCCATTTTCTTTTCATCGACCAAACGTTTGTAAAGTTTCGAACTTGGACCATTGCTCAGATACGTAGAAATCATGTCTAAAACACGTGATTCTCTGCTCTTGAAGGAAGGTGTTCGATAAGCTGATATTATCGCGGGAATTTGAATATTACTGTCAAAGGCTTCTGCTTTCAATTCTTCTTCAATTGGATCTTCCTTTATTGTAATTCTTTCAATTTCCTCTCCTCTTGGTATTGGGCCAAAATATTCTTCTACCATTTTTTTGGTTTTATTTATGTCAATATCTCCAGCTACAACTAAAACGGCATTGTTTGGCACATAGAATTTTTTGTTGAATGCTAAAAACTCATCAAGAGTAGCAGAGTCCAAATGTTCCATTTCTCCAATAGTTGTCCACCGGTAAGGATGTTTGATAAATAGATGTTTTTTGACATTTTCCAAAAACTTACCATAAGGCTGGTTATCAACACGTAAACGTTTTTCCTCTTTAACAACTTCATTTTGTGTATCTACACCATCTTGTTCGATTATGGGATGCAACATACGCTCAGACTCCATCCAAAGACCAAGCTCAAGATTATTAGATGGAAAAACCTCGTAATAGTAAGTGCGGTCGTCTGTGGTATTGGCATTATTTGTTCCGCCGTTTTCTGTCACTATTGAGAACCAAGCGCCATTTTCAATATTTTTAGTACCCTCAAAAAGCAGGTGCTCGAAAAAATGAGCAAAACCAGTTCTGTCAGGTTGCTCATCTTTGGCACCTACGTGATACATTACAGATGTGGTTACAATAGGAGCAGTATTGTCTTGGTGCAGTATGACATGTAAGCCATTAGACAAATCGTATTCTTCAAAAGAAACAGATTGTGCACTAACAAAGCCCAAAACAAATAACAAGGTAAAATAAAGAGTGTTTTTCATAGAAAGTAGTTTTAGTTAAAAGTAATTATTTTTTTTAAACAAAATGGCTACATATTAATAATTCGAAAATAATATTTTAACAAATATTATAATTTGCATCACTAAATTTTATCAACAACTTATTTTTTTATATTTTCTCGAATACATTATTTTATTGTGAAATGACGACAAAAAAATATTTTTCAAAATTTATATCCTAAACTTAATTGTATGAAAAACACTACACTAACTGTGATTTGACTCCTAAAAATGCTTTAAATTATGGTTTTGTGGAATTAAGTATTAGATGTATATTTGCGCTCGCTTCAATGATAAGTATTAAAAAAACAAAATATATGTTTGCAATCGTAGAGATAGCAGGGCAGCAATTTAAAGTTGCTAAAGACCAAAAGGTATTTGTCCACCGATTGGACGCCAAAACGGGAGACAAGGTTTCTTTTGACCAAGTCTTTATGATGGCGGACGGTGAAAAGATTTACGTAGGCGCCCCGGCTGTGGCCAATGCTTCAGTAAAAGCAAAAGTGGTTCGTCATCTAAAAGATGACAAAGTAATAGTATTCAAAAAGAAACGCCGTAAGGGTTACCGTGTTAAAAATGGTCACCGTCAATCGTTGACAGAAATTGTTATCGAGTCTGTTGGAGTTGGTAAAGCCAAAAAGGTTACTCCAAAGGCAAAAGCACCTAAAAAAGTAGCAGCGGAGACTGTAAAAAAAGCCGCCGCTAAAGTTGCTGCTGATTTTTCTTCAAAAACTGTAGCCGAGCTAAAGGAGCTTGCCAAAGGTGCTGGAATAGCGGGAATTTCATCCATGAAAAAAGCCGATTTGATTGCGGCACTTGAAGCAATAAAATAAAAATATTAGGCGATGGCACACAAAAAAGGAGTAGGTAGTTCCAAGAACGGTAGAGAATCAGAATCGAAACGCTTAGGCGTAAAAATATTTGGTGGACAGCACGCCACCGCAGGGAACATTATTGTTCGTCAGCGTGGTACGGCACACCACCCTGGAGATAATGTATATTTAGGTAAAGACCACACACTTCACGCCAAAGTTGACGGCGTTGTGCGTTTCACTAAAAAGAAAAACAACCGCTCGTACGTTTCAGTTGATCCGAAACAAGACTAGTTTTTTTAAACACCAAAAACAAAATCCCGCCAGTGGCGGGGTTTTTTGATACAATTCTAAATCAAAATATTAGTAGCGGTAGTACTCAGGCTTATAAGGTCCTTGAACAGGAACGCTGATATAATCCGCTTGTTCTTTATCTAACTCTTCTAGTTCAACACCTAGTTTTTCTAGGTGTAAACGAGCTACCTTTTCATCCAAGTGTTTAGGAAGCATATAAACTTTGTTTTCGTACCTATCAGCATTTTTCCAAAGCTCTATTTGTGCTAAAGTTTGGTTTGTAAATGAGTTACTCATAACAAAACTGGGGTGTCCAGTTGCACAACCTAAGTTTACCAATCGACCTTCTGCCAAAACAATGATGTCTTTGCCCTCAACAGTATACTTATCCACTTGAGGCTTAATTTCTACTTTACTTTCGCCGTAGTTATCGTTAAGCCAAGCCATATCGATTTCGTTATCAAAGTGCCCAATGTTACACACAATGGCCTTGTCTTTCATGGCACGGAAGTGACGTTCAGCAACAATGTCTTTGTTCCCAGTTGCAGTTACAATAATGTCTGCATTGCCAATAACCGTATCTAGCTTTTTAACTTCAAAACCATCCATAGAGGCTTGAAGTGCACAAATAGGATCAATTTCAGTAACTGTAACAATAGCACCTGCTCCTTGAAATGAAGCCACAGTTCCTTTTCCAACATCACCATACCCAGCTACCACTACTCGCTTTCCAGCAAGCATAATATCTGTAGCTCTACGTACTGCATCAACTGCCGATTCTTTACAACCATATTTATTATCAAACTTTGATTTGGTAACCGAGTCGTTTACATTGATGGCAGGTAATGGAAGTGTCCCGTTTTGCATACGCTCATATAGGCGATGTACACCCGTAGTAGTTTCTTCTGATAGACCTTTAATGCCTGCGGCAAGCTCAGGGAATTCATCAAGAATCATGTTGGTAAGGTCACCACCATCATCTAAAATAAGGTTTATTGGTTTGCGATCTTCACCAAAGAATATTGTTTGTTCGATACACCAGTTGAACTCCTCTTCGTTCATGCCTTTCCAAGCATACACAGGAATTCCAGCAGCAGCAATAGCAGCAGCGGCATGGTCTTGTGTAGAGAAAATATTACACGAACTCCACGTAACCTCTGCACCAAGTGCAGTAAGTGTTTCGATTAGTACAGCTGTTTGAATGGTCATGTGCAAGCATCCAGCGATGCGCGCACCTTTCAGCGGCTGCTCTGCACCATATTCTTCACGCAGTGCCATAAGTCCAGGCATTTCTGCTTCTGCCAATTCAATTTCTTTTCTTCCCCAATCAGCCAAAGTAATGTCTTTGACTTTATAAGGTACGTAGGTAGTTGTTTTCGTAGCCATATTTGTATATTTGATTTCTAACAATTAGCTGACAAATTTACAACATATCATGCCCATTTACAAAAAGGACAAGATTTCTTTCAATACACTTTTTTTGGTGTGGCAGATAGATGAAACTGAGGATTGGTTGCGCCAAGACATTTCACTTACCGATATGTGTATCAACAGCTTGGGCACTATGAAATCCATTGTACACCGAAAAGGCTTTTTGAGCGTTAGACATTTGCTCAAGGAACTTGGATACACCCCAGACGCATTGCATTATGACGCTTTTGGAAAACCACATTTAAGTGACGGAAAGTTTATTTCCATTACGCATTCTCATAATTTTGCTGCAATAGCAGTGGGTGACAACCCCCTTGGTATTGATATCGAAAAAGAACGACTCAAAGTACAGCGTATTGCACCTAAATTCTTACATAGCTCAGAGTATATGTCAGAAGAAACAGATCGCTTTAGAACCACACAATGGTGCATAAAGGAAGCCGCCTACAAGGCCTTTGGTAAAAAAGGCTTAAGCTTTATTCACCATATTAGAACTACTCAAATGGAAAGTGAGCACCCCGTTGCAGCGGTTCATATAAATGAACAAATAATTGAATTAAAAAACTGGATTTATCATTGGCCGCAATTTTCTTGTGCCATAGCCATCAAAACATCATAAAAATGGAAATATCTGTTGAGCTAACATTAACCCCGCTTCAAGATAATTTTGAACCCCCAATAGTTGCATATATTAAAGCACTTCGCGCTTCTGGATGCACCATTAAAGAAAGCCCTCTTAGCACACAAGTATATGGGGAGTTTGATACAGTAATGACGCTCATTACAAAGACCACCAAGAAAGCATTTCTGCAAAGTGAACATATTATATTAAATATGAAAATAGTTAAAACCAATCGCAGTGACTATGAGCCCTCTTTTTGAGTTTTTGTTCGAACAATATTCAAGCTATGCAGCTGTGGATATTACACTCGAAATTACAGCTGTTATTTTCGGCTTTTTAAGTGTTTGGTTTGCCAAGCAGAACAATATTTGGGTATTTCCCACAGGGCTTATTTCTACTGCGATATTTGTGTACTTACTTTATAAATGGGTACTGCTAGGTGACATGATGATTAACGCTTACTATTTTGCCATGAGTGTCTATGGGTGGTACATATGGACGCGAAAAATAAACGATGTCATTACTCCCATATCGCGTACTACAGCAGCAGATAAAAAGACCTCCATAATTATTTTTATAGCAACACTCGTCTTTGTTTATGCAATATATCAATGGGCAGGAAAATGGAATTCATGGACAGCATATGTTGATACCCTTACAACAGCTGTGTTTTTTGTGGGTATGTGGTTGATGGCACGTAGAAAAGTTGAAAACTGGGTTTTATGGATTGTGGGTGATGTCATATCAGTACCTCTATACCTTTACAAAGGACTCGTATTTACATCCGTTCAATACCTTATATTTACAGTCATTGCCATTTATGGTTATTTAGCATGGAAGAAAAACTTAAGCAACGTTCAACCAGCTGTATAAAAGTTGTATTTTTTGGGCCCGAATCCACTGGAAAAACAACCTTGGCTAAGGCACTGGCAACAGTATTTAAAACAAAATGGGTGCCTGAATTTGCAAGAGAATATTTAGAAGAAAAACGATTACAAAGAGGTAAAGTTTGTGCAGTAGAAGATATTTATCCAATTGCTGAAGGGCAAATGAAACTTGAAAATGAAGCGGTCCAACAAGCCAATACATTTTTGTTTTGTGATACAAACCTTCTTTCTACAGAAGTATACTCAAAAGCTTATTTTGATGGTTGGTGTGATTCACGTGTTTTAGAAGCAAATAAATTAAATCAGTATGATATATACTTTTTAACGGGTATTGACGTTCCTTTTGAACAAGACCTTTTGCGCGACCGTCCCCATCAACGACAGGGGATGTTTGACGCTTTTAAAACTGCGTTAAATGAACACAACATCACATACACCTTTTTACAAGGTTCTCATGATGCTCGCATGTCGCAAGCAATGGAATACTTAAAACAATATGTATGAAACATAGTTTTACGAAAAAAGATTTAACACTATTCGAAAAAGTTGGGATTTCAAAAGAGGATGTAGTGACACAACTTAATCTTCTTGAAAAAAAAACTAATGCTACTGAACTGATTAGGCCAGCCACTGTTGGTGACGGCATACAAGTTTTATCAGAAAAACAATTGTACGATTATGCAGCAAAATTTGATTTGGAAAAAAAGTCTTTTTCAATTGTACGCTTTATACCATCATCAGGAATGGCAACACGGATGTTTAAGTTTTTGCATTTCTTCATCAAACGATATAATCCTAATGGGGAAACCTTGCGTAGCTATCTAAATAGAGCAAAAACATATAAACTGGGTATCTTTTTTGGCGGACTTGAAAAACTTCCTTTCTACAATAGTATAAAATCCCAAACTATCGAACTCCAAGAAGGTTCTTTTCAACATGACTACAGATATCTGTTTATTAAAAAAACACTCGATAAATTGAGTAACCTACCAAAAGCGCTAATTCCTTTTCATGATTATGGGAGTGAAATTCGAAATGCCTCCGAAGAGCAGTTATTCTTTTCAAAGGAATTTATGATATCTAATAATTCCATGAAAGTTCACTTTACCATTCCACCAGGGTCAAATGAAAACTTTCAGAACTCACTTTCAAAAAGCATCGATAAAATAAATAAATCTGCTTCAATTCGTACTCATGTTTCTTTTTCACATCAAAAAAGAAGTACAGATGCTGTAGCTGCCAATTTAGATAACAGCCCATATCGCGATCAAAACGGGAATCTTTTTTTTAGGGCTGCTGGTCACGGGGCACTTATCAACAACCTAAATGACTTAAAAGAAGAAGTTGTTTTTTTAAGCAATATTGACAATGTTGCTGTAGCTCCTTTTCATAAAAAAGCAGGCTTTTATAAAAAAACATTGGCAGGTGTACTGTTATCTACACTTGGGCAGATTTATAAATTCAGTCACGTCTTGGAAAGTCAGAATCCGACAGATTTGGATGTGATTATTTCATTTATTCAAGAAAAACTCAATGTTGAAGTTCCAAAAAATTTGTCTGAGAAAGATGTGTATGCATTTTTAAAACAAAAACTTAATCGTCCATTACGTGTTTGTGGTATGGTTAAAAACGAAGGTGAGCCTGGTGGAGGCCCATTTTGGATTGAAAAGTCAGGTCATGAAAGTCTCCAGATAGTTGAAAGTGCACAGATCAATATGTCAAATGCCGCTCAAAAAGATATTTTTAAATCGGGTACACATTTCAATCCGGTTGATATTGTTTGCGCTACATACGATCATAAAGGTAACAAATACAATTTGAAAAATTTTGTAGACAAAGACAATTACCTTGTGGTTGACAAGTCCTTGAATGGGGTAGCTATTAAAGCTATTGAACTCCCCGGGCTGTGGAATGGTGGTATGGCAGATTGGAATACGATTTTTGTGGAATTACCCGTTTGCACCTTTAACCCTGTAAAAACAGTAAATGATTTGTTGCGACCCATGCACCAATTGATTTAATTGAACTATATTTGCACCATCTCTAGGGGTGCCTAACGGCTGAGATTATACCCATTGAACCTGGGCAGGTAATGCTGCCAAGGAATTTGTTTAACTTTAAAAACCATCGTAAATAATACCCCTTTATTTGCTTCACGCAAATGAAATACATTATTACACTTATGCTTGCCGGTAGCCTGATGGCACAACAAGCAAACACCACACAAGACTCACTCACAGCAAGTACCATAGCCCTATCATCTGTTACGGTTAGCGCCCTTAAGGCCAATGAAGATACGCCTATGGCGTTTACCAATGTCTCTGAAGAAGAGCTAAACAAACAAAACTTAGGGAAAGACCTTCCTGTTTTGTTGCGTTTTTTACCCAATGTAGTAACTACTAGCGACGCAGGTGCTGGGGTTGGATATACTGGAATTAGGGTTCGTGGTAGCGATGCCACACGAGTTAATGTTACCATTAATGGTATTGCATACAACGACGCTGAATCACACATTACCTATTGGGTAGATTTGCCCGACTTTGCATCATCGATAGATAATCTTCAAGTGCAGCGCGGAGTAGGAACATCTACAAACGGCGCAGCCGCTTTTGGGGCAAGTATCAATCTTGAAACAGATAAAGCATCTCAAAAATCTTATGCACAACTTGCTTCTAGCACTGGTAGCTTTAATACCTTTAAGAATACGGTCAAGTTTTCAACTGGGCTATCCAAAAGCGGATTTGAGTTAAGCGGACGCCTGTCTGGCATAACTTCCGACGGGTATATTGATCGCGCATCATCAAATCTAAAAGGATATTTCTTACAGGGAACCTATAGTAGTGTCAATACCAAAATAAAAGCATTGACCTTTGGTGGTCATGAGCGTACGTATCAAGCTTACTATGGAATTGATCAGGATATTTTGAAAAAGAACAGAACCTATAACCCTGCTGGAGAACAGTACGACGGAGCTGGAGTATTGGAAGGCTATTACAATGATCAATTAGATAATTACAATCAAGATCACACCCAATTGCATATTGAACAGCGGCTGAGCAACTCTAGCAGGTTATCTCTAGGGCTGAACTATACCCATGGCTATGGATATTATCAACAGTTTTATGATTTGTGGTATGATCAAAACGTAAGTTATGGAGGAGATACAGATTACGGCTATTTAAAATTACCGCCGCTCTCAATCAACGGGCAAAGCATAACAGCAACCGAAAACGCAGTACGTAAGTGGTTAGACAACGATTTTTATGCCGCCAATTTGTTGTATCATTATCAAAAAGGAAAACACAACATTAGCGCCGGTGCTTATTATAGTTCTTATGAAGGTCTACACTTTGGCGCGCTTAGGTGGGCCAATAGGGCTGATGTTAACCCAGGCCATCGCTTTTATGAAAATATAGGTAAGAAAAAGGATGGTAATATTTTTTACAAATGGGATGTATCTATCAATGAAAAATGGCATTTATATGCAGATGCACAACTTCGCTGGGTAGACTACAAGGTTAGCGGTGAAGTAGCTGGACCTGAGCGTTTTAACGTAAACGACGCGCATACATTTTTTAACCCTAAAGCAGGTTTGTTGTATAAACCCAATGCCAATAACCAATTTTATATCTCTTTTGCTAAGGCACACAAAGAACCCAACCGAACCGATTTCGAAAACGGCAATCCTGTTCCTGAAGAATTGAATGATTTTGAATTGGGTTGGCGTTGGAAAACAAGCAACGCAATGTTAAATGCAAATCTTTACAACATGGGCTACAAAAACCAATTGGTGCTTACAGGTGCCATTGATCAAGTGGGTGCGCCTATCCGTGCCAACTCTGGAGACAGTTACCGCCGTGGTATTGAGCTAGAAGGCGCATGGGCATTTGCACCCCATTGGAATTGGCAGGCAAACCTGTCTTGGAGTAAAAACAGAAATAGTGACAAATACTTTAAAAGAGACGGCGTATTAGAAGCATTGGGTGATACCCACCTCGCCTTTTCACCATCGCTTATAGCAGCTCAACAATTAACCTATACGCAAGACGATTGGTCTGTTTCGTTTTTGAGCAAGTATGTGGGAGAGCAGTATATGGGGAATATAGATGCCGAACTTTCTAAGCTGGATAGTTATCTGATAAACGACATTCAAGTACAGGCGTTGTTGCTGAATAAGGAAAATGGGCCTAGCCTAAATCTAAACTTGCATTTGCACAATATTTTTGATGAGTTGATAAGCTCAAATGGGTATTTCTATACATATGACGATGATTATTCTGTACCAAATGTTGTGACTACTATTGAAGGGGTAGGATATTATCCACAAGCAGGTCGCCATTTTATGGTAGGGCTTACACTACAATTCTAATTGTAGATACGCACAGCAGTACCGCTCTGTTGTACTTTATAAAATAGCAGGCTATAGGTGGCCCCTTCTGTCAAGGGTTGGCCTGTAGCCAAACTATACTGATAGTTTTCGCAAGAGCAAGAGGCAGTTGGGCTAACTAAACCATCAGTTTGTAAGGTAGAACAGCTTTTTAGCTCATGATTGGGACAACTGGCCTCCCAAGCCATAATAGTGTTGCCATTCAAATTGTAAAGTAAAAGACCTCTAATTCCTCCATTAGGCCAATACATGCTGCCGCCTGCATAACTTAGATTGTCAAAGGCTGGAAGTGCCAAATTAATGCGCTGATCAAACCCCTTTTCATACAAAAACGGATTGCGTTCTACAGCAGTTTTTGAGCAGCCAGATAATACCAAAAAAACAATAAGTACTAGGTATTTCATTCGATGATTATTCAAAATTGAGGAAAATTGTATATTTGTCCAAATCCCTTACTAAATAAGGGATTTTTTAACTATACCCCAAAATGAGTACAGTTTCATATTATACCGCCGAAGGGCTAAAAAAATTACGTGAGGAGTTAAATCATCTTAAGGACGTAGAGCGTCCACGTGCTTCACAAGCAATTGGCGAGGCTCGGGACAAAGGCGATTTGAGTGAGAATGCTGAATATGATGCTGCCAAAGAGGCACAGGGCATGTTGGAGATGAAAATTTCCAAGATGGAAGAAACCCTTGCTAATGCACGTTTAATTGATGAATCACAATTGGATGTATCTAAAGTATTGGTACTTTCTAAAGTGCGCATCAAGAACCTTGCAAACAAGATGGAAATGAACTACACCCTTGTTGCTGAAAGTGAAGCCAATCTTAAGTCAGGTAAAATATCTGTGAGCTCTCCAATTGGTAGAGGCCTTTTGGGTAAAGAAGTGGGTGATATTGCTGAAGTCTCTGTACCAAACGGAAAAATCCAGTTTGAAATCTTATCCATTGAACGTTAATGCCGTCTTTGTTCAGCAAAATTATTACACGCGAACTTCCTGCCTACATCGTGGCTGAAGACGATCAGCACATAGCCTTTCTCGATATCAATCCAAATGCCTTGGGACACACTCTTTGTGTACCAAAAAAAGAGGTTGATAAGCTTTTTGATTTAAGCGTTTCTGAATACCAAGAACTGATGTTGTTTAGTCGCAGTGTTGCTGTCGCACTCAGAAAAGTGATTTCCTGTAAGCGCATGGGGCTAACAGTAATTGGATTAGAAGTACCCCATATACATGTTCATTTGATTCCTTTAAATGATATGGCAGATGCGACATTTAAAAAGAAAGTTGCTCCTTCAAAAGAAGAGATGCAGAATTTAACCCAGCAAATCAGCACTGCTTTTAAACAATAGGCAGTTGTACTTCAAAACAGGTGCCCAAGGCTGAGCTTTTAACCAGTCTTAATTTTCCGTCGTGATATTGTGCTACAATGCGTTTTGCAAGTGCTAGACCAAGGCCCCAACCTCGTTTTTTTGTTGTTACACCAGCTTCGAATACCGTGCGTTGTAAGCTTTTAGGAATACCACTTCCACTATCTTGAATTGATATAATTGCATACTTTTCCCACGACAGTTCGATGCTAATTTTTCCTTTTCCACGGATTGAATCTATACTGTTTTTAATAAGGTTTTCAAAGACCCAATTCATCAGTTCGGCATTGATGTTCACTTCTTTTTCTTCTCCAATCAAATCCACCTCCATTACAATATCTTTAGGCATGCGTATTTGCATATACTCTGTTATATCTTGAATAACAGCACTTATTTTTGTTTTGCTCTTGTTTGGAAGCGATCCAATTTTTGAGAAGCGGGCATTTATAGTTTCCAACCGTTTAACGTCTTTTTTTATTTGGTTAAACAATTTTTGGTCTATATCTTCTTCTAATATTGTCAGCCAGCCCAACAAAGACGAAATGGGCGTACCCAGTTGATGTGCGGTTTCTTTAGCCATGCCTGTCCATAGTTTATTTTCAACTGCTTGCCGATTGGTTTTGTAATAGGCATAAATCAGCCCACTTAAAAATACAACGATCAATAAAAAAGCAAAAGGGTAATATCTTAATTGATAAATCAGGTTGGACTTACCGTAGTACATTTTTTGAGACAAACTGTCTTTGTATTTGATTTCTATCGGAGTATGCACTTTCCCAAACGCTTCTTTAAGTTTCTGAATATAGCCCAATGAATCTTGGCTTAGTTTTCGTTGATTGATATTGTTTGAAAATAACAACCTGTTTTGGTTGTCAACGACAATCATGGGGATGCTGTTTTCAGCAGTTAGAAATTTAAAAGTCAGTGGGTCAATTGGGGTATTAAGATCTTTATTGGAAGCCAGTTTTTGTTGTGCTAGTCCCCAAAGTTCCATCTGTTGTTTCTCATCTTCCTCTATACGCTGTATCAGCTTATAGGTGTTCCAGAGTGTTATGCCCGCAAAGCTAATAGCCATTAAAAACCCCACTAATCGGATTAGTCGCGGATAAGCCGTTAATATATTAACACTCATGAGTACGAATATAGTGTAATTTGAACGTTTAAATTATCTTCAAATTGAGTAGATTTGTACTAATATCATTAACCATACTATGGAAATTACAGGAAAAATTAAACAAATTGACGAGACAAAAGAATATGGGTCTAACGGATTTAAAAAACGTGAATTGGTGCTTACAACTGAAGAGCAATATCCCCAACATATTTTGATTGAATTTGTCCAAGACAAGTGTAGTTTACTCAGCTCATACAGTGTGGGACAGCGAATCAAAGTGGGGATTAACTTACGCGGCCGCGAATGGCAAAATCCACAAGGTGAAATCAAGTATTTTAATTCTATCCAAGGATGGCGTATAGATGCTTTTGATGAAGTTGCACCACCACCAGAAGCACCACCTTTTGAAACCATGCCTGAGACTGATAAAGAATCTCCAGACGACTTGCCTTTCTGATAAAATGTATCATCTTTCTGAAGCATTGCGTTTTCCTTCACCTCATTTGGCAACGGAAGAGGGAATAGTAGCTGTTGGTGGTGACCTTCGGCCTGAGCGTGTGTTGTTGGCTTATCAAAAAGGTATTTTTCCTTGGTTTGAAAAGGACGATTTTTTGATTTGGTGGAGTCCAGACCCAAGAATGGTTCTCTTTCCTGACCAATTAAAAATTTCAAAAAGTATGCATGCGTTTATTCGCAAAAACAATTATGAAATTACTTTTAATAAGGCATTCAACGAGGTGGTAAAGGCTTGTGCCCTAGTGAAGCGTTTTGGGCAAACAGGTACATGGATCACAGCAGGGCTTATGGAGGTTTATAAGACATTACATGAGCAAGGTCACGCACATTCAGTTGAAGTTTGGGATGGCCCAGAACTTGTGGGCGGACTATATGGAATTGATATTGGGCAGGTCTTTTGCGGAGAAAGTATGTTTTCCAAATCCACCAATTCTAGTAAGTTGGCGCTGATATATCTTACACAAGAGCTCAAAAACAACAATTATAAGCTTATTGACTGTCAGGTACCCACCGCACACTTAGCTAGTATGGGTGCGACTCCGATTTCCCGAAAAGATTTTCTCA
>CAXHBH010000021.1:0-27915 GCA_964014735.1 uncultured Flavobacteriaceae bacterium | reverse complement strand
ACAGAAATAAATATATCTGCTTCACTATTTTCTCCTTCATTTCTTAGTCTCTCAATAAGTTCATCTGCATTTGATTTAACGACATTTACCTTTATACCAGTTAGTTTTTCAAAGTTTTTATATTGGATTTCGTCAACTTTGTAATGCCTCTGAGTGTATAAATTAACAATGTCCGACTGCTTATTATTGCAACCAGATAATAAACAAATAATTGTTATATAAAGGATTGGATTTTTCATAGATATAGTTTAGAATTTAAATTGTAATGTTAAATAACTGTTTCGCGGTGGTGAAGGTATGATTCCAGGACCAGGATAACCTGTTGCTCTTCTAGTAAAGTAATAGTTATTGAGAAGATTATTTACGCCTGCTTCAAGTTTTATGTTTTTAATTTTATAAGCAATTGATAAGTCCATAACATCGTATTTAGGAATCATTCCAATTACTCCGCTGAGATTTGATAAAGTTGCATTTGAAGAATCTGAAAACTGTTCTGATAAATATGAATATTGTACATAAGTGGTAAAGTTTCTATATCCAAATTTAATTCCAGTTTTAAAATTTAATTCTGGCACAAATTCAACTTTTTTTCCCTCAACACCTGGAATATCTGATTTTATATATTCAGAGGACATAAAAGAGAAATTTGTAAATACATTAAAATTAAATTCACTTTGATTTGTAAAAATAGAGTTTAAATTTAAGTCAGTTGTTCCCTCTATTCCATAAAGAATGGCATCTCCAGTATTTGTTCTATAAGCCTTCACATTCCCAAGAGATGTTATTTTTTGAGTAAAACCAATCCTATTAGAATAATTTATTAGAAAACCGTTAACATCATAGCTAAAGAGCTTTTTATACTGACCCCTAAAGCCAAAATCAAAAGAAAAACCAGATTCATCAGAAATGTTAGGGTCAATAGCATAAGCCGGATTTATTGTGCTAATATCTGCAAAAGTGACAGATCTATAGTTTTGAGATAAGTTTGAATAAAATTCAACTGAACTGAGTAAGTCATAGCTTACTCCAAGTCCCGTTAACAAGAACAATCTTTCATTTACTCTGCTTTCATTTGAAACCTCATTTAGTATAACATTAAATGCTGCATCTTGTATTATATTACGGAAATAACCATCACTTTCAGTATTAATATATTCGAGTCTAAAACCAGGTGTTAAGGAAAGTTTCTCATTAATCTTAAAAATATTTTCTCCAAAGAATGCTATATTCAAATTGGGATAATTAAAAAAAGATTGTTTATTGTAATTTGGAAATTCATCGTAATAAAATCTGAAGTCTGCATCATCAGAATCAGAGCCAGGGCCTTGAGCACCCGAATTATAAGAGTTGTAGTATTTGAAACCCAACAAAAAAATTGAATCAATATTTAAGATAGTGTGTCTGCTCAATAGTTTTGACTCAAAACCAAAGTTTTCAAATTCACCAACTATTAAATCTCTTTCATTATTAGAATCAACTTGTGAAACCCTATTTACTCTAAACCCAACAGCTTTTCTACTGGCTTTCAGTCCAAAAAAACTAAATTCAAAGTTTGTATTGTTCCTAAATTTTTTAACAAATTTTAGATTATATAAAAACCAATCAATAGCAAACCAATTTCGTTCTCTGTTACTTTGAAATGGATTCTCATTAAACATATTGTCTGTCAGTCCACCTGCTTGTTGGGACAAATAATTAAATTTTGTGAACTCTAAATTTAAATTTGTGGTTGAATCAAATTCATAACCAATATTGAAAAATAAATTATCAGATTCAAAATTGGAATTGGGCCTGAAACCAGAACCATTTTTATGGTTATAAATTACATTGTAAGATATCTTATCTAAACCCCCACTGACATTTGTAAAGTTTGTATATAAATTATTGGTTCCTATTGTATTTCTCAATTTGACATTTATCTTCTTGTTTTTATTTGGAGCCTTAAAAATAAAATTAACCAATCCTCCAAATTGTGTCCCATATTGAAGAGAAGCTGCCCCTCTTATAATTTGAATTTGACTTAGAGCTTCTGAGGGGGGTGCATAATAGCTTTCAGGATATCCCAAAACATCTGCGCTTATGTCATATCCATTTTGCCTTGTGTTAAAGTTTGACGATCTATTGGGGTCTAATCCCCTACCCCCAATATTAAGTTGTAAGCCTGCGTCATCATTTTGATATATATTTAGACCTGGAACTTGAGCAAAAATCTGCCTTGCATTGTTTGACGCTAGGTTAGCAAGGCTCTCTTGTACCAGTATGACTTCGTTTTTTTTTCCAGCATTAATTGATGTACCCTCAAAATCTTTTAATCTTTTTAGTGAAAATATTTTAGTGTTTCTAGCTATTACCTCAACTTCATTAAGATTTTCCGCATTGGGTTTTAAAAAATAAACAGCGTTGCTCTTTATTTCATTTGGTTTAAGCTCTAAAATATTATACCCAAACGAAAAAAGTATTATTAGACTATTATCCGTTGATAAATTAATTTCTATGATGCCGTTCTCGCCTGATTTAGCTAAAAATCCAATCTTAGAATCATAAACTTCGACTCCTTGAAGTGGATTTTTTAATATTGAATCCTTAACATAAAAAGAAATTGATGATTGTTGTGCATTTAATTGACTGCATAAAATCAAAAGCAATAAAAATATGAGACTAAATTTTTCTAATTTCATATTTATATGGTATTATATATTTTTTATAAAAAGTAGACTTACCAACTTTATAAATATTGGTATCAGATTTAATTAGTCTCTCGCTCCTGCGTCCGTTAAGTGTTACGAATGAATCTACATGGATCTCAACTTTACGAAAACCCTTAGAGGTGTAACTATCTCCCAAGTAATTTGCAAATTCATAAATGAAGTCTGGCTGAAAACTCATCTGTTTTTCTTGAAATTCAGTTAGATATGCTTCATTGTCGACATAAAATATTTTGTCATTCTCCTTATCAATAACCTTAAAAGTAGTAAACCCTTTTTTCTCGACAAGCATCACGCGCCATGAAAATCTATAACCGCGTTCATTCCAAAATAACTCACCAGGGTAAAATTTATATCTAATTGGTAAAATCAACTGAACAATCAAGAATATGCTTATGACACTAAAACTGATTTTTTTAAAATAAACACTATTGTTAAAATCCTCTTTTTTTGAAACTAGAATCCCTTTGTTGAAAAACTTAATACGTTTTGAAATAAATTCTATTATTTTATCATGAAATGTACTATCAAAAAATATTAAACAACTTATTATCATGATATATGGAAACATACCAATAGCAGGAAATAAAATTTTTGTCATTACATGAAAAATTATTACCATAATAAAGGCAAATATGCGCGTCCTTTTTATAAGTAGCAGAAACGGAATACAAAGATCGTATAACATACCTCCCCAACTCATAAAGTAATGAACCCAATTTTTTTGTAAAAGATTATCTCCAAAAAATGGCAATTCGTACTTACTCATTAACCAAATCTTCAAAGGCTGGGCTTCTAAAAGCCAATCGGAATTTATCTTGGCTAATCCCGCATAGAAATAAACTATAAAAAGTAATAGTTTTAGGGAATCGATTGTCCATTTAGGCACATTTTCAAAAAGACTCTTTTTATGGCTACCTACTAAAAATTTAGAATCGCCAGGTAAAAATATCAACATAAATGCTAGTAAGCTTACCAAGTAATAATGATTGAGATATGTTGTTTTATCCATAAGCTCAATGTAAGTGTAGGTTAAAAAAAGAATTGAGGTAGAAATTCTATATTTATATCCCAACGCTACGCAAAGAGCTGATAATAAACAAGTAAAAAAGATAAGGTAAGTGAACAATCCTATTGGCTTTATCCACTCAAAGAACTGGTAGGAAAAATGATATGTTGGTTCTATGTATAAAAAATCAATCCAGCCTTTGGACCAAAATCTAATTATACTAAAGAAAATAAGTAGCCCAAAAGAAATTCTAAATACAACCAAAGGACTTGAGGAAGTCCGAATATTTAGATAGTTTTTAATAGCAGGCAGGACCATTGACAATTAATTAAAAATTAATCTCCGTCCGCATCTACATAATCAACGTCTACACCCATTAAAGATAACATGTCAGTTTTCAAATAGCGGACTGTTACTTGAAGAGCATCAAAAGTTTCAAGCATTTTAATATTATCATTATTCACTTGATTTGAAAAGCTATCACCTAAACCATTAATTTCTGTAGTAGAATTATCAAACGAGTCTAAAATTAAACTTGACAAACTGTTATCTGTGTCTAAATAATCTATATAACTTTTAAAAGACTCGCCATTATCACTTTCAGTACCAAATTTAGTACCCATAAAGAATTTTTTAGAAGCAGAAAGTGCTTCTAGGGCTAGTTCTTTAGAAATATTTTGGGCATAAAAAGACTCAACATTTTGAGGGCGCTTGAAAGTCCAAACACCTGCTGGAATTCCAAATTTATTTGTTCTTAGGCCTTTTTCGTAATAATAGACAAAATCATTGACTAGCATATTTAGATTAGAGGTCATAGTATTATCTGTGGAAGAAACGAAATTATCTTTATTTAATTTCAAATCATCAAGAACAATTGTAGTATTGGATATTAATTTTTGTGCAACTGTGTTTAAATATTCTTTATAATTGACATTGTCATTTTTATATTCTAATAAAATAGAGTCATCATTATCACCTATACCATATAGTAAATAATCTAACGCTGGGAAACCTTGAGCAGAGCAATTATTTGGCTTAGTGTCAGAGCAATCATCTAAGTCTAAATTAGGATTATCCATATTTGCAGTAACTCTGGCAACATTTACCGGGAAAACATTTGATTTTAAATTGTAATATATTTCTTCAGCCTTTCCAATATTAAACATTTCAACATATTGCCAAGCCTTGTATGCTTCCAAAAAATCAGATCTTAATACTGACAAATTATCTAAACTAGTATCGGAATTAAAGGAACTTAAACTAGTATTAAAGTCTTTAAGTTTTGAATCTAAGTTTTCTAACGATGGTATAATTATGTTGTCTGTCAAATTTTCCATCATTGTGACTCTATTATAAGACTCATCAACAGTCTCATATTCAGGAAGGTCTTTATCTTCTGAACACGAAATAAAAAGTATAATTATAAATAAAAAGTATTTTTTCATAGCAATACAAAAGTAGCAAACAGAAACCTTAAGTTTCTGCTTGCTACAATAAATTTTAAAAATTATATCCCAAATCTAGATTTAATTTCGTCATGTATAGTTTGTAAAGTTGAAGTATCAACTGTGTAAAAATTGTCGATTTGAATTAGGTAAGCGTCTACTTCATCTTTAGTAAAATATGGGGAATCTGTACCATCATTTGTAAATTGCAAACTAAGAACAAATCCGTAACCTTCAGAGAGTCCATGAAAAGCAGAAAGCCTGTCTGCACCTGTTGAAGAACCTATTGTTGAAATAGCACCACTTAAGTAGTGGATAGCATAATGTCCTATAACAGATGAAAGCTTTTGCTTTATGATTGCAGATTGAGCATCCATAACTGTGTAGTTTTTAGCTCCGATTGCAGCTCTACCAGTAATAAAAGCATTATATACATCATTAGCAATTTGAGGGTCTTTAGTATCAGAAGAATTTACTTTCTTGAAATATTTCATTAAGAGATTTCCACCACCTGAAGGAGTTGATCCAGCAGTAGCAATATCTTCACCAGCGTGCCCATATAAATATCCAAATCCTTCATCCCATTTGTGTTCCATAGTTGTGTATGGTGTGCTAGTGCCGCCACTAATAACATCATTAGTGTTATCTTCTTTGTATGATTCTAAATATGCAGAATCTATATAGTTATTCACTATTTGGTCAAGAGTGAATGCACCAATTAATCCTTTAAAGAATAGTTGATCTATCTCATGTCCTTTTGCATTGAAAGCATAACTTCCAAATGCACCTGCTTGACCAGGAGCAGCATCAACTCCGTAATTAGGCATAACATCATTTACATATTCTTGAATCCAAGCATCAAATGATGCTTTAACAGCACTACTACCACGCATTGCAGAAGCAGATGTTTTACTTCTTATAAGTTTAGTTGTGCCGTTTAATTTTTCATCAGCAAAACCAGCTGACTTTCCATCGGAGTTACCAGCAAACATCTGATTTAATGCATCAACGTCAACTCCTGTTTGAGCATTTAAAGCAGCATACAATTCATTGGATTGAGCTAATCTTGTTGATTGACCTCCAAAACTTACCGTACTTGCTCCATTTCTAGTGAAAGCGTAAGTGGCAGGTGCATTAACAGCATTAGGTACTACAGAAATTGTTCTTGATGCTTGAATAGCTTGATTACCAGCAGCGTCTGAAACGTCATAAGTAACAGTGTAAGAACCTTCGGTGTCAGTGTCTACTGTATCACCACCAATTACAACTAAAGAAGTTATGTCTCCATCCGTATCGTCTGAGGCTGAAAATCCAGGATCTGTATATGTTGAATACAAATTTACCTCAATCGAGGTGTCTCCAACAAGTGTAATTGTAGGAGGAGTAAGGTCATTATCATCGTTATCACATGAAACAAATGCAACAGTTAGTAATAGCAATAAAAGTTTAGTAAAGTTCAATTTATTTGTGGAATAATTTTTCATAGTTTATTATTTGATTTAAAAAAAATTGATGTCTGATAAAAATTTTATATTCTTTCACAGCTTTTTGAAAAAGGTGCAACTGAAAACCAAAGTGAAAACAAGGATTATGTATTTTCAAAAAGCCGATCCAGAATAATATCCAACAACAATTATTTTTATTTAGACTGTTTTTAAATTACAGCAAATCTATAACCAAATAATTAAACTACAAAGTTTATTTGGAATTATTTTAAATAAGAATCTAACAAATCTGTAGGGAACTATTATAAGCGGCCTCAAAATAAAGCATATTTACCGAAAATTCGGATTTTTGGGAGGCTAAAAAGGAGAGCAATTTTTCAGTTGAGATATTACCTGTAAGCGAGTCTTTGGCCATTGGGCAGCCCCCCAGCCCACGTATGGTACTATCAAAAGCACGACATCCGCCCGCATAGGCTGCCTTTATTTTTGATATGACTTCGTTGGGCTTTGCATGAAGGTGCGCGCCAAAGAATACATCAGGGTGCACCATATTTAAATATTCAAACAATTCACTTATTGTGTCTGCTTGCGCAAGACCTACTGTATCTGAAAGTGAAATACGGTTAACACCTATGTCAACCAATCTTTTCACCCAATCAGCAACTAGTGCTGGGCTCCAAGGGTCGCCGTAGGGATTACCAAAACCCATGCTCAAATAAACAACCAACTCCTGATTTACACCAACAGTACGTTCAACCAATCTATTCAATAGCAATAAAGATTCCTCAATAGTGGTGTTGGTGTTACGCATTTGAAAGTTTTCAGAAATTGAGAAAGGATAACCTATATAACTAATTTGATCATAAGATAATGCCTCCACGGCACCTCTTTCGTTTGCAACTATGGCCAATAGCTTGGTTTTTGTTTCGCTTAAATCCAGCTGCTTGATAACTTCATGAGTATCTCGCATTTGTGGAACAACCTTGGGAGAGACAAAGCTTCCAAAGTCGAGTATGTCATATCCAACCCGTAAAAGCGACTGCAAGTATTTAACTTTTACGTCCGTGGGGATAAACGTTTTGATGCCTTGCAGGGCATCTCTGGGACATTCAGTAAGAAAAACACGAGACATGTATCAAAAATAACAAATCCTTTAACGCTAATTCTGAGCCATTTATGTAAATTTGCATAAGAAAAATTGCTTATGAAAACGACTACCCTTTTTGAGGACAAACTTGCTCCTTACAAAAATCAATTATTACACCATCCGCTATATTACAAACTAAACAGTCCCAAAGCGATACAGACTTTTATGGAGTATCATGTTTTTGCCGTTTGGGATTTCATGTCTTTGGTAAAGGCACTACAGCGCAAACTTACCTGTACAGGCTTACCATGGGTTCCTGTTGGAAACCCTTCTACTAGGAGACTTATTAATGAGATTGTTTGGGGTGAGGAAAGCGACGTGGATCAGTTCAATCAGCCAGCCAGTCATTTTGAGTTATACTTAAAGGCCATGGAAGAAATAGGAGCAGATACGACTCTTATGAAGAACTTGCTTGCTGAAATTCAAAATGGAACACCCTGGGAAACAGCTATTGCAAAATCCTCAATTCCAGATGAAATAAAATCATTTTTAAACTTTTCACTTACAACTGCAACCCAAGCACCAGTGCACGTTATTGCAAGTGTATTTACTTACGGACGTGAAGACCTAATCCCTGATTTGTTTATAGCTATCATTAAAGAAATGGCGAAAGAAAAAGGTGCTAATTACAGTACTTTAGTCTATTATTTTGAGCGTCATATTGAGGTTGACAGTGGAGAACACGGTCCTATGGCCCAACAAATGATTAAAGAGCTGTGTGGCGACAATTCTCAACTTTGGGAACAGGCAAATAATGCTGCGCAACAAGCGCTTCAAAAGCGTATTCTGCTTTGGAATTTCATTGAAAACAAGATTTAAAATGCTGTATATTGCATATTTAATAATTGAATCATGAAACAATTACCGCTATTATTTGCGTTTTTATACATTGGATGCGTGTCGAGTCAAAAAAATATTGACTTTGGCCCAGAAGCTTACGCAGCAACAATTACAGCTGAAGAATTAAAGTCGCATTTATACATCTACGCAGGTGATGATTTTATGGGAAGAGAAGCCGGGACGGAAGGAGAAATTATTGCAATAAATTATCTCAAGTCCGAATATGAGTCAATTGGCATTGACGGCGGGATGCCAGATGGCGCTTATTTTATGCCAATGACACTAAATTCGTACCGCGAAAACAGCACCTTAGAAGCTAGTAATGTTTTGGCTTTTATTAGAGGAAGTCAAATCCCCAATGAAATATTGGTTATTACCGCTCACCTAGACCATATTGGTGTTGAAGATGATGGACAAATAAACAATGGAGCAGACGACGACGGTTCTGGTACTGTAGCCATATTGGAAATTGCCGAAGCCTTTAAACAGGCTGTTAAAGATGGTAAAGGGCCTATGCGTTCAGTGCTATTTATGCACGTAACAGCTGAAGAAAAAGGGCTTTTGGGGTCTAAATATTACACAGACAACCCCGTATACCCACTTGAAGATACTGTTGCAAACTTAAATATTGATATGATCGGGCGCATTGATAATTTACATGAAAACAACAGCAATTACATGTATCTAATTGGTTCAGACATCTTATCACAAGACTTACACGATGTATCTGCAGCCATGAACGACAAGTACATTAATTTGGATTTGGACTACCGATACAATGACCCAACCACAAAAGTTTTTGAACGTGGTAGATATATACAAAACAGGTACTACTACCGATCAGACCACTATAATTTCGCTAAAAATAATGTGCCCGTCATTTTCTATTTTAACGGCACACACGCAGATTACCATGCGCCAACAGACACAGTTGAAAAAATTGAATATGAGCTTTTAGAAAAACGAACACGTCTAATTTTCCACACTGCTTGGGAAATTGCAAACCGTGTGGAACGTTTAAGATTAAAGGAATAACCAAATCTTTACAGCTAAGGACAAAAATAGGCGCATGCTTTTATGTTATTTAAGAGGTGTTGAAAATCAACCCCTTGTAACTTATGTATAAAAGTGTCTCTAACCTATTTAAGAGAATTAGAATCAGCTAAACTTAAAAGAAGAATATATGCCTATGGTTTAGGTTTATTTAAACGCCTATAAAGAAATAAAAAAAAAATCAGAAAAATATTTGTGGTAAAAACATAGGTATTTGACCAAGGTATTCCATCAAATCTATAATTTGACATAGGCCAAAGTATTGGAGTTGGAAAAAACTCAATGCTGTGTGTAAAAAAGTCGACAATTATATGAAGAGGCCACGCAAGCATGGGCCACGCGAGACTCCTTTTCATAAAGTAAACAATAGAAATGAAAAGAAAAGCAGTTATCAGACTGTGTGAAATATTATAAAGTTCAAAGACCCAAAATGGAATTTCTTCGTTTAAAGGCCTGCCAAATTTTAAACCATCAACGTTAGATAAAAGTTGAACTAAAAAATAAACTCCAAAAGAAAATAAATCAGGAAGTGCACCAAATAAAAATGAGGACCACCTGTATTTCTTATAACCAAAAAGTCCCTTTCCGTAAAGAGCGTGACTAAATGTATCCATTCACTAAAATTGAAGCAATCAATGACATGAATTTTAATTTTCTCATTTTTTTGGCTTAAAGGAAAAGTAAAGGATTAAGCCATAAAAGACAACAACTATACCAACAATAAGTTCTTTTGATAAAATCACCCTCAAATATAGTTAAACCTACTTAAGAGGATTAGAAGTAGCAGAACTAAAAGAAGAAGATATGCATATGGTTTAAAAAATAGGTTTTGGAAGTGTCCATTGAGGTGTATTGTAATTAAAATTAGCGTAATCAGAAACGTTAATAACATTCCATGATGACAAATCTTGATTAAATACTTTACTATTATGAAACATATCTCTCATTGTAACAACATTACTAACGTTCCAATTACTAATGTCTTGGTTAAAGGCAAAACTATTATAAAATACACCCCGCATATTAGTTACACTTCTTGTATCCCAATTACCAATGTCTTGGTTAAAAGCTGTATTTCTTTCAAACATATAATACATATTAGTCACACTACTAACGTTCCAATTACCAATGTCTTGGTTAAAAGCTGTATTTCTTTCAAACATAAAACTCATATCAGTTACACTACTTGTATCCCAAGAACTAATGTCCTGGTTAAAGTAATTGTTGTTATAGAACATATAGTTCATGCTGATTACATTGCTAGTATCCCATGAACTTGCACTACTATGATTAAATACGGTATTTTGTCCACTAAACATGTGATTAACAACCGGGGCTAAAACCCATCCTGAAAGGTTACTATTAAAGTTAGAAAGAGTAAACATATAACTCATATCATTAACACTACCAGTGTCCCAAGAAGAAATGTCTTGGTTAAAAGCTGAATTACTTTTAAACATATTACTCATATCAGTTACACTGCTAGTGTCCCAAGAAGAAATGTCTTGGTTAAAAGCTGAATTACTTTCAAACATACCATGCATGTTAGTTACACTGCTAGTGTCCCAAGAAGAAATATCTTGGTTAAACTCGCCATTACTTTGAAACATATCCTCCATGTTAGTTACATTACTAGTGTCCCAAGAAGAAATATTAATTCCACTATAAATATTGCCATATCTTAACGCCATTACCATACTTGTTACTTTAGTTGTACACATATTAAAGTTAGCATAAGGGTTAAAATTGCTATCATCAACAATCCAATAATCAATACCATTTAAATTATATACATTACCGACAACTGCCCAAGGCTTACACTTAACGGTAACTCCGTTTTCAGCTAGATAAATAACTTCTCCTTGTTGTTCTGCAATTGTACATCCATATTGAGTTACTTCATCACCAGGCAGTGAATTTGGGCAATAATCATTTTCATTATTGACCTCATCATTATCATTATCAATGTCTATAAACTCTGAAGTTTCATATACATATGTATCTCCATAAAAAGTTCCGCTGGAATTGGTTGCAAAAGCCCTATAATAATATAGTGTGTTTCCATCTAGACTAATAGTTAATCCGCCACTACCAATTCCTGGACCATCATCAACAACAGTATCATTTCCTACACTTGGGTCTGAGCTTGTTCCATAAACAATTCCTTTTGAATTAATTGTATTACCCCCATCTGATTCAATGTTGTATCCAATACCACTAAGAATAAACTTATTATTGATATTATCATTTGTAACATTCGGATTACTTGAAGAAGTAGAAATAACAATTGGAGATAATGAGCTGGAGCTAAGCTCCCATGAGCTTGTAGATGAGTTCCATTTTAGAGTATCACCATTACTTGTCCCTTGTGGAATTGATCCACCAGCATTTTGAGCATAAAGAGCATATGGCACACTCATAAATTGTGTGGTTCCTAAATCAACATAACCACTTCCTGCTGAAAGCTCTACCTCAATTTTTAAAAAGTAGCTTCCGAGTGACCAGTCAACAGAATTAAAGGTTCCACTTGTAGCATTTCCTTGACCTATCACAACTGATACTTGTCCTAAATCATCTGTATTGGTTGCGTGTGTTTCACTATATGTTGGAGTAGCTGTTTGAGTGCCTTGAATAATATGAAACTTAAAACCTACTGTTTGGCTAATAACTAAGCTCCCACTTCCATCACGAACAGATGCTTGGTAATTAAATCCATCAGGTGCTTGTGCATAAACACAAATACAAAACAGTGAAATTACAATGTGTATAATACTTTTCATTCTTTGATAATTTTATAAGAATTTATCATTTGGTTGTCAATATTCTTAACACTTACTATATATCTTCCTAATGATAAGTTTGATGTAGGAATTGGTTTTCGAACTCGTATGAGTTTTTCTAAAAGCAGTCTTCCATTCATATCATGGATACTTACAATAAATTCACTAAGTGTTGGATGATCTATATAAAGAGCGTCACGTACTGGATTGGGATAGAGATTGAACTCAAATTTAAGTTCTGGAATATCTATATGAAGGGTTTCCAAATTAAGTGACTCATAATATCCACTACTAAGCTGAATAGCTCCATCCTCAGAAGTTAAATTACCAACAATTAATTCTCCTGCATTGTAGCTTACACTTACGGTTTGACCAGTGTAAGCATTTCCAATAGTTGAAATAACACTCTTATCAACTGACTGAGCAGCCAGTGAAACACATGTAATTAAAAGTAAATAATATCTCACTATGTGAATATATTGAATTTTTGTTTGCTATGTAAATATTAAGGGTGCCAAAAATTAATTATAGACTAAAATTTCGTATAATTAAAAATAAAATATTTGTAGAATAAGGTTGCTACCTATACCTGTATTATTGTTTGACAAAAAAAGGCAATGAAAAAGATATTGAATCTATTACTAATACTCATAATAATATTTGGGTGTACTGCTGAAGCACAAGACATTACTACACAAAAACGTAAGTCATCTGGTTATAACATGCTGTTAATTGGGCATAGTTTTTTCAAACCATACGCAAATCATCTTGAAATCATGGCCATGAAAACTGGACTTAAAAATCATAATTCTAAGTTAGTCTATCGTGGAGGTAAAAATGGATTGCCAATTAATTTTTGGAACGACTCAACCTGTGAAGAACATAAACTTATTAAATTTACGTTAGATCAAGGTAATGTTGATGTTTTTGGAATGGCATCTGGTCATATTAAAGAAAATCCAACCGCGGGTTATAGTGAATGGATAAAATATGCTTTAAATAAAAATCCAAAAATTAAGATTTTTATATCTATTTCACCTATTGACTATCCAAATGGAAATTCAAATGGAAGTCGCCCAAACTGGAATAAATTCGCATTAAACTATGGATTTAACACAGTTCAAGAACTCTATGATTATTATGTAAAAATGATACACAAAGAAATAGTGGATAAATTACGAGAGGAATTTCCAGGGACAAAAATCTTCACAATACCTACGGGATGGGCTACAAAAAATTTAGCTCAAATGAACTTTGATAATAAACTGTTGGATAATATTGAGATGTTTGGGCCAAAATCAAAATCAATCTTTAGAGATGAAAGAGGACACCAAGGACAAATTGTTATAGAAACAGGGACAATGATTTGGTTGAACAGTATTTACAATACGAATTTAGTAACATTAAACCATGATACGGGGTATAATACAGATCTTAAAAAAATCGCTCAAGAAATTATAGATCGTCATGACATAAAATATAAACAGTAAGCCTAAAACTGCCGAACTTAAAAAAGAAGATATGCCCATCCTTTAAGGAAGCCTAGACAATGATAAAATCGCAAGAGCACCAATTCCCAGAAAAACATGCGAACTTCCAACGCGAGTTAATGTTTTCAAAACAGTAATTTTCTAACTTTTAAATCATAAATTTCATCTTTTAAAATTGTTTGATTTCGTCCTTCATGCTCTAAAATCATTTTATTTTCATCAATAGAAATTAATCGTCCTGTGAAAACTATTTTATCAAGTTTTGGAACCTCAAATTATTGTTTTTTTTTATTATTGACATCCTTAATAAATTACTGATTTGAAACTAAAGTAGCTTTTAATAAAAAATGAGAATATTAGTATTGGAGGAATTTTATACAACTATTTAGGTAAACTTTATTTAAGATTTTTAGAGATAGCAGAACTTTTTTTACTTTAAATTTTTTTATATACTTTTATGCTAAATTTTATCAAACCAATAAATTATGGCACCTTATAATATAAAATTATTAAAATTATTACTCTTTAGTTGTCTATTTGTAAATTTTGTTCACGCACAACAAACAATTAGTGGGATAATTTTAGATCAAAATGGTATCCCTTTAATAGGAGTAACTATAATTGAAGCAGGAACCAATAATGGTCAAGTATCTGACTTTGACGGAAAATATAAAATCGCAGTAAAAAGTTCAGAGTCTGTTCTTGGATTCACTTTTGTAGGTTACAAACAAAAAAATATCGTAGTTGGCCAAAACATCACAATAGACGTAGTTCTAGAAGAAAATTTAGAACAATTATCTGAAGTTGTTGTTACTGCATTGGGGTTTGAAGAAAGTAAAGATCAACTTGGTTACGCAAGTTCAACTGTTGGTTCTGAAATTGTTGAAGGCGCATCTGAAACATCCCTTATAAACGCCCTTTCTGGAAAAGCATCAGGAGTTAGAATATCAAGAAATTCTGGTGATCCAGGTGCTGGAGCATATATACAATTAAGAGGTGTCTCATCAATAGATAGGGATGCACAACCCTTAATAGTTATTGACGGTATACCCATATCTAATGCTTCTAGGGGATCTCAAGAACGCTTTGCTGCACAATCTAGGCTGAATGATATAAACCCAAGTGACATTGAAAGCGTAAATATTTTAAAAGGTGCTTCTGCTGCAGCACTCTGGGGGACTAGAGCCTTGGGTGGTGTGATTGTAATAAAAACAAAAAGCGGAAATTATAATCAGAAATTGAAAATTAATCTAAAATCTACCTATTCGTTTGATGAGATTAATGTAGTTTATCCTCAGCAAACTATCTATGGTCAAGGGGACAATGGGGTTTATAGCTCCACAGCTCGTGACTCGTGGGGGGATAAAATAAGTGAAAGAGCTGGTGGGCCAGACGATTATGATACTTCTGGGTCATATTATTTGGGTCAAAATGGTAATATCTATTATCCAATTTTAACTAAAAATTCTAAAGAAGTATATAATCAATCAAACTTTGACCAAATATTTGGGAATGGCTCATTTTTAGAAAATAATATAAGTCTTTCTGCTGGTAATGCTAACAGCAGTATTTTTGCTAGTATTAGTGATTTTGACCAGCAGGGTATAATAAAAAATAACTCTGATTATCGCAGGACCACAGCCAGGGTCAATGCCAAACATAATCTTTCACAAAATTTGAGAATTAAAGCCTCTATGGCATATACAAAAAGTTATTCAAACCGAATTGCTAGGGGGGCAACTTCTTCAGGCCTCATGCTTGGTTTATTAAGGAACCCAGTGGATTTTGATATGAGTGGTTATAGAGGAGAATATTACTCAAGCCCAACTGCTGCCCCTGTATCAAACAGACACAGGTCATACAGAAGACCTCTTGGCTCATCAGGCAATCCTGTTTATAATAATCCATTGTGGTCTATTAATGAACAGGAAAATTTAGTAGATGTAGATAGATTTGTTTCATCTTTTGATTTAACTGCCACTCCAGTCAATTGGTTAAGTTTGACAGCAAGGGTGGGTTATGATGGATTTTCTGAATTACAACAACAGTTTTTCACCCCAGGTTCTGCCACAGGCGATTACAGGCCTGGATTATTTGGAAAGGAACTTGCTCGTAACTCAATATTTAATATGGATTACATAGCTAAAGCATCTGGAAGCATTAATGAAAATATTTCGGGGTCTTTACTGCTTGGTTACAATTTTAATCACCGTGAACGGATAGTTGATGGTAGTCAAATAACTAATTTTATACAATTTACAGATGTAGCCAGTGGTCTAAGGGATATTGATAACGCACTTCCTGAAAACAGAAGTGTTCAAAGTACATTTGGTGAGGAGAGAACAACGGGATTTTATTCATCACTAAACTTAGATTTATATAATCAACTTTATGTTAATGCAACTATTAGAGCAGAATCAGCTTCAACTTTTGGAAGTTCTTCAAATAATACCTTTTACTTTCCATCAGTTTCTGCAGCATGGCAATTCACAGAATATTTTGATTTAGGTGTAATGTCTTTTGGAAAGCTCCGGGCCTCATATGGAGAAGTAGGAGTTCAGCCGCAGCGTTATAACACATCAAATAATTATATTTCACCAAACTTCAATGACCAAACTGGAGGAAGTCTGGCAGGGGAACTTTTCGGAAATGGTGCGTTTATTCCTTCCTCGAGCCGGGGTAGTTCGTCCTTAAAGCCAGAAAGGAAAAGTGAATTCGAATTAGGTTTTGATTTAAGATTTTTTGAAAATCGCTTATCATTAAGTGCAACCCACTATCAAAATAAAACAGTAGATATGCTCCTTGATTTTCCTATTGCAAATTCTAGAGGAGTTACTAGCTTATATACTAATGGTGCTGAGATGGAAAACGAAGGTTTTGAATTAGATCTTAATTACCAGATTTTAAAATCAGAAGACTGGTCATGGGATTTTGGAACAATTTATTCTCAAAATAGAAATATGGTCACAAAATTAGATTCATCACTTAATATTAATCTTGGAGGACTATCTTCCGCAAGCTCTAGAGCTATTGAGGGACACCCGCTTGGAGTAATTGTAGGAGGTAGAACATTAAGAGATAGTGATGGCCAAATTATATATGATTCAAATGGATTTCCTGAACAAGACCCCACAACTGGTGTAATAGCTGATCCAAATCCAGATTGGCAGGGGTCTATTTTTTCTACATTGAGATACAAAAATTTTGGATTATCAACATTATTCGAGACTTATCAAGGTGCTGATATTTTAGCAGGTACTAAGGCGGTAATGCTTGATTTAGGTCTTTGGCATTCCACTGCAAATGAGACAACTGCTAATCAAAATCTTTTAGAATACAATGGTAACGTCATAATGGCAGGAACAACATTTAGAGGTGATATTTATAATTTTGGATCTGGTCCAGTTGCTAGGACTGAATCTTGGTATAATGGTGATGGTGGTTTCTTTGGCGGAGGAAATGATGAACTTTTTGTCGAAGACGGATCTTGGACACGTTTAAGGGAGATTACTTTATCCTACCAAATGGATGACTTGTGGTTAAAAGAAAAATTAGGTCTTACTAGCGTTGAATTTTCTGTGACAGGGAGAAACCTTTTACTTTGGACAAAATTTGAAGGTAATGACCCTGACACTAATCTTGAAGGAATTAGTGTAGCTAGGGGTATTGATTATTTCAACAACCCAGGAACAAAGTCATATGTATTTTCTGTTGATATTAACTTTTAAAAAAAATTGATCATGAAATTTAAACACATTTTTTTATTATTCATTCTTTTTTCAATTAGCTGTGAAAAAAGTATTGATGAACTAAATGACAACCCTAATAGCCCGACATCTTCAAACTATGACTTGATACTCACAGGCGTTCAAATTGGAAACGCTGTATTGCAAAGCGGAGAAATGGTTAGGAAAACAGGGATATTTTCAGGGCAATACACAGGTATTGATCGCGCACACCTCCAGTACAGCACCTATAGTGTGGCGTCAAGTAGTTTTAATTCCCAATGGAATGAAGCTTATGTTGATGTAATTTCCAATTCAAGGGTAGCTGAATCAGTCGCTATAGAACAAGGAGTTGATGGTGTTGGTATTGGAATTATTAAGTTGTTAAGAGCAATGGCATTTGGAACCGCAACATCCGTTTGGGGTGATATTCCGTATGACGAGGCAGGTTATCCAGAAATTGAAAATCCTAGCTTTGAGGCTCAAACTAATGTTTACCAAAAAATCCAAACTTTACTGGATGAAGCAATTGTGGATTTATCCAAAGGTACTGGAAGACCACCAAATGGATCAGACATTCATTTTAATGGATCTCCAGATGAATGGATTGCTGTTGCAAATTCATTGAAAGCTAGGTATTACATGCATACAAAGGATTATTCAAACGCAAATACATATTCCAAAATAGGAATTAACTCTAATGCTGGTAGCCTTGTAGTTCCACATGGTACATCAAACAATGACGCTAATTTAACTTATCAATTTTTTGAAATTGGTGTTAGGGGGTCAGATTTAAAGGTTTCAGATTTTATGATTTCATTTTTAGATTCTAGCTCAACAAATTACAGGGGAAATTCTAAAACAAATGAGACTGGAAGGAGCTCATTTATGTTTACAAGTTCTGGGGGTGTTATAATTCCTAATACTTTTGATGGAATATCTGCAATTGACGCATCAGCACCTATAATTAATTATGCTGAAAATCTTTTGATGTTAGCCGAAAGTCACCTGCGTATGGGTGAAACATCCACTGCTTTGGATGTTTTAAATAACTATAGAGCGTTTTTGTCAACTCAGTTCAGTTCATCAAATTCTCAATACGACTCCTATTTTTTATCTGATTTTGAAAATGGTGGGATTGAAAATTTAGATGGCTTATCTACTAATAACGCCCTGCTAAGAGAGATTTTGGAAGAACGATATATCAGTTTATTCAACACAACTGAAAATTTTAGTGACACAAGAAGGACATATAATGAGACTGCTGTAAAAGTTCAGGTAGCCCCAAATACAGGTAGTGAATTACCACAACGTTTTTTATATGCTCAAACGGAACTTGATAGAAACTCAAATGTTCCAAGTCCAATACCAGGTTTCTTTGAGCCAACACCAGTAAATCAATAAAATAATTTTGAAACTATTATTTAAATATTGTAATTGTCTTTTTATTTGTCTTTCGATTGTTTTTACTAACAATGTAAATGCCAATTTCGATGTAATTAAAAAAGATACTTTAAAAGTCCTTTTTGTAGGTAATAGTTTTTCTTTTTATTATAATCTTCCACAAGTAGTAAGTGCAATGTCTAAATACAATGAAAACACTTACATTGATACTCGTCATTCACTTGTGAGTGGATCCACCTTATTTGATCATCTCAATCAAAAAAGGGGGTCTCAAACTCTAAAAATTTTAAACGAACAAAATTTCGATTATGTTGTTATAAATCACCATAGCCTTGCAACAATTGAAAATTTAGACTCATTCTTTAATTTAAGTAAGCAAATTGTTGAATTAGTAAGAAGTAAAAATTCAGTTCCAGTATTTATGGAAACATGGCAATATTTAAATAAACCTCAAATGTTAGATATAATAAGTCCAGCTTACAAAAAAATGGGAAAACAATTATCTGTTGACATAGTACCATGCGGACAGCTTTTCTCAAAGGCCATTGAGCAAAACAATTTAAGTATTAACCTTTATGAAGATATTAAGCATCCATCAAAGGAGGGTACATACTTAAATGCACTGGCATTTTATAAATATTTTACCAATGGTAAAACAAATAAATTTTCAAAAAGAATAACAACAATTGACCAAAATGGGCAGAAATTGTATTTACTGCTTTTGTCTAAGAAGAATGCAGACTTTCTTCAAAGTGTTGTAGATAATTATGATTTTAAAACTTTAAATTAAGTAAAATGAAAAAACAAATATCACCTATTTTTTTAGCTACTTTTTTAGTAATAGCCGTACTTTTTTCAATAGTTTCATGTGATGATGAAATTGAATATAGTGGTGAACCAATTACAAATGATTTCCGTGTTTTAAAAGCTGAATACGAAAGTAGAACTGTCTCAGGAACAGTTTCAAGCTTTGACCCAGAAGGACAGCTAGATTTTGTATTCTCGCATGGCATAAATAAAGATGCTTTTGAGTCTGCATTAACCATAACTCCTGCAGTAGTCAAACAATTGGTTTATGATGATACTAATTCACTTGTTACAATTGGTTTTGAGAGTCCGCTAGAATACGAAACTGATTATGTTTTAAGTTTACCCGAAGGCGCTTACGGAGCAAATGGAGAAGCTATGCAGGCAGATTACCAAATTCTATTTTCAACTAAAGCATTTGTTCCTCCTGTAATATCTCTTTCTATTGATAATAATATTTTGTATGAAGGAGATCAGGCAACATTAACAGCAAACTTGAGTGAAGCTGTATTGGTTGATGTAAGTTTTGATTTATCCACTAGTGGCACTTCTCAAAACGGGGTTGATTATACAATTGATAAAACAAGTTTTTTAATTCCAGCTGGAGAAAGTAATTCAACAGCAACTCTTACAATTCTTGTGGATGGTGATGTTGAGTCAACAGAACAATTGACATTTTCTGTAAAAAATGTGGTAAACGGAACAATTCCGTCTGACGGCGCCTTAAATATAGAAGTGAACGATGTACCCCCTGCAATTGAGTTAAAAGGGGTAATGGAGTTAGATGATTATATCACAAGCAGTTTAGGTCGGGTAAGAGCTGTTCATCTTAAAGTTTTAGAGGATATTGCTGACCTTAGCATATATGGTATTGAGGTAGCAACCAATGGCGCTGATCCGTATCCGGCAAATCCAATTGATTACACTTTTCCAGTTGCAAGTGCAAGCCAAGGTGATAATATTTTGCTTGTCAGAGATGCTGATTATGCAAATGCGGAAGCTTTTTTTGAAGGTTATTTTTCTGATTTTACGATTTTTCAGACTACTAAAATGAGCCAAAATGGTGATGACGCTGTTTTACTTTACAAAAATCAAATTGCAATTGAGTCTTTTGGACAACCTGGAACTGACGGAACAGGTTTGTATTGGGAATACACAGACTCTTGGGCTTATAAACTTGGGAATGAATGGATTTATCCTGGACCGGACGCAGTAGTATTTGCAGGAACAGGCACAGCTACAACAGTTGACGCAAAATACCCATTTTGTAATCCAATAGAGTTAAAAGGAGTAACTGCGATGTTGTTTGATGTTGCTGCAGACGCTACGTCAAACAGGGGTAAATCACATCATTTACGTATAAATCGTGATATAGCTGATTTGAGCAATTATGGTTTGGGTGTTGCAAGTAATGGTCGGGCAACAGATGGAGTTGAATTTACATTTCCAGCAATTTCTGTAAAAGAAGGAGAACAGATTTTAATCGCTCGTGTACCTTCTGCAATGGAAGAATATTATGGCGACCAATGCTTTAGTAAGTTTTCGTATATATATGTAGATAGTTTTGCATCACAAAATGGTGACGATGTGGTTGAGTTATTCGGCAATGTTAGTGGTGAAAATGGGGATATCATAGAAAGATTAGGAGTCATAGGGGTTGATGGGACTGGCGAGCCTTGGGAATATACTGGCTCTTGGGCACATAAAGGTGATAATGGATTATGGTCATTTGGAGCATTAGGTTGCACAAGTGGTGCAACTTCAAATATAACTTCGACTTGTCCATATCCATTTTGTAATTAATTTTATAAATTACAAATTAATTTAATTTCTAGTGGTTAGAAAAAAAAAATTCCTGCTGCTCATTTTATTTATAGTAGCTTGCTCTGATGGTTCAAATGATGAGCAAGTCGAAACAATTGATTTACTTTCTATAAAAATAGATGGCTCTACATTTTCCAGTGGGATTGAAAATATTTCATTAAATCCTGTTATTAAACTTACCTTTTCAGGGCGAATTAATAAACAGTCCTTTGAAGAGAAATTAGTTATTGATCCAAATAATTCTTTATTATCTAAAAGTTTTAGTTATTTAAACAATTCATCAGTTGTTGATATTACACTAGGTTTAAACTACGATACGAAGTACAATTTAGTTTTGCAAGGTATAATTGGTTCTAGTGGACAAAGGCTTTCTGAAGTAATAGATATTATTTTTAAAACACAAGTTGATGAAACCATTTACTCAAGACCACCCTGTCAGAATGTTAATGATTGCTTACAATCGGTAAATATTTCTAATTCTTCAGGTAATGGCAATTTTTATTTTTATTCTAATTATGATATTTACGAGGACAAGGCTCAATGGCAAGATTTAGAAAAAGCAATTTTTGTAGTACATGGTGGGTCTGTCAATCCTGGGGACTATTTTTCTTATTTAACTTCAACTTTGAATAATTTGGAAATTTCAGAAAAAACAATTTTAATTTCTCCAAATTTTAAAGAAACTGAAGAGTCACCAGGTGACCTTTATTGGCAATCTGTTGGTTATAGAGATGGTAAGGATTCTGATGGCGCAGTACAAATAAGTTCTTTTGAAGTTATAGATCAAATCATAGATAAACTTGCTGACAAAACACATTTCCCTGTTTTAGATGAAATAATCGTTACTGGTCAGTCGTCTGGAGGTAGGTTCACTCACACTTATGCAGCTGCCAATAGGGTTGAATCTAGTCATTCAGATATTAATTTTGAATATATTGTTAGCCAGAATCAGTTTTTTTATTATCCAACAAATGAAAGAATAAATGCTACTACAAATAACCTTTATGTCCCCACTGGGTGTAATGGAATAAATTATTGGCCGTATGGTTATTTAACTGTACCACCATATGTAAGTGTATTAGAAAAAAGTGAGTTCAACACACGTTTTATAAAACGTAATATTATCTATCTTTTAGGAAGTGGTACTGGAAACGATAGTAGCCTAAATTCATCTTGTCAGGCAACTCTTTCTGGGCCAAATAGATATCAAAGGGGTGAAAACATGTTTAGGTATATGAATTTAAAGTATGGAAATGATCACAACCACAAAAAGGTCGTTATTCCAGGGATCACACACGATGGTAACGCAAGCTACACTTCTAATGAATTCAAATCTTTAATTACACAATTATTTAATGATTAACATACACAATCAAATCTTAAAAATTGAATTCTAAAAAAATTGGTCTTTTTTTAGGACCATTGCTCTTTGTACTAGTTCGGTATTTTTTATCTTTTGACGGCATGTCAGATGAAGCTAATGCAATATTGGCCTCTACTCTTTGGGTAGCTGCATGGTGGATTACTGAAGCTATACCAATAGCTGCTACTTCATTATTACCAATTATACTTTTTCCTCTTTCAGGTGCATTATCTATTGAGGACACATCATCGTCATACGGCCATAAGTATATATTCTTGTATCTAGGGGGATTTATTTTAGCCCTTGCAATAGAAAAATGGAATTTACACAAAAGGATAGCACTTAATGTTATAAGTAAGATTGGGACAGACGTACGTAAAATTATATTAGGTTTTATGGTTGCAACTGCTTTTCTATCAATGTGGATATCTAACACAGCTACTGCAGTTATGATGTTACCAATTGGTATAGCTATAATAAAACAAATGAAAGACCTTAAGTCAACAGATGAGGATGAAAACCAAATTTTTGGAAAAGCACTCCTTCTTTCAATTGCATTTAGTGCTTCAATTGGCGGATTAGCAACCCTAATTGGGACACCTCCAAACCTAGTTTTTACTGGAATTGTATATGAACTATATCAAATTGAAATAAGCTTTTTAGATTGGATTATACTTGGGTTACCAATTTCAATCATTCTTTTAATAATTTCGTGGGTTTATATCACTCGCTTTGCATTTAAATTCAGCCAAACAAATTTTAGTGATGGTCAAACAGAAATAAAAAAACAATTAAAAGCACTTGGAGGAATAAGCTATGAAGAAAGACTGGTTAGAAATGTTTTTGTATTAACTGCTATTGCATGGATAATCAGGAAACACGTATTGAATATTTTTATACCTAGCCTTGATGACTCGATGATAGCATTGATTGCAGGGATCAGTTTATTTTTACTTCAAAGTAGAACAAATAGTGGGCAAAAAAAGCTTATGTATTGGGAAGATGCAGTGAAACTTCCTTGGGGTATTTTATTGCTTTTTGGAGGAGGCCTTGCCATAGCCGCAGGATTTCAGTCAAGTGGGTTAGCAAATTGGATTGCTGAAAAAATGGTTCAACTTGACGGTTTTTCAATTATTATTATTCTAGCTGTTGTAGTGGCATCAGTAAACTTTTTAACTGAGATTACTTCTAACCTTGCTACTACCGCTATGTTACTTCCTGTTCTTGCGCCTGCAGCAGTAGTTCTTGATATTCATCCGTACATGTTAATGGTTGGAGCAACTTTAGCTGCGTCGTGTGCATTTATGTTACCAGTCGCAACGCCACCAAATGCAGTTATTTTTGGTGCGAAAATTCTTAAGATAACAGATATGGTAAGAGTTGGTATTTTAATGAATATTATTTCAATTATATTAATAACAATAGTAGTTTATTTTCTATTGCCTTTACTTTGGGATTTTGATCCCTTTAGCTATTCAATCTAAGTCTAGAATTTAAGAATCCAGATGTCAAAAAAGTATATAATTAGTGTAATACCTGGTGACGGAATTGGAAAAGAAGTAATCCCTATTGCACTAAAAGTTTTAAACAAACTTTCAATTAAATTCGGCTTCGTTTTTGAGTTTAAATTATTTAAATATTCATGTGATTACTACATTAGGAATGGAGTAATGATGGATAAAGATGGACTTAAAAAGTTAGAAGACTGCCATGCTATTTTATTAGGTTCAGTTGGGATGCCAAGCGTAGCTGATCATATATCACTGTGGGGATTATTAATACCAATTAGAAGAGCATTTGATCAGTATGTAAATTTAAGGCCTGTAAAAAGCCTTAAAGGGATTGATGGAGTATTGAGGGATAAAAAAAATATTGACTATTTAATTGTTCGCGAAAATTCAGAGGGTGAGTATTCAGATATTGGGGGAATTGAAAATAAAAACCAACCTGATGAATTTGTTTTTCAAAAAGCTATTTTTTCCAAAAAAGGTACTGAGAGGATAGTAAACTATGCTTATGAATTAGCAGCTAAAAGAAAAAATAAATTAACAAGCGCAACAAAATCTAATGGAATTATTCATTCTATGACCTACTGGGACAATATTGTCGAGAGCATTTCCAAAAAATATCCAAATGTTATGACCTCAAGATATCATATAGACATATTAAGCGCTCAAATTATAAAAAACCCTGACTGGTTTGATGTGATAGTCGCCTCTAATTTATTCGGAGACATTCTCTCTGACTTGGGACCTGTTTGCACGGGTGGAATGGGAATTGCACCAAGTGCTAATTTAAATCCTGAAGGAAAATTTCCTAGTATGTTTGAGCCTGTCCACGGAAGCGCCCCAAAAATTTATAATAAAAATATTGCAAATCCTATTGCCACGCTTTGGAGTTGTGTTATGATGCTTAATCATTTAGAAGAAAAAGATGCTGCGAATTTCTTATTTAATTGTATTGAAAATTCAACTTTAAATATGAAAGTTACACCTGATTTAGGTGGTAGTTTATCCTCTACAGCAGTTGGTAGTTATATATGTAAGTTAATATAATAATAACTTTAACAAGTAATACTATAATTTAAATATTATATTTAAACTTAGAGGATAAGAAGTAGCAGAACTTAAAGAAAAAGATAAGCCTATGGTTTAATACAAGCTTTGTACTCTAATAAATTCTCAAGGCTAACATAGTCAAGAGTTTTAATATTAGTGGCTTCTAAATTTAAATTTGGAGCACATCCAGCTCGATAAGCTTCAACCCATCTTGAGACACATAAGCACCATTTATCACCCTCTTTAAGTCCTTTAAAGCTGTAATAAGGATTAGGTGTTGTTAAATCATTTCCATTGCTTTTTGAAAATTGCAAAAATTTATTTGTAACAATCGCACAAACAGTGTGTGTGCCAAAATCGTTAATTCCTGTATTTCAATATCCATCTCTATATGCACCCGTAATAGGATTATTACAACATAATTTTAATTCTTCACTAAAAACATTTAATTGATGCAATTGTTATAAAGTTTATGCAAATTTGAAATAATATATTTTAGTAAATTATTTAATAATTATTTTTCCAAACATATTTTTATGCTTAATACATTGATAATAATATGTTCCAGGACTAACTGGAGTCCATTTAACAACTCCCTTTGAAATGTTGTTGTTTTGAACTTCTTTTATAATATTTTTTTTTCCAGTACCTGGCTGGGATTTAATTGCAAAGGGATGACCTGGTGAATTAACATTAAAAATTATTTCTGAACCTGTATCAAAAACTAAGTTAATATCTAAGCCGCTGATATCACCTCTTGAGTCGATACCATTCAAGTTATAATCATTTCTTGAGTATGCAGAAACATTTATTGAATAATCTTGAGAAAATGAGTTCAAAGAGATTAAAAACATAAGTGTAAAAAGTAATTTTTTCACTTTTTAGATTTAACAAATAGTGAGTAAAGCAAAAAACCTATCGATACTATTAGAATAAATATTGAGCCTCTCATAATTCAAATATAAGTAAAGGCAATAATATCTTTAGTAGCTACGGCAAATGGTTTTGGAAGTAGCAGAACTAAAAGAAGAAGATATGCCTATGGTTTATTTTTTTACAACATTGTAAGTTAAGTATTTGTTGTTTCAAAATAGCGTTTGAGAGCTTATTGTAGATTTTTGCTTAATTCTTTAAAATTATCCGGGCATTTTAAGGCTAATTTTATAATTAACATTCCAATTAATTGTTGAGCGCCATTTTCACTATCAATGTCTAGATTAAAATCTTTATTAATATCATCTACGTAAGGTTCTGCAGATTGAATAACACACAAAGCAAACTTATATGGTATTTTATTTTCTTTTACAGGCTTCTTTTGTTTAATTATATCTTCTTCAATACACAAACAAGTATCAAGAGCTATTTCGTCCACATAATCTTGCCCAAACCCCAAAACAGGAGCAATCAAATATAAGAGTAATAGTTTTTTCATTTTTTATTCTTTCTTAAAAATATTAAAGTCGCTCGGTACACGAAATGGCATAAAAGATATTAGAAAAGCAATTAGAAGTAGGTCCAACCATTCAAATCTCCCAATAATGATATTCCTAATAACCCAAATTGAGGCTATTAAAAAAACTATATACCAAATTATTCTAACCCATTTCATATTTGTGTACAAGAATTAGTTTTTGCATTCTACCAATCATCATTTGATGAAGTAACAGGATTTAGTGCAGCTAATTTAATAGAGTTGAAATATTTATTTAATGATTTATTGGCTGACGCTATTAACTGTTTTGCATGACCACTAGTTTTTTGTGTTCCATCTTTCTTTTCCCAAATCCAATTACTTGGATTGCCCATTAGTGGTAAAAAATCCTCAAGAGTTACCTTTTCTATGTCAAATGAAAACCTATATTTATTATCCTTTATATCCAATTTAATTTGATATCGAACCATATAACAAATTACTGTCGCCAATGGCTTATATGTCATAAAACAACTATCTAAAGGACGTATTCTAATTTGTTTAGGTGTGTCCACAACAATTACTTCGTTTGGTTCATTGTATGATTTCATAACCCAAGATTTAAGCCGATTGTAAAGTTCATCAGCAGATGTAGTATCAACCACAACAACTTGTGGTTCAATAGCAAAATACTGTTCAAATTCAAGAGATTGGCTGTGTCCAACAACTAACACAGGCGCAATCATTAATAATATTAATAGTTTCTTCATAATATGATTTTGAATAATAAAAATATAAAATTATTGTTAGTGGAAACATACGCCTAAATACAATCCCTATTTACAATACTTTATATAAAGTTTAATATCTGTCTCTTATACACATCTCCGAGCCCACGAGACCTTCACT
>CAXHBH010000020.1:0-28481 GCA_964014735.1 uncultured Flavobacteriaceae bacterium | reverse complement strand
AAGGGAGGTAGATGCGTGATGCAGCTGAACATTTTTGTCCCTGAAATTCATACCCGCCACGTGTGATAGCGGTCACCAGGGTTGGAATGTCGGCACTTTGATGCGCAAAAATAAAGTCTTTGCCACCTGTTTCGCCAACAATTCTAGGATAATTCCGATAGCCCGAAAGCTTAGATCCTATTTTTTGCCATAAATGTTTAAACACTTCTGTAGATCCTGTGAAATGTAGTCCTGCAAACTGCGGATGGTCTAGTACAATATTTGAAATCATAACTGGATCACCTGAAATGAGATTGATGACACCGGGGGGTACACCAGCCTCCTCGAATATATCCATGATAATCTTAGCAGAAAACATTTGATGGTCACTCGGTTTCCAGACCACAACGTTACCCATTAATGCAGGTGCAGCACACAGATTGCCTGCAATAGCGGTAAAATTAAAAGGGGTTACCGCATAGATAAATCCCTCAAGCGGTCTGTATTCTAGACGGTTTATAACGCCATTCCCTTGAATGGGCTGTTGTGCATATATGTCCGATGCAAAAGCAACATTAAATCTTAAAAAATCGGCAAATTCGCAAGCTGCGTCAATTTCTGCTTGAAAGATATTTTTGGATTGTGCCAACATGGTGGCAGCGTTTATTTTAGCTCTATACGGTCCTGCAATCAGGTCAGCCGCTTTTAGAAATACAGCTGCACGATTTTCAAAAGAGGTATACTCCCAATTAGGGCTCGCCATTAGTGCTGCATCAATAGCTTTTGTTACGTGGGAAGCTTCAGCCATACTGAAGCTGCCAAGTGTATGCTTATGATCATGAGGCGGTGCCATTTTCGCACGGATATTTGTTATAATTTTTTTACTGCCTATATAGAGCGGAACGGCAATATTGCTGTTATATAATTCCTTGTATTTTTTTAATACTTCTTTTCGTTCAGGGCTATTTTTTTTATACTTGAGTACTGGCTCGTTAACGGGGTTTGGAGCTGAGAAAATACCGTTATTCATACAAAAATATTTTGTGATTAGTTAAGTGCAAATGCAGGGCTTAGCTCAAACTTAGGAATATAGGCACGAAACTTTTTGGTAGTTGCTAAATTGATCATCTCATAATGTCCTTGCATGGCACCAATAGGCGATCTTAACAAACAGCCAGACTGATAACTGTAAACCTGACTAGGCTTAATAACAGGTTTTTTGCCAACAACACCCTCCCCATCAACTATTTCTGTGGCTTTTAAGGAATCAAAAATTTTCCAGTGTCTTGATTGAAGCTGAACTGTATCTTTACCATGGTTTGAAATAGATATGTGATAACCAAATGAATAGTGCAAGCGGTAGTTTTTGAAGAAGGTACCTTCAAAAAATGCATTTACTGAAACGCGAATCCCCTGGGTTATTTGCTGTATCATTTTATAAATATAATCATTTTTCTATAAGCCAATATCTTTTGCGTTTGCATTTCCAACGCCAATTAATTCGTCACATCGAGCTCCTATGGATCTAAAGTAAATCAGCACCCAATAATCGTTTTCAGTAGGCCAATAATTACCAGAAATGAGGTTATCATAACGCGTTCCGTCGCTATCTTGACTTGCAAACTTGTAGTTGTAAATTCCTTGCTTCAACAATAATTCAGCTTCAAAGCGACCTGATTCCAGATTATAATTCAATTTGTTTTTATCGCTAATTATATGTTGATTAAAATCCCCGACTACAAAATGCTCTCCATCAAACAAGAAATCTTCTGCAAAGAGTGAAAAAACCACCTTGCTGTAATCAGATTCGGTATTTGGATTACTACCTTGAAATGTATTGATGCGAAAATCCCCATTTATGTCAGGTGCGTAGGTATAAGGTCTTCCCGAGCGAACCCATTGCGGGTTTAAAACAGAGATAAATAAATCGTCACGAAACACACGAGCTACATTACCACCTCCGCTGCTAATGTCTTGCGTATCAAAAAAGAAATATTCATTGCCAGCAGCAAAAGTTGTTTCGTGCATGTAGTTATACTGTAATTGATTATTCAGATTGTAGGTTGGCTTTCCTGCCTGCCGCCATGTTTGCCAGCGTTGGTTTTGTATGATAAACGGTTTTATTTGTTTTTCAGGAAGCCTCACGTTTAGACCATCTAAATTAACTACAAACTGTACACTTTGATGGGTTTGAATCTCTTCAATTTGTTGTGATCTTTGCAACCTTACTCCCACAGACGACGATTGTTGGGCTACCAAAAACCTTTTTCGAAGTACTAAGTTCCTGCTCTCGTCCCAAATTTTGAGCATATAATTGCCACTCTTTTTTAAGCGTGTTTGAGCATTGGGAAGGGTTAAGGTATAGTGAATGTATGACTGTAGCGTTCCGATTGAATAGGACATATTTTGTATACGGATATCATCATATCCATCCATGTACTCTGCTCGAAATAAATTCGTTTTTTGCCAATCAGCATCAAAGCGTTCAATGGTGTAGTAGTAGAAACTATCATCTGCATTTAAGTCATCAAACTTTAGCGTGATTTGTTCGTTCAATCCAACAATAGGTAGCGACGTGTTTTGCTCATTTACATAAAAAAGAACTGAATTGATATGCTCGGGAGGAGCAAATACACTTAACTCTTGTCCAAAAATGAGTTGAAAACCTAGTAGAAAAAAAAGCTTTTGTTTAATCATTATTTTCATGCTCACAGCGTATTTGAGCTTATTTATAGGTAAGAAGCTATCTTGATGTTTTTTTTGCTTATTGGTCAAAGTTAAACAAACTATTTCACGGTTAATAAATTTGTGTAATTATATGGTATAAATCTTCGTTTTTTAAGCACCATATATTACATTTGTAACGCAATAAAAAAACCACACATGTCTGCTGACATAACCCTACGTAAAGGTTTAACAATTCCCATGAGCGGGATGGCTGATCTTAAAATTTCATCTGCTAATCTTGCTGACATCTTTGTCATCTATCCCGATGACTTCCATGGCATTGTGCCAAAAATGCTCTTGAAAGAGGGTGAAGTTGTGTTGAGAGGACAGCCAATTTTTTATTCAAAAGCCAATCCCGAAATAAAGTTTGTCTCGCCTGTAAGTGGAACACTTGCTAAAATAGAGCGTGGTGCTAAAAGACGAATAACAGCCTTGTCCATTACAGCTGATGGAAAAGATAAAGCTGTTGTCCACAAGTTGGCAAAACTTGATAAATTGGGAGCAGCAGATGTTAAAAAACACTTGCTTGAGTCAGGCTGTTGGCCTTTTATGAAGCAACGTCCATACGATGTGATTGCAGACCCCAATAGTACACCAAAAGCTATTTTTATATCTGGATTCAGTACAGCTCCCTTAGCAGCTAATGTCCCTTTCATACTCAGTTCGCACAAGGAAGACTTCCAAAATGGGATAAATGCACTTGCAAAGCTAGCAACGAAAGTTCACCTTTCTGTTGATGCTAAATCAACATCTTTTTTGAATAAAATATCTAATGTAGAATTACATCCTTTTAAAGGGCCGCACCCTTCAGGCAATGTAGGTGTTCAAATTCATCATATAGACCCCGTAAATGCAGGCGAAACCGTTTGGGTTGTTGGGCCAGCTGATGTGGCACGTATTGGCGCTTTCTTTTCAACAGGTGTTTTTGATGCATCACAGATGATTGCCGTAGTAGGGCCAGTTGTGAAGTCCCCCTCATATTTTAAATCTTATATTGGTGCTTCTGTTGCGCCACTTTTAGAACAAGCAGGAATTGATGCTGACGGTCAGATACGGGTTATAAACGGCGATTCACTCTCTGGCGCAGCAATAAATGCTGACGGAAATATCGGTTTTTATAATAATACACTTACTATTCTATCAGAAGGGGATCACTATCGTATGTTTGGTTGGTTGCCTTTTGTTGGTAGTAAGATATTCAGTATGTCTCGCACTTCACTATCTTGGTTAATGCCTAAACGTAAATACGCATTGGATACCAACATGAACGGTGAAGAACGCGCATTGGTTGTTACTGGCGAAATGGAGCAAGTATTGCCCATGGACATATTTCCCATGCAACTCCTTAAAGAATGCATGGTACAGAACATTGAAAAAATGGAGGGTCTTGGTATTTATGAAGTAGCGCCAGAAGATTTCGCACTGATTGATTATGCCAGTACCTCTAAAATTGAAGCCCAGGCAATTATTCGTGAGGCACTTGATTTAATGATAAAAGAAGTAGGTTAAACTAGATATATGAATTTTATACGCGAACGCATAGATGCAATTAAAAAACCTTTTGGCAAAGGCCGAAAGTGGGAGCGTTTTGCCCCTGCAGTTAATGCATTTGATACCTTTTTGTTTGTTCCGAATCACACCACCCAAAAGGGTGCCCACATTCGTGATGGTGTTGATTTGAAACGTACCATGGTAACGGTTATTATTGCCTTATTGCCAGCCTTCGTTTATGGAGTTTATAATACTGGCTACCAATATTTTATTCAATCCGGCCTTGCTTTCAACTTTTGGGAGGCTATGTTGCATGGTGCACTTAAAATTATGCCTATGGTTGCTGTGTCATATGGCGTTGGTTTGGCAATTGAATTTGCTTTTGCCGTATACCGTGGACACGAGGTAAATGAAGGTTATTTGGTTACTGGACTTTTAGTTCCCATGATTATGCCAGTAGACATTCCGCTTTGGATGGTAGGTCTTTCTGTTGCTTTTGCCGTGCTTATTGCAAAAGAAGCTTTTGGCGGAACAGGAATGAATATACTTAACCCTGCACTTACGGCACGTGCTTTTGCATTCTTTGCATATCCAACCTATATGTCAGGTAATAAAGTATGGGTTTCGGAAGCAAGTAATGTTGATGGTATTTCTGGTGAAACTGTTTTAGGTAGTCTTGCCGCTGGTAATGAAGTTAGCTACTCCATGTTTGACATGTTTGTTGGTGCTATCCCAGGGTCGATAGCCGAGACCTCCACACTTTGGGTGTTGGTCGGTGCAGCCATTCTAATACTTACGGGTGTTGGTAGTTGGCGTATTATGGTGGGAGGTGTACTTGGTGCAGCTGCTACAGCTTTCTTATTTAACATTTGGGGTGCCAATGCACTTATGTCTTTTGACTGGACAAATCACCTGATTGTTGGCGGTTTTGCTTTTGGTGTGGTGTTTATGGCGACGGACCCTGTCTCAGCAGCACAAACAATCAAAGGAAAATGGATATATGGCCTGCTCGTGGGTGTTTTCTGTATCCTTATCCGTGTATTTAATCCAGCATATCCAGAAGGGGTAATGTTGGCCATCTTATTGATGAATGTTTTTGCACCTACAATTGACCACTATGTGGTTGAAGCTAATATTAAACGACGCAAAAATCGTCTTATTAACGCAACATTAACTCCTGCAACATGAACAGAGATTCGAACAGTTATACTTTTGGTTTTGCTGCTGCTATGGTTTTGGTAGTCGCATCTGTTTTAGCTTTTACTGCTAGTTCATTGAAAGACCTTCAGTCTGAAAATGTCCGCAAAGAAAAGATGCAAAACATACTTTCTACTATTGGTATTGAAACGAGTAGAGAAGGAGCAGAGAAGTTATTCGACACATATATAGTAGAAGAATTGGCACTGCGCAACGATGGTACTGTCGATGATACAGTAGATGCATTTTCTGATATCAAATTAGCGCTTGAAATTAAGAAAGATGCTGATGCGCAACGTTTTCCATTGTATGTTGCAGCAGTTGAACAAACCCAATATTATATCATTCCGCTACGTGGTGCTGGACTTTGGAATGCCATTTGGGGTTACATCGCACTGAACGAAGACAAAAATTCTATAAAAGGTGTGGTATTTGACCATCAAGGTGAAACGGCAGGGCTGGGTGCCGAAATTACCCAGCAGTGGTTTATGAATCGCTTTGTTGACGAAAAGATATTTGATATGTCTGGGGATCTGGTTGGGATTAGCGTTTCTAAAACCAATAATGACCCCAACGACACAGACAAGGATGACCATGAGGTTGATGCCATTTCCGGCGCAACCATAACCGGTGATGGTGTTTCCGATATGATTATCGAACGTTTGCAACACTATTTACCATACCTAAAAGCAACACCCGCAGACCTTGCGTACAACAACTAATTATGTCCAAACCAAAACCAAATAAAAAACCCACAATTTTCTTTGTTGCCAAGGAGCGTGAGCCACTTTTTTCAAAGAAAAACCGCGGTTTATTAAAAGATCCATTAGACGACAATAATCCCATTACTGTTCAAGTTTTAGGTATTTGCTCTGCCCTAGCTATCACCGTACAGTTAAAGCCTGCTGTGGTAATGACACTGTCCGTTATAGCTGTAATGGCAGCCAGTAATGTAGTCGTTTCCATTTTGCGAAATGCCATTCCAAATCGAATTCGAATTATCGTACAACTTGTTGTAGTTGCCTCCATGGTAATCTTGGTTGATCAAGTATTGCGTGCCTATGCTTATGATGTAAGTAAACAGCTTTCCATATTTATTGGACTAATCATCACCAACTGTATTGTAATGGGTCGCCTGGAAGCTTTTGCTTTGGGTAATGGTGTTTGGAAATCATTTTTAGATGGCGTAGGTAATGCCGCCGGATATGGATTTATGCTTATTCTTGTTGCATTTTTCAGAGAGCTTTTTGGTTCTGGAAAATTGTACGGCTATCAAGTAATTCCTGATTCCATTTATGAAATGGGCTATGAAAACAATGGCTTGATGCTGTTGTCACCTATGGCCCTAATTACACTTGGGATTATTATTTGGATGCAGCGCGCACGTAACCGTAAACTTATTGAAAAAAACTAGGCTATGGATTACGTAAACCTTTTTGTAAAAAGTATTTTTATAGAGAACATGATATTCGCTTATTTTTTGGGTATGTGTTCTTATTTGGCTGTTTCTAAAACTGTAAAGACTGCTGTTGGACTTGGTTTTGCCGTTATTTTTGTATTGTCTATTACAGTTCCAATTAATTACTTATTAGACAACTACCTTCTAAAGCCTCGTGCAATGTCATGGCTGGGTGAGGAATATGCCTCATTAGATTTAAGTTTCTTGAGCTTTATTATGTTTATTGCTGTTATCGCATCCATGGTTCAGCTGGTAGAAATGATTGTAGAAAAATTCGCCCCTGCACTTTACGGTGCCTTGGGTATTTTCTTACCGCTTATCGCGGTAAACTGTGCCATTTTGGGTGGGTCATTGTTTATGCAGCAAAAGAGTTTTGCTTCTATTGGTGAGTCTGCGGTATATGGATTTGGTTCTGGAATTGGATGGCTGTTAGCTATCTTGGCCATTGCAGCCATTCGTGAAAAAATTGCATACTCCAACGTTCCCGCACCGTTGCGTGGGTTGGGTATCACATTTATTATCACTGGCCTTATGGCTATTGGATTTATGAGTTTTATGGGAATTAAATTATAAACCTATGGATATTACTGTCATTATTGCAAGTATAGTTGTTTTCTTAGCCATCACTTTTATTTTAGTGGGTATGCTTTTAGGAGTTAAGGCTCAATTGATGCCTTCTGGACCTGTCAAGCTTTTTATTAATGGCGAAACAGATGTTGAGGTTTCATCTGGAAGTACTTTGTTGTCTACTCTTGGTGATAACAAAATATTCTTACCATCAGCCTGTGGCGGTGGAGGTACCTGTATCCAGTGTAAGTGTATTGTAAAAGATGGTGGAGGTGAAATTCTCCCAACTGAAAAACCGCACTTTTCAAGAAAAGAGATTGCTGAAGGGTGGCGTTTGGGATGTCAAGTCAAGGTAAAAGAAGACATGGTCATTGAAGTACCAGAAGAAGTATTTGGTATCAAGAAATTTGAAGCCAAAGTTGTCCGTAATTGGAACGTGGCATCTTTTATTAAGGAATTTGTTGTTGAAATTCCTCAGGACATGCACTATGAAGCTGGTGGTTATATTCAAATAGAAGTACCTGCCTGTGAGGTAGACTTCAAAGAGATTGATATTTCGGCGCACCCAGAAGAGCATCCTGACGATGTAAATAAATTTAAATTGGAGTGGGATAAATTTAAGTTGTGGGACTTAAAGATGAAAAACCCAGAGCTGGTAGAGCGCGCCTATTCCATGGCTTCCTTCCCTGCTGAAGGAAAAGAAATCATGCTAAATGTCCGTATTGCAACCCCGCCTTTTGACCGTGCTAAAAATGGCTGGGCAGATGTGAATCCAGGTGTTGCTTCATCTTATATATTCTCGCTTAAAGAAGGCGATCCCGTAACAATTTCAGGACCTTATGGTGAATTCTTTATCAATCACTCTGAAGCTGAAATGCTGTATGTAGGGGGTGGCGCTGGAATGGCTCCGATGCGTTCGCACTTGTATCACCTATTCCGTACACTTAAAACAGGTCGTAAGGTTACATTTTGGTATGGTGGTCGATCAAAACGTGAGCTGTTCTATACAGAACATTTCCGTGCGCTAGAACGTGACTTCTCTAACTTTAAGTTTTACGTTGCTTTGTCTGAGCCATCTGAGGAAGATAATTGGAACGTAAAGGATGGACTTGATGGCGAAGGTGATGGCTTTATTGGCTTTGTTCACCAAGTCGTGATTGACAACTATTTAGACCACCACGAAGCACCCGAAGATATTGAGGTGTATTTCTGTGGACCTCCACTTATGAATCAAGCAGTTGAAAAAATGGCTGAAGATTTTGGTGTCCCAGATGAGAATGTTCGTTTCGACGACTTCGGTGGATAACATATAAAGAGGCTTAGGCCTCTTTTTTATTTTACATTTGTGCTTATGAGTAATTTATCAGAAGACGAATTACACCAACTTGCCATGACCACAGTAGGTCAATCGCTTGAAGCGGACGGCTATGAATTTTTAGCGGTGAACAGCGCACCCAAAAAAGATCCACAGTTTGTGTGTACTAAAGATAAAACCTTACATTTTGTGGTAGTGCGTCATGTGCTATACCCACAAAATCCAAATGAATTTGATAACGAACTTATGGACAAAGTCAAGGAGCATGCAATAAAATTTAAGGCCAAAACCTATTATGCTGGGGTTGGCTTTGCTCATGCTTCAGACTACGACAAACCACTTTCTAAAAACGAACCCTATGCCATCAATTTTAATGGGATTAAAGAAATATAGCTTTTTTTTATTTTTCCTAGCCATGGCTTCTTGCCAAACCAAACATAAGGTGCAGCGTTTCCAAGGCAATGCCCTTGGTACTACCTATAACGTAGTTTATTTTGACACCACACCAAATGCCATTATTGCCGATTCTATAGATGCTGTTTTCTTGCGTATGAATCAATCTATGTCAACCTATTGGCCAAATACCATTATTTCTAAAGTAAACAGAAACGAATCCGTAACAACAGACGCAGACTTTAAAAAGGTCTTCCAAACAGCTAAAACTATTTGGAAACAAACCGATGGATATTTTGATCCAACAGTAGGTGCATTAGTGAATGCCTATGGTTTTGGCCCAACTAAGTCTTTGGAGCAAATTGACCATGCTGTAATTGACAGTCTGCTCAATCTTACCGGCCTTGATAAAGTATCACTATTACCTGATGGAACCATCAATAAGGCACACAAAAACATCTATCTGGACTTAAATGCTATTGCAAAAGGCTATGCGGTTGATGCTTTGGCAAGCATGCTTCAGTCGTTAGGGTATGACCAATTTTTGCTTGAAGTAGGGGGTGAATTATTTGCTTCGGGATTAAATCCAGAAAAAGAAAAGCCGTGGCGTGTGGCAATTGATCACCCAAAACAAAAAATAGGTCGCACTTTTATCGCCACACTTCCTTTGCAGAACCAAGGTATGGCCTCATCAGGAAATTATCGAAAATTTAGAACGGATGTTTCAGGTAAACGCTATGTTCATACCGTGAACCCAAAAACAGGCGAAACTGTGCAAAGTAATGTGTTGAGTACATCGGTTTTGGCGCCCTCCACCATGCTGGCTGATGCCTATGCAACAGCGCTTATGGCCATGCCATACGAGCAAGGCGAAACATTGGTTGAAAGTCTCAACGATATTGAAGCGATGTGGGTGTTAGCGGAAAATGACAGCGTTCAAGTAGTCGCCACGCCTGGTTTTACCTATGATCTTGAGTAGGTCGTAGGCAAAGGGGAATATATTCATCTTTTTTTACTGCAAAGCGTAGTCTTTCTGCTTCAGAAAGTGACTTCCCAAATTGTATTTCACTTACTTCAAATCCTATTTGGCGCAGCTTATTAAAATAATCTTTTCCATAAACGCGAACGTGGTCATATTGCCCAAAAACCTCAGTGCGTTTTGAATTGTCAACGATGCTATCGTCCTCAAAGGTTTTTTCGCGATTTGTATCCAAAGGCACCTGTAATAAGGCTTTGCCTCCTGGTTTGAGCACACGATAAAGTTCTTTCATGGCTTTGGTGTCATTGGGAATATGTTCCAATACATGATTGCACAATATCCAATCAAAAGTCGCATCGGCAAAAGGCAAATTGCAAATATCAGCTTTGACCTTAGCCAGCGGTGATTTCAAATCACAAGTGGTATAATCAATGTGTTTCAATTTACTAAGGCGTGTCATAAGTGCCTTTTCAGGTGCCATGTGCAATACGGCAGCATTTTCTAAAAAAAATGTTGTTTGGCGTTGTAAATAAAGCCAAATAAGCCTGTGGCGTTCTAAAGAAAGCGTGCCAGGGCTGAGCGCGTTAGGTCTTATTTTCACATAACCATAAGGAAGAAAGCTGCGATATGATTTGCCATTAATGGGATCTGTAAATCGATTACCACGATAATAAAAATCTAAAAAAGGCAAAAGAATGTTAGCAAGACGTTGTAGCCAAGTTCTTGGGAATATGCCTAGCATCCATCGGGCTAATCTTTTCATATCTCCAACGGAACAGCCCTGAAAGGAATTTCTTCATCTGTAGTAATGCCCAATACTTCGTTTACATATTTGAATGTAGAAAGCAGTTCAGGCTTTCCATTCACAATGGCAACATTGTGTTCAAAGTGTGCGCTTGGTGCGCCGTCTGCAGTGAGGATGGTCCATCCATCTCGCAATTGTTTGATGCGATGCGTGCCCCTGTTAATCATAGGTTCAATGGCGACTACCATTCCCTCTAAAAAACTTTTTCCCCTGCCGCGCTTTCCGTAATTGGGCATTTCAGGTTTTTCGTGCATGGTGGTTCCCAAACCATGTCCGACCAATTCACGAACGACGCCATACCCAAACTGCTCAACATAATGCTGAATAGCATAACCTACATCACCAACCCTATTACCTAAACAAAAGGCTTCAATCCCCTTATATAACGATGCTTTTGTTTTCTCTAATAATTTTTTGGTTTCAGGGTCTATTTCACCTACTGCAAAGGTGTAGGCATGATCGCCATAGTATCCATTTTGCAATACGCCACAGTCTATGGAAATGATATCTCCCTCTTTTAACGGTGTGTTGTTTGGTATGCCATGAACAACCTGCTCGTTTGGACTCATACAAAGGGTGTTTGGAAAATCATAAAGCCCTAAAAATCCAGGAATGGCGTTGTGGTCACGTATAAATGTTTCGGCTTTTTTGTCGAGTTCAATTGTCGTAACACCAGGCTTTATCTCTGCTGCCAACATACCAAGTGTTTTGGACACCAACAATGCACTGCTGCGAATGAGTTCAATTTCTTCTGTTGTTTTTTGAAGCGACATCAGTTTTCGTAAGTATGTTTGTAATCAGCCCCGCTTAGAATAGCTAACATATCGTCTTCCAAAAACGCAACGGGCGACTCCACAATTCGATTGATTTCTTTGCTTTTTTTGTAAAAGATAAATGTCGGAACGTAGTTGATGTCATTTTCTGTGGCGCTACCTGACGGTGTTTTCTTGTCCTCATCCACTCCAACGATGCGCACATCACCCGAAAATTCCATTTCGTCTAAAATGCGAAAAAAGGCAGGGACATGCATTTGGCTATCAGAGCACCAAGTGCCCATAAAAATCGCAACAGATGTACCTTCAATTAGCGTATTAAGCTTTGTTATGGTTTTGCCAAAAGGGGTGTAGTTCTTGTATTCCGAATTAAACCATTCGGCAAACGGTTCATTTTTTAAATCTTCAACCGTTATATCTCCGATTAAGTCTTGGGCATTAGTCGTGTACATAAACAAAAATAGACCTAGAAATAACAAACGCTTCATTGTACTAAAGTAATGATTTTGATGTCATGGCTTCAGGTTGTGATATCCCCATCAGATCTAAAACGGTGGGGGCAATATTGCAAAGCGTTCCTTTGTTAATGCTTTCCGCATCTCCATCAATCAGAAATACAGGTACTAAGTTGGTGGTATGTGCGGTATTGGGACTACCATCGGGATTTATCATGGTATCACAGTTTCCGTGGTCTGCGATGATGATAACGGAATAGCCACTTTCTTGGGCAGCAGTGACTACATCAGCAGTGCAAACATCAACAGTCTCACAAGCCTTAATGGCCGCAGCCATATCTCCTGTGTGTCCTACCATATCTGGGTTGGCAAAGTTTAAACAGACAAAATCTGCAGCTTGCGCATTCAGTTTTGGTATAATGGCATCACGAATATCAAAAGCACTCATTTCTGGTTGAAGGTCATAGGTAGCTACTTTTGGCGAAGGGCATAAAATGCGCTCTTCTCCTTCAAAAGCTTCTTCTCGACCACCATTAAAGAAAAAGGTAACGTGCGGGTACTTTTCTGTTTCTGCAATGCGAATTTGTTTTTTGCCTGCAGCGGCCAATACTTCACCTATTGTTTCTTGAATGTTTTCTTTGTCGTATATCACCTTTACCCCTTTAAAAGACTCATCATAATTGGTTAGGGTTACATAGTATAACGAAAGTGGTTCCATGCCTTGTGCTGGAAATGCCATTTGGCTTAATGCTTGTGTGAGTTGCCGACCGCGATCGGTTCTAAAATTAAAGAAAATGACCACATCGTCTGACTTAATACGCCCAGCCTCTAGATTCCCATCTTCAGGAAGTGCTATGGGTTCGATAAACTCGTCTGTGGTGCCAGCAACGTAGTTGGCCTGCATGGCTTGAGTAAGGTTTTCTGTTTTTGTGCCGGTACCATTCACCAAGAGGTCATATGCTTTCTTAACGCGTTCCCAACGTTGATCTCTGTCCATGGCAAAATAACGCCCAATCACACTAGCCAAGTGCGCATTGGTGGAGGTGCAGATGTCTTGCACACCTGCTAAAAACCCAGCACCAGTTTTTGGATCTACATCACGTCCATCGGTAAAGGCATGCACATAGCTTTTAGGTACACCAGCTGCTTGTGCGGCTTTCAACAGCCCCTCAAGGTGATTGATGTGTGCGTGTACACCACCATCAGAAACCAGTCCTAAGAAATGTACTGCCTTTTTGTTTGTTTTGGCGTAGGTAAAGGCATCTTTTAGTACGGCCTCGTCTTTAAGTGTGTTTTGCGATATGGCCATATTAATTTTAGCCAAATCTTGATAGACCACACGACCTGCACCAAGGTTAACGTGTCCTACTTCGCTATTACCCATTTGTCCTTCGGGTAGGCCTACGTGCATGCCATCTGTATGGAGCACATTATGGACTGCATTTTGATAAAGGCTGTCCACAAAAGGGGTATTGGCTTGGGCTACTGCCGAAACCTTTGGGTCTGTTGAGATACCCCAACCGTCTAAAATCATTAAAAGAACACGTTTGCTCATAGGTGTAAATTATGTTACAAAGATACTGTAAAGTGGAATGTTTGTAAAGCAAACTTCAAACGAATTACACGCCTACCTTTTCTAATCTTTTAATCTAAAATAAGCTTCGATATAATTAGCGGTATTGAGGTATTCGTTTTGTAGGCTATGCAGAAAAACAAGGTTGGCATTACGCTTCTCGTGGTTTGGCATGAGGGCATCTTGCCCGCTGAAGTCGGTTAGTGTGATGATAAACCATTTTTCATTCCGAGTGGTATAAAAGCTGTTAAAAAAAGCCTGGTACGCCACCGTCTTCATCCGAAAGTGCAACGTCTAAAAGTATGGGTATAAAATTTAAGGTGCGTGTAGTACGCCTACGTTCATACACATTCATTATATAGGGTTTGCTGTCAATCCATAGCGGTATTTTCTGGTTTATTCCCTGCAGCTGATATTTGGCATTGATGTACGTATAAAACTCATCTGCTTCTTTAGGATCTTCAAAAATAAATCCGTGCTGCTTGGGTAAATCATGCTTAAAACGCTTGGCTAGTTTGACCTTGTCTGTTTTGATATTGGGTGCAAAGCTAAGTGGGATGCAGCTCGTAAAACAAACAAACATCAATATGTACACAAGTAGGTGTTTCATTGCTCTATTTTGGCAAAAGCTATGCCAACTAAAGAGGGGATAGTGTTAATTTGACGTTAATTCCTTTTACGAAAGTGTTGTAATAATCGTCCCAAAAATCACGATCTATATGGTCACTTCCCTTAACCCCAACAGATTTAAAATAGGCAAAAGCAATACGTGAGTCGTATTGTGCTAAAAAGACCTCTGCTTCTGGCAAATAACTGTAATGCCAAGGCTCGTAGGAAAATCCAGAGCGTTCGGCATCCTTAGTATAGACCAAATAAAACCCAAAACGCTGTGCATTTTCTTGCATCCATTTTTGAAGGGGTGCAAAGGGGCCATCGTTGTGGAATTTACTGGGTACTAAAATGCGTTTTTCGTTTTTAACATTACCATCAGTAACGTCAATGTCTGTTCCCCAGTGATGGCGTGAGGTACCCGGAATGGTAGAGTATTTTAAGATGCGCGCAATGGCTTGATTTGGGGATAAGCCTTCACTTATATAGCGTTCAAATTTGTCTTCCCATATATACTGCTGTCTTTTAAACGACCTGTATGCCGATACCAACTGTATGTCAATACCATCTTTAAAAGCAGCTGCCTGCATGGCGCTGAAGGCAGCAGCAGTTTTAGGTGTTAGTTGGTGTTCTTCAAAAGTGGTCAAATGGCCGATTTCTATACCCATCAGTTGTACAATATTCACTTGCGCAATAGACCAATGACTTAACAACAATAAAAGAAATACTAATCGCATAGGATTTTGGTCATTTTGAAATGTTCTCCACCGTAAGGCAACACAAATTTATTGCCAGTGGTTTTATACCCACACTTTTTATAAAAGGGAATAGCAATTAACCGCGCATTCATCCAGACCATTTTTTTATCCAATTGCCATACTACTTGCTCGGCTTTAGCCATCATCATTTTCCCAATTCCTACACCTTGATGGCTCTTTAACATAGCCATACCTCTAAGCTGTACATCTAATGGGTTAGGTAATAGGGTTAAAACGCCAACGTGCTTTTGATTTAAAAAGGCACCAAGGTGAATTGTGCCACTGTCTTCGTCTCGGTCAAAAGCACAGCTATCTTGAGCAAGACCACTTCTTAAGACGGGGTGACGCACTGCATAGGTATCTATAGTTTTGATTTGTTTAAATTGTATGTTTGTATCCCTTTGCAAGTGTAGTTATGGAAATTGATTTTAGATATTTAAATTTAGGGAATATCCCTGAAATCTTGCCTTTAATACAAGATTTTACCTCACATAAATATTCGGATGAAACACACACCAATCGTTTTATTGCCATGTTCCAACATGAATATGACTGTATTGGTCTTTATCACGACCAAGAGCTGATAGGTCTTTGTGGACTGTGGTATCAAACCCGACACTATTCTGGAAAAAGCTGTGAGTTAGATCATTTTTACATTAAGCCTGATTTTCAAGGGCAAGGACTGGGAACTCGTTTCATGAACTGGATTGGCTCCAAACTCAAAAAAGATGGCTATGAAGCATTGGAGTTAAATGCCTATAAAGAGAATGTTGCCTCTCACAAGTTGTATAAGAAGGAAGGTTTTCAGCACCTTGGCTTTCACTTCGTCAAGCTTTTAAGCGAATAGCTTATATTTGTTTATATGCGTCAAATACTTGTTTTTTTACTTTTTGCGCCAATGCTCATGGCCCAAACCGATTATCGCACTTGGCTTAGGGGTAAGATTCTCTATCAAAATCAAAATGTCATTGCCGCCAACGTGGTTAACACTACGACTAAGGAAGCTACGATATCAGATAACGAAGGTGCTTTTGCTATTCAGGTGATGATGGGCGATGAGTTGGTATTTACATCTTTGCAGTATCAAATTCGCGTGGTAAAAATCAACAAAGAAATTTTACAGCGCGGACGCCTTGTTATTGACGTAAATGAGAAAATAACAGAACTGGAAGAGGTGGTGGTCACTCCAGAACAGCGGCAGAAATTTTTAGACCTACGAACTGAAGAGTTTAAGAAATTTGATTATGAGCGTGACCGTTCCACACGTTTGGAAAATGAGTTGTTGAATAAAGACCAACTTACAAATGGCGTGAACTTTGTCAGTGTTTTTAAGGCGCTCTATCGTATGGTCGAAAATAAAGACAAAGCAAAAGACAAGACCTACGCACTCAAACCAAGTGAGGTCATACGTCAGCTATATGATGATAGCTTTTTTAAAGAGCAAGTAAATATCGATAAAGACAAAATAGGTTTGTTTTTGTTGTATTGTGATGATGAGGTCAAAACCAAAGAACTTCTAGAAGAGAAATCTGATTTTGAAATTATGGATTTCTTGATTAAAACCAGTGAAAAGTTTAATAAAAATAATTGATACGTTTTTTATTCTTTTTATTCCTGCTGCCCCTTTTTTCGGCATCCTCTCATAAGTACTATGTGAGCACTACCGATATGTTTGTTAAGCCTGAGCAAAGTCAAATTCAGCTGGTAGTTCGCGTTTTCACTGATGATTTTACTGCTTCACTTTCTCGCTTCACTTCCGCTGATATAAAACTTGACCCAGACCAACTTTCAGAAACAGCAATATCGGGACATATGTCTAACTATTTCCAATGGCATTTTCAGCTCAAGTATCCGAAAGATTCAGCCGTTTTTTCTTTTGTTGGCTGGGAGTATAAGCACGATCAGACCATATTATATGCTTCTTTTGATTCGCTTTCAGAAATGACTCAATTGGAGTGGTCTAACACCTTTTTGATGGACGTATTTCCTGACCAGAAAAATATTGTAACACTTACAACACCAAAAACGAAGAAAAGCTATTTGCACACTAAAAATCTCATTTTTGCTAAATACAGTTTTTAATCATCCGATAATCTAAATATATTTATAAAAAATACATTGAAAATGAAATTTAATTCAATACTTACCTCACTCTTAACTTTTTCTTTTGTTGTTTGTTTTGCACAAGAAACAACTACACCTCAAGGGCATACCAATCAAAATAAGTTTCGACAATTGTATAACGAGTTGGCAACGCCAAATGTTTATAGAACAGCGTCGGGTGCACCAGGTCCTGCCTATTATCAACAGCAGGCGGACTACGTAATGGAGCTCACTCTAAATGATGATACACAAGAATTATTTGGAGATCAGACGGTTACATACACTAATAATTCCCCGGAAAACCTTTCTTATTTATGGCTACAGCTTGATCAAAATGTTCGTGCTCGCGATGGCCAGTCTTTCGATCGCCTGGACAATGGAAACGACTATTACGGAACCCAGCGTGCAGTTGGACCTGGTTTTGTTAATGCCTATTTATTAGAAGAAAAATTTGACGGTGGCTTTAAAATTGATTTACTAAAGGATACAAATGGTGTGGATTTGCCATACATGGTACACCAAACAATGATGCGGATAGACTTGCCAACACCATTAGCGTCTGGAGCATCTATTTCATTCCGACTTAAATGGCATTACAATATTCCCAATCGTCAGTTTTGGGACTCACGCTCTGGCTATGAATATTTTAAAAAGGATGATAACTACGCTTATTTTATTGCACAGTTTTTTCCACGTATGGCAGTTTACAATGACGTTGAAGGCTGGCAAAATCAACAGTTTTGGGGTAATGGTGAGTTTGCACTTCCTTTTGGCGACTATGATGTGAAAATTACCGTTCCCGATGATCATATCGTTGAGTCTACTGGTGTGTTGGAAAACCGTAAGGCAGTTTATTCAACAACAATGATGAAACGTTTTAGGGAGGCAAAAAAATCATATGATGAGCCCGTGTTTATTGTAAAACAAGATGAGGCAGAGGCTAACGAAAAAAGTATGCCTACAGGAACTAAGACATGGCATTTTACGGCAAAAAACGTACGTGATTTCGCTTTTGCTTCTTCCCGTAAGTTTATTGTTGATATGATGAATGTAGATGTCAACGGCAATGATATAATGGCAGTTTCAGTTTATCCTAAAGAAGGAAACCCACTTTGGGAGCAATGGTCCACTAAGACAGTGGCTAGTGCATTAAAGTCTTATTCAAGAATGACCTTTGATTACCCTTATCACAAAGCAGTTTCTGTACACGCAGATGATGTGGGCATGGAGTATCCCATGATTTGTTTCAATTTTGGACGCCCAGACAGCAATGGCAAATACAGCGACCGCACTAAATTTAGTATGATAGGCGTTATTATACATGAGGTGGGTCATAATTTTTTCCCAATGATTGTGAATTCAGATGAGCGCCAATGGGGTTGGATGGACGAGGGCTTAAATTCTTTTGTGCAGATTATTGCTGAACAGGATTTTGGAAAGTCAAATCCAGAGGCAATTCCAGGGATGGATCATTATCCTTCTGATGACATGGATCCACAGAACATTGTACCTTACATGTCAGGTGATCAAGATTTTATTGCCCCAATTATGGCCAACCCCGAGAACGTATATCAACTTGGACCAAATGCTTACAGTAAACCGGCAACTGCACTGAATATTCTAAGAGAAACAGTCATGGGACGCGAATTGTTCGACCATGCCTTTAAGACCTTTTCACAACGTTGGATGTTTAAACATCCAACGCCAGAAGATTTCTTCCGTACTATGGAAGATGCCTCTGCTTTTGATTTAGATTGGTTCTGGCGAGGATGGTTTTTCACTACAGATGTTGTGGATATGGGCGTAACTGGGGTTAAAGACATAAAAAAGTTTGACGACGACATGCGCTATTTTTCACGTTATTTAGGTAATAGCTTGCGGAACCTAACACCCGATGATTTCAAGAACCGCAAGGAACCCAAAAAATTCTATAAGGTTACTTTCGAAAAACCAGGTGGTATTCCAATGCCTCTTATTGTGGAGTATTCTTATGCTGACGGCACCAAGGAGCGTAAGACCTATCCTGCACAAGTGTGGCGCAAGAGCGACCGTGAGGTGAGCAAGTATATCGCAACAGACAAAGAGATTGTCGGAGTTCTCGTTGACCCCGATAATGCTACGGCAGATATCAATAAGGATAACAATACATGGCCCAAGACATTGGCAGAAAATGACTTCGAAAAGTTCAAAAAACAACAGGATTAAATATTAAAAAAAGGAGCTGTTCAAAGTGACTCCACAATCTTTTCCCAGTTTAGCTTAAAAGGAATTTCTTCAAAACCCGCATCAACTTCGTAGGTTAAAGAAGCCTTAATTCTGGCGTTATTGTGCGGATGGGTCATAATTAATTCAATTTTTTCGTCATAAGCCATATTTTCTCGATTGAGTTTCCTGAAAAATGAAGCAATAGATTTGGGAGATATATTGGCATCTTCGAGGAGTTCTAACGCAAATTGATCTGCTTCCTTTTCTTGTGATCTGCTAAAGCCTGTTGAAATTAGAGTTTGGTATAAATCGGAAAGCAGAACACCATCCCCACCCGTCATAATAGAAAATAAAATTGAAAGCCCAAATTCCCTTACCAATCGACTAACGGTATGTCGTTTTTCAACGTGCCCCATTTCATGTGCCAATACGGCAGCAAGCTGTTCGGGTGAATCGCAAAATGATATCAGCCCTTTGAATACATAAATATTTCCACCTGGAATAGTAAAGGCATTAACTTGTGGATCATCCAATACTACGATATTATAATCATATGCTGATGCTGGTATTTGTTGCTGTAAGCGTTTACTAACAGCCCACATCATGGAGTCTATCGTTTTGTTTTTTATGGATTCTTTATACTGCGTCGATATAATATATTCTGCAACCAGTTCACCTAGAGCAATCTCTTGCTCAAATGATATCAGACTTGTTTTTTCATTCGAATAAAACCATTTTGTTTTCTTTTCTTCCGAAAGTAAGTTTAGCCCAAGGTAAAACAGCAAAAAAATGCCACCGAATATTCCAAGTGATTTTAAGCCATCAAGAAATATTTTCTTTTTCATTTAAACAGGCGGTTTATTCACTTTTTGTTCCACTTCTAATTGGCGGTTTTCATTTTCATAATTCAGGATATTCTTTTTAGAATAAACCTGCTGATAAGCATATGGTCCAAACAAAATGAAATACATAAAAACACCTTTTCGAGCCCTAACAGCTGCAACTATACTATATACAAAATATATTAGGTTGGCTAAGACACTAAAGCCTAAGTAAGCATAGAAGTAATCGTTTATTTCATAATTTTCAAAAAAGAAAATTTGTAATGCCCAATAAAGTAGAATCCAATTGACTAACGTGGTAGGTAATTGAGACAGTAAGGACTGTAAACAATTGAAATGGATAAATCGACTTTTTTTTCTGTTTACATAGTAGTAAACCACAGCTGCAATAAGATTTATAACAGGTAATGGAAGGCTAGTTGCCAGGGAAGCAAACATCATAAGATATGCACCCATGGCGTCTTCCTTTTCTCTTTCGCTCAACTCATGTGGTTGTGGAAGTGGGTAATAAAATTCGGATGGCAAAGCTTTGAAATTATTTACTAGAAAATGGTGGATAGGTATCTGTCATATTACCCATATAGAGACTTACTCTATATTGCCAGCGAATGGTTCCAACCAAAAAGTCATGTGCCCCTTTAGGGAACTTAGCTGTAAATAACACAGAAAAAAAAGCATAAATAGATAGTATAGCACCCCATAATATTCTAAAATAAAGGATGAATCCGTGTGGTAGGATAACATAAAAAGCCCCAAAAAGAAGTCTGACAATAGTCAATCCTCTGCTGATACGTTCAGGATAAGATACTTCCAAAGAAGTATGTTCATCTGTTCCGTCAAGTCCAAAAGCGGGGTAATCATCCGCTAAATTTGATGTTCGAGCGGTAAGTCTGAGATTCCATCGTAGTAGATTTACTTGATATTCAAACATGCTTTCTGGGTAGCGTCCAGTAAAAATTATGGCAATAAAAGCGACAAGCGATAATATTGTTCCCCAAAGTGAAAAGAAGAATAGTAAGAAAACATGTGGTAGTACGATGTATAAAACACCAAAAATACCTCTTAACAGTAATTCAGATCTTGAGTAACTTTCTTGGTGTGTAATGCTTAATTTCATTGTTCTAAGTTTTAATTGTAGGACTACTAAGTTATACATATTATTTTAAACCCCTGTCTAACACCACTTTTCCGTTTTAACTTATCTTTGCTGCATGTTTTATTTTATAAGTGGTGCTGAAATCATATTTGTCTTTATGATTGTGCTTTTGGTCTTTGGTGCCAATCGTGTTCCAGACATTGCGCGTACGCTTGCCAAAGGAATTCAGCAGGTAAAAACGGCCAGTCAAGATTTTCGTGAAGAAATTGAAAAATCTGTAGAAGCTCAGGGTTTAGACACCAAAGAGCTTCAAAAGGAAGTGAACGACATCAAAAAAGAACTCAACGAAATTACAGGTACGGTCAAGCGTAAGCGCTAAATTTTACGCAAGAGCGTTAACCCATCCCGAACAGGAAGTATTACCGTTTCGACACGGCTATCCTTGGCTACTTTCCTGTTGAAAACCTGAAGTGATTGCGTAGCCTCATCGATGGCAGCATCCATGACTTTACCAGACCACAATACATTATCAGCAATAATCACCCCCCCTGAACGTACCCGATCTATAATCAAATCAAAGTAAAGCGGATACTGTTCTTTATCAGCGTCGATAAATACAAAGTCAAAAGTTCCTTCAATTGAAGGAATAATTTTAGCGGCATTTCCCAAATGCTGAACGATGTATTTTCCAAAAATTGAGGCATCAAAATATCTTCGTTGCATGTCGGTAAGTTCTTCGTCTTTGTCAATGGTATCAATTTGCCCGCCCGATTGTAAGCCTTCTGCCAGACATAGTGCTGAATATCCTGTATAGGTGCCAATTTCCAGAATGCGTTTGGGTGATGTTAATTTTGATAATAATGATAATAAACGACCTTGGTAAGCACCACTTAACATTCGTGGTTGCAATACTTTAAGGTGGGTTTCTTGAGCTAGCTTTTGCAGCAATTCGGGTTCTTGTTCCGAATGCTTTGCTACATACGCCTCTAAATTTGGATCTAAAAAATTCATGATTTCTTGGGTCTTGCGTATGCATAACGTTCTATTAGGCTTGTTGTGGCATATCCATCCAGGCCGTTTATGGTTACCGTATTGGCGTTCTCAAGCTTTAACCACCCATCTTCTTGTTGTATTTCTTCGTCTGCAATGAAGACGTGTTCAATGGCACTTACCAAAAGTAAGGTATCATTTTCCTTAATTTCATATTCGTTCAAAAACTTGCACCCCAAACGGATTTTTGCGCCTTTTACAAATGGTGCTGGAAAGTTTCCAAGGAATTCTTCTTCTAAATCTGTTTTGGCAAATTCTGAAACTTCTTCAGGATATTTTGCGGAGGTATGATGCGCATCTTCAATGATATCGCTGTAGATGTGGTTTACCGTAAACACGCCACTATCTTTAATGTTGCGATAGGTATCGCGAGGTACGGTGGTTGGGCGCAAAACAAAGCCAATCAATGGCGGATTACTTCCAAGATGCGTGATACTGCTAAAAACAGCCAAATTGCTTACCCCATTAAGCGATTTTGTTCCAATTAAATTTGCTGATTTAAAGCCTGTGCAACTATTGATTAGATTTAACCGAAAGATTTTATCCATTTGGTCAATATCGGTACGTGAATAATGTATCATGGCGCTTTTGATGCAAACTTACACAATACATTGAATTTAGTTACTTTTGCGCTTCCGGGTCATTAACTCAGTTGGTTCAGAGTGTCGCCTTGACAGGGCGGAAGTCATTGGTTCGAATCCAATATGACCCACAAAGAATGATTTTCCAAAAAGAAATAAGCCTTCCACCTTTCTCAAGAGGGTTTCATTTAATCACCTCATATGTTTTAAATGAAATACCCCAAAAAAGTGGTGTTGCTCACGTTTTTATCAAGCACACTTCTGCAAGTCTGACCATCAACGAAAACGCAGATCCTAGCGTTAGAGTAGATTTCGAAACACACTTTAACAAGATGGTTTCAGAAAATGATACGCATTTCACTCATACAATTGAGGGTCCTGATGACATGACCTCACATATTAAAAGTAGTATTTTAGGGTCTTCTGTGAGTTTCCCCGTCTCAAATGGTGAACCCCAAATGGGTATTTGGCAAGGTATTTATTTATGTGAACATCGCAATCACGCTGGGTCAAGAAAAATTTTTATAACCCTTCTTGGAGAATAGTAAGTTGCTTTTGTTTGAGTAAATAAATGTGATTTCACAAAATATTTAAGACTTCTTCTAGCTTAGCACTTCGAGACCCTTTTATAAGTACCTGATTAGCCTTAATAGGATTGTTTTTTAAAAACATATTGAGTTCAGATGCTGATGCAAAGTAATTTTTTACTACGATTGACTTATAGGGCTTGCCTACCCAATAGCACTCATCAAAACTGTGGTTTTCAACCAAATCAACTAGCTCTTGGTGTTCATCAGACTCATAAGCTCCTAGCTCTGCCATATGACCCAGTATCACTGCTTTTTTTCCATTTCTTTTGCTAAAGGCTGTAATGGCTGCTTTCATGCTACTCGGATTGGCATTGTATGCATCAAAAGTTAACGTTTTTCCATTTTGTATCATCAGTTGGGAACGACTGTTGTTAGGAGTATAATCACTTATGGCTTTAGCAGCTTTTGCTAACGAAATACCAAAATTTGCTCCAATACATAAAGCCGACGCAATATTTGGTTTGTTATAGCTGCCTACAAGCTGTGTTGGAATTTCAATATTTTGGCATGTTAGTTTCAACGTAGGTTGGTCATGGACTATTGTAAATTCGGATGGCTTATAAGTTATGTATGCTACATCGCCTAGTGCCTTAATTAGTTTATCGTCTTCTTCATTGACGAAAATAAGCCCGTTATTTTTTTCTATAAAAGCATAAAGTTCTGTTTTGCCTTGAAGCACACCTTTTTCCGACCCAAATCCTTCTAGATGGGCTTTACCAATATTAGTTATGAGACCATGTGTTGGTTGGGCCATTTCACATAAAAAAGCAATCTCTTTTAGGTGATTGGCGCCCATTTCTATAATTGCATGGCTGTGAGCTGCAGAAAGGCGCAATAATGTTAAGGGAACGCCTATATGATTATTAAAATTACCTTCTGTAGCCAAAACTTCATATGAGGAGCTTAACACAGCATGTATGAGCGCTTTGGTCGTGGTTTTGCCATTGCTTCCTGTCAGTGCAATAAGTGGAATATTGAATTGTTTCCTGTGGTGTTGGGCGAGAGATTGAAGGGTCTGTAGCACATCGTCTACCAAATAACAATTTTGGTTTGCTTCAGCTACCGACTTATCATCGACTACGGCAGCTAATGCCCCTCTTTCAATGGCTTGATGTGCAAATGTATTTGCATTAAAGTTAGGCCCATTGAGGGCAAAAAAAAGTTCGTTGGAATTTACTTCCCTGCTATCGGTTTGAATCCCCGAAGATTTCAAAAATAGTTGATATACTTCTTGTAGCGAAGTCATGAACTTAGTCGCGCGGACGCTTCTTCTTTTTACTCTCGCCAAGGTATGACATGGCGCAACGGAACCCAATAAAATCAGCAGCCATATATTCTGGTAAATAGCGCCTTTGAGCAGGGTCTAACCAATATGCGCGATCCTTCCAAGAGCCCCCTTTGACAACTCGTGTTTGATCGGAAATCAATGATTTTACATCATCTTCATTCTTAATAGCATTTCCGTCTTTGTCTATAGCAAACTTATACATTTCTGTTTCGTCCGAATTTGGTGTAGATTTTTCATCTCCATCCAAATAGTTTGGATTGTAAGCACGATTAAAGTTTGGTCTAAACTGTGCGTCATATTCATCAATCTCACTGAATTTAACTTCACCTGGTAGTGCTTTGATGTTCAACTTATTATTTGGAGTTGTGTCAATTTCAATCTCATCAATCACAACTGTTTTTCCATCTTTACCAATTGCGGGTTTGGTGTAAAGATTCCCTCTGTAATAACTCATATCAGTAACATCACTATTGATGATTGGTCGGTATACATCTGCAACCCATTCTGCTACATTTCCAGCCATCCCATACAAGCCAAAGCTATTGGCAGGAAAAGCACGAACAGGAGCCGTGATATCAGCATTGTCAGAGGACCATCCCGCTACGCCACTATAATCTCCTTTTCCTTGTTTAAAGTTAGCCAACTGATCACCTTCATTTCTTCGTTTTGTTGACCTTGATGAATCACCAGACCAGGGATATTTCTTTTTGCCACGATAGCTGTTGTATTCTCTTAATTCAGAAAGCCCTAGGGCTGCATATTCCCATTCAACTTCAGTGGGAAGACGATATTCAGGTAATAACAATCCTTTTTCACGCTTGATGAAATTTAGTGCAGTTGAGTCTGCATCCCTACTTCTTGGCTGTGCATTTCTTCCAGCAACATCTTCAATATTACCTCCATATACTTTGTCAGGTGCGCGTAAATAAGTTTGTGTATTGAACTCGTTTCCAGGTGAAATACTGTCAATTTGTAAGCTAACCCCTTTTTCAATATAACCTTCTCTTTCCAACAAACTTTCATTAACTCGCTCAGTACGCCACTTAGCGTAGTTAGTTGCCTGTTGCCATGTAACACCAATAACGGGGTAGTCTTGAAAAGAAGGATGGCGTAAATAGTTATTTACCATATCTTCATTAAATCCAAGCGGACTGCGCCATACCATGGTATCAGGAAGTGCAGCAGTATATACATTACTGTAAACATCTCCCTCTTCTTTGTACACTCGTTCTAACCAATCTAAATATTCATTATACATAAGATTAGTCACTTCTGTTTCGTCCATGTAAAATGAGCGGACTTGAACACGCACTGGCGCATTGTTCCAATCACGCATTATATCGTCCTGAACTCTACCTTTTACAAAAGTTCCACCAGAAATAAAAACTAATCCAGGACCAGCTTCTTGTCCTTTGTAATTTGTTTCATATTGGAAACCACCTCTTGATGAATTGATGTCTAATCCTGTTCCTTGAGAAACATTTGAACGTCGTTTGCTTGAACTGCAACTTGAAATAAGTACAATTATTAATGCGGAAATGAATAAATTTGTGTAAGTTTTCATTTTAATTTTCGAATCATATTCAAAGTTGCAATATACGAATAAATAGTGCGTTTATATACTTACTAAACGATGTCAAGTCTAAATTAGTATGCATTACACGCTTTACAAATACATATCCATTCTTGTTATAACCAAATATGCCTAACAATTTAGTAGCTTTTTTCTTCTTTGTTTTTGGGTTTAATACCATTTCTTCACAAACATTGAATACGCATCCTTTTTTAGATGAAACGATGGTTTCATGGCATCAATTTAGCGTTGAAGAGACAGGAGTGCATAAAATCACCAAAGATTTTTTACAGAAACTAGAACTGCCAGTACAGGAAATAGACCCAAGGACAATCCGAATTTTTGGGCGTGGCGGTCAAATGCTTCCTTTAAAATTGGATGATCGGATAGAAACCCTTTATGAGAACGCGGTAATCGTTGAGGGAGAAGAAGATGGTAGCTTTGACGATGAAGATTACATTCTTTTTATGGCTTACGCTAACGATACTTGGAATGAAGAAAGTGAAACCTATCTAAATCTCTATCACGATACCGCACAATATTATATTACTTATGGTACTTCTTTTGGAAAACGCGCCTTGGTTTTAGGAGGTACGGATAGTCCTGACGCAGATGCAGTCACCAATGCTGCTTATACCACTTTTTTAGAGGAAGATAAACACAATTTAGGATCCCTTGGAAGACGTTGGTTTGGCCAGCGTTTTTTTGATGATCAGCAAGAGTCATTCACAATTGAAACGCCCAATGTTGCATCAGGCACTCAAATTGATGTAGCGGCAAGAGTAGCTTCGGATGGGTCAGAAACAACTTCATTTAGCTTAACTATTGGTAATGATACAAATACTAAATCCATAAGCGGTATCAGTGATAGCTCAGTTGGTTCGGAACCCAACACAAGCTTTTATCAGATTAGAGGCATGATTCATCTGCCACAAAATGCAGCAGAAAGCATCACTGGAAAATTATCTTACGCTTCTAATGGGGATTTATCCGCCATTGGATATTTAGATTTTATTATAGCGCAATATCAAAGAGACTTGGACGGTGCTGGAGGTAGTTTTATGTTCTCACTATCATCCCAAGACGCCGCACAGCAGCTGGCGGTAGCTTCGGCTTCCGCCGAAACCTGTATATGGGAACTGGGTGGTGATGTTGTCCACATGCCACCTGCTGGCGCAACCATATTTGGAAGCGATGTTATTGTGGACGAAGACAGTAAGTTTTACTTGTCAACAGCCTATAAAACACCAACATACAGACGCAGCACCCGTGTATTGAGCCCTTCTTCGTTTTTAAAAGACATAAGTACTTTGCCACCCACAACTTATTTATTAATTACAGCTGAAGCTTTTCGGGAAGAAGCAGAATTGCTGGTAAGTCATCGAAAAAATGTGGCGGGATTGTCAGCTAAAGTTGTAACTGTTGAGGAAATTTATAGGGCTTTTTCAACTGGACAACAAGATATTGCTGCTATCCGAAATTTTGTGCGTTACCTGTATTTTTCTCAAGGCAAAAAACTAAAATATTTATGTTTATTTGGAGATACCAGTTATGACTATAAAAAGAGAACAACTGATAACGATATGGTGGTGCCTACTTTCCATGCGTTAAATAGTTTTTCGCTTACGAACTCGTTTATGTCAGATGATTTTTTCACTATGTTGGATGAAAATGAAGGAATGCTAACTTATTATGACCATATGGATATTGCAGTAGGACGTATGGTCTTTTCCAATGCCTCTCAAGCGCGTGTATTGGTTAATAAAGTTATTGATTATGAAAGTCCCACAAACAGGGGTAGCTGGAACAATAGTTTCACAATATTGTCTGATGATGCTGATATTTTCAGAAATAAAGATGATTTCTCACTTCAAGTTACACTCGATGCTTTGGGCGATGAGATTGTTCGCCAAAAACCTCTAATGAATATTACCAAGATACATTCAGATGCTTATAAACAAATTGCTTCCGCAGGAGGAGATCGATATCCAGAAGTGGAAACCGCTCTAGCAAATAGACTATCACAAGGCACTTTAGTTGTTAATTACTTTGGACACGGGGGCGAAGATGGCT
>CAXHBH010000019.1:0-29467 GCA_964014735.1 uncultured Flavobacteriaceae bacterium | reverse complement strand
ATGGTACGATAACGAAGCAGGATATTCAAACAAACTACTTGATTTAGCTGCACACATAAGCCAATTATAAATTCATGAAACTCATTATTGATAGTGGTTCAACCAAAACAGATTGGATTGCTCTTGATGCACAAAATGTTGTGCTTTTCGAAACACAGACCCTGGGGCTAAATCCTCAAGTACTTTCTGACCATATACTTGAGGAACGTATTATCAATAATTATGATTTGTATCGCAAGCGTAAATCTGTAAACTATATCCATTTTTATGGCGCTGGCTGTGGTACAGAACCGCCTAGAGTGTTGCTAAAGAAAGTCCTTAAAAGTATTTTTCCAAATGCAGCCATTGAAGTTAAGGAAGATACCTATGCGGCTGTTTATGCCGCTACTGAACCTGGTGAAAAAAGCATTGTTTGTATTCTAGGAACAGGATCAAACTGTAGCTATTTTGATGGTCATGACGTTGAACAACGTGTTGATTCGCTGGGATATATATTGATGGATGACGGAAGCGGCAATTATTTTGGGCGTCAGTTACTACGTGATTACTATTTTAATAAGATTCCCGCCAAGATGGCCGCAGTTTTAGAAGAGTCATTTGATCTGTCATCAGAGTCTATCAAAACAAATCTTTACAAAAAATCAAATCCAAATACATACTTGGCAACCTTTGCTCGTTTTTTGATTGAAAACAAAGACAATGACTACAGTCAAGCCTTAGTCAAAAAAGGCTTTGATTTATTTGCACGTCATCAAATACTACAATTTGATAATGCTAAAAGCTTACCCATTCATTTTATAGGCTCAATAGCTTTTTATCTCAAAGACGAGTTAACAGAAGTTTTGACAGACTTAGGGCTAACTATGGGTAAAGTACACAAAAAACCCATTGAAGGTTTGGTGGAGTATCACTTAGGTATGTCTTAGGCTACAGCTACTAAGGATATCTCTACGTTTACACGCTTTGGTAACACGGCAACTTGAACGGTTTCCCTTGCAGGTGCATTATCATCGTCAAAATAAGTACCATATATGTTGTTAATGGCTGTAAAGTCATTCATATCTGAAATAAAGATGCTGCACTTAACTACGTTTGAAAAATGCATTCCTGCTGCATCTAGAACAGCACCTAAATTTTCCATTACTTGCTTGGTTTCTTGTTTAATATTTCCCGAAATTAATTCGTTTGTGGCTGGATTAATCGCAATTTGACCACTAGCATAGAGTGTGTTATTTACTAGTATAGCTTGATTATAAGGCCCAATAGGCATGGGTGCCTTGTCTGTTTTGATGATGGTTTTCATACTCATGATTTAAAGTCTCTTATCTGGTTCACGTCGTTTTTCGTATTTCAAATCGCGCAGTATTCCTGACTTAACACCAATAAAGAAAAACCAAGATTCACGATTCCCAAATGGTGTCCAAGAAATGTTCATTGTCCAACTGTCAAGATCTCGGTCAATACCCAAATTTGTGAACGTTACCCCTTTATTTTTGAAGTCATAACCGGATGAAACGTTGACTTTCCATTTTGGTGTTAGCGACACATTTGCCGATGCCATTATGGAGTTGTTGCTAATTTGACGTTGGGTGAAATTATTTGCATATGTGAAATTATGCCTTAGGTTTAAACTCCAAGGTATATTTGTTTTATAAAGATCAGTACTTTTTTCCTCATCAGACTCCATATCCTCTTCTTGATCTTGATTACTATAATTCCTTTGCTCATCGAGGGCTCTATTATTGTTTAGCCCAGGAATGTTTTCGTTGTTATCATCGATATCATTTTTTTTACTGCCCTTGCTTTTAAAATTATATCCCCAGTTGATGTTTGCACTTGTCATTCTTAATAATGGACCACCATTGGCAGCACTAAATGTATTGATGCGTTTATTGTTTTCCCCAAGCGCATAAGGGTCAAATGTGGCACCTATATTAATATTGAGTTTGTTGTCAAGTAGGGGAACAACCGTACTCATTCGTATGGGGCTCCAACGAAGAGAATCAGCTGTTATATTATAGCCTGAACTAAAATTAAGATTGTTCAGTATTTTAATTTTTTTCAACTCTGTTTTCATAGAATCTCTGTCCTTTATTTTAGCCTCTAAATTATTACGTACGGTAATGCCTATTGAACTTGATTTGGTGTTGCCAGGCCTGCCATAGAGCCCTCCCTCAAAACGGCTGTAATCTCTAGTATTGCCATCTGCATCAATAATGTATTCATCATAATACTCTTCAAAACTTGGGCTATTACTATAGTTGATATTTGCATTTATCACATGGCGTATGCTTTGAATTTTCTTATCCTTTTTAAAATTGAAAACACCGTATAATGTGGTGTTTGCTCCCATGCTAAAATTATATTGTGCAAATCGGTCAAAACCTGTTATGGTATCTTGTTCAGGAAGTGCGTCAAGCATTATGTCGTAATCGTTTTTTTTGATGGTTTGATTCGTCCAAACCTCTTTATAATTACCCCCCAATGTGAAATTAAAATGTTTAGCTATTTTGAAGTTGGTATTTATGGGTATGTTGTGTTGCATTCCTGATTTTGCGCCATAAAACAAACCTTTTTCAGAGATGATATCATCCGTGGTATTGATGCGATTATCTCCACGCATACTGTATTGGAAATTAATGTTTTGGATAATCCCTTTCTTGATTCCATTTCGCTTGGCAAAAGGATAAATACGTTCCATATTGGCTGTTAACGAAGGCAAGGTCATGTTAACGGTCTTCGAACGTGTGTTTTGACTATGTGTGGCCGATAGAGATAAATTTACAGATGGATACTTGGGAAATGTCCTCGTATACGAAACTGAGGAGTTTAACGTATTGTTTAAAAAATTAGTAGTGTTGATTTGATTCAGAGACTCCCTAAAGTAGTTACTGGTCCCCAGATTTACCGATGCAGAAAACCTGCTGTTGGGGTTGGATTTACTGTCTTTGCTGTGCGACCACCTAAGATTGAATATGGTAGACTTGCCATAGCCTGGAAGTCCACGTTCGCCATTAATTAAATTCTCGTATCGAAAGCCAAAATTTCCACGGAAACGATAGCGTTTATTATAGTTGCTTTCTATTCTAAAACCATAGCTACCATTGGTATAGTAATCACCCAGCGTAGCTACATCTATGTTATCATTTACCACAAAATAATATCCGCCATTTTGGAGGAAGTAACCCCTATTGAAATTTTCGCCAATGGTCGGGAATAAAAATCCTGTCGCACGATTTTCTGTCATGGGGAAGTATGCAAAAGGCAAGAACAAGGGAGTAGGCACATCAGCAATGTACAGATTACTCAAGCCAGATATCATTTTACGTTTAGGAACAAACTTTGCTGTTCTAACACGAATATAATATTCTGGATCATCTACATCTTTAGCTGTTGTTATCTTGGCATTTCTCAGGAAATAGACCGAGTCGTTTTGCTTTTTGGTAGTCGTCGCTTTGACGTTCATGCCTTGCTGTTCACTTCTTGAATTCCAAATTATGGCTTTTTTGGTGTCAAAGTTGAAGCGAATCGAATCTGGAAAGACTTCATCATTACCTTGCTTAAAGGCTGGTGGCTGAGTCAGATTACCCAATGAATCTTTAATGCGCCCAGCAGAAACTTCATTTGTACTGTAATCTAGTACGATAACACCTGATTTTAATTCAATGTCTTGGTAATACAATTCTGCACCATCATACATGTATAGCTTGTTTTTTTTGCGGTTAACAATCATATAACCATCAGCATGCCTTTTGATTTTGTCTAGTAGTACAGGTTCTTTTACCATTACACTGTCTTGTAAGGCGCTATCAGTAACTGCTTCATCAATGGGTGCATCTTGTGCAAAAGCAAGCACACTGAACAAAAACATAAGACAGCAAATTTGCCATTTATATGATGAGCCAGAATAATGTATTACTTTTGACAAAGACATCAGATTGAATGCTTCAAAAATACACATATTTTATCCAGAATGCGTTTCATTAAAATTGCTTTATTTTTCGCTGCTACTGTTTTTAGCTTTAATGTCAAATTATATGCCCAAAATGATAAACCTTTCACGGTTGTAATTGACGCTGGTCACGGGGGCAAAGATCCTGGTAACAGGGGAAATAAATACTACGAAAAAAAAATAGTACTCAATATTACATTAATGACAGGTGCCATACTTGAAAAAGAGAAAGGCGTTGAGGTTGTTTACACTCGTAAATCAGATCGTTTCATTCCATTAAGTAAAAGGGCTAGTATTGCCAATAGGGCCAAGGCCGATTTGTTTGTCTCCATTCACTGTGATGCACACAATTCAAATGCCTATGGTGCAGGTACTTTTGTTTTAGGGCTACATCGTAATCAAGATAACTTCCGTATTTCACAAAAGGAGAATGCGGTAATATTTCTAGAAGACAATTATGAACAAGAATACGACGGGTTTGATCCAAATAACCCTGAGTCAGTCATTAGCTTGGTGTTGATGCAAGAAGATTACCTCAACCAAAGTATTGAAGCAGCAAACTATATTCAGCAGAGTTTTGTTAAAAACTTAAAACGAAAAAACAGGACTGTAAAACAGGCTGGTTTTTTGGTGCTTCGTAACACCTATATGCCTAGCGTGTTGGTTGAAACAGGCTTTCTAACTAATGCCAGAGAGGGCGCATACTTAAATTCTAATCATGGACAAACAGAAATGAGCAGGGCTATTGCTAGAGCCATTATGGAGTATAAATCTTCGCTGGATGGCACCTTATTCACGGGACTTGTTATGGACTCAAATACAAATGAAACTCCCATCAGTTCAACAATAATTAATAGTTCGTCAGCGATTACTTTTCGAATTCAGATTGCGGCTAGCACTAAAAAGAGGGTATTAAAACCACACAACTTTAAGGGATTGTCAGACATATCACGCATCAAAACGGGCAGTCTTTATAGATACTATTACGGTTCATTTTCTTCTTATAAAACAGCAAAAAGAGCCATATTAAAACTCACTAAAAAAGGATATCACGGCGCATATATAAAGGGATTTGACGGAGAAAAAGAAGTGTCAATAACTCATGAAATGAAATCTAAATAAGCTTATTGAGCTCCACAAATAATGTGTATTTTTGAAAAAACACTTTGATTTTGAAATTTTCTAATGAAATAAAAACTGCCTTGCTTTTCATTTTTGGGATAAGTTTATTTTTTATTGGCTTTAGTTATCTCAAATCAAATGATGTTTTTGTTTCTGACAGATTATTCTATGGCATTTATGACAACACAGAGGGATTATTAAATGGTACACCTGTAACAATAAATGGTTATGAAGTAGGTTCTGTTGAGAATAGCAAGTTGATGTTTCCCAGTGGTAAAATTTTTCTAACTTTTAGGGTTGAAAACGATTTTCCTTTTTCCAAAAATAGCATTGCGCAAATCTATGAATCTGGTTTGATTGGAGGAAAAGCCTTGGCTATTATACCTGCTTTTGATAACTCTGCTGATGCAGAATATGGCGACACGCTTCAAACTTCCGTTGCACCAGGACTTACAGATTTGGTAAACGAGAAATTATCTCCACTTCAAGAAAAAATTGAGAGTATGATTGTTCATGCAGACTCTGTATTGATTTCATTTAAAAATGTTATGGACATCGAGCGCCAAGAAGCCTTGCGGCAATCCATAGATCAATTTAATTATATAACTGTTGCATTAACGACCTTGACAAATGCGCTTAGTAGTTCTGTAAACGATACTGACGGCGCGCTTTACAATACTTTTGATGCACTAGCCCGTGCTTCAGAAAATGCTGCTGCTATAACCGATTCGTTAAAACAAGCACCACTTGCTGCTAGCATTCGTATGCTTGAAAATTCTGCTGTAAACCTAACAGCCATTACAACCAAAGTAAATGCAGGTGAAGGAACCTTAGGAAAACTTGTTCAAAGTGATTCGCTGGTAAACGCCCTAAACGAAACCAACTTACAAATACAACTGCTGTTGCAAGACATGCGCCTTAACCCCAAAAGATACGTTCATTTTTCGCTATTTGGCAAAAAAAATACGACGTACGAAAAACCTAAAAAATCAGAGTAAAACATGGCTGCCTACTTGTCAAATATATTGTTTGGAATACTTTTCTTTTCCTTATCGGGATTGTTTGTCCGCAACATCCGGCGTATTATTCGTAACATCAGATTAGGTACTGCTGCCAACAGATCTGACCAACCCAAAAAGCGATGGTTACATATGGCACGTATTGCTCTTGGTCAATCTAAAATGGTTCGAAAACCATTATCTGGGCTACTTCATATTATCGTCTACATTGGCTTTATTGTAATCAATATTGAATTACTAGAAATTGTCATCGATGGCTTTTTAGGGACACACCGTATTTTCGCACCATTTTTGGGTGGTTTTTACGATATTTTAATCGTTATTTTTGAGGTTTTTTCTGCACTGGTATTGGTAAGCGTAATACTGTTTTGGACCCGACGAAATGTTATACGCATCAAACGTTTTTGGAAAGCAGAAATGAAAGGCTGGCCCAAATGGGATGCAGATATTATTCTTTATTCCGAAGTTATACTCATGGGCTTGTTCCTAACCATGAATGCGTCTGACCATTGGTTGCAGATTAATGCGCAAGATCCATATTACCAGAAAGTTGGTAGCTTCCCAGTTAGTCAATGGATAACTCCGCTTTTTGATGGTTTGAGTATCGCACAAGTCATTGCAGTTGAACGTACAGCCTGGTGGTTACATATTGCGGGAATTTTACTTTTCATGAACTACCTTTACTATTCAAAACACCTGCATATCATTCTGGCATTTCCCAATACTTGGTTTGCAAAGCTTACTCCAAAAGGTCAGTTTACAAATATGCAAGCGGTCACAGATGAAGTTAAGTTGATGTTAGACCCTAACGCTGATCCCTACGCTGCTTCTACTACTGATACTGCACCCAGTACTTTTGGTGCTGCTGATGTAGTTGATTTAAACTGGGTACAATTGATGAACGCTTATTCTTGTACCGAATGTGGCAGGTGTACGGTTGAATGCCCAGCCAGCCAAACAGGCAAAAAACTATCCCCCAGAAAAATAATGATGGATACCCGTGACCGTCTTACAGAAGTAGGTTCGTTTCTGAACAAGGGAAAAGAAGTCAACGCAAATACGCTCTTGGATAATTATATTTCAAGAGAAGAATTGTGGGCCTGCACCTCATGTAATGCTTGTGTAGAAGCCTGTCCAATAGCTATTGACCCACTCTCCATTATCACAGACATGCGCCGCTATCTCGTTATGGAGCAATCGGCAGCACCAACCGCATTAAACAATATGATGTCCAATGTAGAAAATAACGGCGCTCCTTGGCCATTTAATCAACAAGACCGTATCGCATGGCGTGAAGAGATAAATATATGAACATGAACAAAGAAGAAGTAGAGCAATTGTTGCAAGAAAAACTAGAGGACGGTGAACATATCAGTCCAGTTCTTCCAGAAGGGGTTAAAAATTACTTAATCGATATTGATGGTACCATCTGTGATGATATTCCTAATGAGGAACCTGAGCGAATGGCTACAGCAGAGTTGTATCCCGATGCATTGGAAACACTAAATAAGTGGTATTACCAAGGTCACATGATCTGTTTTTTTACTTCAAGAACCGAAAACCATCGCAAAGTAACTGAAGGCTGGTTAAATAAGTATGGTTTTAAATATCACTCATTGCTAATGGGCAAGCCTCGCGGTGGAAACTATCACTGGGTTGACAATCACTTGGTAAAGGCAACTCGTTATAACGGTAAATTCACCGATCTAATTGAAAAAGAAGTGACCATTGAGGTCTTTGATGATGGACAACACGACTAACATACCAACCATGGCCGAATTAGCTGCCCTTGGCAAACAGCCCGAGGTGCTTTTTTGGGTAGGTTGTGCTGGAAGTTTCGACGATCGTGCGAAGAAAATTACCAAGACTTTTGTCAAATTATTGATAAAAGCTGAAATTTCATTTGCTGTGCTTGGACCTGAAGAAAGCTGTACGGGAGACCCTGCTAAGCGTGCTGGCAACGAGTTTTTGTTTCAAATGCAAGCCATGACTAATATTGAGGTGTTAAATGGCTATGAAGTAAAAAAGATAGTTACTAGCTGTCCGCATTGTTTTAACACACTAAAAAATGAGTATCCAAGTTTAGGAGGTGAATATGAAGTAGTACACCACACCCAATTCCTTAAACAATTGCTAGACGAAGGTAAACTTAAGGTTGAAGCTAGTAAATTCAAAGATAAGCGGATTACTTTTCACGACCCCTGCTATTTGGGACGTGCTAATAATGAATATGAAGCGCCTAGGGACGTTTTGGCCAAGCTGGAGAGTGAGTTGATTGAAATGAAAAGCTGTAAAGCTAAAGGGCTTTGCTGTGGCGCTGGTGGGGCACAAATGTTTAAAGACGTAGAAGCAGGTGATAAGGAAATCAACATTGAGCGTACCGAACAGGCCCTGGAAACCAATCCCGATATTATTGCTGCAGGTTGTCCTTTTTGTAATACCATGATGACCGATGGTGTCAAGAATAAGGAAAAGGAAGGATCCATTGCGGTAATGGATATTGCAGAACTTATCCAACAAGCAGATGACCTGTAATATGCAAGTTCCTTTCGACACATTGTCCGATGAAGCCCGTGTATGGATATATCCAGCAAGTCGGCCTTTTTCCAATGGTGAATGTGATGAAATCACCACAAAATTAAATGCCTTTCTGACCCAATGGACAGCACATGGCGCATCCCTTAACGCAGCTGTAACTATACCATATAACAGATTTATTGTTATTGCACTGGATGAAAGCCAACAAGCAGCCACGGGTTGTTCCATTGATGCATCTGTCAAAATCATCCAAGAAATTGAATCGACTTATGAGGTTACGCTTTTGGATAAGATGAATGTCAGCTTTAAGCAAGGCGAATACATAACCTACAAGCCGCTGATGGATTTTAAGAAAATGGCCAAAAACAAATCAGTTACAGAAAATACCATTGTTTTCAATCATTTGGTGGTAAACAAGGGTGAGTTTTTGACGCAGTGGGAAGTCCCTGCCCATCAAAGTTGGCACGCACGCTACTTTTGACCTAACTTTAAAGTATGTTTCGTTTTTTGTCTACGATTTTATTTGCGGCAACACTAGTGCAAGCTCAATCTCAACAAGCATGGGTAGATAGCCTTTATGCTCAAATGACTCTCGATCAAAAAATTGGGCAACTTTTTATGGTCATGGCTTATCCAGATGGGAATGCCTCCAAAAAGATGGCAACCAGCAACCAGATACAAAAACAGTACATTGGCGGGGTTTTATTCTCGAAGGGGACAAGCAAACAACAGCTTATTGATACCCATGCCTATCAAAATCAATCTTCAGTTCCTTTGCTTATTGCTGCAGATGCAGAGTGGGGCATGGCCATGCGCCTGACAGATTTATCCGCTTATCCATACGCCATGACCCTTGGCGCATTGCCACATAGTGATTTGGTTTTTGCATTGGGTAAAAGATTAGGTGAGCGCAAGCGCAGCATGGGTGTACATATATCATTTGCACCAGTTTTGGATGTCAATAGCGAATCCAAAAACCCAATCATTGGTGTTCGATCTTTTGGTGATGACCCCCATGAAATAGCAAACCATGGGGGTGCTTTTATGCAAGGCTTACAAACAGCAGGCGTTTGGGCGGTGGCCAAACATTTTCCCGGTCACGGTACAGCAAAACAAGATTCTCACTTGGTACTTCCACTCATCAGTCGTAGCAAAAAAGTACTGGACAGCATAGATTTATTACCGTTTCGTCATTTGATTGATAACAAGCTTAAGGGAATTATGGTAGGTCATTTGGCTGTGCCTTCACTAACAGGGAATGACAGTATTCCCGTTTCGACCTCACCAATTGTGTTAAATGATTTATTGCAGAACAAAATGGGCTTTAACGGACTTATTTTTACTGATGCATTGAATATGAAAGGTATTACCAGCAATATTGATAAACCCGCACTTGAGACCTTTATGGCAGGTGCAGATGTATTGCTAATGCCAGAAGACCTGACAAAATCCATTTCCAATATAAAATCCCATTATATGGCTGGCAGGATTACGCCAGCACGATTGGCACTATCGGTTAAAAAAATCCTAGCAGCCAAATACCAACTTAGCTTGGATCAATCCAAAAGGGGTTTTTATGAAGTTTTGCCCTTTTCGTCTGTTGATCGCTACTTACTTCAGGCAATAGCTGAGCAGAGTCTTGTATTAGTACACCAAAACGAGGCTTTCCCCATAAAACCAAAAGCCAATTTAGCTTTTGTTGCTGTAGGGACACAAAACGAAAACACTTTTTTAAATTCTCTTGGGAAATACGCTAGAGTGCGTCAGCTTTCTCCTTTTGAAGCAACAAAGCATATCAGTCCAAATGAAACTTTGGTTGTAGGTATCTTTGCAGATACGACAACTCCCTGGAAAAAACAGTATCTGTCAACAACAGCACTTCAGAAATTGACAGAACTATTAAAACATAAAAATGTACACGTTGTTGTTTTTGCAAAACCCTATGTTTTGCGTCAGGTTTCAAATTTAGGTGAATGTTCAAGCGTGCTGCTGGCACACCAACAAGAAGCGGTTTTTGTCAATGCTGCAGCGCAAATATTATTTGGAAAAATCAAAGCGTTGGGTAAATTACCCGTTACCATTGAAGGTTTTGATTGATTGTTTTGCGCTTCTAAGTATTACCAATACTTTTGTTTGATGCGAATTAAAAAAAATATGTACCGTAAAATGTTTTCAATATGAAAATAGCAATCGTTTGTTACCCAACCTACGGCGGTAGTGGGGTAGTGGCTACCGAACTGGGAATTTCATTAGTAGAAAGGGGTCACGAGGTACATTTTGTAAGTTATAAACAGCCGGTGCGCTTGCAGTCTTTGGTGGGTAACATCCACTTTCATGAGGTACACGTACCGCGCTACCCACTGTTTCATTTCCAGCCATATGAGCTGGCACTTTCTAGTATTTTGGTAGAGATGGTGAAGCTGCATCAAATAGAATTGCTACACGTACACTATGCAATTCCACATGCTTATGCGGCCTATATGGCCAAGCAAATGCTTAAAGAAAGCGGTATAGACATTCCATTGGTAACCACACTTCACGGGTCGGATATTACCTTAGTTGGAAGCCATCCCTTTTATAAACCTGCCGTTACCTTTAGTATCAATAATTCAGATTTGGTAACTGCTGTTTCAAAAGATTTACGCAGTGATACCTTTAGCTTGTTTGATGTACATAAAGAAATTCATGTGGTACCTAACTTTATCAACATATCACGCTATGACAATATTAGGATGAATTGTGAGCGTTCAACAGTTGCTACTGCAAACGAGGTTATACTTACGCATGTAAGTAATTTTAGACCTGTAAAAAGTGTGCTGGACGTCATTGAAACCTTTGCCAAAGTTCGACAGAATATGCCTGCAAAACTTATGATGGTAGGCGATGGGCCAGACCGCTTATCTGCTGAAAACCGCTGTCGAGAATTGGATATTCGGGATGATGTTGTCTTCTATGGTAAAACCAACGAGGTGAGTAAGATTTTATGCTACTCTGATTTGTTGTTGTTGCCCTCACAAACCGAAAGCTTTGGACTTGCTGCCTTGGAAGCAATGGCTGCTGCCACTCCCGTAATTTCAACCAATACGGGCGGGCTACCAGAAGTAAACATACATGGACAAACTGGTTATCTCACTTCTGTTGGTGATGTTGATGCCATGGCAAATCATGCTATTGCATTATTGTCTGATAAAGAAAAGCTGACCTTGTTTAAGCACCAAGCCTACGAGTCTGCATGTCGTTTTGATGTGCTTCAAATTGTACCTGTATACGAGGAAATGTATCAAAAAGCTCTAGCTTAAACTACATGCGAAATACGCCAAAGGCATCACTGCCTTCAATGTTGTCGTTATAGACGGTAGCCAAGCACAGGCTGAGGTGTTTGCGTGTATCCCGCGGGTCTATCACACCGTCATCCCAAAGCTCTGAAGTAGCATGCCAGACACTTGCCTTTTGCTTGGCTTCTTGATACATAGCATCTTTGGATTTTTTGAGCATTTTTTCATCTACTTTTTTGTTTAGCGATGCTGCAGATTGGCGTTTGACAATTTCCATCACACCCGACAATTGTTCTGCACCCATTACGCCAGATTGGACATTGGGGTAGGAGAATAAAAATCGGGGTTGAAAAGAACGCCCACACATGGCGTAATTTCCAGCGCCATACGAGTTGCCAATCAACAAGCTTATGTGTGGTACTGTGCTGCCTGAAACGGCGTGTATCAACTGCGCACCACTGTTGATCATTCCTTTTTGTTCGTATTGCTTGCCCACCATAAATCCAGTGGTATTATGAATAAACAATAGTGGCTTATTCGATTTATTTGCAAGTTGTATAAACTGTGTGGCTTTCTGTGCTGACTCGGCAAAAATAACACCGTTGTTGGCAATGATACCTAATGGATATCCATTGATATTGGCCCAGCAACATACCATTGTAACCCCGTAGTTGGTTTTAAATTCGGTAAACTCAGAATTATCCACAATACGAATCAATACCTCTCTGATATCTATGGCTCTTTTGAGGTTAGCTGGTACGATACCCAAAAGTTCTTCTGCACTGTATCTTGGTGGTACAACTGGTGCATGTGGTGTTGTGTATGGTTTTGCGGGCTTCAATGTTTTGATTAAGTCTCTAGCAATGCTAATGGCATCTTGCTCATCCTCAGCCAAAAAGTCTGCTACTCCTGAAATACGGCTGTGCATATTGGCTCCGCCAAGTTCTTCGTCGTTTGCAATTTCTTTAGTGGCCATCTTCACTAGGGGAGGCCCTGCTAAAAACACTTTTGCAGCATCTTTTTGCATGATGGTGTAGTCCGACATTCCAGGAACATAAGCACCGCCAGCTGTGGCGTTACCAAAAACAATTGATATGGTTGGAATTCCTAGTTTGGAACGCCTAGACATTTCTCTGAAAGAAGCACCGTAATTGTTGAAAACACGGTCTTGGTCGGGAAGATTTGCACCACCACTTTCTACCAAATTAATGGTAGGTAGTTTGTTTTCTAATGCGATTTCACCCAAGCGCAATACCTTTAGACTAGTAGCATAGTCCACAGCACCGCCTTTGCGTGTGCCTAGGTTTGCATTAACCAAACAAAGTCGCTTGTTTACATAGCCAATTCCAGCCACCGTAGTACCTCCTGGACCAAAACCGCCGTCGTGCATAAGTCCTGCCAACGGCATCAACTCTAAGAACGGACTGTCTTTATCTAACAATAGGGCAATGCGCTCACGCGCCAAAAACTTACCTCGCTTTCGCGCACGCCCAATGGAAGCTTCTGTGCCTTGTATTTGGCTGTTTTTCAACTGTTGATGCAATTTCAGCACCAGCTTTTCCATTTCAGCGTAGTTTTCTTTATAACTCGCTTTATTTGTTTTTATGGCAGATTTAAACGGTCTCATGTTTTATAAATCACTGTAAAAGTACAAACTTGCTTTAATATCAACTCATAAGCTTAATTGTTTTAGTTTTGGTTATAAATTATTTTGCAATGATTTATCCAAATCAGACCATAGCTGAACTTATAGCTGTGCTTCAAACACGCATCGAAAACGGGCAGTTTAGAGATTCTGTGCATAAGATAAAATTGATGACCACTCTTGAAACTGTGCAACGCATGTTGAAAGGCAAGTAGCTTAAAATCAATATATTTGAATGATGGAAAGCCTAGTCCAATATTTTGAAACCATTCCCTCACTTCACCGCAGTATCATATTGGTAGGAGGCATTACTTTTTTTTGGCTATTGGAAGGACTAATACCTATGCGTAGTTTGCGCTATAAAAATGGCGTCACGCTTGGCCGAACTTTTTTTTTACGGCAACTTCTGTTTTGGTAAACTTCTTTTTAGCCTTTTTGCTTTTGCAAACAGCTGATTGGACACAGGCGAATGCATTTGGATTGTTACAGCTTGTTGCATTGCCTTTTTGGGTCTATGTAGTTTTGGGTGTGTTGCTGTTGGATTTTATCGGTGCTTATTTAGCGCACTTGGTCGAACACAAGGTAAAGCCACTGTGGAAGGTGCATTTGGTACATCATTCTGATCATCACGTAGATACCACAACCGCTAACCGCCATCACCCCCTAGAGAGTTTGGTTCGTTTTTCCTTTACATTATTAGCTGTTTTTATTTTGGGTGCGCCCATTGGTGTGGTGATGATTTATCAATCGATATCGGTGGTTTTAAGCCAGTTTAACCACGCCAACATCAACCTGCCCACCAAGCTAGATCAATGGCTCAGTTATGTGTTGGTAACGCCGCACATGCACAAGGTCCATCACCACCATGTGCTTCCGTATACGGATAGTAACTATGGCAATATATTTGCGATTTGGGATCGTTTGCTGGGTACGTATAAAAACTTGGATGCCGAACGCATCGTTTACGGCGTAGATGTTTTTCCAAACGAGGATAAAAACACTAGGGTAGGGAGTTTACTTGGGCAACCTTTTCAGCCTTATCAAAAACCAACCACGCAAGCCCCTTAACACCTAGCTATATTGGCGTAAACTTAAACCTTATGAAAAAAGCAAGTTATTTTTTTTGTTTTGTATTTTTGATGCTGTCGTTTAAATGTAAAGATGACGATGTTAATGTGACCAATGCAGACTGTCTTACTGAACCAACGCCTGATGTTGTTTGTACTATGCAATATATGCCTGTTTGTGGCTGTGATGACAAGTCCTATGGCAATGCCTGTGTTGCTAGTGTAGCGGGTGTGCTAACATGGACAGAAGGGGCTTGTGAGTAACCACCCTGAGCAGCAGTTGATATTAAATGTTTGTTAAGTATTTATATTACTGAAAACACAGATTATTTGGATTTCATTTTTTTGTAAATTTAAACTCAATTAAATAAAACACAATGAGACACATACTTTTAATTTTTACAGCATTACTTTTGCTTACTTCTTGTATGCAAAATCCAAATCCATCATTTGAAAAGAACGTTGAACTCGCAAAAATGTGGTTTGCCACATTTGAAGCAGAGGACATGGAGACCATTTCTGGTATGTTTGCCGAAGAAGTGGAATACCAGGGGGCTTTTTATGGTATGGAGCTTATGACTGCCAAAGAACAAGTACTTGAATATATGGGCGGATGGCACGCAGCCATGGATAGTATTACATATACACCAGAAAACTTTTTGCCTGGTGTAGATCCAGAAACTAACCTTCCCAACGGAAGTGTACGTACTTATGGCACTTGGCGTGGAACAAGTGTGGCTTCGGGCAAAAGTTTTGAAGCTAAGTTCTATCACTATATGACTTTTAATGATAACGGGCTTATCATCAATGGTGGTGATTATGGCGATGCCATGGGCATTATGATGGCCGTTGCACCTGACGCAGAGTAAATTACACTCTTTATTTTTTAAAGCACCTTTGGTTTCTTAACAAGCTTGGACTAGAGGTGTTTTTTTGTGCCCATACGCTGTTGGGGTATGACTTATTTTAAAATAACTAAATTGGTAAGAAAATTTTAATGTCCATGAAATTTCTTAACACGTATTACCCTATTATTTTGGCTTTTATAAGCTTTGTTTATTCTGTATACCTATGGTTTACGGGGAATGAGCTAGAAGGCATTTACGTAGGACTTTGGCCCATTACCATTTTGGGATTTTCCATTGCCATCAGACAAAGACGTAAAGATGACAAATAGCATTATGTTTTTTATTGGATTAGGTATTGTGCTGGTCTATACCTTTTTTTTAATAGCTATCATTTCGAAACAGCACAAGGCAGCCAAAAAGGAACAAGCTGTTTCAGTTGATGTATTAGATATGGACGGCATGGGCAATCAGGGTAGGGTACCTACCAAAGAAGCCAAGAACCGGGCGTAACTTTTATTTTATTTACTTTCGTTACAGCAGCGTATTTGTAAATCGTGATCAACCTTTTTTATAACTCGCTAAAAAGAAGGTGTGGTTTGTCATAATTGAGTTTTTGGCTAAATAACCTTTATGTTTTTTTAAAGCTCAATAATACTGAAAACCGCTTGATTGGATTAAGCTGGTGTTTACGTTGGCTAAAGGCCTTACGTAAACGATCAAAAAAAGCGTTGTAGGCACGTATGATGGCATATACATGGTCAAACTTAAGTTGTAACATAAAAAACAATAATAGAGTGGTGTCAAGTGCTCCACGCGCCAAATAGACCCATAACAAGGGTATGAGCGGTAGTGTTTTGGTATATGTTAGCAGCGAGTTGCGTATGTTGTAGTATAATTTTCTTGGGTTTTCTTTAGAAAGACTGGCAGCACCCTTGTGATATACTTCACTCTTACCCACTGCCCAAACCTGATGACCCATGGCCTGTGCACGGAGGCACAAATCAATTTCTTCAAAATGCATAAAAAAGGAAGCGTCAAATCCGTTCAAGGCTTCAAAGATTGATTTCCTTACTACCAAACAAGCTCCACTAACCCATGTGACTTGCATATTGTTGTCGTATTGTCCGCTATCTTTTTCGCATTTGTTTCCCACACGGCCACGGCAATAGGGTAGTCCCATGATGTCTAAATATCCCCCTGCAGCACCCGCATACTCAAAATGGTCTGGATTAGCCAAATCCTTGATTTTGGGTTGAACCATAGCTACTTCAGGATGTGCCTTTAAAAAATCCTTAATCGGTAGCAGCCAATTAGGTGTTACCTTAATATCTGAATTTAACAAACAAACCACATCGGCGTCAATTTGTTGTAATCCTTTGTTGTAGCCACCTGCATAGCCAGCGTTGTTATCCAAGGCAATGGTTGTAACCATCGGAAATGTTGCTCCAACTAATGCCAATGAATTGTCTGTTGATCCGTTGTCAATAACATATACCTTGGCATTTGCGCTGTGCGCCAATACGGATGGCAAAAACTGTTCTAGCAATTTTGCACCATTGTAATTCAATATGGCAATGGCAATTGTCATATGGCAAGTATTTTTGTGGGGAAGTCCGGCATAAAGTGATAGGCCTGTTCCTCATAGTCTATCTGGCAATAAATATGCTGTAATCCGTTGGTCAACATCAGGTAGTTGGCGTTTAGTGCTAGCTGATAACGGGCAATTTGGTCAAAGGTTGACTGCGTTATGGGCACTTCTGGTGCTTTACACTCTATCAATAATGCAATAGACGCATTGGCACCTGCCACAACCACATCAAAACGTTTTTGTTTCCCCATGATCTCAAATTGTTTTTCAATGCTCAAGCGTGTCTTGCTGATGCCCTTGTCCATCAAATCCTGAATGACGTGTTGGCGCACCCATTCCTCTGGCGTAAGCAACACAAACTTTTTTCGAATCGGATCCAATATAAAGCGTTTCTTTTCGCTAATTTTGGTAGTAAAGCTAAAAGTCGGGAATGCTAAGGCTTGCATGACCACAAAAGTGCTAAATTATTTTTCAATTGGATGCATTCGCAAGCACAAAGCGTGCTATTTTAGATCTAAATTTTACACCCATTTACTTTTTGATGGGCGATGAACCTTTTTTTATTGACCAATTGAGTCAGTTGCTTATTGAAACTGTATTGCCCGAAGAACAGCGTGATTTTAACCAAACCATAATGTACGGTAAGGAGACCAGTATAGAAGATATCGTATCGGTTTGTAAGCGTTTTCCTATGATGTCAAACCACCAGTTGGTTGTGGTTCGCGAAGCCCATGAACTCAGCCGTAGCATTGAAAAACTGGAAGCCTATGCGACAAAACCGCAAACCACCACGATTTTGGTTATTTGTTATAAAAATAAAAAATTAGACAAACGAAAAAAGCTCTATAAGGCCATTTCTAAAAATGGAATTGTTGTTGAAACTAAAAAACTCTATGATGACAAACTACCTGCTTGGATTGAGCAGCGTGTGCGTGAACAACAACGCAAGATTGACTTTAAAGCTGCTGCAGTTTTAGCCGAAAGTGTGGGTGCAGATTTGGGTACACTCCAAAATCAAATAAAAAAACTCTGCTTGATTGTTACAAAAGGAGAGTCTATAAATGCAGATCATGTTGAGCAGCATGTAGGCATAAGTAAAGAATACAACAACTTTGAGTTGCGCAAAGCGCTGGGCAATGGCCATACGGCCAAAGCTTATAAGATTGTAAATTTCTTTGGACGTCATCCACGGCAACATCCCTTGTTGGGTACTATTAGGAGTTTGTACAACTACTTTGTTCAATTGCTTACCTACCATGGCTTGCCCTCCAAAAACCCCGATGCGGTTGCTAAAGCCTTGGGCATACATCCATTTTTTGTACGTGAAATTGAGCAGGCCGCAAGGCGTTATCCCTTAAAGTCAATTGTACCAATTTTAGGAATCATTAAAAAAGCTGATTTGGCTGTAAAGGGCGTTGATGCGGTTCCTACTTCAGAACGAGAGGTGCTACAAGAGCTGTTAAGTCATATTGCTTAAAGCGGTGGAAAATCCATTGGTTTTGCCTCGTGCATGATGCCATAAGCTGCCTCTATGATATCTTCTTTTGATGGTTTTGAAAAGTAATCACCATCGGTACCATAGGCTGGTCGGTGTTCTTTGGCAGTCAGCAGGCAAGGTTGACTATCCAAATGGGGGTAAATATGTTGCTTCTCCAATAACTGACTAAGAATATAAGCTGTTCCGCCGCCCGGGACATCTTCATCTACAATTAACAGTCGGTTTGTCTTTTCTACACTTGTGCCAATGATATTTGTGGCATCAAAGGGAATTAAAGATTGAATATCAATTACATCTGAATTTATTCCCATTTGCGCCAAGGTATCGCCAGCTTCTTCAACAATTCTAAGTGTAGACCCATAGGAAACTATTGTAATATCATTTCCAGTACGTAGCTGTTCTGCAATGCCAATTGGTACGGTAAAATTACCTAGGTTTTCAGGCTGTTTTTCTTTCAAGCGGTACCCGTTGAGCGGTTCAATCACCAAGGCTGGATCCTTACCTTTGAGCAGGGTGTTATACATGCCGCTGGCTTGAGTGAAATTACGCGGAACCAATATAAACATACCACGAAGCAAACTAACCAAGCCGCCCATTGGTGAGCCCGAATGCCAGATGCCTTCCAAACGGTGTCCTCTTGTGCGTATAATTAAGGGAGCACTTTGTTTACCACGTGTGCGGTAGTGCAGTGTTGCTAAATCATCACTCATGATTTGCAGTGCATAAAGTACATAGTCTAAATATTGTATTTCAGCAATGGGGCGTAAGCCACGGAATGCCATACCAATACCCTCGCCAATAATGGTAGCCTCACGAATCCCACGATCAGCTACACGATCTTCCCCGTAGCGCGCTTGAAGTCCTTCTAGCCCTTGATTGACATCCCCAATCTTACCACTATCCTCGCCAAAAATCAAAAGCTTGGGGTGTTGTTCCAATAAGGCTTCAAAATTATCTCTCAATATTATACGTCCATCAACAAGGCTTGTATCTGCGCTATATTTGGCCGGTATTGTTGGGATGTTTACTGAGGAATTGTCGAATTCGTTGTAGAGTTTGTCACTGTACAGCGTTTGAGTGTTTTGTTTTTTATTTCGCCACCACATCTGCAATGCCTTTCTAGCAGGCGTCGGATTGCTACGTGTCTGCCACAATAATTCACGAACAGCTGCATAGATGGGTTTACGGTAAGGCATATTTTTCTGGGACAGTACAGTACCTAATGGCATCAGTACTTCAGGGTCTTGTACAGTTTCAATAAGTTCTTGTGCCAATTGTTGGGCTTCTATTCGTTCTTCATCGATTGGTGATAAATATGCCTTCCAAGCCGCTGTTTTAGCTTCTTTAGCCGCTGTTGTTGCCTTTTCTTCAATGGCAATAAGTTCGTCTTCGGATGCTATTTTTTTCTCTACTATCCAATTTTTGAATTTAAGGTTACAATCAAATTCTTTTTCCCATTGTAATCGCGCATCAGATTTGTAGCGTTCATGCGAACCAGAAGTTGAGTGACCTTGGGGCTGGGTTAGCTCTTGTACGTGAATCAAAACGGGAACATGAGCGCTACGAGCCAGCTCACTAGCTCTTGTGTAGGCTTCAACTAGCGCGGGATAATTCCAACCGTCTACTTCAATAATTTCAATACCTGCCTTATCTTCTGTGTGTTGCATACCACGCATGGCCTCGGATATACTTTCCTTAACAGTTTGAAATGCATTGTCAACAGAAATGCCATAGCCATCATCCCAAACACTGATGATCATGGGAACTTGTAATACACCGGCAGCATTAAGAGTTTCAAAGAATAAACCTTCGCTGGTACTGGCATTTCCAATAGTGCCCCAGGCGACTTCGTTTCCTTGGTTAGATAGCCTTTCGTCTTTCATTGATGCCACCTTACGGAATAATTTTGAAGCATGCGCCAAGCCCAACAGCCGTGGCATTTGTGCTGCTGTACTGGAAACGTCCGAAAATGCGTTTTTTGACTCTACCAATGGCAGTAGATTTCCCTTGCTGTCTATTGTATCAGTATTGAAATGGCCCACCATTTGTCTTCCGGAAGACATGGGTTCTGCTATGTGGTCGGCATGTCCATAAACACTTGCAAATATGTGTATGGGTTTTAATCTTCCGATGGACATCATAAAGGTTTGATCTCGATAATATCCAGATCTGTGGTCTCCATTTTTAAAGACCTTAGCCATGGCGATTTGTGCGATTTCTTTTCCGTCACCAAAAATCCCAAATTTTCCTTTTCCAGAAAGCACTTCTTTTCTGCCCAAGATGCTCACCTGTCTGCTGAGTGACGCAATGTAGTAGTCGTTGAGTACGTCTGATTTAAAATCGTTGAAGGTGCCTATGGATGAAGCGAGATTAACAGTTTTCATAAAGTTCTGCAAATTTAGGAAAAATAGGAGAAGGGTTAAACTACTAGAACCAACTTCTTGAAAACAGCTTTGCTATTGATGCTGGGCGCAAGGACAATTGAAAACGAATATGTTTTGCATAGGCATAATTTGAAAATACTGCACCATCCGAATTGTAAATTGGGAAATGTACCTCGAAAAAGTCTGGAACAAGATTAAAGGTTATCCCTGTGCCCCAATGTGTTTCTGGTTTTTGATAGCTGTTCTTAATCCACCCAATTTCTGCATAGCCTTCAATCCATCGCCATATGGTTGTAGTTGATTGTGCGGTCATTAACCACTGGTTGGCGCTTGTTAGCTTGCCTGTAGTTCGTAATGCCCCATCAGCCTTGATGTACTGCTGACTGAAAAAGCCCTCGGCTTCTGAACGTCCATATAAGTCGTATTGAAATAAATAATCGTTGACTCGAGACACATTAAAATCATAATAGTCATCGTCAGTGTTGTTGGATAGGAATATTCCTGCAAAAATACGCATAGTCCACCTTCTGTTAGGTGCGTAGTAAGTTATGTATTCAGATTCAACACTAAGTTTTTTAAAGTTGCTAGCCATTTGTGCTTCAATCTTGTAAGAGATATTGTCCAATGCCGTGCCCTTACGGGATTCAAAACTGGCTAAGCTCACGCCATAGCTCCTGCGTTTATCTTCTTCCGGCAGGTCATCTAAACGAACTGATACGTGCCGAAATCGTAAAGAAGAACGTTGTTTATTTTGTATCCCTTTCGGGCGATAATAGAAAATCAAAGAAGGTGTGAATACGGTATAACGCAATTGAGGTGCGTAGTGATATGACGAGCCAAATAGATTAATTCGGGTTAAATAATGACTGCTATTTTCTTTATAATAATCTGCTATCAAAAACCCCAGCCCACTTATTTGTTGTCTTTTCACGCCATACTGCGGACTAAATTTAAAACGATACCTATTGGCTAATATGCTGCTGTTTGCTATCGAAACACCACCTAGCAGTCCGTCGTAATAATTGTAGGCAAACTCAGGTCTATATAACAGTAACGCAGTACCACTCTGTGAGATGTCCTGCAAAAATCTAAATTTGAGGTTTTTGCGAAACAGCCTTTTGCCAAACTGGTAAGTATTGTTATTCAATTGTTGCTCTGGAATGAAGTGGTTTTCATTTATGGTAAGCGACGATACTTCTGAGTTCTTATAGTCTTGTTGAAAGGGCAAATCGTCGGTCAATATCCAATCCGTTTGCTGCGCACCGTTAGTCAGGATTTTTTTGATGGGAATCACAATTTCTGATTGGGTGCTACTGATTTGGATACGCGAAATTCCCGAGTTCAATTTTTTACCTTTAATCTTTAAGTCTACATTATTATCCAAATGGATGTAATGGTCAAAAAACCAATCTAGCGGTTTGTCGGTTTTTTGGGTTAATTCCTTTTTTAAAATGGCATTGGATAGCGATCCTTTGGGAATGACTTTTAGTGTATTAGAAAGTGTATTACCACCAATATAATAATCTAAATACATCAGTGCTAAAGCGGCGCGACTGGGGTTTGCAACCCTCCTGTTGTACCTTGTTAGTTTATTTTTAGCAGTAGTGAGTGCTTGCCCCCTGTTTTTATTGGTGGAAACATTGGTAGACAGTTCCCAAATTCGATGATATGGCGCCTGTGCAAAGTGATAGTTCTTAATTATAGGCAAATCTCGCAATGCACCCGTCATTGGTAGGTTTGGATATTGCTCTTGCACATATTTATTCCATAGAAAATTAGGTAAGCCATCCATAAGCCATTCCGATTGATTTTCTGCCTCTCGGTATTTTTTGGTTACATACCAATGCAATAAGCTTTTGAGTAATTTTAACTCTATGATTTGCGCTTTGTCAAAAGCCTTTAAAAATGTAGGTATAGACTCCAACATCAACAATGAATAAGACTTATAGTCTTCTTCAAGAGCCCAAATAGTTTGCTTATCAACATCTTCAAAATTGCGACTTAAAAAAGATTCAATATTTTTTAAATGTGACGCAAACCCGATTGTTTCATCAGTAGGAACCATATCTGTTATTAATGTTGCATGGCCAAAAGGTATTTTTTGATATCTTTTATTCTTAGTTAAAAGTAAGGGAGAAACCTCGGTTGTGTTTTGGGCTGGTAGGATTAAATCGTAATCTTGATTTGTTTCAAATTGATAACGCAGCTTTGCTTCTGGGCTATTGGGTCTGCCAAAACCAAAATTAGTGTCAGTAGACCAGCTACCATCACTATTTATGGTTGCCAATACCAAATGCCAGTGGTATGAGAACAACTGATTTTTGGATATGCCATACTTAAATTTACTTGCATCTGGAAGCTTTACTGTATAGACTACCGTAAATTCAACGGAAGTGTTTGGTGCAATAGCAACATCAAAGTTTATTTTAATTACTTCTCGTTTTTGTGGCTGCCTTTCCCATTTGTGTTTTTGACTATTGGTGTGAATCTCTTTAATATTAGTGTAGCCTTGATTTTTCTTGCTGGCACGTATTAGTTTATAATCAAATTCATTTGCTAAAAAATAGCCAAGCTGGCTACGCGAAGACGAATAAGCATGATTCCAATCTAAAAGAAAAATAGAATTAACACTCACATCACTGTTGTTAGTCCAAGTTATGTTCTGAGTTATGGACAGGTATGCAGCTTCATCATTCCATTTTACAGTAATGTCATAAGCGTTTTGGGTGTGTCCAAAAGTGTGCAAAAGCAAAAATAGGGCAAATAAGTAGCGCAATGTTTAGAAGTTTGGTGTGAATTTCCGTTCGGTGTGGAATTGAGATACGTGTTTTACAGCTTCGTCAACATCATCAACAACTTTAATTAAATCCAAGTCTTCAGGGCTTATGTTATGGTATTCTTTAAGCAGTGTTTTTTTAATCCAATCAATTAGGCCAGACCAAAAGTCTGACCCGAATAATACAATAGGAAATTTTTTAATTTTTTTTGTTTGAATAAGTGTTAGTGCCTCAAAAAGTTCGTCTAATGTACCAAAGCCACCAGGCATGACCACAAATGCTTGTGCATATTTAATAAACATTACTTTTCTTACAAAAAAATAATCGAAATTAATGAGCTTGTCTTTGTCGATATAAGGATTGCTGTCTTGCTCAAACGGTAAATCAATGACAAGTCCTACAGACGTTCCTCCTCCTTGTTGTGCGCCTTTATTGGCAGCCAACATAAGTCCGGGCCCCCCACCAGTGATTACACCAAAGCCTTGATTTACTATTTTTTCTGCTATCTCAACGGTTTCCTTGTAGTATCTGTCTGTTGGTTTAGTTCGTGCCGATCCAAATATGGATACACAGGGCTTTATCATTCCCATTTGTTCAAAACCCGACACGAATTCTCCCATGATTTTAAATGTCAACCATGAGTTACTCGATTTCATTTCTGTCCATGCATTTGCCATAATACTATGTTTTTAATTCCTGCCGTAAAAAACGGGCAGTATGATTAGACTTGTTTTTAACGATTTCCTCAGGTGTTCCTGTGCAACATATGTTGCCACCTTTAGTGCCACCTTCAGGACCTATATCAATAATATAATCCATCTGCTTGATTACATCCATGTTGTGTTCAATGATAATCATGGTGTTTCCTTTATCGACCAATCGGTTAAGTACATTCATAAGTACCCGAATATCTTCAAAATGCAACCCTGTTGTAGGCTCGTCCAAAATATACAGGGTTTGACCTGTATCTTTTTTGGATAATTCAGTAGCCAATTTTATGCGTTGTGCTTCGCCACCTGAAAGCGTAGTAGATTGTTGTCCAAGTGTAATGTATCCCAATCCAACGTCTTGGATTGTCTTTAATTTACGATAAATTTTGGGATATGGTTCAAAAAAGCGACAAGCATCATTAATCGTCATTTCCAAAACGTCGCTAATATTTTTATTCCTGTACTTGATTTCAAGTGTTTCTCTGTTAAATCTTTTACCATTACATGCGTCACAATGCACATAAACGTCAGGCAAAAAATTCATTTCTATGGTTTTTACTCCAGCACCTTGACAAGATTCGCACCTACCTCCTTTTACATTAAAACTAAATCTGCCTGGCTTATATCCGCGTATCATTCCCTCTGGAGTTTTGGCAAACAATTGACGTATTTCCCCAAAAACCCCTGTATAGGTTACTGGGTTGCTTCGTGGAGTACGACCAATCGGTGATTGGTTAATGTCAATTACTTTATCAATATGTTCTAACCCCTTGATTCTAGTGTAGGGTAGAGGTTTCTTAACGGCATTAAAGAAATGCTGGTTTAAAATAGGGTAGAGGGTTTCGTTTATTAAAGTGGATTTTCCACTGCCTGACACACCTGTTACACCTATCATTGAGCCAAGTGGAATATTTAGGTCTACTTTCTTAAGGTTATTACCTGTACATCCTTTTAATTGTATTTTTTTTCCGTTGCCACAACGTCTTTTTTCTGGAACCTTAATTTGTTTTTTTCCTGTTAAATAAGCAGCGGTATCTGTCTTCATCTGCTGTATATACTTTGGATGATCTGCAGCTACAATTTGCCCGCCATGACGTCCAGCGCCAGGCCCCATATCTATCAAGTAATCTGCTTTGAGCATGATGTCTTTGTCGTGTTCAACAACAATCACTGAATTGCCAATATCACGTAATTGTATCAATGATTCTATAAGTTTTTCATTGTCGCGTTGGTGCAAACCAATACTCGGTTCGTCAAGAATATAGAGTACACCAAGCAGTTGCGCGCCAATTTGTGTTGCCAAACGAATGCGCTGAGCTTCACCACCAGAAAGTGTTTTGGCGCTTCGGTCTAAGGATAGATATTCTAAACCAATGTCTAATAAAAACTGCAAACGCTTTTCTATTTCAATTAGAATTTCATGTGCAATTATGAGTTGTTTTTTGGATAATTCTGAACGAATACCTTGTACCCAACTATGCAGTTGAGCAATGTCCATTTTTGTCAAATCCGCTATACCCTTATCACCTACTTTAAAGAAAAGGGCTTCTTTTCTAAGTCTTGAGCCTGCGCAGCTTGGACATTTGATTTCGTCCATGAAACCTTTTGCCCAACGTTTGAGTGCAGTTGTATGTGCTTCTTTAAATTGGTGTTCTAAAAACGGAATAACACCGTCATAATCAATGCTATAATTCCGCGTGATTCCCAGAGACTTAGAAGCTACAGAAAAACGTTCGTTTCCTCCCTTTAATATTACTTCCATAGCATCCTTTGGAATTTCTTTAATTTTATCTGTTAAAGAAAAATTGTAGAGCTTGGCTATGCTGTTCATTTGCTTAAATGTCCAGTTGTTTTTTTCTTCTCCTAAAGGCGCAATACCACCTGCTTTGATAGATAATGATGTATCGGGAATTATTTTTTTAAAATTGACCTTATGTACAACACCCAAACCGTCGCAAGAAGGACACATGCCTTTAGGGGAGTTAAATGAAAAAGTGTTAGGTTCTGGTGCTGCATATGAGACACCACTGGTGGGACACATTAATTTGCGGCTGAAAAAGCGGGTTTTTTCTGTTTCGTAATCATATATAATCAACATATCATTACCGTGATACATGGCCGTTTCAATACTCTCTGCAAGGCGTTTACTATTTGTTTTTGATGTGTTGACTTTAAGCCTGTCAATAACAATTTCAATGTCGTGATTTTTATACCTGTCAAGCTTGAAATTAGGAACTAATTCTACAAATATTCCATCTGTTCGAACTCTTGTAAATCCTTGTTTAAAAATAGAAGTAAATAGCTCACGGTAGTGTCCCTTTCTTGCTTGTACAACAGGCGCGAGTATGGCAATTTTTTTGTTTTCATATGAAGATATAATAGCGGCCCGAATTTCAGCATCTGTGTATTGCACCATTTTCTTATTGGTCTGAAAGCTATAAGCATCAGCTGCACGCGCATAAAGTAGTCGCAGGAAATCATATACCTCTGTGATTGTTCCAACCGTGGATCTTGGACTTTTACTAGTTGATTTTTGTTCGATTGCAATCACAGGAGACAGTCCATCAATCTTGTCAACGTCAGGACGCTCTAAAGCTCCTAAAAACTGACGTGCATAAGCAGAGAAGGTCTCGATATAACGACGTTGTCCTTCGGCATAAATGGTGTCAAATGCAAGTGATGATTTACCACTACCCGAAAGACCAGTAATTACAACAAGCTCATTGCGTGGGATTTCCACATCAATATTTTGCAAGTTATGCACTCGAGTACCTTTAACAATAATTGTATTTTTCATAGCAAAGTCAATCTTCGAATATAATTGATTTTAGTTAAGTTTTATTAGTGTAGGCCTTCTTTTTTAAACGGATAGCAATGCCTAATGAGCTCGGGATAGAATTCTAAAAATTGTGTCTTAAAAAAATCATAGTTGCGTTCAAGAGTTTTTGCACCCAACTTTATTGGTTTTAGGCCAGAACGATTTGCCATTTTATTAAATATAGCGTTGATTCCATCAATATTGCTGTATTGAAATAACCAATTTTGGGATTGGATGGCTCTTAAATATGCTTGTGCAGATGACGGCATTACATTAATGTTTTCTTGCAGTAGTGCCGTTACGTTATCGTTGAATTTTCCTAAAGATTGATGGTGAATTGTTTCAAAAGACAAGGCTAGAAAATGATCGTAATAAATATCAACCAAGATCCTGCTTATATGCCTTTATTCCTCAATTTTTTTTTCTCATGCTTATAGATGATATATGTGTGTCCGTGAAGTTGTCGATACTGCGATGCATATCAATTCCCAGTTGCACTTCTTTTGTGAATTTATCCAAGTCTTTGTTGCGAACATGGTCACCTGTAAAATTCTCCACAACCAAGCCAGCTGATAGATAAGACAAAGCCAAATGAGCTAAATAATTCATAGGTGTGTGTGTATGCTTATATTTGTCAAAACAAAAATATGACTTTAATTGCGTCTGTATCAGGGATTCGTGGCACTATTGGTGGGGGAATCAACCAGAATCTAACAGCTGTTGATGTGGTTGCTTTTGCAGCAGCATATGGCAGTTGGGTCAAAACCAAACATAAGTCTGCTACTGTTGTTGTGGGTCGCGATGCGCGCATTTCAGGTCCAATGATTCAAGGTCTTGTTCAGCAAACTCTTGTTAGTCTAGGAATCGATGTGATTGATGTAGGACTTTCTACTACTCCCACTGTTGAAATGGAAGTTATCCGAAAACAATCACAAGGCGGTATTGTAATTACCGCCAGTCATAATCCCAAAGAGTGGAATGCATTAAAACTATTAAACAGTAAAGGCGAATTTATAAGCGCTGAAGATGGAGCTGAATTGATGCAATATGTTAAAAGACAGTCCTTTGATTTTGTCGGTGTTGATGACCTTGGTGAAATATGTGTTGTTACTGATGCGCTTAAGGCACATGTGGATGCAATTCTTAAACTCCCACAAGTAGATATTAACGCCATCAAAGCAGCAAGTTTTAGTGCAGTTGTTGATGGTGTGAATTCTTCTGGGGGTGTTGCAGTTCCCATGTTGCTGGATCACTTAGGTGTAAATGTGCATAAAATTCATTGTTTGCCAAATGGCGAATTTTCACATAATCCAGAGCCTCTGAAGGAACACTTATTTGATTTGTCTTATGCTGTAACAACACATCATGCTGATTTAGGCATAGCCGTTGACCCGGACGTAGATCGCTTGGTTTTTATGGACGAAAATGGATTTTTATTTGGTGAAGAATACACTCTTGTAGCTTGCGCTGATTATTTATTGCAAACTGAGAATGGGGATGTTGTTTCTAATTTATCTTCCTCAAGAGCGCTTGCTGATTTGGCAAATGAATATGGTGTGGCTTATCACGCTAGTGCAGTAGGCGAGGTACATGTGGTTACAAAAATGAAAGAAGTTAACGCCCTTATTGGTGGTGAAGGAAATGGAGGAGTGATTCTACCTGCTTTGCACTATGGACGTGATGCTCTTGTTGGTATTGCACTTTTCTTGTCTTACCTGGCTAAAGAAAAAATAAGCGTATCGGCACTTAAAGAACGTTATACTTCATATGTGATGGATAAAAAGAAAATTGCACTTTCTTCTTCATGGGATCCAAATGCGTTGCTCGCTGCTGTAGCTGATGCTTTTGCTGATGAGCAAGTAATTACTATTGACGGAGTTAAAATTGATTTTGAAGACTCATGGATTCACTTACGCAAATCCAATACCGAACCTATTATTCGCTTATACGGTGAGGCTAAAACAAAAGCTAAAATGGCAGATAATATTAAAAAAATTGAAGCGGTGATTACTGCTTTTGTCGCATCAGCTTAAACCGATTATGTGTCCAAAAATATAAGGATGGATCTTCCTTAATAAGCATCTCCAATTGATCATAAAACATATCTGTGATGGCGTAATCTATTTTTGAATTGGGTTTGGCTTCTAATACTGTGAGCGTTGTTTCATAGCACCCTCTTTTTTTGCGTCTTACTTTTGCCATCAAAATGGGAACGTCAAACCTTTT